>JBDLUU010000042.1:0-100265 GCA_039805185.1 Bacteroidota bacterium
AGTTGAAAATGATCAGTGAGTCTGCTGAAATCAGATTCGTTCCGGTAAAAGCTGCTGCGGGTTATATGACAGGTTATGCAGATCCGGAATTTGTAGACGAACTGAATACATTTACTTTACCCATGCTGGCGCCAGGTCAATACCGGGCTTTTGAAATCATGGGAGACTCTATGTTACCAACGCCCAGTGGCAGTGTTATCGTAGGTGAAAAAGTAGAAGACCTGGATGATTTGAAAAACAGCAATACCTATGTAGTTCTTTCTAAGAATGAAGGGGTAGCCTACAAGCGGGTAGTGAAGAACAACCGCCTGAAAAATAAAATCACTTTAATCAGTGACAATCCACAATACGAGCCCTATCATGTTAGTGCAGAAGATGTCCTGGAAATATGGAAGGCTGTGTACATATTACAGAAAGCGAATTCCGCTCCTGTTTGGGATGTGAATCAACTGGCTGGTATGGTAAATAATCTGCAGGAACAAGTGAGTAGCCTGAAAAAGAAACTAAACTAATGCTGGTAGCTTCCTTATTTTCCTGTCATATGCTCTGGTACTTGCATTTTTGTGCGGATGCCGGAATTATTGTGACTTCTTATCAGGATGATGCGGAGGGGATCATGACTGTAGAATCATCCGGAGCCGGTCAGTTTACGGAAGTCATTCTCAAACCAAGGATCTCTCTGGCCAATATGCAGATGATGGATCAGGCCAATGCCTTGCATGAAAAAGCCAATGCCTATTGTTTTATTGCGCGTAGTTGTAACTTTCCCGTGAAGCACCAGGCCGTTTATAGTATTGGTTAATGGTGTATGCGGTCTTTACTTATGTGCTTATAGAAAGGGTTAGCTGAAAATGTCTGCTGCTAATCTGAACGTATTGCAGTGTGCTTCTACAATGGTTCTGATATCAGGAGAATAGCCTCCTCCCAACGCAACGGCAACCGGGATTTGATTCTTCTTCAATGTTTCAAAAATAATTTTATCTCTTTGCTTGCAGTCGGCAATGCTGAGTTTTAATTTCCCGAATTTATCGGTATCCAAAACATCTACCCCCGATAAATAGAAAGCAAAGTCGGGTTGAAATTCATCTATTAATTTGAGTAAGGTTTCTGTTAACAGTTTCAGATAAGTAGGTCCATCGGTTCCGTCTAATAATCCTATATCCAGATCAGATTTTTCTTTGTGAAAAGGGTAATTATGTGCACCATGCATACTAAAGGTGAAAACCCTTGGCTCATTTTCCATGAGTTTGGCGGTCCCGTTTCCCTGATGTACATCCAGATCAATAATCAGAATTTTAGCAGCTAAATTTTTATCCAGTAAATAGTTGGAAGCTACAACCATATCGTTGAGCAGGCAAAATCCTTCTCCTCTTTCTGCAAATGCATGGTGGGTACCTCCGGCTACGTTTAAAGCCACTCCATTTTTTTGAGCAGACAGGGCACAGTCAATGGTGCCTTGTGTTATGATTAATTCCCGTTGGGTTAATTCAGGAGATTGCGGGAAGCCAATTTTTCTTTGTTCTGATGCGGAGAGGGTTTGATGCAGCAGTTTATCCAAGTATTCGGCTTCATGCGTACGTAATACTGTTTCAGCTGAACAAGCTAGAGGACTAAAAAAATGGGCTGCTGTATAAGTTCCTTCATGCATGAGTTGTTCTGGAATCAATTGATACTTGAGCATGGGAAAACGATGGTTTTCCGGCAATGGGTGTGCATATATGGGGTCAAATGCAATCTGTATCATTGGGTCTGAATCAACTGGTCGTTAACAATAGCAAATACATGATCTGCTTTTTTGGGTTTAATAGTTGCCAATCCACTGAATTTGCTGAAAGCAGGTAATATGCAGTGGTTTTTGCCAAAGTAAAAACAAGGAAACCGTAAGCTTTGTTTACTTAGGCCTTTGATAGTAATTCCGGGATGCATATGGCCTGAGAAAATATAAGGCGAATGGCTTTTCTCGGGTTGATATTCCTTCTTGTCTTTATCTTCTTTCGTTTTCTCTACGTAATCGTGTTGAAACTGAAAGGGTCCTAAAAACAAAGTTTGTGGAACATTTTCTATGGCTGCAGTTTCATACCAGGATGGGTGTAATACATCGTGATTCCCCTTTACCAATGTAATTTGTAGTTGACTAAAATCTCTTTTCCATTTCAGGAACCAATCCAGTTCTTCATTGGCATGACTATGAAAAAAATCACCCACCACGATTACTCTTTGTGCTTTATAAAATTGAGCGATACTAAAAAATCGCTGCAAATCTTCTTTGTAGATATTCTGAGGGACAGCTATCCCGTTTTTTCTGAAGTGACCTGTTTTTCCGAAATGGGTGTCTGAAAGAACAATCGTTTTTTCTTCTTCCCAGTAAACCGTTTTGTTGGCGGAAAGCCAGAGATGTTGATCTCTGCATAGTAACAATTGATCTCCGTTCATAATTGCTAAGATAATTGTTGTTGCATTTTTTTCACCCGATCTTCCAGTCTTTCTGAACTCAGGTTATTTCTGTTCAATCCATCTACTACAATGGGGAAGGAGAGTGGAGTTAATTTGGACGGATAGGTTAATACGATTTTGCTTCTGGCAATTCGTTGTAAAGCCAGTCTGAGACGGACTTCATCCATTTGTTGCGTAAGCACTTCATTGTAAGCTTGCTTTAACAAAAGATTTCCCGGGTCGTATTCTTCAAAAACCTTGAACAGGAGAGAGGCAGAGGATTGTAAATGTCTGGCTTTGGTTTTTTCGCCAGGCATGCCCTGAAAAATGAGTCCTCCAATCACCGCAATATCCCTGAATTTTCTTTTGGCCATCTCCGTGTTGTTGACGCTTTGCTGTATATCTGTCAGCAGATTTTTGTTGCTTAACAATTCATACACATTACTGTCATCAAGAGGTATTGGGGTATCGCTTAACAGCTCAAAGCCATAATCATTCATCGATATAGAAAAACTCATGGGCTGAATCTGCGAAATTCTAAAAGCAAGTATGGCACTCAATGCTTCATGCACCTGCCTTCCCTCAAAAGGATATACCAGCAAATGGTGGCCATCTTTGCTTTCAATCTGTTCTATGAGTAATTCATTGGGTTGCGGAATATGGGATAAGCTTTTTTGAATGGAAAATAAATGATACAGGCTGTCCATTTCAATGCCTGCATTGGGTTGCAATGCTTTTGAAAAAGTCCTTCTTAATACTTCACCCAGATTGGCTGTTAAACTCATTCTGCCTCCCAGCCAGGAAGGAATGAGTGATTTTTTAGCGGATGATTTTTTTACCAGCACATTCATGTCTTTGATCATGATAAGCTCCAGGTTTTTACCAGCCAGTGTAAAAATATCTCCAGGTTCCAGTTTGCTAATAAAGTATTCTTCAATAACCCCAATATATCCGCCGCTTAAGAATTTTACTTTTAACATGGCATCGCTTACAATCGTACCAATATGCATGCGATGACGCATGGCAATTTTTCGGCTATTAATTTTATATATGCCATTTTCAATTTCTACTTTTCTGAATTCATCATATGCCTGCAGTGCCTGCCCGCCGGTGGTAATTTGTTTTAAAATTTCCTGCCATTCGGCTTCCTCTATATCTGAAAAACAATAGGTAGATTTTATTTCGGAATAAATCCTTTTGGGATCGAATCCATCTCCGCATGCCAGCGTGCACAAGTATTGGAGCAGTACATCAAAACACAGAATCAATGGATCTTTACTTTCGATGGCTTTTTCTGATACGGCAGTTTTAAGTGCCGCGGCTTCCACCAATTCCAAGCTATGTGTTGGCAGAAAATAGATCTTGCTGATTTCTCCCGGACGATGTCCGCTTCTTCCGGCTCTTTGTAAAAAGCGTGCAATACCCTTTGGCGACCCCACTTGTATAACGGTATCAACAGGACGAAAGTCTACACCCAAATCCAGACTGGCAGTGCAAACCACTGCTTTCAGTTTTTGAGTATGCAGCGATTCTTCTACCCATAATCTTAATTCCTGTTCAATGCTGCCGTGATGCAATGCAATGGCCCCCGCCAGAGATGGTGCCAGCGTAAGCAGTGTCTGGTACCAGGTTTCACTCATGCCTCTGGTATTGATAAAAATCAGTGTAGTGTTGCTATTCTCAATAATTGGGATTAGCGTATGCGCCAGTTTTATTCCCAGGTGTCCTGCCCATGGATAAGAATCAATTTCGTCCGGAATAATGGTATGTATCTCAAGCGGCTTGTTGATAGCGGCTTGTATGGTGATACCTTGTTTTTTCAAAGGGCTTAACAGCACTTCCCTTGCTTCTTCCAGATTGCCAATGGTTGCGCTGATGCCCCAAACCTGTAAAGATTCACTGCAGTTTACCAGTCTGCTGATGGCCAGTTCAGTTTGAACGCCACGTTTGCTTCCCAGCAATTCATGCCATTCATCTACTGCCAGTATTTTAAGGGTAGAAAAATATGCAGGGTAATTTTTTTGTGTTAACAGAAGCTGCAGACTCTCCGGCGTAATGATTAAAATTTCCGGCATTTGTTTTTTCTGTTTTGCTCTATCAGTTGTGCTGGTATCTCCGTTTCTGATAGCTACCTTCCATTGCATTCCGAGGGCCTCAATCACTTCTTCCATTGCCCTGCCTATGTCTTTTGCCAGCGCCCGTAAGGGAGTTATCCAGAGCAATTGCAGGCCATTGTTTTTTTGTTTAACCCAATCATCAGGATGCTCGTTGATAAACTGCATGATGGCGCCCAGAAAAACAGAATAGGTTTTGCCGCAGCCAGTGGGAGCATTAATCAGACCACTTTGCCCTGCTAAGATTTCCTGCCAGCTTTGTTCCTGAAAAGGAAAGGGCTTTAGTTGCTGTTGCCGCAACCAATCTTGTACAATCTGATACCCTTTACTGGCTTGCATGGGTTTTCTTAGCATTTCTGCATTTGTCACTACAGTATTTTACTTCTTCCCAGTTTTTTGCCCATTTTTTTCGCCAGGAAAAAGGCTTGCCGCAGGTGCTGCAGTTTTTTTGTGGTAAATAGGATTTGTTCCCTTTGAAGTTAGTCATGTTCTTCAAACAAACCAGAAAGAAAAGGGTTTATTGTACCGATTTAATTATCCCATCTGACTTTCTTACGAAATAAAGCTTTTTGTTTTCGAGGTAGCTGATTTCTCCGTTTTGTTGAACAGGAACAAAGTCGAATTCATTGAATATTTTAAAACTATTGTCAGATAACTGAGTGGCAATTTTTTGCTGGTGCTTTATCAAAAGTCTGCCAAAGTGATACAAAGATTCGAATCCTTTGAACACCATATCTGAAGGTCTCCCCTGTAATTTATTTCGGTATTGGGTGGATATTCTTTGCAATAATTTGTCTGTCCTATTATAATTAAAAGGAGTGGAGTAAATAATCTCGGTGCCTTTACCCAGGTCCTTGATTGCATCCCAGGTTGGCATGCCCAACACAACAGATTTATATGGTTTGTTAGCAGCAACCGATTTTACCAGATTGATGCCAAAAGCTTCGTTGATTGTGCCACAAAGAATGAAATTGGTACGGCTACTATCCAGCATGGAATTGAACTGGGAGATATTGATGCTGTCGCTTACAGAAATCGTTTTCAGTTTTAATGGCAGCGCTGGTGTTTTTTTATTCAACTCAAGAAAGGTCTGTTCAATCATGTCTTCCAGCGAACCAGCTTTTTTGATGTAGAGAATTGGTTCTGTTGGATGATTCTTCTGCAGGTATTTGAATAGCCCTTCAATATGTGTTAGTAATGTTGGGTTCACCAATGCAAAAAAAGGATTGGAGCGAATACCTGCATCGTTGGGATAGGTGGCAGAGATTAAAGGAATTTGTTTTGATTTGGCAAAGTCGGCAAGGGGCTTTATATCGGACCTGTTGTTGAAAGAGGCAATGAGTAAAGCCGTTCCGCTTAGTTTGCCGCTTTGGATAAGCTGATCGATGGACTCCTTTTTACTTTTTAAATCGAAGAACAAAATCTCCAGTTGTTGCCCTTCTGCCTGCAATGAATCTATGGCTAGTTGAATGCCATTGTAAAAGTCAAGACCGGGCAGAATATTTTTTGGAATATTGTTATTGCCGAGCGTATAAACGCTTTCATTAAATGCATCATCTAAATACACAGGAGCGAATACAGCAATCTTGAAAGGAGTAACTGTTTGCGCATAGGTTCTTACATATCCAGAAGACACCATGATTAGCAATAATATGACAAACAGTTTCTTCAAGTTGTTAATTAAAATTATTCCCATTCAATAGTTGCCGGTGGTTTACTGCTGATATCGTAAACAACCCTGTTAATACCTCTTACATTATTGATAATTTCATTGGAGATATCCGCTAAAAATTCATAAGGTAAATGTGCCCAGTCCGCAGTCATACCATCTACAGATGTAACAGCCCTTAGCGCAACAGTGAATTCATAGGTTCTCTCATCTCCCATTACCCCAACACTTTTCACAGGGAGCAAAATGGTGCCTGCCTGCCATACCTGTGTATAGAGCCCTGCTTTTTTCAGCCCATTGATAAAAATAGCATCAGCTTTCTGCAAAAGATCTACTCTTTCTGCATTCACTTCTCCCAAAATTCTGATGGCCAATCCAGGTCCGGGGAAGGGGTGTCGGTTGATCATATCCGCCGGTATGCCCAACTCAAGCCCTACTTTTCTAACCTCATCCTTGAACAGGTAGCGCAGTGGCTCTACCAGGGAAAGGTGCATGGTATCGGGTAAGCCTCCCACATTGTGGTGGCTCTTGATGGTCTGAGACGGTCCGTGAACGCTAACGCTTTCAATCACATCGGGATAAATAGTGCCCTGACCCAAAAAAGAAATATTGTTTAATTTCTGTGCCTCTGACTGAAATACATCAATGAATAATTTACCAATGGCTTTTCTTTTGGCTTCCGGATCTGTCTGGTCTTTGAGTGCTGCATAAAACATTTCCTTGGCATCTACTCCTTTCACGTTTAATCCGATTGCATTGTAGGTGGCAAGTACCTGTTCAAATTCATCCTTTCTCAACACTCCATTGTCTACAAAAATGCCATGCAATCTGGTTCCGATTGCACGCGCAATTAAAGTAGCAGCAACTGTACTGTCTACGCCACCGCTTAATGCCATGATTACTTCCTTATCTCCAATCTCTTCTTTTAATCTGGCCACGGTTTCCTCTACAAAGGAAGCAGGAGTCCAGCTTTGGCTGCATCCGCAGATATCAACCAGGAAGTTGCGAATCATTTTTTTACCTTCTGTAGAATGGTAAACTTCCGGGTGAAACTGAAAGCCATATAATGGGAATCCGCTAGTATCATCCTTTTTAAACGCAGCTACAGGAATACTCTCTGTGGTAGCCAGAATGCTATATCCTTCCGGTAAATCCTTGATGGAGTCACTATGGCTCATCCAAACCTGCGATTTAGCCGGTATACCTTCAAACAGGATGTCGGCTTTGGTTATTTCCAGCTGAGCCCTGCCGTATTCTCTTTTATTAGACTTGTCTACCCTGCCACCAAAAACTTTAGCGGTAAGCTGTGCTCCGTAACAAACTCCCAATACGGGAAGTTTTGAATTGAATAAAGCTATATCAACATTTGGTGCATTGTCTTCATTTACACTAAATGGAGAACCACTAAGAATGATTCCTTTCAGGGTAGAATCTACGGTAAATTCCTTGTGAAAAGGAATGATTTCACAATAAATATTTGCCTCGCGAACAGCTCTGGCGATTAACTGCGTATACTGACTGCCAAAATCGAGAATGAGTATTTTTTCTGTCATTGGGCAAAGTTAATTCAAAATTACTTCTGCTGCTATTTATGCCTTTTTTGCTACCTTTCCCTTACATAAATAATTTGTATATGAAACTTCGGGCTTTATCTTTTATGTTGCTGGTGGTTTTGACTACTTCCTGTAACTGGATAGGGAAAACTGTACATGGTGACGGAAATATTGTTTCTGAAAAGCGAAATGTAAAAAAAGCCGAGAAAATTGTTATTAAAGGGAATTTTGACATTGTGCTGATTCCGGGCAATGAAACATCGGTTACAATAGAAACGGATGAAAATTTGCAGAATTACGTCATCATGTCGGAAAGTAATGATGAACTGGTTTTTAAAACCAAGCGGAAATTCAATATCAAATCAGATCATGGCATTAAAATAACTATAACTACTCCCAGAATATCGGGTATATATCTAGCGGGCTCCGGTAATATTACAGGCAAGGGTAAATTCTCGGGTGCCAATGAATTAAAGATTGATATAGCAGGTCAGGGAGATGTAAATCTGGAAGTGAATACACCCAAGGTTGAAGTGGACATTGCAGGTTCGGGTAATGTAACCTTGGCTGGCGAAACAAAGAAATCAAAATTTGATATTGCCGGAACGGGTGATTGCAATGCAGAGGCTTTGAAGTCAGAAATGTCTTCCATTAAAATTGCAGGAAATGGTAATGTTAAGGTGTTTGCCGACGTGCAACTGGATATTAAAATAATGGGATCCGGCGATGTTTTTTATAAAGGCAATGCCGAAGTAAGTCAGAAAATTGTTGGTGCCGGTAATGTTAAAAAAATAGACAAATGAAAAAAAAATATAGAATTCTTTTGGCAGAAGATGAAGCCAAATTAGCCACAGCAATAAAAGAAGAGCTTACCCGTGTTGGTTATGATGTTGATGTTGCTAAAGATGGATTAATTGCAGAAAAGTTATTTCAGGAAAATAATTACTCCTTAGCACTGCTGGATATTAATATGCCAGGCAAATCCGGTATTGAATTGTGCAACGAGTTTAGAAAAAGAAGTGCCAGATTGCCAATAGTAATGCTTACTGCAATGGGAGAAATCCATGATAAAGTGGAAGCCTTTGATGTTGGGGCAGATGATTATCTGGTAAAACCTTTTCATTTTGATGAACTATTCGCAAGATTGAAAGTGCTCTTTAAAAGAACAGATGTGCCGGCTAGTCAGGGAAAACTGGTATATGAGGATTTGGAGATTGATTTTAAGCAGAAGAGCGTTACCAGATCTGGTATCTCTATTAACCTTACTTCCAAAGAATTCACCCTTCTTACCCTGCTGCTAAGAACACCTGAACGTGTCATTTCCAAACAGGAAATTCTTGAAAAAGTGTGGGATCTGAGTTTTGATACCGGTACCAATACAATTGAAGTGTATATCAGTTTTTTGAGAAATAAAATTGACAAACCTTTCGATAAAAAATTGATTCACACCAAGCCTGGCTTTGGTTATTACATCAAGTAAAAGATGAATTTAAAGCTTCGATTTGCTTTATTGTTTACCAGTTTTGTAGCGGGAATTCTTTTAATAACCTGTGCCAGTATATATTTTCTATATGCATCATATCGGGAAGAAGATTATTACAGTCGTGTAGAACTGGAAGGAGAAGACTTATATAAAATATATCAGTCTCTTTCAGCGAAAAAAAGAATTGTGACGCAGAATGATGTTTTGGAAGTCCACAGAATTGCACTAATCAACGAGCGTCTTTTTGTGCTAGATTCCAATCAATCCCTGATTTTCAGCCTTGGCGTTGGTTCTGGCGTTGATGTTCCCAAAATTGATTATGCAAAAGTAAGAAATAAGGGAAAGCTAAAGCTTATAGATTCAGTCCAGAATCAAATTGTTGCCATATACAAACCGGAAAAAAATGCCTATTTAATTACAGAAGCATATGATAGGGTGGGACTGAAGAAAGTATATACAATGAGCATCATTCTTTTGGGGGCTTTTTCCGGATCCTTATTGCTAACAGCCGTGATTTCCTTCTTATTTGTTAAACAGGCGATTAAACCGATTGTAGAGCTGAGTAATCAGATGCAGCGAACCAATGTCTTTAATTTGTCTGAACGAATCACGGTTAAACCTGCCAGGGACGAAATCAATGCAATTGCAAAGAATTTCAATGCCATGCTGGAAAGAATCAGAACGGGGTTTGAATATAGGAAAAGTTTTGTTCAGCAGAGTTCGCATGAATTAAGAACACCGCTTGCTGTAATGCTTTCTCAAACAGAAGCGGCATTGAATAATGTAAATGATGTGGAGGGCTTCAGGAAAGTACTGCTTTCGCTAAAGGAAGACCAACAACATCTAATTGAATTAACCAATGCTTTGTTGCAGATTTCACAGAATGAGCAGCTTGAGTTCGTAGATAATTGGCCTTCTTTAAGAGTGGATGAGCTTTTATATGATACAGTTGCATACTTCAATAAGAGTTTTCCAGATGGCAAAATTGATATCAGTTACAATCATTTACCGGATGATGACAGAGAGTTAATGGTAAAAGGGAACGAATCTCTGTTGAGGTCTGCATTCATTAATTTGATTAAGAATGCCTATTTGTATTCAATAGATAAAACCGTACAGATTATTATTTATACAGGGAATCAGCAGCTCTCAATCGTATTTCAGAATAAGGGAAAACAAATAAAGTCTGATGAGGTAGCAAAAATATTCCTTCCTTTTTTTAGAGGGGCAAATGCTGAAAGCAAAAAAGGATTTGGTCTGGGCCTTGGCATCATTGAACGCATCATTCAAATACATAAGGGTAAACTTAGCTATAGAGCCGAGGGGGAGAATCTGAATCAGTTTAGCATTGAATTCCCAATTGGGTTTTTCGCGTAATTGGGGAGTAACTTTTGACCAGGGAAGAATGAAAAAAGCCAATCAAAATTTGATTGGCTTCAAGTATTTTCAGCAGAGCAGTCTCAGTTAAGCTAAGTTTGCCGCTTTCTTCACTAATTTGCTCTTCAGATTGGCAGCTTTGTTCTTATGGATAATTCCACGCTTAGCCAATTTGTCAATCATTGAAATAACATCAGGAAGCTTTTCTTCGTATCCTTTTTTCTCTGCGCTTGTTTTTAAGTCACGGATAGCGTTACGAGTGGTTTTACCATAGTAACGGTTACGGTCACGGCGCTTAGCGGCTTGTCTAACGTCTTTCTTTGTAGCTGAGTGATTTGCCATTTTCTAATTTTTTCGGGACGGCAAAGGTAATAGCTTTCGGGCAAATTTGAAAATTTTAAATAAAAAAATCAAAAAAAAGCCAAAACAGCCCAAAATCGGACTGTGTATAATTAACCTAGGTTTAGCTTATTTTTTGGTTTATTTTCTGCCTCCAATGCCCGATATTTGCCTCAATTTACATTGAAAAAGCTGCTTAAATAAGCCAAATGAAGGATTTTTCGTACATCACCAACTCACACCCGGCATTTATTGAGAGTCTTTATAAGGACTTTTTAACCGATCCAACGAAGGTTGACCCCGATTTAAGAAAGTTTTTTGAAGGATTTGACTTTGCTGTCAATGGAAATTATGCAGCAGGACAGGCTGCACAGGCACTGGTTGATGCAGGGTCTATTGACTGGATGCAGGAAATCAAAGTATACAGGTTGATCCTTGGATACAGAAACAAAGGCCATTTAATTGCAAAAACGAATCCCATCAGAACCAGGAAGGACAGAGGCGCTAATTTAGACCTTAGCTTTTTCGGATTATCTGACAAAGATTTAAATACAGTATTCCAGGCTGGAAATCTGATTGGTTTAGGGCCAGCTCCGCTAAAGCAAATTCTGGCGCATCTTCAAAATGCATACGCCAATCATGTAGGTATAGAATTCAAGTATATCAGCGATCAGAAAAAAGTAGATTTTTTGACTGCAGAAATGGAACAGCACTTTGCCAAGCCGCTTCCGCTGAATAAGAAACAACGCATTCTTGAGAAGTTAAATCAGGGTGTGATGTTCGAGAAATTCTTGCATACCAAATATATCGGACAAAAAAGATTTTCACTGGAAGGTGGTGAAACCACGATTGCTGCATTGGATGCTATCATTAACACTGCTGCGAACCAGCAAGTTCAGGAAGTGGTAATAGGTATGGCCCACAGAGGTAGATTGAATGTATTGGCTAATATTATGGGAAAGACTTATGAGCAGATTTTCAGTGAATTTGAAGGGACCGCGGCGATTGATCAGACCATGGGTAGCGGAGACGTAAAGTACCATATGGGTTATGGCAGCGAAGTGAAAACCATGGATGGTAAAACCATTCATTTAAAATTAATGCCGAATCCTTCACACTTGGAAGCAGTGGATCCGGTTGTAGTTGGTTTTGCCAGAGCAAAAGCAGATTTGATTTCTGAAAGCCATTTTGAAAAGATATTGCCAGTATTGATTCATGGTGATGCATCTGTTGCTGGTCAGGGTATTGTGTATGAGGTATTACAAATGAGTAAGCTATGCGGTTACTACACTGGTGGTACCATTCACTTTGTAATCAATAATCAAATTGGATTTACAACCGATTTTGACGATGCCCGTAGTGCCGATTACGCTACTTCTGTAGCTGCTATGGTTCAGGCACCTGTATTACATGTAAATGGTGATGATGCAGAGGCGGTGGTGAAATGTACTGAGATAGCAACCCGTTACAGACAGGAATTTAATACAGATATTTTCATAGACATGGTTTGCTACCGCAAACATGGTCACAATGAAGGAGATGATCCTAAATATACGCAGCCTCAGTTATATGCTTTAATTGACAAGCACCAGAATCCAAGAGAAACCTATACCCAGTATCTTATTCAGAATGGAACACCTGATGCACAGGAACTAGCCAAAACAATGGAGAAAAAATTCTGGAGTGATTTACAGGAGCGTTTGGATGAAGTGAAACAAAACCCTTTGCCCTACAAGTATCAGCCACCGGAATTAATTTGGAAATCATTTGTAAAAGCTACGCCAGCAGATTTTGAAGCTTCTCCAATCACTGCAATTGATAATGCTAAATTCAATCTGCTTTTCAACGGCTTGATGAAATGGCCATCTGATTTTAAGCCATTAAAGAAAATTGAAAAATTAATTCAGGATAAGGTTAAATTATTTGAGACAGAAGGAAAAGTAGATTGGGCTACTGCTGAGTTGATGGCCTATGGTTCTATTCTTACAGAAGGGAATGTGGTGAGAATGAGCGGACAGGACGTGAAGCGTGGAACTTTCAGCCACCGTCATGCAGTACTAAGAGACGAAGAGACCAACGCAGAGTACAATCGTCTCAACCATTTTCAGGAAAATCAGGAACAATTCAGAATATATAACTCTTTACTTAGTGAGTATGGCGTTTTAGGTTTTGAATATGGTTATGCAATGGCTAACCCCAATGCATTGGTTATTTGGGAAGCACAATTTGGGGATTTCTGTAATGGTGCTCAAACAATGATTGACCAATTTATTGCTGCCGGAGAACAAAAATGGCAAAGACAAAATGGTCTGGTAATGTTGTTGCCGCATGGTTACGAAGGACAGGGACCAGAGCACAGTAGTGCAAGAATGGAACGATTTCTTCAAATGTGTGCTGAGTTAAATATGGTAGTCACCAATATTACCAGTGCAGCTAATTTGTTCCATGCTTTCAGAAGACAAATAACCTGGAATTTCCGTAAGCCACTCATTAACTTCTCACCTAAAGCTAATCTGCGTAATCCTGGCACATACAGTGCAAAGGAGGAGTTCCTTTCTGGCGGATTTAAAGAAGTGATTGATGATGCATTTGTTCAGAATCCTGCTGCAGTTAAGAAAGTATTATTCTGTTCAGGCAAATTGTATTTTGAACTGGCGGATAAGCAGGCAAAAGAAAACAGACAGGATATTGCCATTGTAAGACTGGAGCAAATTTATCCAATGCCATTACAGCAACTGGATGCATTGTACAAGAAATACAATAAAGCTACCTGGTTCTGGGTTCAGGAAGAGCCTTTGAATATGGGAGCGGCTGGATTCCTTCAGACCAATCTGAAAAGCATCAATTTTGGAGTTATCAGTCGAAATGCCAGCGCGGCAACTGCCACAGGTTATGCTAAAGTGCATGCACAAGAACAAACAGAAATAATTGAAACAGCATTTAATATTTAAATAGTCATTCTATATACCTTATTAATCTCTCGTTATGATCGAAATAAAAGTACCAACAGTCGGTGAATCAATAAATGAAGTAACACTTTTGAAGTGGACTAAAAAAGATGGCGAATGGGTGGAGCGTGATGAAGTGATTGCAGAGTTGGAAAGTGAGAAAGCCACATTTGAAGTGAATGCTGAAAAGGCGGGTATTCTGAAGACTGTTGGTAATGAGGGAGATACGTTAAATATTGGAGATGTGCTGGCCAATATTGATGATACGGCAACTAAGCCTGAAGGTGTTGCTGCACCTGCTCCGGCACCAGTTGCTGCGCCTGCTGCAACCAATCAGGCACCGGTAACAGCTGTTCCAAATGATATCAAAGCAACTCCGGTTGCATCAGCTATTATTGCAGATAAGAAAGTAGATGCAAAGTCTATAACTCCTTCCGGCACCGGGGGCAAGATTATGAAGCAGGATGTGCTGGACGCAATCAATAATCCGGGAAAGAAATCATTTGCATCTGATGGAGCATTGTTTAGCAGAAATGTTCGTCAGGAAAAAATGAGTGCATTAAGAAGAACGATCAGTAGAAGATTGGTTGAGTCTAAAAATACTACTGCCATGCTAACCACTTTTAATGAAGTGGACATGACGCAGATCATGGAAATCAGAAAGCAGTACAAGGATAAGTTTAAAGAAGGACATGGTGTGAATCTCGGATTCATGAGCTTTTTTGCCAAAGCCTGTGCCATTGCTTTGGCTGAGTGGCCTTCAGTAAATGCTTATATTGACGGTGATCAGATTGTCTATCACGATTATGCAGATATCAGTATCGCGGTTAGTACTCCAAGAGGCCTTACCGTACCGGTTATGCGTAATGTTGAGAGCCTGAGTATGGCAGATATTGAAAAGAAAGTGGTAGAACTGGCAGCGAAAGCAAGAGACAGCAAATTGACTGCTGAAGAATTACAAGGCGGTACATTTACCATTACCAATGGTGGTGTGTTTGGAAGCTTAATGAGCACACCTATTATCAATATTCCGCAAAGTGCTATTCTGGGAATGCACAAGATCCAGGAACGTCCAATGGCCATCAATGGTCAGGTTGTGATTCGTCCGATGATGTATCTGGCATTGAGTTACGATCACCGAATCATTGATGGAAGAGAGAGTGTTAGCTTCCTGGTTCGTGTAAAAGAGTTGCTGGAGAATCCTTCCCTGTTATTAATAGGAAAAGATCCGGTAAAAGCTTTATTGGAATTATAGTGAAGTACGCAGCTAACTATGTAAAATCTGCTGCGGCAATTCTGAGCTCCTTTAAGAATGAATCACCTTTTTCGATTTATCTGAAAGCTTATTTTGCTGCGAATAAAAAATTCGGTTCCAAGGATCGTAAGTTTATTGGGCAACTCTGTTTTCAATACTTCCGAACAGGAAATGCGCTGAAAGCTTTACCAATAGAAGAAGCCATTCCGATAGCTGTTTTCTTATGTAATGAACAACCCAATGATTGGGATACATTGTTTAGTGAGGAATGGATGGGAGCCTGGTCGCCGGAATTGTTGGACAGGATTAAGTTTGTACAGGAGAAAGTTCCCGCTTTTGATATTTCATTGGTTTTCCCATTTAAAAACTGGATTAGCCAATCAATAGATTTCAATGGGTTTAATAATGCCCATTTGATTCAGCCTTTTTTATTTATCCGGATTCGTCCCGGACGATTGCAAAATGTTTTGAAAGCTTTAGACAAGGCCAATATTGCTTATACATCAGTCAGTGAAAATTGCCTGGCTTTGGTTAATGGTACAAAGTTGGATGGGATTGGCGAGATGGACAGAGATTTTGTTGTGCAGGACTATAGTTCACAACAAACGGCCGCTTTAATGGAGCCCGCAAAAAAACTACGCAAAGGAAAAGATGCTTCTATTGATATATGGGACTGTTGTGCAGCCAGTGGGGGCAAGTCCATTTTAGCAAGAGATGTTTTGGGCAATATCAATCTGACCGTTTCAGATGTCAGAAAAACAATTATCCAGAATTTAGTCAGCAGATTTCAGCGAGCAGGCATCCGTCAATTTGATTCTTTAGTTATTAACCTAACTGAGCCGCTTCAATCTTCCGAATTGCATCACAAGACCTTTGATCTGATTATTTGCGATGCACCTTGTTCAGGTAGTGGAACCTGGGGCAGAACTCCGGAACAGCTCTCGTTTTTTAATCCTGAAACTATTCAGGAGTATCAGCATATGCAACAGGGAATCGTTAAATCTGTATTCTCTAAATTAAGACCGGGCGGGTATTTTCTTTACATTACCTGTTCCGTATTTGATGCAGAAAACGAAGGGATGGTGAAGTATATTTTACAATCGAATACTACAGCAGAGCTGTTGAATCAACAGTTAATTGCAGGATATATGCAAAGGGCAGATTCAATGTTTGCTGCTTTATTCAGAAAACAGGACTAAGGATTGAGTATCAGTTCTCCTCTTTGAATAATTCCGCCACCAATCACATCATTGTCTTCATAAAAAACAGCGCTCTGTCCCGGCGCAATGCTTTTCACGTTCTCATAAAATCGGGCTCTGATATTCCCGTTAGGCTCATTGTACAAGTTGCTTAGTGCTCCTTTATCCTTGTATCGGATTCGGGTAATGGCTTCCATACCATCTGTAATCCCATCGTATTTAATCCAGTTCAATTTGCCAACCATCATATCATTTTGTTCCAGATCAGCTTCTTCTCCCAGCACAACAATATTATTTTCGGGGTCAATGGAAGTAACATATACAGGATGCCCCATAGCAATTTCCAATCCCTTTCTTTGTCCGATGGTATAAAATGGATATCCTTTGTGTTGACCGAGTTTTTTGCCTGTTTTGTCAACAAACCAACCGCCTGCTACTTTTTCTTCCAATCCGTCCACCCTTCTTTTCAGGAATCCCCGATAATCGTTATCGGGAACAAAACAGATTTCATAGCTCTCACTCTTCTTGGCTAATTCCGGGTAACCCATGTCTATGGCCATTTGTCTGATTGCAGATTTTCTGTATCCCCCCAGTGGCATGATGGTCCTGCTTAGCAGTTCCTGATCCAATCCCCATAAAACATAGCTCTGATCCTTGGTTTCATCTAATCCTTTGCTGATGACATATCGGCCATTGGTATGTTGTCTAATAGAAGCATAGTGTCCTGTTGCAATGTAATCGCATTCCAATGCATTGGCACGCTTTAACAATGCCCGCCATTTAATATGCGTATTGCACATAACACATGGATTTGGCGTTCTTCCGGCCAGGTATTCTTCTACAAAGTTTTCAATAACAAAGTCGCCAAATTCATCTCTTATATCTAGTATGAAATGTGGGAAGCCATGGTGTACAGCCGCCTGTCTGGCATCATTGAATGAATCAATATTACAACAGCCTGTTTCTTTGGTGCTGGTTCCGCTGCTGGCATAATCCCAGGTTTTCATAGTGATTCCAATCACTTCATAACCTTCATGGTGCAACATAAGTGCAGTAACGGTACTATCAATACCTCCGCTCATTGCCACCAAAACTTTCCCCTTACGACTCATAAATGCCCATAATTTCTGCAAAATTAGCACAATGAGGGCAAATAAGGCGGATTTGGACTTTCGAGAACCGTTAAAATCAAAATGGCGGTGCGGGAATTACGCATTTTACTTAATTTCATTTTTTAGAAATTGATAAAAAAACACACTATGATCAAACTGACAGCAATCGGGAATTTGGGAAAAGATGCTATGTTGAATAATGTAAACGGCAAAAATGTAATCAATTTTACTGTTGCCCATACAGAAAGATACAGAGACGCACAGGGTAATCAGAAAGACAAAACAACATGGGTTGACTGCGCTTACTGGACAGAGAGAACTGGTATTGCTCCATATTTAAAGAAAGGTACGCAGGTTTATGTTGAAGGTCAGCCCGATGTGAGAACCTATACTACCAAAGACGGTACAAACGGTGCAACGCTAACATTAAGAGTTAGCAGTGTTCAGTTATTAGGTAGCAGAGGTGGAGAATCTACACCTAATACCGGTGGATATGCTTCAGGTGGGAACCAATCAGCACCTGCTGCAGCCAATTCTCCCGTTGCACCTTCTTCAGACATAACAGAAGCTTTTGATGATTTGCCATTCTAGATCATTTTGAAATCTGTTTTATAAGGGCATTACTTCGGTATTGCCCTTTTTGCTTCGTAAATTGCAAGTATGGAAAAAAGTTTCCCTTACACACAGCTGCTTTCCTTTGCACAAAAAGTATTCCGGCAAATGGGTTGCTCCGAAGCAGATGCTTCAACTGCTGCTAAAGTTTTGCTTTCAGCGGATTTAAGAGGGATTGACAGTCATGGTGTAGCCAGATTGAGCGGATATATTCGTTTATGGCAGGCAAAGAGAATCAACACGCAGCCCAACATGAAAGTAATTCATGAAACACCCTCCACTGCTGTTTTGGATGGTGACCAGGGGCTCGGCCTGGTTGTTGCTCCTTTTGCCATGAAGATTGCTATGGAAAAAGCAGAAAAAGTGGGCACAGGATGGGTTGCTGTTCAAAACTCCAATCATTTTGGTATTGCAGGCTATCATGCTATGATGGCTTTGTCTAAAGACATGATTGGAATGGCTATGACCAATGCCAGTGCATTGGTAGCGCCAACTTTTTCCAAAGAAAAAATGCTTGGAACCAATCCCATTGCAGTGGCCATTCCCGCAGGTAATGAGCCGCCTTTTGTGGCCGATTTTGCAACGACAACTGCAGCCAATGGCAAGCTGGAAATACTGCAACGCAAAAAGCAGGATACGCCGGAAGGATGGGTTCAGGATGAGAATGGTCTGGCTTCTACAGATGCCAATATTCTAAAGAAAAATGGATCACTTCTTCCTTTAGGATCCGATAAAACGCATGGTAGTCATAAAGGATATGCATTAGGTAGTATTGTAGATATTTTTTCTGCTGTCCTGAGTGGAGCTTCATATGGTCCCTGGGCACCTCCTTTCCCAGCTTATATCCCAATGCCGGACAATATGCCGGGCGATGGTCTAGGTCATTTTTTAGGTGCAATGCGAATTGACGCGTTCAGACCTGCAACAACTTTTAAAGCCCATATGGATAACTGGATTTGCCGCTTCAGAAATGCGCAGCCAATTGATCCTGATAATCCTGTTTTGATTCCAGGTGACCCTGAACGGAATATAGAAACAGCAAGACTGAAGACGGGTATTCCCCTATTGCCTGTTGTTGTGGAAGATTTAATTGCTGCTGGCGATTTATTGGGTATCCGTTTATAATAACTTAATTATACAAACAGGCGTTTATCAGCTTCTTTTCTGCTCTTGCTTTTAATACCACTTTTCTTTGTTCCCCCATATCAATGTAGGGGACAGTATTGTTACGCCATTTTATACTTAAGAAGCATTTGTAGCAGTCACTAATCGGTTTCCCGATTTTTTGTCTCAAACATTTCCCGTTCTTAAACGAAGGAAACAGTTATGAGTAGCTTTTACGATTTTACACCTGTGCAAGGGAAATCCTCTCATGGCAGAGGGCCCATACAATTAAGCTGGAATTATAATTATGGTATGTTTAGCAAACAAGTGTTGGGAAATAAAGATAGTTTGCTGAACAAACCAGAACTGTTGGTTCTGGATTACGCCACAAGATCCCAAACCTTCCTGTCACAAAGTGATGTCTGGTAAATGGATACCTAGCCCTTAAGATTCGCTGATGGGCAGGAAGCCGGGCTTTGGGGCAGTGATGTATATTGTGAATGGGGGACTTGAATGCGGTGGAGTTGTTTCGGCTAAAAAATAAATACTGGTTACAATACTATCTTTCTTTTTGTAAAAAATGGGAATGGATCCGGGAGAGAATTTAACCTGCTATAGCCAGAAGCCTTATGGTATGTGATTCATTGGTTAGCATTACATTTGCTGTAAAATAGGCAGCAATGAAAATAATGAAATTTGGAGGCACCAGTGTGGGTAAGCCAGAAAGAATGCACGAAGTAGCAAAATTAATAACCAGAGATACCAAAAATAAAATTGTTGTTTTGAGTGCTTTAAGCGGCACAACCAATACGCTGGTTCAAATCAGTGATTTACTGGCAAAGGGAGACAGGCAATCGGCTAAAGAAACCATTGAGCAATTGCATCAGCATTATCTTGGCTTCATCAATCAATTGGTATCAAAAGAAGAAAGTAGAGAAACAGCATGCCAGATTATTGCTGAACACTTTGAGTTTCTTAATATCATCCTTCGTATCTCTTTTAGTGAGGCATTAAACAAAGATATTCTGGCCCAGGGTGAATTGATGAGTACAAAATTATTCTCTGTTTATCTTTCTGAAATAGGTGTTCAGCACGAGTTATTGCCTGCATTGGAATTCATGAGTATTGATGCTAATGAAGAACCTCAGCTTACTCTGATAAGAACTAAATTGAATGATTTACTGGAGAAGCACAAGGGGACTGGTATTTTCATTACGCAGGGTTATATCTGTAAAAATGCCAAAGGTGAGGTAGACAACCTGAAACGTGGAGGAAGTGATTATACCGCTTCGTTAATTGCGGCTGCCTGTCATGCAGAGGTTTGTGAAATATGGACAGATATAGACGGTATGCATAACAATGATCCGCGAATCGTTAGCAAAACAGTTGCAATTGAACAATTGAGTTTTGATGAAGCGGCAGAGCTTGCTTATTTCGGTGCAAAAATTTTACATCCAACCTGTATCTGGCCTGCTCAGCAGGAAAATGTCCCTGTGAAATTATTAAATACAATGCAACCTGATGCTGTTGGTACTGTTATTACAAAGGAATCCGGTAGTGTGGGTGTTAAAGCAGTTGCGGCAAAAGATGGCATTACGGCCATCAAAATTAAAAGTAGCCGAATGTTATTGGCCTATGGTTTCTTGCGAAAAGTATTTGAGGTGTTTGAAAAGTATAAAACATCTATTGATATGATTACTACTTCTGAAGTAGCGGTTTCAGTAACAATTGATTCGGATACTTTCTTACATGAAATTGTGAGAGAGCTCGAACCGTTTGGAACTGTAGATGCAGAAAAGGGTCAGACGATTGTTTCTATTGTTGGAAACGAGATTGCCCAAACCGATCATGTTTTACAAAAACTTTTTGATGCGCTGAATGAAATACCTACAACCATGGTGAGTTATGGAGGAAGCCCGCATAATATTTCACTACTGGTACCACAAACTTATAAAACCAGAACACTGCAGCTGTTGAATGCTGGGTTGTTTGGGTTGTAAAAATCAGGCTCATGAAATTGAAATTCCTTTTAATGATACTCTGGATGGCATTTGTTCAGCTTTTGCCTGCCCAGAGATTTATTACTGGAAAAATTATAGATGGAAATACAAAACAGGTTTTGCCTTCGGCAAGCGTCTTCCTTGCCAATACTTCTATTGGAACTTCTGTAGATAAGGTAGGTGAGTTTAAACTTGAAGTTACTGGAACTGGTCGCTACAATCTTGTAGTTGCCCTGATTGGTTATGAAACGTATGCAAGGGAAGTTAGCCTGCAAGAAAACATTGCAGGATTAATAATTGAGCTGAAACCCCGCGTTAGTGAACTGGAAGAAGTAATCGTTGGTAATTATGATAAAAACGGTTGGGATAAATGGGGCGATTTCTTTATAGAAATGCTGATTGGAAATACACCCAATGCGATCAACTGCAGGTTGCTGAATAAAAAGGTAGTGAAGTTCTCTTATAGTAAGAAAGAAAATATTTTGCGTGCTTACGCATCTGAGCCATTGATAATTGAAAATAATGCTTTGGGGTTCAACCTGACCTATTCTCTTACGCAGTTTGAACACAACTATAAAACCCGAATATTTTTTTATCAGGGATATCCCTTGTTTAGAGAAAAGGCACCAAAAAATAATCGCCAAAAAACAAAGTGGATTGAAGCACGAAAAGAATCATATAAAGGGTCTTTGATGCATTTTATGCGAAGTGTTTTCCGTAATAAAATAATAGAAGAAGGTTTTGAAATGAGGCGGGTTATAAAGCAAAAAGTGCCTAGCCCGACTATGAAGATTAACGGTGAGCCTGTCATGGAAGAGATAGATGTATTGATCAATACACCTTTAACTGGTGATAGTGTTGCTTTTGCCATTGATGACAATACAGCAGGTTTGCAATTCAAAGATTATCTGCAGGTTGTCTATAAAGACAAATTAATGCCTTCGATGTACATAATTTCAAAACGTAATGTGAGTGCGGGTGATCCGATGACAGCCAGGTTATTTATGCCAGATGCAACCAAAGTAATATCTGTACTTGCAAATGGAAGTTACTTTTTGGGTAAGGATATCCTTACATTAGATTATTGGGCATGGTCAGAGAAATTGTCGAATTTATTGCCATTGGAATATCGTTATTAGTAAATTACAAACATGCATCAATTTCTCAAAACCTTAATAGTACGAAGCGTTTTAAATCCTGACAGGAAAAATAAAAGCAAGGATGATGTATATAGTGCATACCAGATAGCCAAAGGTTTAAGGATATTTAGGGTGACCATTTTTGCAGGTCTGAAAGATGCGCTATTAATTTGTTTAGGTGTGCTTTCGGCAGCATTGGGATTAAAAGGCTTTTTGCTAACCAATCACTTTATTGATGGTGGAGCAACTGGTATTTCTCTTCTGATCTCTGCTTTATCAGGTGTGCCGGTTGGTTTGCTGATTCTGCTGGTGAATATTCCATTCCTGTTATTTGGCTATAGAATTCTAGGAACTCAGTTTGCAGTAAAATCTGCTATTGCCATCCTCCTGCTTTCCTTAACTGTTCACTTTGTTGAGTTTCCGGATATTACAAAAGATAATTTGTTGGTTTCTGTATTCGGCGGTTTCTTTTTAGGAGCTGGTATTGGACTCTCTATCAGAGGTGGTGGGGTGTTGGATGGAACAGAAGTACTAGCTATTGCTATTAGCCGTAAATTGGGTATGACAATTGGTGACGTAATTATTGTCATTAACGTATTGATTTTTTCAACAGCTGCTTATTTTTTATCTGTTGAGATAGCTATGTACTCTTTACTTACTTATTTAAGTGCTTCTAAAACACTGGATTTCATTATTGAAGGTCTGGAAGAGTATACAGGTGTTACAATAATATCAGTTCATAATGATGAAGTCAGAGCTATGATTATAAATGTTCTGGGGCGTGGAGTTACTGTTTACAAAGGAAAGAGGGGGTATGGTAAAAGTGGTGATGTAAAGGATATGGATATCGTTTATACGGTCATTACCCGTTTAGAAATCAATAAATTAAATACTGAATTGGAGAAAATTGATCCGAATGCCTTTGTTGTAATGAGTAGTATTAAAGACACCAAAGGGGGTATGATTAAAAGGAGAGGAGTAGGTCACTAATTATTTTTTGATTAAATTCAGAAATAATCAGCTGGTATGCCCTTTTCAGTTAAAAAATTAATTCAGCTTCTTATTTTCGTAATTGTATTGTCAAGTTTATTGCTTCAGTTTGCTGTAATGATTCTAAGTTCAGCTGACAAGGACAAGCTGGATACAATCATTCGCTTTTTTAGTTACTTCACCATACTCAACAACACTTTGGTTTTAATATGCTTTTCGAATCTATTACTCAAGGGTGAAACTGCGGCAAATTTCTGGAATAGGGCTGAAACAGGTACTGCAATTACGGTATATATATCGGTAGTAGGAATTGTTTACCATGCGGTACTAAGTCAATTGTATAGTCCGGTTGGTCTGGCATTTTGGGCAGGTCAGGGCTTGCATAGCTTTTCGCCATTACTTGTACTCTTGTACTGGACTTTTTTTATTTCAAAACGTGCAGTGCAATATCGAAGCATTCCCTACTGGTTAATTTATCCGGCAGTATATTTTTTGTATACAGTAATTAGAGGAAATCTATCTGGTTTCTATCCCTATCCTTTTTTAGATCTTAATAAAATCAGTTTCTTGCAGGCATGATTGGATATGCGGTCCCGCATAGAATATATAAGGATGGTTATCACTGCAATCCCCAATTGCCCCTGCCATTCATTGCATTTTATCATATTTTATTTATGCAAAACCTGCTTTATACGATTGGTTTGCCAAGTCGTAACTCAAGGCAACACCTATAAAATTAGATATAGGTAAAATCAAAAAACCAGGAGAAGTAAATCATCCTGGCTTTTTGATTTGTATTTTTCGTTCTTAACAGAGGCGGTATTTTAGATAATTAAAAGCGCATCTCCGTAACTGAAGAATCTGTACTTGTCTTTGATTGCTTTTTTGTAAGCTTCCATTGCTAAATCATACCCTGCAAATGCGCAGGTCATAATCAGCAAGCTGGTTTTAGGCAGATGGAAATTGGTTACCAGGCTATCTGCAACATTGAATGTATAAGGAGGATGAATAAAGTGGTTAGTCCATCCTTCACTTGACTTAAGCATTTGTTGAGCAGTAAAACTGCTTTCCATCGCTCTCATTGTTGTGGTGCCGATAGAGCATATTCTTTTGCCATTCTCTTTTGCCTTGTTTACAATGGCGCAGGCCTGTTCATCAATCTGGTAATATTCCGCATCCATTTTGTGTTTGCTAAGGTCTTCAACTTCTATAGGTCTGAAAGTTCCCAAACCTGTATGTAAAGTCACTTCTGCAAAACGGATACCCTGAATTTCACATCTTTTAATAAGTTCTTTGCTAAAATGCAGGCCTGCTGTAGGAGCAGCTACTGCTCCCTCGTGTTTTGCATAAACGGTCTGGTATCTTTCCTTGTCTTCTTCGTCTGGTTTACGTTTAATGTATTTAGGAAGCGGAGTTTCGCCTAAGAATTCAAGCATTTTCTTGAAACTTTCATCGTCGTCGTCCCAAAGAAACCGGATGGTTCTTCCACGGCTGGTGGTATTATCAATTACTTCTGCCACCAATTCTTCATTGTCTCCAAAGTATAGCTTGTTTCCAACCCTAATTTTTCTTGCGGGATCAACAATTACATCCCAAAGGCGGTTAGGCTTGTTTAATTCGCGTAAAAGGAAAACCTCGATCTTGGCACCTGTTTTTTCTTTTCTGCCATACATTCTGGCTGGAAACACTTTGGTGTTGTTCACTACAAAAACATCTTTGTCGTCATAATAGTCAAGGATGTCTTTAAAATGTCTGTTTTCCATGTGTCCGCTCTTGCGGTCTACCACCATCAGGCGGCTGTCTTCTCTTTTTTTGGTTGGATTCTGTGCAATTAAGTTTAACGGAAGGTCAAACTTGAACTGAGATAATTTCATGTAACTAATCTTTTAAGATGATAGCCACAGCAAGTTGTTCAATCCGCCAGGGCGGAATAGGATAACTTCATGTTACGGCATGAATTTGAAAGTTGGCAAAACTAACGAAAATCACTGGTTTTTCAATCTTTGTTTCTGGAGTGTGTAGCGTTTTATCTGTCTGTTTGTGGTGACTGCGCGCTGAGAATGCTAAGGATAGGTAAAATTTACACAATGAGAAGGTTTATTGGGTTGCTTTCACCTAATTTTGCAGCAATTCAAACCCAGGGAATAAACTTCGGGCAAAATTGTATTCAATGATTCGGAAATACTGGTGGAAAATATTGTCGATTCTCTTATTGGTATACACGTGTACGTACGGATTTTACGTTAAAGTGCCCCGGCTGGATGACCGAATGAAGGAATCTATCCGTAACTTTTTCTTCCATGTCCCTATGTGGTTCACCATGATGATTCTGCTCCTGGTATCACTTATTTATTCTATCCGATACCTCAGAAATCCTATCGCCAAAAACGATCACTATGCAGTTGCATTTGCCGTTACTGGGGTAATTTATGGGATGCTGGGGTTGGTTACCGGTGCTATCTGGGCCAATTATCAATGGGGAAGTCCCTGGAGTGGGGATCCAAAGCAAAATGGCGCTGCCATTGCCATGTTAATCTATCTGGCTTATTTTGTTTTGAGGGGTAGTTTAAAGGAAGATGATAAAAAGGGTAGAATCGGTGCTGTTTATAACATTTTTGCCTTTTTTATGTTGTTTCCCACTTTATGGATTTTACCAAGGCTTACTGAATCTCTGCACCCCGGCGGTCAAGGGGCTGAAGGCAATCCGGGTATTAACGGTAAAGACATGGATGCACAAATGAGAATTGTTTTTTACCCGGCTGTAATTGGATGGACCTTACTGGGTACCTGGATAAGTACCCTGCAAATAAGATTTTCTCTTTTAAAAGATAAACTGGAGAATAATGACTAAACTAAAATATAGCTTTTTGTTGCTTATCGGTTTTTTGATGTCTTCGCAATTGATGGCACAAGATGCCGAGCAGGGCCTTATGAGAAGCAATGGAAAAATTTTTGTGGTAATGGCAGTTGTGCTAACCATTTTAGCCGGATTATTTGCCTACATCATTAGTATTGATAAAAAAATTACCCGTCTTGAAAAAGAAGGGTTTAAGAAGTAAATTTACATTTTCGATTTTAACCAATAAAACGATTGCCATGTCGAATCATCAACCGTACAGCTTTTTTCAAAGTGTTGAAAGAAGCTTTGATAAAGCAGCCAGTTTTACCAAGTGGGAGAAAGGGTTGTTAGAACAAATTAAAGCTTGTAACAGTATTTACAGCATGCGTTTTCCAGTGAAGATGGATGACGGAAGAATTGAAGTAATTGAAGCTTACAGGGTACAGCACTCTCAGCACAAGTCTCCCTGTAAAGGTGGTATTCGCTTTAGTGATGAGGTTAATCAGGATGAAGTAATGGCGCTTGCCTCTTTAATGACTTACAAGTGCGCTATTGTGAATGTCCCTTTTGGTGGTGGTAAAGGAGGAATTAAAATCAATCCTAAGAAATACTCTGTTTACGAGTTGGAAAAAATTACCCGTCGTTATACCAGTGAATTGGTTAAGAAGAATTTCATAGGACCTGGTATTGATGTGCCAGCTCCGGATTACGGAACCGGCGAACGTGAAATGTCATGGATTGTAGACACTTACACTTCATTAAAGCCAGGTGAAATTGATGCGGCAGGTTGTGTAACTGGTAAGCCAGTAACACAGGGAGGCGTTCGCGGAAGAAAAGAAGCAACCGGATTAGGTGTTTTCTATGGTATCCGTGAGGTTTGCAATATGCCTGATGTAATGGAAAAATTAGGTTTGTCAACCGGAGTAGTTGGTAAAACAGTGATTGTGCAGGGATTGGGTAATGTGGGCTACCATACTGCCAAGTTTTTCCGTGAAAATGGTTCTAAAGTAATTGCCATTGCGGAATATGAAGGAGCTATTTTTAATGCAAACGGCTTAAACGAAGAAGATGTTTTTCAACATAGAAAATCAACAGGTTCTATTCTGAATTTCCCTGGAGCAACCAATATTGCAAAAAGTACCGATGCATTGGAGTTGGAATGCGATATTTTAATTCCTGCGGCTTTAGAGAATGTAATCAACGGTGAAAATGCAACAAGAGTAAAAGCCAAAATTATCGGGGAAGCTGCCAATGGTCCTTTAACGCCTGAAGCTGACGAGGTTTTTGCTAAAAAAGGGGTATTGGTTGTGCCGGATATGTATCTGAATGCAGGTGGTGTTACTGTATCTTATTTTGAGTGGTTAAAAAATCTTAGCCACGTTAGATATGGTCGTATGGAAAAAAGATTTACTGAAAATCTGAACACTAAAATTCTTACTCAATTGGAAGAATTAACTGGTAAAACAGTTAGTGCAGCAGAACGAAATATTATTCTACACGGTCCAGAAGAAGTGGATCTGGTTCACAGCGGATTGGAAGAATCCATGATTGCTGCTACCAGAGAAATCATGGCTATCTGGAAAGAAAATCCTGCTATACCAGATATGAGAACAGCCGCTTATGTATGTGCTATCAACAAAGTAGGTACTTCTTATACAGAATTAGGAATTTTCCCTTAATTGGTTCAACTGTTTTTTCAAATCCCGGTCCTGTTTAAGGCCGGGATTTTTTTTATCCGACATAGGAGGGAAGTTTAGTTATTTCAAGTATTTCACCCTTCTTTACTTCAAATCCCCTGGATTCATTTCCATTGCTGATAATTAAATACCCTGATTGTAATACAGTCTGATAGCTCAGTATTTGCTGGATTGTTTTATCGGTTAATGAAACATCCTGTTCCTTACATTCAATTAATAACCAGGGTAAGCTCTCCTTAAAAATCAGGATATCGATTCGCTTTTTCAATTCTCCCAATTGAATGCCTCTTTCCACGGCAATCATGGATGCAGGATAGTGCAGGGTGTTCAATAAATAATTGAGCCAATTCTGCCTTACCCATTCTTCTTTGGTAAAGAGGACCCATTTTTTTCTCGTCAGACACCAGACCAAAAGCTGTTCATCTTCTTTTTTTAACCTGGGTTGAAAATCGGGAAAGACAATATTCATGCATGCAATTTAAGATTACTGCATAAATCAGGGCTAATTTGTATATTTACAAGTTAAATTGTTGAATATGAAAACGAGAGAGGAAATTGTAAACAACTGGCTGCCACGTTATACTGGCGAAAAACTGGAAAATTTTGGAAAATATATCCTGCTAACCAATTTCAGCAATTATGTAAAAATGTTTGCAGAATGGAACAATGTACCGGTGGTTGGATTGGACCGTCCGATGCAGTGTGCCACTGCTGATGGGATTACCATTATCAATTTTGGAATGGGAAGCCCGGGTGCAGCAACGATTATGGACTTACTGACTGCTATTGAGCCGGAAGCTGTATTGTTTTTAGGTAAATGCGGAGGGTTAAAACGAAGAAATAAAATCGGGGATCTGATATTACCTATTGCGGCTATACGCGGGGAAGGTACATCCAATGACTATTTTCCTCCGGAAGTTCCTGCGATGCCTGCTTTCGCCTTGCAGAAAGCGATTTCTACCACTATTCGCGATTATAAAGTAGACTATTGGACTGGTACGGTATATACAACCAACAGAAGGGTATGGGAGCACGATGAAGAGTTTAAAACCTATCTGCAAAAAGTAAGGGCTTATGCCATTGATATGGAGACAGCTACCATTTTCACTGTTGGGTTCTTTAATAAAATTCCAACAGGGGCATTGTTGCTGGTTAGTGATCAGCCGATGATTCCGGAGGGCGTTAAAACAGAAGCAAGCGATTCCAAAGTAACTGCTCAGTTTGTTGACAAACACCTTAAAATTGGTATTGACTCCTTAAAGCAACTTATAAATAAGGGCTTAACGGTAAGACATCTGCGGTTTTAATCCACAGATATTAATCCCTCCAGAGAAAAGGGAATAAGATTACCGCCAGCGCAAGTACCAGTAAGTCTAAGACAAATAGCAGGGCTATCATTTGCCACCAGCCATTTTGAATGGCAGAAGTAAAAGCTGCTCCCGATACTTTCATGAGTAAAAGCAACTGAGGAATAATGATAGGGAAGCCCATGATGGCCATCATGGCTGCCTGTTGCTGAGCCTTGGCTGCTATGGCTGCCAGAAAAGTGAATACCATGCTTAAACTGATTCCGCCCAAAAGGCTTACCAGTATAAACTCCATGAAACGGACCGTTGGATTGCCCAGTAATAAACTGAATATGCCAATACTGAGCAAAGTCATGAAAAGCATGAGGATGGCATTGAATAAAAGCTTTGCCAGTACAAAGTGCACCGGTGAAGTCAGGCTGTAATAGTACAACATCCGGCCTCTGTTTTCCTGCAAAAAACTTTTTGCAACGGCATTAATACAGATAAATAATTGTAAGACCCAGAAGAGTCCGTTCCATACTTTTTCTTCCGGCTGGCCCATGGTTAAATACACCACAAATGTACTGGATGCTATGTACAGCAAAACCCCATAAAAACTATACTGCTGGCGGGTTTCCAGTAATATATCTTTTTTAAGAAGGGCTGATATCAGTCGAAAATTATTCATGAAAACAATTTCTGCAGCGGGGTTCATAAGTTTCTTTTTCACCCAATAAAACCTGTCCTTCGTCACTGGTTTTGCGATAAGAGATATTGGCAATATTCCCACATTTCATACAGATGGCATGCAACTTGGTAATGTAATCGGCAGTGGCCAGTAAATTAGGCATTTGTCCAAATGGTTTGCCCATATAATCCATATCTAGCCCTGCTACAATAACGCGGACGCCCCTCAATGCCAGCTTTTCACACACTTCCACTATTTCCGCGTCAAAAAACTGGGCTTCATCAATGCCTACTACATCAACATCCTGCACCATTAATAGTATGGTCTGAGAATTTTCAATCGGTGTTGATGTAATCGTATTGGAGTCGTGGCTTACCACATCATTTTCATCGTATCGCTTGTCTACCGCTGGCTTGAAAATCTCTACTTTTAAATTGGCAATTTTGGCTCTCTTTAATCTTCTGATTAATTCTTCTGTTTTGCCACTAAACATGCTGCCACAGATCACTTCGATCCAGCCTCTTCTTTCTCCTGATAAATTGGGTTCAATAAACATGTAACAATAAAATAGCTTAAAATTCGTTTTAGGTTGATAAGTCGCTTTTTTGGATAACCCAAAAGTATTGCTTCCTATGGAAAGAGTAGGCACTTTAATTAATAAATTACAGGAACAATTTAACCGTAAGGAAGCGGTTGATAAGTTGGCCATTACTGCTCAGCTACTATTAGCTGAATTACAAATGCAAAAACCAGCCTGTAATACAAGCTCAAAAGTCGCGGTGGTCATGCCTTCCATTGCAATCACAAAGCCTGATGTTGAAAAAGAAGCAGTACTCCCATCAGATTCATCAAACTCAGCTGCTGCCAAGGAAGAAAAATTGGCCCTTACCCATTCCCTGTTTGAATCATATGCAGATATACCAACATTAATTCATCAGCCCGTTCCTCCTTCGGTTCCTAAAGAAGAATTGCAGGTGAAGGAAGTGAATGAGCTGCTGATAAACGATATTCCCGAGTTAAATGAACAATTAAAGGAATATACCGTTGAAGTGGCTAGTTTGCTGGACGAAACGCCTGTAAGGGACCTGAAAAAAGCAATCAGCATCAACGACAGATACCTTTTCATCAATCATTTGTTCAGGGGTGATGAAAACATGTACGAGCGAAGTATCAAGACGATAAATGGATTTAATATTTTTCCTGAAGCACAATACTGGATTCAGCGAGAGTTGAAAGTGAAACTGGGCTGGCTCGAAGACAATCCAAGCGTAAAACTGTTTGATCAGTTGGTTAAGAGACGCTTCTCCTGAATATAACGTACAATTTGTTGTGTAGCTCCTGCTTTCTCTTTTACATATTCCATTGCAGCTCTCTCCATATTGATTCTCTTGTCAATTTGCTGCAGCAATGATTTGAAAGTTGTTTCCAACTCCAGTGTGTTTTCTACAGATATGGCTCCCCCTTTCTCTATTAATTCTATTGCCTCAAGGTATTTGTCATAAACAGGTCCAAAAACAATGGGTTTGCCAAATACAGCGGCTTCAATGGTATTATGGATACCCTGACTGGTGAAGCCCCCTCCAATAAATGCAATGGTTGCGTATTGGTATAATTGACTTAAGATGCCAATATTGTCTATAACAATGGTGCTGTATTTCTTTTGTTCTTCTTCATCAGCATTTGTAAACGCAGAATATAAAATAGCAGAAGGATAGAACCGCAGGCACTCATTCAGCCTCTCTTCGTCAATATGATGTGGAGCTATAATCCATTTTACTTCGGGATTGCTGATGGCAAAATGATGCAAGACTTTATCGTCTTCAGACCAGGTACTACCTGCAATAATCAATGGATGGTTACCGGCAAAAGCTATAATGGATGGAAATGATTTTGCAGTTGCCGATATGGCAATCACTCTGTCGAATCGGGTATCTCCGGATACACTAATCAGTTCTTCAGAAACATATGGTTTTAATAAGGTTGCTGATCCCTGATCCTGCAAAAAGAAGTGAGTGAAATATTGCAGAAGCGAGCGGTAAAATCCCCCGAAGGGTTTAAAGAATAGCTGATTGGACCTGAAAATGCCAGACACCAGTAGTATGGGAATTTTTTGTTGATGCAAAGTCTTTAAATAGTTATACCAGAATTCGTATTTAATGAATACTGCCATGCTGGGGCGTATATATTCAATAAACAGTTTTGCATTTCGGGAACTATCCATTGGCAGGTAAAAAACCCAATCGGCAATCGGATGATTTTTTCTGTTTTCGTATCCGGATGGAGAAAAAAAAGTAATCAGCAACCGATGGCCGGGATATTCTTTTTTCATTTGTTCTGCTATGGGCAAACCTTGCTCAAATTCACCCAGTGATGCGGCATGTATCCAGATAACCGGATCCTGATTATTAGCTAATTTTTTTTTAATTTTTTCTAGCAAATTCTTCCTCCCGCTTACCCATAGGGCAGCCTTCTGATTGAAAGGTGAAATTAACCATGCAACCAGGGGATATAATTTGATAAAAAGCAGATACGCCCATTTCATATTCAAACAAAAGTAACTCAAATCTTTGTTGTTGATTTTATAGTAATTTTGCATTTAAATTTTACTTATGCGTCCCATTCAGATGGTAGATACCCATTCTCAGTATTCAGCAATAAAAAAAGAGGTGGATGCTGCCATTCACGAAGTACTTGATTCTGCAGCTTATATCAATGGAAAAGCAGTGCAGGAGTTTACCCGTGATTTGGGGGCTTATTTGGGGGTAAAACATACCATCCCCTGCGCCAATGGCACCGATGCACTTCAAATAGCCATGATGGCACTGGGTTTGCAGCCTGGTGATGAAGTGATTACGCCTTCCTTTACTTACATTGCTACAACGGAAGTGGTGGCCTTATTAAAACTTACCCCGGTTTTTGTAGAAGTAGACCCCAAAACCTTTTGTATAGACCCTGCAGCAGTAAGAAAAGCCATTACTCCAAAAACAAAAGCCATCGTACCGGTTCATTTGTATGGTCATGCAGCTCCAATGGAAGAGATCATGGTGATTGCCAAAGAGTTTGGATTGTTTGTGATTGAAGACAATGCGCAGGCAATTGGTTGCGACTATACCTTTTCAGATGGAACTAAAATGAAAACAGGAACCATTGGAACCATAGGAGCTACCAGCTTTTATCCTTCAAAGAATCTGGGGGCTTATGGAGACGGAGGGGCTATTTTTACCAATGATGATGCCCTTGCCCACCAAATGAAAATGATTGCCAATCATGGTCAGCAAAAAAGATATTATCATGAAGTAGTAGGCTGTAATTCAAGACTGGATTCCATTCAGGCTGCCGTATTGAACATCAAACTGAAGAAGCTGGATGCTTACAATGCCGCCCGACAGGCTGTAGCTGCTTTTTATAATAAAGCTTTTGCCGATCATTCAGCCATTACCACTCCTTTTGTGGCTCCGTATAGTACACATGTGTATCATCAGTATACCCTGCAATTGCACGGTGTTGACAGAGATGGTTTGGTAGCCTATCTGGCAGAATATAAAATACCATCGATGATTTACTATCCGGTTCCCGGACACAGACAGGATATGTTCGCCAGTTTCGGACAAAAAGAGATTTCAATGCCAGTGACGGATGAATTAACAAATTCCGTAATTTCTCTTCCGGTACATACTGAAATGGATGAAGAACAGTTGGATTATATTACCACTCATGTTTTAAACTTTATCAATAAATAATTTTTATGAAAATTGCCGTTGTAGGAACAGGATATGTTGGCTTGGTTACCGGTACTTGTTTCTCTGAAACAGGAAATAAAGTAACCTGTATAGACATTGACCAGAAAAAAGTAGATAAGCTTTCCAAGGGAGAGATTACTATTTACGAACCAGGTTTGGAAAAAATATTCCTGAGAAATTTAAGAGAAGGCAGGCTAACCTTTACCACTAATCTTGCTGAAGGGGTAAAAGAAGCAGAAATTGTTTTTCTGGCATTACCAACCCCTCCGGGTGAAGGTGGAGCAGCGGATTTACGTTATGTTTTAGGCGTTGCTAAAGACCTTGGTAAAATCATGACTGACTATAAAGTTTTGGTTGATAAAAGTACAGTTCCAGTTGGTACTGCAGAAAAAGTGCATGCAGCAGTTGCAGAAAATTACAAGGGAGAGTTTGATGTGGTAAGTAATCCGGAATTCTTAAGAGAAGGGGTTGCGGTGGATGACTTTATGAAACCCGATAGAGTGGTAGTGGGTACCCGTTCTGAAAGAGCTAAAAAGTTGATGTCAGATTTATATGCGCCATTTGTACGTCAGGGTAATCCGGTGATTTTCATGGATGAAAAATCTGCAGAGTTAACCAAATATGCTGCCAATTCTTTCCTGGCAACCAAGATTTCATTCATGAATGAAATTGCACAGTTGTGTGAAAAAGTGGGCGCCGATGTAGATATGGTAAGAAGGGGGATTGGTTCTGATGACAGGATTGGAAAGCGTTTCCTTTTTCCAGGTATCGGATATGGCGGTAGCTGTTTCCCGAAAGACGTTCAGGCATTGATTATGTCTTCTGAAGAAGTCAACTATGACTTCAAGATTCTAAAAGCGGTAGAAGAAGTAAACGAAGCACAGAAATTACATTTGATTCCGAAAATTAAGAAATACTTTAATGCTGATTTAAAAGGGAAGCATTTTGCCCTTTGGGGGTTGGCATTCAAGCCCAATACCGACGATATCAGAGAGGCACCGGCTTTGTATCTGATTGATGCATTGGTTGAAGCTGGCGCAACAGTAACTGCCTATGATCCGGAAGCCATGCCGAATGTGAAAAATACCATTGGTGATAAAATTAAATATGCCGAAAGTCAATACGGAGCGCTTAAAAATGCAGATGCATTGATTATTGCAACGGAGTGGAGTGAGTTCAGAACACCTGACTTTGAAGTGATAGACAGTTTATTGAAGGGTAAAGCCATTTTTGATGGAAGAAACTTATTTGAAGTAAAATATATTACCAACATGGGTTATCACTACGAAAGTATTGGTAGACCATAAAAAAATATTATGTCTCAGAAACGTGTATTAATTACCGGCGCTGCCGGATTTCTTGGTTCTCATTTATGCGACCGCTTTATTAAAGAAGGGTATAATGTGGTTGGAATGGACAACCTGATTACAGGTGATTTAAGAAATATCGAACACCTTTTTAAGCTGCCTGATTTTGAGTTTTATCATCACGATGTAACCAAGTTTATCCATGTGCCTGGTCCTATTGATTATATCCTGCACTTTGCTTCACCTGCCAGTCCTATCGATTATTTGAAAATCCCGATTCAAACCTTAAAAGTAGGTGCATTGGGAACGCATAATTGCCTGGGACTTGCCAAAGCAAAGGGAGCACGTATGCTGGTTGCATCTACCAGTGAAGTATATGGGGATCCGTTGGTGCATCCCCAGACAGAAGAATACTGGGGTAATGTAAACCCGGTAGGTCCCAGAGGAGTATATGATGAAGCCAAGCGTTTCATGGAATCTATTACCAGGGCTTACTATACTTTCCACGGAGTGGAAACCAGAATAGTGCGGATCTTTAATACCTATGGTCCCAGAATGCGCCTGAATGATGGTCGTGCTTTACCTGCATTCATTGGTCAGGCATTAAGGGGAGAAGACCTGACTGTTTTTGGAGACGGTAGCCAAACCCGTTCTTTCTGTTATGTGGACGATTTAATTGAAGGTATCTATCGATTATTGATGAGTGATTATACCATGCCCGTTAACGTTGGTAATCCACATGAAATTACCTTAAAGGATTTTGCCGAAGAGGTATTGAAATTGACAGGTTCATCTGTAAAGATTGTATACAAACCTTTGCCGGTTGATGATCCCAAGCAAAGAAAGCCCGACATTACCAAGGCCAAAACTATTTTAGGTTGGGAGCCAAAAGTAGATCGTGCAGAAGGGCTGAAAAAAACCTATGAATACTTCAAGTCTTTGCCAAAAGAAGAATGGTCTAAACAACCGAAAGAGTTTTATTCCGGAAAATAGTTATTGCATTTTATATGAAGCCAATTGTTGTTGTTACAGGTAAGAATGGTCAGCTTGGGTGGGAATTGCAACAGTTGGCTTCTTCCTTTCAAGACCAATATGAGTTTGTATTTACCGACAGAACTATGTTGGATTTAGGAGCACCTGAGAGCATTGCTCCATTTTTTGATTCGGTTAAGCCTCAATTTTTTATTAACTGTGCAGCTTATACAGCAGTAGACAAGGCTGAAACGGAAAAAGACCTGGCTTTCACCATCAATGCCATATCGGTTGGTGAAATTGCCGCCTGTTGTGCTAAGTATCAAACTCGATTAATTACTATTTCAACGGACTATGTTTTTGATGGTCAGGGGACTGTGCCGTATGCTACGAATATGCCTACGAACCCAGTGAACCATTACGGATATACCAAAGCCATTGGAGAACAAAAAGCCTTAGTGAATTATCCGGACACAGTCATTATAAGAACTTCCTGGGTTTACAGTACACATGGAAATAATTTTGTGAAGACCATGTTGCGTCTTATGAAGGAGCGTCCTGAAATTAAAGTGGTGGCTGATCAGCAGGGTTGTCCTACTTATGCTGCTGATTTAGCAGAAGCCATCATGCAAATTGTGGATGCTTCAGTTAATGGCAATAATAGTTCCGGTATTTTTCATTACAGCAACACAGGTGTAATTACCTGGTTTGATTTTGCTACTGCTATTAAAGCGATAGCAGGTCTTACCTGTTCAGTCTTGCCAATACCTACCGAAGCTTTTCCTACACCTGCAAAAAGACCCGCTTATTCCGTCATGGATATTAATGATATTGCAGATGTATTTGGAGTTGAGCTAAAAGAATGGAAGACTAGTTTGAGAAAGTGTATTGAGAAAATGTAAATCATTTTAGCCTCAATTATTCTTAATTGGCATTAATGATTTTATTATCCACCCAATTGATAATAGAATAAATAAGGAGGTATTTCTGCCTTTTGATATAAACATATCCAGAAGCAGAATTAGAAAAACGAGTGTTGCAATTAGCAATTGTGTTTTCTGACTTATCATTAAATGAATTTACTATTTAAATGATAATCAGTTTCTATTACTTTATGAGTGCCCCATTTTTTCCCATAAACATGCCATTTTTTTTCATGAATCGTTTTGGGTCAGGAACTAGGATTGCCTTTGGCAAGTTATCAGGTTGGATTAGCTGCGCTGATCCAACCCGCTTTGCATTACCCAAGAAACCACGCACCGCGTATACGCGGCGCTCGTTTTGTTTTTTTACTCGCCCCATTGAGCGAGCTCATGGTGCTCGCATAAAAAACAAAACCCGCAGCTTAAGCTGCGGGTTTCTTGTTGCCCGACCTGTATCTAATCTAAGCTTGTAAATTATTGTATATCAAATTACTATAAGCCTTAAATTGAAAAATCTGGGAAAAATTCCACCAGAATAGAGGAAATTATCCCAACTTTGGTGGAAATGGACAAAAATGAGGTTGTATTATGTGATTAAACCCAATCCAACTACAAAGGATTGTTATGTGATACTGAAGTATAAGTATCGTAGTAAACAGATTGACTTATCACCTTCATTAAAGGTTAAAAAATCGGATTTCGGAGATGGAAAGAATGATAACCCTATTAAGAGGACTGACTCCGATTATTTGAAAAAGAATGAGGTTTTAAGAGGGTTTAAGGAAATGGTTAATCAAATCATTTACAAAATCCAATCTGAAGGAGTTGACCCTTCCGTTGAAATGGTAAAAAACCAATTCAGAAAGTTGGAGAAGGAGAAGTTCTATGAAAGTAAAATTCCAACACCTTCCACTTCATTTTTGGTTTCTTATGTAATTGAAAAATATCTTGACCATGTTGAAACCAATTCAAAGAGTAGATATAAGATTGATATTGGGGAAAGTGGGACTCCTTATTCAAAATCTGTGAAATCTCGGTTCGTTCACATTCAGAATTTCATAAAGGATACATACGATAACAAACTGGACTTCTATGAAATCGTAGATGAATTCTATGATAAACTACAAGGGTATCTGATTGAGAAGGATTTGAGTAATGTTACCATTTCAAAGATTATTTCTCAATTCAGACAATTTGTAAGATGGGGACAGAAAAACAATTATACCAAAGGTGGAGATACTTCCTATAAGGTATCCCTTCCAACGAATTACAAACCAATCAACACACTTACTGAAGATGAGATAACCAAACTATTCAATTTCAAAGATTTTCAGTATTTGAGAGAGGACGGAAGTGTAAATCCTGACTCAACGAGTTTCTATAAAAACTGGAAGGAGAAGGATTATTTCATTGTTGAAGAATTGATGGATACTGAAATGGATGAGGATGGAAAGATAACTGGGACAATCTCAACTGATAGGTTTAGAAAGTTTACCACTTATGAAGTGATACTGGATATGTTTTTATTTGGAGTATCCACTGGACTCCGATGGAGTAACCTTGTAACAATCAAAGGAGTGAATTATGACTTTGATACAAAGAAATTCACACCTATACAACTGAAGACAAAGACAAAAGTTCAGATACAGGAAAATGAATTATCTAGTTATATCTGGAAGAAGTATGTAAAGAATAAAAGTTCCCTTCAATATATTTTCCCACTACCATGTAAGGAGAATGATAAATCAAGAAGAGAATACAATACTAAAGGGAATATCCATATCAAAGAGATATGTAAAATTATTGGATTGAATAGAAGGGTAGAAGTAGTAAAAATGAGTGGGGAGAATTCAACTGAAGAAAAGATTTATCTACACAAGGTGATTAGTTTTCACATGGGTAGGAAGACACACTCAACTATTGGAATTCAGAAAGGAGTTGACCCAATGACAATCAGTAAACAAATGGGACATTCTGGACTTGAAATGACAAACAGATATGTTGGAGTGGATGAAAAGAAACTGAAGAGTATGTTTGACTTTTTAGAAACAAGACTATTAAATGAAGTTAAAAAGGAAATCCATGAGGAGACAAAACCTGAAGTAAAAGAAGAAATAAAAGAGGAGAGTATTGAAGAAAGACTCGGTAAACTGAAGGAGTTATTTGAAAAGAAATTGATTACCAAAAAGGTATATGAAGAAAAGATGAAAGAAATACTCTGATTAACTATACATCTCTCTTTGTTTCAAATCTTTGACATATAGTTGTATTCTATCTTCCAAATCCATAAGGGTTCTTGTTAATACTGATAACATATCAGGATCAAGTTCATTAAATTTCTGATTGATTAGGTTATCTATTTTAGTGTAGAGTGACATTTGTTTTTCAAATATTATATCTGAAATTTCTGTTGAATTGTATCTCATAGGTATTGGTTAAAGTTGATGATTTTGACTATGTATAAAAACCAGTTTCACAATTTGAAAGGGTAGGATTGGGGTAGTGTTACAATTTCTTTTTTTCAGTTACAAGAAACTAAAAGGAAGAAGGATTTTTCACATAGTGATAGACTAACCACTTATATTGATACACTCAATTCTTCCTTTTTATTTCTTTTTAGAATATTGATAGACTTATCATTTTAATACTCCTTTATCTATCAGGTATGATTTGACTTCTTCAGTTCTAAACCAGTTCTTACCTCTGAATTTATATTTGTTCAATTCTTTTCTATCACAGATACGATAGATTGTATTTTGTGATGTTCCAAGTGTTTCCACTAAATCGTTGATGTTGAGGAATTCTCTATCTTCTAACATTGATGTGTTGATGTTTAATCCTTTTATCATATTTTATCAGTTTTTAATAAGTATTGAAGTTTTAAGTAATAGATACACTTTTCCCCTTCAGAATTTATTTACACTCAATTTGGAATTTCAACTGACCAGTTCGTATTCATACACCCATATCAGTTTTATATCCGAAACCATTTTTGGTATTATTGGGGAATGTGTTTCACCTCACCCGTTATGTTTGGATGTTATTTCAATCCTACAGGTTACTACCCAACTTCTGACCCACTAACTATCCTTTGGACCCTCGTGGGTGATAATTCTTTTACCCTATGATGGAGAACTATACCATGTATAAGTATTATCAACTTTCCCCAAACACATAAAAACTCCCCCAAAATCTGAAAATTTTGAAATTCTTCAGTGAAAATCGGTTTCATTGAATAAAATCTACACTTTTTATTAAAAATGAACATTTTTCAGGAATGATTGACAATCAATCTCTTGTAAATCAGGTAGTTAGGTGGGGTAAAAATAATCTACATTATTATTCAGGAGTTCAGGTAAATGTATATTTTAGACGAGAAAATCAATGATATGAAATCAGAATACACAAAAGTTGAGAGGAGTGAAAAACGGACAACCTACTCGTTGGATTGGGATACGATTGTAGGGTTAGAAAGTAGGTTATTAAGGGATTTTATCAAAGAGAGGAATATAACCAAAGGAAGGGATGTTTTAATCGTTTCTATTGGGGTTAGATTGGGTTTGAGAGTGATTGATAACCTATCTCTCAAATGGGAAGATTTAATGGGGTTGGAAGTGGGTGAGAAGTTTATCAGAATTGAAAAGAAAACCAATAAGGAGAGAATTCTGGTTATGAGTTCCAAACTCCGAGAGGTATTGGATAAAGTAATTGAAATACTCAACCCTAATCCTTCACATTACATATTCTCCTCTCAAAAAGGTAAGGGAATGAAATCAATGTGTGTTCAGACATTCAATGGTTATCTGAAAGAGATAATGAAGGAATACAAAATCAAATATATTGGTAATTGTTCCTCTCACCTTCTCCGAAAAACATTTGTAGTTGGTTCAATTAAGAAAGGATTTGAGAATGGAGACCACCTTTCATTGGTGAAAGTGAGTAGGTTGATAGGTCATTCCAACGTTTCAACTACACTTCGTTATACAAATTTTGAAACTAATCAGATGTTGAATTTGTATGAGTTGGGATAAAAGTTATATTTTTTATTTTATAGTCATTACTATTCTATCCAAGATTTTTCCAAAGTAATATCGTTTGTAGAAACATTAAAAAGTAAATTATACTTATTTTTTCCATCAAAATATATGTAGAGATTTTTTTTGACTCTTTCATAAATGTCATTACTCTCAAGACTGATTTCTACATACTTTATACCCATTTCATCTATTAGACGTAATCTTGTTCCATTAGTTTCGGAAAACCATACTACATTATTAATATCAGGTTTGATGAAATTTTGTAGATTTTTCTTCATTAAAATAGAATTGAAAATAATTGTTTTAATATTTTTTAAAAGAATATTAGTTTCTTCCTTTTCGTTCATAGTGACACTTGTCTGATCTACATTTTTAATGTAAAATCTTTTTCCATTATTGTTTATACTTGACCAAAGTCCAATCAAATTACTTGGTATAATAAAGTTGGATGTCAACATAGATTTGTCTTTATAAAATCCAACATTAAATGATTCTAACTCGTCAATGATGTCATTTATTGTAGAGGTGTTCAAGGAGTCAGTAACAGTTCTATAAAAACAGAAATTATTTTCATCTGAATCTTCAAATCTCTGAATCTCAAATTTTGGTATTTCAAAAAGTGATAAAAATTGATCTGGGTCAGTCAAAATGATTTTATACTTATCTAAAAGACTTTTTCTAATTGGATATTTTGTTGAACTATTGAAAAAGTCTACATATAATGAATTGTTTTTATTTCTTAATTGGTTTTCAATTTGATCGGAATTTTTAAATGTGTTAAATAAGGAATATGAATTTATTTTACCAACGTTATTTATTTTTTCATTAATAACAAGTGACGAATTATATTCAGAAGAAATACTCCCATTAAAGATTATATTCCCATTTATAATTCCATTTTTAGTTATTGGAATTTTGAAAGTAGTAAGACCGTTTTTATCATATGAATTAAAAGTTGTTAATATATCATTTTCATATTTTGATTCAAATTTCTTGTTTCCATTAATAAAAAATCCATTTACATTTCCATTCAATTTGTCATTAACAAAGGAACATACCAATCCATTGAACAATTTGTATACATTTTCTGATTCAATTTGAGAGGAGAATTTTACAATGTCAAATTGAAGTAATCTCACATCAGGTCTTTGAACAATTACATTTTTAGTTGTTACAACTCCACTATCAGTTTGTAAACAAACACCTTGTCTTTTTCCATCTTTGTAATTGACAACAATTTTATTTCCATTTTGAAGACCATCAAAATTGAAATCTTGTTTAAACTTTAATTGAGTTTTGTTTGTATAATTTTTGTAGGACCCGTTTTTAAAATCTATCTCAATATACTTTTGTGGGTATTTACGGTATGTTATAATTTTCTCAATAGAGTCCGATTTAGAATATTCTACAATACCTAAAATTTGAGTTTCATATGAATCTTCTTTAAATCCAAAATAAATCTCTTTTTTTATTTTGAGATTCTCGTCATATGTGATGGAACGTCTTTTTACTTTGAAAGTATTTACACCATTAGTGATTTCCTCTGTTTCTAAAGTTTCTGTATAGTTTTGTCCTATAGTAGATGAATTATTTAAGAAAATAGTTGTTGTTAATATAACAATGATTTTTTTTAAAAAGGTCTTTTTCATTTCAATGGTATTATTATTTCTATAATTGTTTTAAAATTAAAAAAATTACTAATGAAAAGGAGTCATAAATTTCTCCATTCAGGTTATTTTTTCCCTAATTGGAATATTGAATCTCTCTTCATTGGGACTTTTAATCCCGATTGTGGTAGACCAGTTGATTATTACTATAGACGTAGTTCTAATGGTTTTTGGAAAATATTAAAACACTATGATATGCATAACAAATACGATTTCAATGATTTTGAGGATATAAAAAAATTTATGTTACAGATGAAATTTGGATGTGTTGATATTATTAGTAGTATAGAATTCCCAGATATTGATAATGACAAGATATGTGGAAAAGGTTTTACAGATAATGTTTTATTTACGGTTAAGGGGTATAGACGAGAGTATAATTTTGAAAACATCAAATCCTTTTTATTAAATCACAAGGTGAAAAGGGTTTTTTCAACTTGGGGACATCGTTCTGGTCCTATAGAATTCAATTCACTTCTACTTGATTTTTCAAATTTCTGTTCATTAAATTCAATACAATTTGTTCAATTAATGTCTTGTAGTGGAAGGGTATATCGTGGAAAAAAAATGGAGATTATTAATAATAATTGGTGGGGTAATTTAGACACTACTTTATTGAAAGGTTGATGACTTTTACATTTGATTGGTGGAAAAATTGGTGGAAAAACGAATGAATTTTTGATATAAAAAACATAACCCACTGAAAATCAGTGGGTTATTTGTTAATGATGTGTTAAAATTGTTGCCCGACCTGGATTCGAACCAAGACATACTGAACCAAAATCAGTTGTACTACCCTTATACTATCAGGCAATCCGACCATTCTTTTGGAATGGGCTGCAAAAATAAGACGAGTATTCAATTGTTCCAAATTTTTTCATTCAAAAAGTGAAAATGAATCCTCAATTCTTACCTTTAAAGGTCTTTTACATCTATAATTGAATTTCAGAACCCAATCAACCATCTATGTTACAAAGATCCATCCTTTTCCTGTTGATTTGCACCGCTGTAATAACCATGAGTTTTACCCTTCAGAAAAGAAAGAAAGTGGTATTCTTCGGTGACTCCATAACCCAGATGGGGGCTAATCCGGGTGGTTATATCCGTCAGATGGAGAAAATCATTGCCGGGGAGGGAATGAATAGTCAATACGAATTGGTGGGCGCGGGCATCAGTGGAAACAAAGTGACAGATTTGTATTTGAGGTTGGAGAAAGACGTGCTTAGCAAGCAACCGGATATTGTGGTGATTTATGTTGGCATTAACGATGTTTGGCATAAGCGCCTGGCAGGTACAGGCACCGACTATGTTAAATATACCGAGTTCTACGATGCCATTGTTAAAAAGCTTCAGGCTGCTGGCGCTAAAGTAGTGGTTTGTACTCCCTCCGTAATTGGAGAACGAAAAGACAACTCCAACGAACAGGACGGGGAGCTAAATATGTACAGCAATTGGCTGAGACAGTATGCAAAGGATAAACAAATCCCCTGCGCAGATTTGAGAACTGAATTTCAGAATTACCTGATTGCCAATAATCCAAATAATGCAGAAAAAGGATTACTCACAACCGACCGAGTTCATTTGAACGCGGCCGGTAATGAATTTGTAGCAAAAACTATCTGGAATACGTTGAAAACTATTCAGTAACCCTTACCAGAAAATAGTTTTTCTTTCCTTTTTGTAATAGTAAATATTTGTTTTGCAATAAGTCTGTTGTGCTTACTGCTGTTTTTTCGGGAGCAATTTTTTCTTTGTTGATGGCAACACCGCCTGCTGCTAATAATTTTTTGGCTTCTCCCTTGCTGGGTGTTACGCCGGTATCGGCCAGTAAGCTGATTAAGTCGTAGCCAGCTTCTATTTGATTGCGCGTGATTTCTGCAGTAGGTACGCCTTCCATTACCTGCAGCAATTGCTTTTCATTTAAGGAAGCCAGGGCTTCAGTGGAAGCATTACCAAATAAGATTTCAGAAGCTTTTACGGCAAATTCATAGTCTTCACGACTATGAACAAAACAGGTAATTTCTTCTGCCAATTTTTTCTGTAATGCTCGCGCATGTGGAGCAGCTGCATGTTCCGTAATTAACTGGTCTATTTCTTGCTTAGGCAAAAGGGTGAAAATTTTAATCCACTTGGTGGCATCTTCATCACTTGCATTCAGCCAGAACTGATAAAACTGATAAGGAGAAGTCTTCTCCGGATCGAGCCACACATTTCCTTTTTCTGTTTTTCCGAATTTCCCTCCGTCTGCCTTGGTTAGCAAAGGACAGGTAAAAGCAAATGCTTCTCCACCCGCTTTCCTGCGTATGATTTCAGTACCGGTTACAATATTGCCCCACTGGTCACTTCCGCCCATCTGGAGTTTACAGTTTTTATGCTGGTACAACCAGTAGAAATCGTATCCCTGAATTAACTGGTAGGTGAACTCAGTAAAACTCATGCCATTGTTGCCTTCCAAACGCTTGCGTACACTGTCTTTGCTCATCATGTAGTTAACCGTGATATGCTTGCCTACGTCTCTGATAAAATTCAGGAAGCTGAAGTCTTTGAACCAATCATAGTTGTTAACCATTTCCGCTTTATTGGGAGCATCTGAACTAAAATCTAAAAACTTACTCAGCTGCTTTTTAATGCCCTCCAGATTGTGCTGCAAAGTTTCCTCACTCAATAAATTTCTTTCTTCACTTTTAAAACTGGGATCACCTATCATTCCAGTTGCACCACCCACCAGTGCAAAGGGCTTATGTCCTGCTTTTTGTAAATGCACCAATAATAAAATGGGAACCAGACTTCCAATATGTAAACTATCGGAAGTAGGATCGAATCCTATGTAGCCGGAAACCATTTCCTTACTCAATAATTCTTCCGTGCCTGGCATAATATCCTGCAACATGCCTCTCCAGCGTAATTCTTCCACTAAGTTCATTTGAAACGTATTTGTGGGGGCAAATGTACAAAAGTTAGCCGCAATTGGGCAATGCGCTACCTTTGCTTCATAAACATCAAACATGAAAAGTGTAGGCGACGGAACCCGGGCATTGAATTTTTTTATAGATACCATACTTGTTACTATTCTGGCTATCGTGCTGTTCAAGTGGTATAATTTTTATGTGATGTACTGGCGCTATACCCCTTTTCATTTTGGCTGGTTTTTCTTTCCGGTACTGTTTACCTATTATTTCCTATTTGAACTTTTCTTTCTGAAAACACCGGGTAAATGGCTTACTTATTCTCGTGTGGTGGCTAAAAACGGGAAGCGCCCCAACTGGTATATGATTGGCTTCAGAAGCCTGCTCCGCCTCACTTTAATTGATCTTTTTTTCAGTCCTTTTCTGGGAGGTCCCCTGCACGATTTTGCCAGCGCTACCACCGTGGTGCAGGATCCGGCGAAATAATTGATTTCGTAAATCGCAACAACAAGGCTGTTCAATTGTAATACCTTCGCAGTTCAATTTGAATAGTACCTATGGCAAAGATTGGAATTAATATTGCAACAGGCAGTTTACAGCAGGAGGAAGTGATTGTTGGGATAGACCTTGGCACCACCAATAGTCTGGTGGCGATTATTCATCCGGAAAGCAAACAACCGGTTGCCTTGCGTGAACACAACAGCAGCAGTCTGGTACCCAGTGTGGTACACTTTGATGCATTCGGGAATGCCGAAGTAGGAGAACAGGCTAAAACCTACCTGGAAACCGATCCTGCCAATACCATTTTTTCGGCAAAAAGATTGATGGGGAAAAGCTATAAGGACGTAAAAGAAAATGCCGGATTCTTTACGTATAAAGTGATTGATGATGATACGGATAGCCTGGTAAAAGTGCAGATAGGAGATCGTTTTTATTCTCCCATTGAATTGAGTTCTTTCATTTTAAAGGAACTGAAAAACAGGGCAGAACATATTCTGAAAACACATGTTAACAAAGCAGTAATTACTGTTCCTGCTTATTTTAATGATGCGCAGCGTCAGGCAACAAGAGATGCAGGTAAGCTGGCGGGATTAGACGTGTTGCGAATTGTGAACGAACCTACTGCAGCGAGTCTTGCCTATGGTTTAGGTGTTCACAAGGACGAAAATAAAACCATTGCTGTGTACGATTTAGGAGGCGGAACTTTTGATGTTTCTATTTTGCAAATCAACAACGGCATTTTTGAAGTACTAAGCACCAATGGAGATACGTATTTAGGCGGAGATGATTTTGACAGAGCCATCATGGAGTTCTGGCTCAAGCAAATCGATGTTCCATTCAGTGCTGTTCAGAACGATAAAGCTGTTTTACAGTCTCTGCGCTTATTGGCTGAAGAAGCCAAAAAATCCCTGAGTCAGCAAACAGAATTTGCTGCCGATTGGAGCGGATACCAAGTGCGTATCAGCCGTTCCGAATTTGATGCGTGTTTAATCCCTCTGGTAAATAAAACCATCGATTGTTGCGCCAAAGCCTTGTCTGATGCGGGATTGCAAACCGCTGATATAGATGCGGTCATCATGGTAGGAGGTAGTACAAGGGTGCCATTGGTAAATGATAAAGTGAGTGCTTATTTTGGTAAGCCCGTAAATGATTCGGTTAATCCGGACGAGGTAGTTGCGATTGGGGCAGCTGTTCAGGCTGATATTTTGGCTGGAAACAACAAAGACTTTTTATTACTGGATATTACACCTTTGAGTCTGGGTATTGAAACCATGGGGGGATTAATGGATGTCTTAATTCCGAGAAACGCTAAAATTCCCAACAGGGCTTCACGCCAATACACTACGCAAAAAGATGGACAGGGTTCTATGCGGATTTCCGTTTTTCAGGGCGAAAGAGATCTGGTGCAACACAACCGTAAACTCGCTGAGTTTAATTTCAAGGGGATCCCTGGTATGCCTGCAGGGATGCCAAAAGTAGAAGTAAGCTTTCTGATAAATGCCGACGGAATATTATCAGTTACCGCAAAAGAATTAAGAAGCGGAGTGGAACAAAGCATTGAAGTGAAGCCACAATACGGTTTAACCGATGCGGAAGTAGAGCAGATGCTGATGGACAGTATAACGCATGCAAAAGATGATATGCAAACCCGTGCTTTGGTAGAGGCCAGAACAGAAGCGGAACAGATTTTATCGGTCACGGAAAAATTCATCGCTAAAAATGCAGAGCTGCTAACCAAAGAAGAAATGATTGCTACGGCAAGTGCTATGCAGAATCTGCAAATGGCATTGACCATGAACGATAAAAATCTGATTCAAACCAAGATTGAAGAGCTGAATGAAATCAGCAGACCTTTTGCGGAGAGAGCCATGGATCAGGCTGTGAGTGGGGCATTAAAGGGAAAACAGTTATAATTCGTTAATATATGTTCACCGGAATCATAGAAACACTGGGTGTTGTAGAAGCCATTCAGCAAGATGGAACCAACGTGACATTTACTTTACGTGCCACCATAGCTCCGGAGCTTAAAGTAGATCAAAGCCTGGCCCATGACGGGGTTTGCTTAACTGTAGAAAAAATGGAAGGCAATAGCTATCAGGTAACTGCCATTGAAGAGACCATTCGTAAGACCAATCTGGCTATGTGGAGGGTTGGAAGGAAGGTAAACCTGGAGCGTTGCATGGTCATGAATGGACGCCTGGATGGTCATATTGTTCAGGGACATGTGGATTGTACTGCTATTTGTATAGAAGTAAAAAAGCTGGAAGGAAGCTGGGAATATCGTTTTGAATTTGACCCTGCTTTTGCCGCTCTGGTAATTGAAAAAGGATCGATTGCCGTAAACGGCACCAGTCTTACCTGTTTTCAGGTAAGCAATAATGCTTTTACAGTGGCGATTATTCCTTATACATACAATCATACCAGCATTCAGGAGATTGCTGCCGGGGATGCTGTCAATATTGAATTTGATATACTGGGTAAGTATGTACAGCGGGCGATTGCTGTAAAAAATGATAAATATTTTGCCAATTAATTCCGGCGACTTATCTTCGCCGCCTAAAAATAACCTGAGGAGGTATATAAGTTATGTTAATTATCGATTCTAAAGACTGCGAAAACATCGACAAGGCACTGAAAAAGTACAAGAAGAAATTCGAGAAAAGTAAGACTTTGTTGCAGTTGAGAGAGCGTCAGGCATTCACCAAGCCGTCAGTTGTACGTCGTGGTCAAGTGTTGAAAGCTATCTATAAGCAGCAGATCGCTAGCGGAAAGATCGAGGGATAATATTTCCCTTTATTCATACGATTAAGTAGTGTAGATTCGTTGTAATCTGGACTACTTTTTTTATGCCCATACCTCAATATCCCGAAATACAGGAATTTCTGAACTATCTAAAGTTTGAGCGGAGGTATTCTATACATACACTTGGCGCCTATCAGCTTGATCTGGAACAGTTTTCACAGTTTTTGGCCAGCCAGTTTGAAAGTCCAGGGTTAAGTAATATAAGTGCGTCCATGGTTCGATCCTGGCTGGCTGAAATGAAATCGGATGAGATTTCTTCCCGATCCATCAATCGGAAAATATCCAGTTTAAAATCTTTCTTTAAGTATTTGCTGAAAACGGGGATAGTAAAAGCGACACCCATGACGGCTGTTGTTTCCCCAAAAACGCAGAAAAGACTACCGGTATATGTAGAGAAAAAACAAATGGAAGATTTGTTTTTATACATGCCTTTTTCAGATGACTGGAAGGGTAAAACAGAGCGATTGATTTTATTGCTTTTTTACAGTACAGGTATGCGTTTAAGTGAGCTGATGAATATAAAACCAGGTCAGATTGATTTTGCCAATTCACAGATAAAAGTGCTGGGAAAGGGGAATAAGGAGCGGATTTTACCCGCTGCTGAAGATCTGATGCAGCAGTTAAAAAACTATATGGCTGAAAGACCAGCAGAAGCTATTGCGGGCAGTCCCCTTTTTGTGAATGAAAAAGGCAAGCCGCTGCACAGCAGAACGGTATATGGCTGGGTAAATGCACGCCTGAAACAGGTTACTACTATCGATAAAAAAAGTCCCCACGTCTTACGCCATAGTTTTGCTACCCATCTCATGAACAACGGGGCAGATATTAATGCAGTAAAGTCTTTGCTGGGTCACAGCAGCCTGGCTGCCACGCAGGTGTATACCCATAATACCATAGAGCAACTGAAGAAAGTATACCAGAAGGCACACCCCAAAGCATAGGTGTTAAAATTCAAGTAAAATTATCGTCACCCTGTTGTTTTCCTGGACTATTTTGATTAACTTAATAGTCCTGTTAAAGGGTACTTATTTTAACAGGCAGTTCTTTTCAATTTATTGTTTCACCGATTAAATGTTTAACCATGAACGTTAACATTCAAACTGTCCATTTTGACGCAGATGAAAAACTAGTAGAGTTCGTAAGAAAGAAATTGGCCAAATTGCCTACGTTTCACGACAAGATTCTCAAAGTGGATGTATTCTTGAAACTGGATAATGTGGTTCACAACATCAAAGACAAAGTGGCTGAGATTAAAGTACATGTACCCAAACATGAATTCTTTGTTAAAGCTTCTTCCAAGTCCTTTGAAGAATCATTTGAAAGTGCTTTAGACGCACTCATCAATCAAATTAAACGTAAAAAAGAAAAATTAGCCGCCTAAAACCAAGCTCCCCAACGGGGAGCTTTTTTATTTTACCCCTTCCAGGCTTTTTTAAACCCTCAAACAGTTTTCAAAATCTCTATTAGATTCTTGATAAAAGACCCGCACAAATCCCCGCAGAGGACTGTAAAATGGCTGTTTTTATGGTTATTGAAAAAAATGCAGCAATTTCATCAAAAAAAATCTTTGCAAAATTTTGCCAAATAAAGATTTCCATTACCTTTGCCATCCCAAAAAATAGGGAAGTTCTTTTTTTGCCGAAGTAGCTCAGTTGGTAGAGCAGCTGATTTGTAATCAGCAGGTCGCGGGTTCGAGTCCCATCTTCGGCTCTCTTTTGAACCTGGTTCAGCACCTGTTGCACCAGGCAAAACAAACACGGGCAGATGGCCGAGTGGTTAAAGGCGACAGACTGTAAATCTGTTCACTCACGTGTACGTAGGTTCGAACCCTACTCTGCCCACATTTCATCGCAGGATGAAAGTTCTTTTTTTATGGTTAAGCGGAAGTAGCTCAATTGGTAGAGCGATAGCCTTCCAAGCTATAGGTCGCGAGTTCGACCCTCGTCTTCCGCTCCATTTTTTTGAGTCTGCCGTTGTAGCTCAGTGGTAGAGCACTTCCTTGGTAGGGAAGAGGTCGTGAGTTCGATTCTCACTAACGGCTCTGCACTCAGAAGAAAGACTCAGAATTTGATTCCCTGGTGATATCCCGTTCAACTGGATTTGTCAGGAATGGATGGGATAGGTGAGATAGAAGAAAAAACATTGCCTGAGGGAGGGCAGCGATATAAATTTTTAAAAACACAACTAAAAACCGATACAAATGGCAAAAGAGACCTTTAAGAGGGAGAAACCTCACGTAAACGTAGGTACCATTGGTCACGTTGACCATGGTAAAACTACTTTGACTGCAGCTATTACCATTACCTTATCTAAGAAAGGTATGGGTAACGTTGCTAAGAAATATGATGAAATCGACGGAGCTCCTGAAGAAAGAGAGCGTGGTATTACCATCAATACTGCACACGTTGAGTATCAAACAGAAAATCGTCACTATGCGCACGTAGACTGTCCAGGTCACGCTGACTATGTGAAGAACATGATTACAGGTGCTGCTCAAATGGACGGTGCTATTTTAGTTGTGGCTGCTACAGATGGTCCAATGCCTCAAACAAAAGAGCACATCTTGTTGGCTCGTCAGGTAGGTGTACCTCGTATCGTGGTATTCATGAACAAGGTTGACCTTGTTGATGATCCTGAATTACTTGAACTAGTAGAAATGGAAATCCGTGAGTTGTTAACTTCTTATGGATTCGACGGAGATAATACCCCAATCATTCAAGGTTCTGCAACTGGTGCTTTGGCTGAAGATCCAAAGTGGGTTGCTAAGATTGACGAATTAATGGAAGCTGTAGATACTTACATTCCATTGCCTCCTCGTCCAATCGATATGCCTTTCTTGATGTCTGTTGAAGACGTATTCTCAATCACTGGTCGTGGTACTGTTGCTACTGGTCGTATTGAGCGTGGTATCATCAAGGTTGGTGAAGCTGTAGAAATCGTAGGTTTAATGGAATCTCCATTATCTTCTACTGTAACTGGAGTTGAGATGTTCAAAAAATTATTGGACGAAGGTCAAGCTGGTGACAACGCAGGTTTATTGTTACGTGGTATTGAAAAGAAAGATATCCGTCGTGGTATGGTAATCTGTAAGCCAGGTTCAATTACTCCTCACACTGATTTCAAAGGTGAAGTTTACGTACTAAGCAAGGAAGAAGGTGGTCGTCACACTCCATTCTTCAACAAATACCGTCCTCAGTTCTACTTCAGAACTACAGACGTAACTGGTGAAGTTACTCTACCAGAAGGAACTGAAATGGTAATGCCTGGTGATAACATCAACCTAAGCGTTAAATTGATTCAGCCTATCGCGATGGAAAAAGGTTTGAAATTCGCGATCCGTGAAGGTGGCCGTACAGTAGGTGCCGGTCAGGTTACTGAAATCCTTAAGTAATTTGCGAATAAGCCTTAGGGGCTTTCAGCAAAAAACTATATCTTTACAGAACAAAGTACTTAGCATCCGCTAGGTACTTTGTTTGTAAAAAGAAGTCTAAAAACGGGCATGGTGCAACGGTAGCATACGGGTCTCCAAAACCTTTGATCTGGGTTCGAATCCTAGTGCCCGTGCAAAAATCGTTCACTGAACAAACGATCAACACGGAAATGAATAAAATAGCATTATACTTTAAAGAAAGCTACCAGGAATTACTGGAGAAAGTAACCTGGCCAACCTGGTTGCAATTACAACAAAGCACGGTTATTGTGTTGGTAGCTACGGTTATTATCACTGCCATGGTTTGGGTAATGGACTTTTCAAGCAACCAATTATTAAAGTTAGTTTACTCATTATTCAAGTAATCCCATCATGGAAGCAGTAGAAAAAATGCAGACCACCGAATTACCACAACAAGATACCAAATGGTATGTATTGCGTGTAGTGAGCGGTAAGGAAAGAAAAGTGAAGGAATACCTTGACAAAGATGTAATCAGAAATGGCTGGCAGGATATCATTAAGCAGATATTCCTTCCAATGGAGAAAGTGTATAAGGTTCAGAATGGTAAAAAAGTAATGCGTGAGAAGAACTACTTCCCTGGTTATGTAATGATGGAAGTATTAGACGGAAAACTGAATGATGATATGGTTCAGCATATCAGCAATATCAGTAACGTAATGCATTTCTTAACTGATGGAAAAGGGTCTAAAGGACAGATTATTTCTCTGCGTAAGTCGGAGGTAAATAAAATGTTGGGTAAGGTTGATGAAATGAACGATATGGGTGTTACCATGAGTGAGCCATTCATTGTTGGTGAAACCATCAAAATCATAGAAGGGCCTTTCAATGACTTTAACGGAGTTATTGAGGAAGTTAACGATGAAAAGAAAAAGTTGAAAGTGACCGTAAAAATCTTTGGTCGTTCAACTCCGGTAGAGCTGAGTTACATGCAGGTAGAAAAAATTGCATAGTTTATTCTTACAATATCAAAAAGGCCACTACGTAAACGCAGTGGCCTTTTTGATTTATATATAATTTATATAGCTTTATCGAACAACCAATATATGCGAGTTGCACACCTGATTAATACTTATACCCATCCGTATCAAACGGAAAGGATGATTCAGCAGATGCAACATTCCGATTTTGATTTCTATATTCAAATTGATGCCAAATTTCCATTGGCATCACATGATAATCTGAAAAAATATTCCATGTTTGTTTTATCCAGAACAGGGTAGATGTTCAGTGGGCAGCATACAGTACTATTCAGGCCGAGTTTAACGGACTTCAGGAAATACTTGATTCAGCCGGAAACTTTGACTTGAAAAAGTCTCATGAGGTACTTGATAAAATTGATGCGTTTTTATCATCTAAGTCACTTGATTAATGTTTTTTATATCTTAGTTTAATATGGCTTATTTACTGAACCTGGTTAACTTTAAAGATATTCGTGGTGAGTTGACTGTACTGGACAATGCTGAACGATTGCTACCTTTTAAAATCAAGCGAGTATTCTATATTTATAATGTGGACGAAACCGCAAGGGGAGGTCACCGTCATCACGAAACAGTACAAGCTGCTATCTGTATACATGGCTCCTGTAAAGTCTGGAATAACGACGGAGAACATATTCAGGAATATTTACTGGATAATCCTACCAAGTGCCTGATTTTGGAAACCAAAGACTGGCATAAAATGTATGACTTCTCAAAAGATGCTGTACTCCTTGTTTTTGCTTCTACCACTTTTGACTCATCTGATTATATTTACGAGCCTTATCCCGAAAAGAAATGATACCCTACGATTGTCTTTCAAAAGTAAATCAACCCTATACTCTTTTATTTGAAAAAAGGTTTAGCCAGTTTCTCGATAAAGGCTGGTATATTCTGGGGGATGAGGTTAAGAAATTCCAGGAAGATTTTGCCCGCTACAATCAGATGAATCATTGTGTAGGGGTTGCCAATGGTCTGGATGCGCTTATTCTTGCCATCTGGGCTTTGCATTTACCTAAAGGTTCTGAAATTATCGTTCCTTCCAATACTTATATAGCTTCCATTATTGCCATCATTCATGCGCATTGCAAGCCGGTCTTAGTGGAGCCAGATATTGCTACTTATAATATTGATCCAAAAAAAATAGAAGAAGCCATTACACCGAATACCAAAGCTATTATGGTTGTTCATTTGTATGGCAAATGTTGTGATATGGATCCCATTTTATCCATCGCCGACAAGCATGGGTTGCATATTATTGAAGATTGTGCTCAGGCGCATGGAGCGAAATACAAGGGCAGAATGGCCGGCACTTTCGGTATTATGAGTGGGTTCAGTTTTTATCCAAGTAAAAATCTGGGTGCTTTGGGCGACGCAGGGGCTATTCTTACCAATGATCCTAATATCTGCGAAGACCTGAAAATGATCCGTAATTACGGATCCCACGGAAAATATTATAATGAAGTAGTTGGGTATAATAGCCGCCTCGATGAAATACAGGCTATGTTTCTGGAAGTGAAACTCCCTTATCTTAATAAGATCAATGATCATAAGCGAAAGCTGGCTTCCATGTATCTGGAGCAATTGAAAGAAGCTTTTATTCTTCCGGTAGTTCATCCGGATTACCACGATGTATATCATATTTTCAATATTCGTCATCCCAAGCGGGCGGCTTTGAAAGAGTATCTGCAAAAACTGGGTATAGGTACTGAGATTCACTATCCGATTCCTCCCAATAAGCAGAAAGCAATGTCTCATCTGCTGGGGCACCTTAGTTTCCCCATTGCAGAGACCATCCACGAAACCACCCTGAGCCTGCCCTGTTCGGCCTGTCATACAGAAGCGGCTATTCAGCAGGTAATCGATGCTTTGAATGCATTTTAGTTTGGTGGTTTCGATTTAATTGTTACCTTTGCCGCCCCAAAAGTTCTTTTTTAAAGAGCGATTGAATTTGGGAGTCCCGCTTAAACCCGGGACGCTATTACCAATTAAATCAAATAAAAATGGCAAAAGAAATCTCTGGCTTTGTGAAGCTGCAGGTGAAAGGTGGTCAAGCCAATCCTGCGCCTCCAGTGGGCCCTGCACTCGGTTCTAAGGGTGTAAACATTATGGAGTTCTGTAAGCAGTTTAATGCTAGAACTCAGGATAAAATGGGAAAAGTTGTTCCTGTTGTTATCACTGTCTATTCTGACAAATCTTTCGACTTTGTAATCAAAACTGCTCCTGCTGCTGTACAGCTAATGGAAGCTGCCAAGATCCAGAAAGGTTCTAAGGAAAGCAATCGTCAAAAAGTAGGTAAAGTAACTTGGGAACAAGTTGAAGCAATTGCCAAAGACAAAATGTCTGACCTGAACGCATTTACTTTAAACAGCGCCATGAGCATGGTTGCCGGTACTGCTCGCAGTATGGGTATCACTGTTGATGGAAAAGCTCCCTGGGAAAATTAATTTATTCACCTACTTAACTAATTAAACATGTCACTTACTAAAAAAAGAAAAGTAGCGAACACTAAGGTGGATAAAGCAAAATTTTATTCTCTTAAGGAAGCTGCATCACTGGTTAAAGAAATCAACTGTACAAAATTTGACAGTTCTGTTGACCTGCATATCCGTTTAGGCGTTGATCCTAAAAAAGCTGACCAACAGGTACGTGGTACCGTATCATTACCTCACGGTACTGGTAAAACCAAGAAAGTATTGGTTTTATGTACGCCTGATAAAGAAGCTGCTGCAAATGAGGCTGGAGCTGATTATGTTGGTTTGGACGAATTCATCACTAAAATTGAAGGAGGTTGGGTAGATATCGATGTAATCATCGCTACTCCTGCTGTAATGCCTAAGATTGGTAAATTGGGTAAAGTATTAGGTCCTCGTAACTTGATGCCAAACCCTAAAACCGGTACGGTTACCAACGATGTTGCAGCTGCAGTTAATGAAGTAAAAGGTGGTAAGATCGCTTTCAAAGTAGATAAAACCGGTATTGTTCACGCTTCTATCGGCAGAGTTTCTTTCTCTCCTGAAAAGTTAGCTGAAAACAGCACCGAATTAATCAATGCCATCATCAAGTTAAAGCCTTCTACTGCTAAAGGTACTTACCTTAAAGGAGCTAGCATGGCCAGCACAATGAGCCCTGGTATTGCATTAGACACCAAATCATTAATGAACTAATCCTGGCGATCCTGCATAGCTGGAAATGACCCGGGTTTTAAAAAAAATTAGTTATGAACAAAGACCAAAAAAATGAAGTAATTGAAATACTGAAGGAAAAATTCTCTCAGTACAATAACTTCTACATCACAGATACTGAATCCCTGACTGTAGAGCAGGTTTCTAACTTAAGAAGAACTTGTTTTGACAAGAAGGTTGAAATGAAAGTGGCTAAGAACACTTTGATCCGCAAAGCGCTTGAAGCATTGGATGCTGAAAAGTATGCCGGTGTTTTCGATTCTTTACACAATGTAACCGCCTTGATGTTTTCTGAGAACCCTAAAGAACCTGCTTTAATTATCAGTTCTTTCCGTTCTAAGGGAAATATGGAAAAGCCTGTTTTAAAAGCAGCTTTCATTAACGGTGAGGTTTACAGTGGCGATAACAACCTGAAAGCTCTTACTCAGATCAAGACTAAGAATGAATTGATCGGTGAAGTAATCGGATTGTTGCAATCTCCTGCCAAGCGTGTTTTGGCTGGTTTGTTACAGCACCACGAGAAGCAGGCTGAAGCTGCTCAGTAATTTTGTTTACATCCCAACGCCTCTGAGGTTAAAATGGGGCATTATTTATAACCATCCGCTGGAGCAAACGCTTTGAAAGCGGTTTAAAAAGTAAAAAAATGGCAGACGTAAAAGCATTAGCCGAACAATTAGTAGGCTTAACAGTAAAAGAAGTTCAGGAATTAGCTGATGTATTAAAAGCTGATTACGGTATTGAACCAGCTGCTGCTGCAGTTGTAGTTGCTGCTGGAGACGGTGGTGGCGCTGCTGCTGCTGAAGAGAAATCATCTTTTGATGTGATTCTTGTTTCTGGTGGTGCAAGCAAATTAGGTGTGGTTAAGGTAGTTAAAGAATTAACCGGTTTAGGTTTGAAAGAAGCTAAAGACCTAGTTGATGGTGCTCCAAAGCCAGTTAAAGAAGGCATTTCTAAGGCTGAAGCAGACGATTTAGCTGCTAAGTTGAAAGAAGCAGGTGCTGAAGTAGAAATTAAGTAATTCACTTCAACATATTTGGGAACCTTCCCCCTGAAATTCAGGTGGGAAGGTTTTTTTTTGGTTAATTTATCCCCAAATGGCAGTTTGGCGCAAAATTTGTTTTTGCGGTTCTAATCCATTCCTTACCTTTGCCATCCTTAAATTTGGGCAATTTAGCGGGTGGACATTTTTATCACAGATTTTGTGTGATGAATGCGCCGATTGTACGTTAAGAGGATTTCATTATTCTCCCCAATAATTTTGTACAAAAACCGGTTTTACATACATATGTCTACTACAACAATGAACAACAGGGTCGGCTTCGGTAAAACTAAACATTTGGCTGATGCCCCTGACCTGCTCGACATCCAGTTAGAATCCTTTAAAGAGTTTTTTCAGTTAGAGACAACACCTGACAAGCGTAATGTGGAAGGGTTGTTCCGTGTGTTCAAGGAAAACTTTCCTATTACTGACACGCGTAACATCTTTGTGCTGGAATTCCTGGATTATTTTATTGATCCCCCTCGTTACACTATTGAAGAGTGTATGGAGCGTGGATTAACTTATGCCGTACCCTTAAAAGCTAAATTGCGTTTAAGTTGTAACGATGAGGAACACGTAGATTTCCAAACCATTGTACAGGATGTTTTCTTAGGAAATATCCCTTACATGACTCCGCGTGGTACTTTTGTAATTAACGGTGCAGAGCGTGTGGTTGTTTCTCAGCTACACCGTTCTCCAGGCGTGTTCTTCGGACAGTCTGTTCACCCCAACGGTACCAAAATATACTCTGCCCGTGTTATCCCATTCAAGGGAGCCTGGATGGAGTTTGCTACAGATATCAATAACGTAATGTATGCGTACATTGACCGTAAGAAGAAATTCCCGGTTACTACCTTATTGCGTTCTATTGGATTTGAAACCGATAAAGACATTCTTGAGCTATTCGGAATGGCTGATGAAGTAAAAGCGGATAAGAAAACGCTGGCTCATCATGTCGGCAAAAAATTAGCTGCCCGCGTATTAAGAACATGGGTGGAAGATTTCGTTGATGAAGATACAGGTGAAGTAGTGAGCATTGAGCGTAATGAAATCGTTATGGAGCGTGATACCGTTCTGGATGAGGAAGCTATTGATACCATTATTGAAATGGAAGTGAAGAGCGTATTTATTCAGAAAGAAGATGTGGGTGGTGATTACGCAATTATTTACAACACATTAAACAAGGATACTTCTAACAGTGAATTGGAAGCGGTTCAGCATATCTATCGCCAGCTGCGCGGTGCGGATGCTCCGGACAATGAAACGGCTAGAGGTATTATTGATAAATTATTCTTCAGCGACAAGCGTTACGATTTAGGAGAAGTAGGTCGTTACAAGATCAACAGAAAGTTGGGTCTTGACTACCCATTAACTAAAAAGGTTTTAACCAAGCAGGATATCATTGAAATCATCAAATACCTGGTTCGTTTAACCAATGCTAAAGCTGAAATTGACGATATTGATCACTTGAGCAACCGTCGTGTACGTACAGTAGGCGAGCAGTTGTATGCCCAGTTTGGGGTGGGTCTTGCCAGAATGGCCAGAACCATTCGTGAGCGTATGAACGTACGTGATAATGAGGTGTTCACACCAGTAGACCTTATTAACGCCAGAACCTTAAGTTCTGTGATTAATTCATTCTTTGGTACTTCTCAGCTTTCTCAGTTCTTAGATCAAACCAATCCTTTGAGTGAAATCACGCACAAGCGTCGTATTTCCGCACTTGGACCAGGTGGTTTGAGCAGAGAACGTGCAGGATTTGAAGTACGTGACGTACACTATTCTCACTATGGTCGTTTGTGTACCATTGAAACACCGGAAGGTCCAAACATTGGATTGATTTCTACTTTATGCGTGCACGCAGCTATCAACGATATGGGCTTCATTGAAACTCCATACCGCAAAGTAGAGAACGGTAAAGTGAACATGAAAGAACTTACTTTCTTAAGTGCTGAAGAAGAAGATACTGCGAAGATTGCACAGAGCAATGCGCCTTTGAACGAAAAAGGTGAGTTTGTTGAAGAAAAAGTGGTTTCTCGTCAAACCGGTGATTTCCCAATTTTAGATAAGGAAGAAGTAGAATACATGGACGTTGCCCCTAACCAGATTGTTGGTTTGAGTGCTTCCCTGATTCCATTCCTTGAACATGATGATGCCAACCGTGCTTTGATGGGATCAAACATGCAGCGTCAAGCGGTTCCGCTAATTGTTCCTGAAGTGCCGATTGTAGGTACTGGCTTGGAAGCTAAAGCAGCCCGCGACGCCCGTATTCAGATTCACGCTGAAGGTAATGGTGTGGTTGAGTTTGTGGATGCAAACGAAATTCATGTTCGTTACGATAGAAATGATTTAGATCGTTTGGTAAGCTTTAATGACGACTTACAGGTGTACAAACTGACTAAGTTCATTAAAACCAACCAGGCTACTTGTATCAATCTTAGCCCTGCGGTTAAGAAAGGTCAGGTAGTGAAAAAAGGAGATTTCCTAACCGAAGGATATGCTACCAAAGATGGTGAACTGGCTTTGGGCCGTAACCTTCAGGTTGCTTTCATGCCTTGGAAAGGATACAACTTTGAGGATGCGATTGTAATCAGCGAAAAAGTTGTTAGAGAAGACTTATTTACTTCTGTACATATTGATGAGTACGAACTGGAAGTTCGTGATACCAAATTAGGGGAAGAAGAATTGACTCCGGATATTCCTAACGTTTCTGAAGAAGCAACCAAGGATCTGGATGAGAACGGTATCATCAGAATTGGTGCAACCATTAAAGAGGGTGATATTCTGATTGGTAAGATCACGCCTAAAGGCGAGTCTGATCCAACCCCTGAAGAAAAACTATTGCGTGCCATCTTTGGTGACAAAGCAGGAGATGCAAAAGATGCTTCTTTAAAGGCGCCAAATGGTACCGAAGGTGTAGTAATCGACAAAAAATTATTCCAGCGCGCTAAGAAAGATAAGAACGGAAAGATTCGCGAAAAAGCATTGTTGGAAAAAGTTGAAAAAGTACATCAGCAAAATGTTGAAGCCATCAAGGAATTGTTGCTTGAAAAACTTCAGACTTTGTTGAAAGACAAAGCTTCTGCAGGAGTGAGCAATAACTTCGGAGAAATGTTGATTGGTAAGGGTGCTAAATTCAATCAAAAGAATCTGAGCACAATTGATTACCAGAACGTGAATCCATTAGGTTGGACTGGTGATGCTAAAACCGACGATCAGATCAATACCCTTTTACACAACTACAGCATTAAGTTTAATGAAGAGTTGGGTAGATACAAGCGTGAGAAATTCAACATCTCTATTGGTGATGAATTACCTGCTGGTGTATTGAAACTGGCTAAAGTTTACTTAGCGGTTAAACGTAAATTGAAAGTAGGGGATAAGATGGCGGGTCGTCACGGTAACAAGGGTATCGTTGCCAAAATTGTACGTGCCGAAGACATGCCATTCATGGAAGACGGAACACCGGTAGATATCGTATTGAATCCACTTGGGGTACCTTCTCGTATGAACCTTGGTCAGATTTATGAAACCATTTTAGGATGGACAGGTAAACGTTTAGGTGTTCGTTTTGCTACGCCAATTTTTGACGGAGCTTCAACTGCACAAATTGAACAATACTGTAAGGATGCAGGCATTCCGAGAAACGGTCATACTTACCTGTATGACGGTGAAACCGGAGAGCGTTTCCACCAGAAAGCAACTGTAGGGGTAATCTATATGATTAAACTACACCACATGGTTGACGATAAGATGCACGCGCGTTCTATTGGACCATACAGCTTGATTACTCAACAGCCGTTGGGTGGTAAGGCTCAGTTCGGTGGTCAGCGTTTTGGTGAAATGGAGGTTTGGGCACTGGAAGCATATGGTGCTGCCAACATCCTGCAGGAATTATTAACTCTTAAGTCTGATGATATCATTGGACGTGCAAAAACCTATGAGGCGATTGTGAAAGGGGAAAATATTCCAAGAGCAGGCGTTCCTGAATCATTCAATGTATTGGTGCACGAATTAAGAGGTCTAGGATTAGATCTTAAGTTCGATTAAAAAAAAATTCAAATTCTCAACCGCGATATGGCAATCAAAAGAGAAAACAAACAGCGTCCAACCTTTTCACAGATTACGATCAGTCTGGCATCTCCAGACAGTATCCTGGAAAGAAGTTTTGGCGAAGTACTGAAACCAGAAACCATCAACTATCGTACCTATAAGCCTGAACGTGATGGCTTATTCTGCGAGAGAATCTTCGGACCAGTAAAGGACTACGAATGTGCTTGTGGAAAGTATAAGCGTATCCGTTACAAGGGAATCGTTTGTGACCGTTGTGGTGTTGAAGTAACAGAAAAGAAAGTGCGTCGTGAACGCATGGGACATATTAAACTAGTAGTTCCTGTAGTACATATCTGGTACTTCAAGAGCTTGCCCAATAAAATTGGTTACTTGCTTGGAATGAGTTCCAAGAAACTGGAAACCATTATTTATTATGAACGATATGTAGTTATTCAAGGTGGTATTAAAGAGAACCTTAGCATGGGTGATCTTTTGACCGAAGAAGAATACTTAGACCTGATTGATGGCCTACCAAAAGACAACCAGTTCCTTCCTGATGATGATCCTCAGAAGTTCATCGCGAAAATGGGAGCGGAAGCTGTTCATGCCTTATTGGAGCGCATTGATTTGGACGAATTAAGTTTCTCATTAAGAAATGCTGCAGCAACAGAAACTTCTCAACAACGTAAGGCAGATGCCCTCAAGCGTTTGAGCGTAGTTGAATCATTCCGTGATGCCAGTGCAAGAATCACCAATCGCCCTGAGTGGATGGTGATGCAGTATATCCCGGTTATTCCACCGGAATTGCGTCCGTTGGTTCCATTGGATGGAGGTAGATTCGCTTCTTCTGATCTGAATGATTTATACCGTCGTGTAATTATCCGTAACAACCGTTTAAAGCGTTTGTTAGAAATTAAAGCACCGGAAGTTATCTTAAGAAACGAAAAGAGAATGTTGCAGGAAGCAATTGACTCTTTGTTCGATAACTCTCGTAAGTCTAATGCTGTTAAAGCAGAAGGGGGCCGTGCTTTAAAATCTTTATCTGATGTACTGAAGGGTAAACAAGGTCGTTTCCGTCAGAACTTATTGGGTAAGCGTGTTGACTATTCTGGTCGTTCTGTAATCGTTGTAGGACCTGAGTTGAAAATACATGAGTGCGGATTGCCGAAAGACATGGCTGCTGAACTTTTCAAGCCATTTGTTATCCGTAAATTAATTGAAAGAGGTATCGTGAAAACCGTTAAGTCTGCTAAGAAATTAGTAGACCGTAAAGAAGCGGTTATATGGGATATTCTTGAAAATATCTTAAAGGGTCACCCGGTATTATTAAACCGTGCCCCGACACTTCACCGTCTGTCTATTCAGGCGTTCCAGCCTAAGTTGGTAGAAGGTAAAGCCATTCAACTTCACCCATTGGTTACCTCTTCGTTCAACGCGGATTTCGATGGTGACCAGATGGCCGTGCACGTTCCATTGAGCAATGCTGCTATTCTGGAAGCACAGTTGTTGATGTTGTCTTCTCACAATATTCTAAACCCGCAGAATGGTACACCTATTACCCTTCCTTCTCAGGACATGGTACTTGGATTGTATTACATTACCAAGGGCAGAAAGTCTACAGAAACTGAAACCATCAAAGGTCAGGGAATGGCTTTCTACAGCATGGATGAAGTGATTATTGCCTATAATGAAGGTAGAGTTGACTTGCATGCAAATATCAGAGTCAGAACCAACGTTCGTGAGAAAGGTGTTCTGGTTAAGAAATTAATTGATACTACTGTTGGTCGTGTATTGTTCAATCAGTACGTTCCACAGGAAGTAGGATTTGTAAACGCATTGTTGACTAAGAAAAGCTTAAGAGAAATCATTGGTGATATTATTAAAATCACCGACGTTCCTAAGACAGCTAAATTCCTTGATGATATCAAGACACTTGGATTCCGTATGGCATTCCGTGGCGGATTGAGCTTCAGCGTGAATGACCTTATTGTTCCTGAAATCAGAAACGAATTATTGGAGAGCGCTAAGGCAGAAGTTGAGGAAGTTTGGGATAGCTATAATATGGGTCTTATTACCAATAACGAGCGTTACAACCAGGTCATTGATATCTGGGGTAGAGTCGATATGAAGATTACCGAATCGTTGATTCGCGAAATGACTATTGACAACCAGGGCTTCAACTCTGTATTCATGATGTTGGATTCCGGTGCCCGTGGTAGTAAAACACAGGTTAAGCAGCTGGTAGGTATTCGTGGTTTGATGGCGAAGCCTCGTAAGAGTGGTAGTTCAGGTTCTGAAGTAATTGAGAACCCAATCCTTTCCAACTTTAAAGGTGGATTGAACGTATTAGATTACTTTATCTCTACCCACGGTGCCCGTAAAGGTCTTGCGGATACGGCCCTTAAAACAGCGGATGCAGGTTACCTGACCCGTCGTTTGGTGGACGTTTCTCAGGATGTTGTTATTTCCGAAGAAGATTGCGGAACCTTACGTGGCATTGCAACTTCTGCGCTGAAAGACAATGAAGATGTAATTGAACCATTAGCAGATAGAATTGAAGGACGTACTTCTTTACATAATGTTTACCACCCCATCACTGAAGAATTAATCATCCTTGCAGGTGAAGAAATTTCTTCTGATGTGGCTAAGCAAATTGAAGAAGTGGGTATTGAAACGGTTGAAATCCGTTCTGTACTTACCTGCGAAAGCAAGCGTGGTGTTTGTGTGAAGTGTTATGGTAAGAACCTGGCAACAGGATACCTTACTCAAAAGGGTGATGCGGTTGGTATTATTGCTGCACAATCCATTGGTGAGCCTGGTACACAGCTTACACTACGTACCTTCCACGTGGGTGGTGTTGCCGGATCTGCTTCAATTGAATCTACTTTACAAGCCAAGTTTGATGGTACCATTCAGTTTGACGGTTTAAGAACTGTTGATACAGTTGGTAATGACGGAACCAAGTCTAAGATTGTTATCGGTCGTACAGGGGAAGTTAGAATCATGGACGTGAAGAACGATCGTTTAATGATTACCAATAACGTTCCTTACGGTGCTACTTTAAATGTAAAAGATGGTGCTCAGGTTAAGAAAGGAGATGTTATCTGTACATGGGATCCGTTCAATAACGTAATTGTTGCTGAAAGCAATGGTTCTATCAAATTTGAAAATATCCTGGATGGTATTACTTACCGTGATGAGTCTGATGAACAAACAGGTCACCGCGAGAAAGTGGTTATTGAAACCAAGGATAAAACAAAAATCCCAACCATTATTGTTGAGGGTAAAGAAATCAAGCAATACAACTTACCAGTTGGTTCACATATTGGTGTAGAAGAAGGAGACGAAGTGAAAGCAGGTCAGGTATTGGTGAAGATCCCTCGTATCTTAGGTAAGCTAAGAGATATCACCGGAGGTCTTCCACGTGTAACTGAATTGTTTGAAGCACGTAATCCTGGAAACCCAGCTATTGTATGTGAAATTGATGGTGTTGTATCATTCGGTAACGTGAAGCGTGGTAATCGTGAGATTATTGTTGAATCACGTGATGGAATGATTAAGAAATATCTTGTACCTCTTACCCGTCAGATTCTTGTTCAGGATGGCGACTTCGTAAAAGCTGGTACGCCAATGTCTGACGGACAAATTGCTCCTGCCGACATTCTGGCTATCAAAGGACCTTTTGCGGTTCAGGAATATGTGGTGAACGAGATTCAGGAAGTATACCGTTTACAAGGGGTTAAAATCAACGACAAGCACGTAGAAGTGATTGTACGTCAGATGATGAAGAAAGTTGAAATTGTAGATGCCGGAGATACTAAATTCTTGGAGGAGGATCTGGAAGATCGCTTCGACTTTATTGAAGAGAACGACAGAATCTTTGATAAGAAAGTGGTAACCAATGCTGGTGAAAGCACCAAGATGAGAGCGGGTCAGATTATTACACTTCGCGAATTAAGAGAAGAGAATTCTATCTTACGTCGTGCAGATAAGAAACTCGTTGAAGTTAGAGATGCCAAGCCTGCAACTGCTCGTCCGGTATTACTAGGTATTACGAAAGCGTCATTGGGTGTTCAAAGCTGGATTTCAGCTGCTTCATTCCAGGAAACAACTAAGGTATTGAGTCAGGCCGCCATTCAGGGTAAGACAGATGCTATGTTGGGGCTGAAGGAGAATGTAATCACAGGACACTTAATCCCTGCAGGTTCCGGACAGAAAGAGTTTGAGAACATGATTGTAGGAAGCAAGGAAGAATATGAAGTGCTGGCTACTACCAGAGAAGCGATGAGCTTTGACGATGAAGAGTAATCAGTTACTTATAGTATAAGAAAAAGTAGGGAGCGTATGCTTCCTACTTTTTTACTGAATAGCCCTTTGTATGAATGGCTTTCTGTAAATTTAAAAATTGACTTATTTTAGGAAAATAATTACTGTATGAAAAACTTTATTACCGGACTTTCTATTGCTACTGCTATTGGCGTAGCTGTTTTGTTTTATTTACATTTTTCCAGTGCTAAATCTACTTCTGCTGTTGCTGGCGGAAGTGCTGTAAGTGCTGGCGCAGGCGGATTTAAAATAGCTTATTTTGAGTCAGATTCAATCCAGAACAATTTTGAATACTTTAAAGAAGTTCGTGCCGCTTTGCAATTAAAGGATCAGGCCAATGCCAAGCAGTTGAATGAATTGAAAAACGTATTTACCAATAAGTATCAAGAGTTACAGCGTGTGGGTCAAAGCCTTTCGCAGGCTGAATTAGCCAATAAACAACAGGAGCTGGTGCAAATGGAAAGAACCTATCAGGGCAAAGAGCAGATGATGGCTCAGGAAATGCAGGATGAAAGCTTTAAAAAACTTCAGGATGTAAAAAAGAAAATTGAAGATTACCTGAAAGAATACAATAAGGATAAAGGGTATGCATACGTGTTTTCCAGTGCACCGGAGTTCATGTATTTAAAAGATAGTGCCTATAATATCACTGACGATTTAGTGAAAGGTTTGAATAAGTTGTATCCAAAGAAGCAATAATCGTTCAATCATATTTGTTATCTTCATTCCCGCCCCTTTAAAATGGGCGGGATTTTTTATGTCAGAAACTACTCCTTCTTTTAAACCCACGCTGGGTTTGCTGGACGCAACCATGATTGTTGCCGGTAGCATGATTGGATCGGGAATATTTATTGTTAGTGCCGATATTACCCGTAATGTGGGAAGTGCCGGCTGGTTAATAGTAGTCTGGTTGTTAACCGGTTTTATGACTTTGACGGCTGCACTGAGTTATGGTGAATTAAGTGCCATGTTTCCCAAAGCAGGAGGTCAGTATGTTTACTTAAAAGAATCCTATAATAAACTTACCGGATTTTTGTATGGATGGAGTTTCTTTTCCGTTATCCAGACAGGTACTATTGCGGCAGTAGGTGTTGCTTTCTGTAAGTTTGCTGCCTATTTTATTCCAGCACTGGAAATGAATGAAGCTGATGTTCTTTTTTTGCTCGGACCTTTTAAAATTTATCCTGCACAGTTTGTTTCTATTTTTATCATTATCCTGTTAACCTATATCAATACAAAAGGTGTTCAGGGTGGTAAGATGATTCAGACCATCTTTACGGTAACAAAGTTGTTGTCGCTGTTTGGCCTGATTGTATTTGGTTTCTTACTGGCTGCTGATGCTGAAGTATGGAATGCCAACTGGTCCGATGCGTTTACGATGAAATCAATGACAAAGGGGAGTGGAGAATTGTCTGCAGCCATTATTGCTCCCGTATTAGGAGCAGGGGCTTTAGGTGCAATTGCCGCCTCTATGGTGGGTTCCATCTTTAGTAGTGATGCCTGGAATAATGTAACTTTTATAGCAGGTGAAATTAAAAATCCACAGAAAAACATTGGCCTGAGTTTGTTCCTGGGTACTTTAATTGTTACGCTGATTTATGTTTCAGCGAATCTGATGTATCTCAGTGTTTTGCCTTTGGATCAGATTGCATTTGCTGAATCTGACAGGGTAGCTGTAACAGCTTCCAATGTGATTTTTGGAGGAATGGGTACCTATATTATCGCAGCCATGATCATGATTTCTACTTTTGGGTGTAACAATGGATTAATATTGGCTGGTGCAAGAGTATATTATACTATGGCGCAGGATGGTCTGTTTTTTAAGAATGCTGGAAAGCTGAATAAAAATGCAGTACCTGAGTGGGCGTTATGGGCGCAATGTGTGGTTGCCAGTCTTCTATGTTTAAGCGGCAAATACGGTGATCTTTTAGACATGGTTTCTTTTATCGTCGTTATTTTCTATGTGCTTACTATTGCAGGGATATTTATACTACGTAAGAAAAGACCAGAATTGCCCAGACCTTATAAAGCAGTAGGTTATCCAATATTACCTGCCATTTATATGTTAATGGGTATTAGTTTCTGCGTTTTGTTAATTATATATAAGCCACAGTTTACCTGGCCTGGCTTAATCATTACACTGTTGGGCATACCTTTGTATTTTATAGCAGTTAGGAATGCAAAAAAATAATCCATGAATTTTGATCAGCTTTTTGAGCGTTTCAGAAACACGCATGTGTTGATTGTAGGTGACGTTATGTTAGATACGTATTGGTGGGGCAATGTAGAAAGAATTTCTCCGGAAGCGCCCGTGCCCGTTGTTGAAGTTCGTCACAAGGAATGTAGAGTAGGGGGAGCAGCCAATGTGGCTTTGAATACTGCTTCATTAGGTGCTAAAACCGGTATCATTTCTGTGATTGGAAATGATGCAGATGGCGAGACCCTATTAAAATTAATGAACGAGCAGTTGATTGATACTTCATTTGTTATCCGTTCTGATAAAAGGATTACAACGAATAAAATGCGGGTTATGTCCAGAAACCAGCAGATGGTGCGTTTGGATTCCGAAATCACGACTGATATAGATGCTAACCTTGAAGCATTAGTCATCAGTAATGTGGAGGCCTATATTAACAAGTATCGGCCTGCAGTTGTGATATTTGAAGATTATAATAAGGGCGTTTTAACCAGCACGCTAATAGAAAAGCTGGTTGATTTATGTAATCAGCATCAGATTATTTCTGCAGTGGATCCTAAAAAGAAAAACTTCCTCGCTTATAAACAGGTGACCCTTTTTAAGCCCAATCTGAAAGAAGTAAAAGAAGGTCTGAACATGGTCATCGAAGAAGTAGACCTGAAGAAGCTGCAACATATACATCATGTTTTGCATGAAGTTTTGCAGCATGAAATTTCCTTGATTACCTTATCTGAAAAAGGGGTGTTTTATCAGAATCAGCAAAAAGGATCTATCATACCTACTCATGTAAGAAAGATAGCTGATGTTAGCGGAGCCGGAGATACGGTTATTGCAGTGGTATCATTGGTAATGGCTGTTACCAAACAAATACAATTGGCAGCTGAAATGGCAAATATAGCCGGGGGGCTGGTTTGTGAATCGGTTGGTACAGTAGCCATTGAGAAAGAAAAACTGCTCAATGAATGTAAACGGTTATTGGAAAATCCGGTAATGAATAGTTGATTAGTGATTCATTAGCAATTTGATATTTTTATTCAATGCTATCTAAAAGGCAACTTGATTATTTAGAATATTTGCGATGACATAATTTTTACTTTCGTTGAAAATTTGCTCAATGTCAAACTTTACAATAGTAATTCATGGGGGTGCCGGAACCATCCTGAAAAAAGATATGTCACCTGAACTAGAACAGGCTTATTCAAATGTTCTGCAGGATGCTTTGGATAGCGGATTTACTTCTCTGTCAAAAGGTGGCTCTGCCATTGATGCTGTTAAAGCAGCCATTATTGTATTGGAAGACAATGTTTTATTTAATGCGGGTAAGGGGTCTGTGTTTACCAAAAAAGGAGTTCAGGAAATGGATGCCGCTATTATGAATGGAGCTACATTGGCAGCAGGCGCTATCTGCGGTGTAAGAAATGTAAGAAATCCTATTGCATTGGCTTCTGAAGTGATGACCAATAGCAATCATGTATTTTTAAGTGGAAAAGGAGCCAACGATTTTGCCATTCAGCAAGGGATTAAGCTGGAGCCGGACGATTATTTCTTCTCGCAATTCAGATATGATCAGTGGAAAGCCATAAGGGACTCTGATAATTATTCATTGGATCATACCAATCATCATCTGGAGGAACTGCTTCGGGACAGAAAGTTTGGAACAGTTGGAGCAGTTGCCTTGGATGCAGCTGGTAATATAGCAGCAGCAACTTCAACAGGTGGAATGACGAACAAAAAATATGGAAGAATAGGCGATAGTCCCGTTATAGGAGCCGGAACCTATGCAAACAACAAAACCTGTGCAATTAGTTGTACCGGACATGGTGAAATGTTTATCAGGGCGGTAGCTTCCTATGATGTAAGTTGCTTAATGGAGTATAAGGGATTAAGTTTGCAGGAGGCAATGAATACGGTGGTGAATGAGAAGTTGGTTGATATGAAAGGAGAGGGAGGTATGATTGGAATTGATACAAAAGGCAATACAGCAATGATTTTTAATAGTGCAGGAATGTATCGTGGTCTCAAAAGCAGTAAGGGTGAAAACATAGTAGCTATCTATAAATAAATCATGTCAAAAAAAATTGCCATCATAACTGCAGGAGGAATGGGAACCAGAATGGGGGTTTCCCAGCCTAAACAGTTTCTACTATTAAACAATAAACCTATTCTTTGGTATACCCTTCAGGCTTTTCTTGAAGCATTTGATGATATTTCCATAATTCTTGTTTTACCATCAGATTATATTAATCAGGGTAAAAATCTGGTTGCGGAATTGAAAAAAGAAGATGCCGTTACTGTTATTGAAGGTGGGCATACCAGATTCCATTCAGTAAAAAACGGCATTCATTTAGTAGATAAGGAAGCCATTGTTTTTGTACATGATGGAGTAAGGTGTTTGATTACCCCTGCATTAATCAGAGCCTGTTATGAACAGGCAAAAAGGCAGGGATCTGCTATACCTGCTGTTAGTGCAACTGATAGCATTAGAATTATTGATGCTCAATCGGGTCATTCATCAATTGATCGGAATCGGGTTAAGATTATTCAAACTCCACAGACTTTCAGAGGAGATTTGCTTATTCGCGCATTTGAATTGCCTTATCAGGAAATTTTCACAGATGAAGCTACTGTTGTAGAATATTCCGGTGAGAAAGTTTATCTGATTGAGGGAGATTATGATAATTTAAAAATTACAAGACCCGTCGATTTATTATTGGCAGCTACTATTTTACAAAACAGAAGCAACCATTAAGGGAAGTAGGAAAAAGGGAAAGGTAGTTGATTGTAATGCCATAAATAGTAGTACTCCTTTAGTGGATTGAACTTACGGTAAAAGTTGGCTATACCCGGAATGGAAGATCCTTCAAAATCGAATATCAGCGGCTGATTGCTGAATTCCTTCAGGCATTCATAATAAAGCAGATAATTGCTGTTTTCTTTTCTTCCTTCTGTTGAACTGGCATTGATGATATTATAGATTCTTTTCTTGTCTTTAAGCAGAACCAGTACGGAACATATTTCTCCTGATGGATTATGTAGGCTCCTGGAAAAGCACTGAATATTGGGATTCTTGTTGTGATTGCCAAAGGAGATGAATTGTTCATACTCTCTCAATTTGATATGAGGCAGTTTCTTCCCTTGGATCTTCCGGTATACATCTACACAGTCTTCTATTGGGATAGTTTTATTGTATATCCAGTTTTCTTCGATTCTTTTTTCACTTATTCTGACAATTTCTTTTTTGAAATGTTTACTCAACATTGAAAAAGGTTGTTGCAGAGACAAGTAAAAGTTGGCTTTGGGTAAGGCTCCTAATTCTCTGGCAAGTATTTCATTGCCTGAGTTTAGTAAGACAGTTCCGTACTTGTATTTTTTTTGAATTTGTTTTTTTATAGTTACAGTTGGTACATTATTTGTAATTCCGATTAGTCCCAACTGTTGAGTAAATGGGGGCGTGTATGCATAAGCAATACCCCATTTATTTCTGAAGGGTATTGGAAGAATTGCTTCGTAGTCTCCAACAATAAGAGCCGACCAATCATCTGCCAATTGGTCTAGAAACCCAGATTGTGCATAGATGTAACCATTATTTGAATTATTTACAATCCAATCCCACTTACCCTTATCTATTTCACCGGATGATAATATTTCTATGTTTTTTTTCAAAAGAATTATTTGCCTTTTCCAGATAAAATGATTCGTAGTGTATGCATTAAGATTTTAAAGTCTAAAAGCAAGGAGGCATTTTCAACATAAATAAGGTCGTATTGCATTCTTTCTATCATCTCCTCAATACTGGAAGCATATCCAAATTGAACCATTCCCCAGGAAGTGAGCCCTGGCTTAACTTTTAGCAGGTATCTGTAAAAGGGAGAAACCTGTAATAATTGATTGATATAAATTTCTCTTTCAGGTCTGGGGCCTACCAGGCTCATTTCGCCTTTAAGAATATTCCATAGCTGAGGCAATTCATCTAGTCTCCATTTTCGCATGGTTTTACCCCAGGGAGTTATTCTAGGGTCATCATCGCTGGACAGAGCTGGTCCGTCTTTTTCTGCATCCGGATACATGCTTCTGAATTTATAAATAAGGAAAGGGTTCCCTTTATATCCAATTCTTTCCTGTTTATAAATAGATCCCCCGGGAGAACTAAAAAATGTTCTTATGAATAGATAAAGTAATAATGGAGTCATTATAATCAAACCTAATGTAGCAGCCAAAATGTCTATCATTCTTTTAACATGCTGTTCCTCCGGAGACATCGTGGCTGTTTGAATATCCATAAGTAATGCACCCAATATATTACTCGTTTTAACTGAGCCTGCCAGTATATCTATTGTGTCTGGTACCAGCTTGATGTCAATTTCTTTCTCAGTTAAAATGCGCACAATTTCTTCAATCAGTTCCTGCTCTTTTTTATCAATGGAAATGATAACTCTTTCTATTTCATGATCTTCAACAATTTTCCTGATCTGGTTGGTTGAACCCAGATGAGGCATCCATTTTGACAAGCCATTTCTGGTGTCTTCTGTATGAACAGAAACAAACCCAATCGTTTTAAATCCGAGGTATTTAAAATTTCTGTTTAGCGCTTCGTATACTTTAACTGCATTTTTGTTATTGCCAACAATGATTGTTTTAAAGAAAACTCCTCCTCTTTTGAGCGTTTTCTTTGTTTGAAACAGTAGCATTGTTCTGCCGCCCGCAATAAGAAAAAACTGTATAAGGAAATAAAAGAAAAAGTGGTTGGCCTGCTGGATTAGAGTAAAGCGAGGAATAATATACAATAGTAAAACGCCAAACAGAGAGTGTAATAAACTGGCTGTTAGTTCACTTAGCCTTGATTTGTCATAAAGGGACCGGCTGTAGCTACCAGTTATAAAATAGAAGGCAATCCAGTACAAAGGAACAAACAGAAATTTCAGAACGATACCGATCCCGCTGATATTAGTTTGAAATAGTTGAATAGAATGTTTCTCCTGCTGAGGATATATTAGAGAAAAAAGTATAAGCGTTACCAGAGAAAAAATAAAATCACTAACAACGTATAGACTGATATTCCTTTTTCTGTTTTGCATATTGAAAATGCTATTAGACCAATATGCTGGTATTATTTATTTTTTCCAGTATTTGATGAGCCACTTCCATTGCCAGGTATCCGTCAATTTCATTTACCTGGGTAGGTTTATTATTTATGATGGCATCTACAAATGAACTCAACTCCAGTTTTATAGCATTCAGGGGTTCTATGGACGGGGTTGCTATGGCAATGGTTTTTTTGCCATTCGGTGTTTCTATCTCAAAAGAAAAAGCTTTTTCATCTTCAGGTTGCTTCAACTTGATGATTTCAGTTTTCTTTTCCAGAAAGTCAATTCCTATGTATGCATCTTTTTGAAAGAGTCTGATTTTCCGCATTTTTTTCATGCTGATTCTGCTGCTGGTTAAATTGGCAACACAACCATTATTAAACTCAATTCTTACGTTAGCGATATCAGGTGTATCTGTCATTACCGCAACGCCGCTGGCCGCAATATTTTTTACATCACTTTTTATAAGACTCAGAATAATATCAATATCATGAATCATTAGGTCAAGTATCACACTTACTTCGGTTCCACGAGGATTAAATTGTGCAAGACGATGTACTTCAATAAACATAGGATTCAGTTGCATGTCTTTAATAGCCAGATAGGCTGGATTGAATCTCTCTACATGGCCAACCTGTAATTTTACATTCGCCTCCCTTACCATATTAACCAGGTCTTTTCCCTCCTGTAAAGTATGTGTGATTGGTTTCTCTACAAATATATGTTTGCCCTTTCTTACCGCTCTCATGCAGATGTCATAATGTAGGGTAGTAGGGGTTATTACGTCTATAGCATCACAGGCGTCAATTAATTTATCTTCATCCATAAATCTTTTGATACCATACTTTTCAATCACTTCCTTGGCATTGTCATTGTTGGGATCAAAGAATCCGACAATTTTTACCCCCTCGATTTCCTTCCAGTTATTTAAATGAAATTTGCCTAAATGACCAACACCGAATACGCCGACTTTCAACATAGATTAATAATTATAATGCGTAAATATAGCCAATCAATTGAACAGGTCGAAATTTTGAATGGAAGTCAATCTGGATTCATTAGTCAGGATGGCGGCACAGGCTGCAGCATGTGGCAATTCATATTTAAAGTAAAACCGGCAAACGTGAATTTTTCCTTCATAAAAGGCTTTTTGCTCCTCAGACAGATTTTCGGATGACAGCATTTCCAATGATTTAGTGGCCATTTTAAGCCACTGCCATCCAATTACTGCATAGCCCATCATCTCAAGAAAAACCGATGCATCTGAAAGATACCTGGCCATATCTCCCGCTGTTGCAAAAGGCTTCAGCTTGTTTAATACCCACCTGATTCTGGACACTTCCTGGTCGAGTAGTTCTGCTTCTGCTGACAGTGTTTCTGTAGCATGGGTAGTGGCAATTTCCTTCTTGAATTCGCCAAATAACAATTCAAGTGCCTGTCCGTTTTCCATACTTACTTTTCTTCCCAACAGATCAATAGCCTGAATTCCGGTTGTGCCCTCGTACAAAGACATGATTTTCAAATCGCGATAGTGCTGTTGAACAGGAAAGTCTGTTGTGAATCCATAGCCTCCCAATGTTTGAATAGCAAGGGCTGCAGATCTGCTGCCTTGTTCCGAAGGATATGATTTGGCAATAGGGGTAAGAATTTCAAGTAACAATTGATAGGACTTCTTTTCTTCTCCTTTACTGGCATGCCATAAATCGTACAATAAGTTGCATTCAAGTCCAAGAGAAATGGAACCTTCTGCTATAGCTTTTTGCGTTAGTAACATTCGTTGAATGTCTGCATGGTGAATTATATTTACAGGAATAGCCTCTGGTTTTTTATCTCCTGCTTTTCTTCCCTGGGGTCTTTCTTTTGCATATTGTAGTGCATTCTGATAGGCTGCCATTGCAACAGATGCAGCAGACAGGCCAACACTGATTCTTGCTCCATTCATCATTTGAAACATATAATTTAAACCCTTATTGGGTTCGCCAACCAGGTATCCGATACAGTTATCGTTATCTCCAAATGATAAATGGGTTGTAGTGTATCCACGTTGTCCCATTTTCTGAAAATCCCCTGCGCAATAAACATCATTATAAGTTAGATTTCCATCTGGTTCAGGTCTGAACTTCGGTATAATAAATAAAGAAATTCCTTTAACTCCAGCAGGCGCTCCTTCTATTCTTGCCAGTGTTAGATGTACAAAATTTTCACAGGCTTCGTGTTGCCCTGCCGATATGAAAATCTTCTGCCCTTTTATTAAGTATTGATCTTCTGATTTTTTCTGCGCCCGGGTTTTAATATCCGTAAGGGAACTTCCTGCCTGGGGTTCTGTCAATGCCATGGTTCCCTGCCATTCCCCGGAATAAATTTTAGGTACGAATTGGGTTAATTGTTCAATCGTACCAAAACTGGTAATTAAAGCTGCCGCTCCTGCTGATAAGCCCAGATAACCTTGTACTCCATTGTTTGCTGCCTGAAAAATATGATGGGCTGTTCCGAATATCAATTCCGGTAATTGCATGCCGCCATGTTCAAAAATGGCACTGCCGCCAATCCATCCCTGTTCTGCTGAAGCCTTAATGATTTTTTTTAAAGACGGGTGAGTGATTACTTTCCCATTCCCATCATATCGGGCGGGTATTTCATCCATTTCCCTGTAGTAAGGAGCCATTTCCAGGTCAGCCAATTGTTTGGCCGACTCTATCATCATCCATGCCTGTTCTTTATTCAGGTGTGCGAATCTTTCGTAGTTGAAAAGTTTCTCTATCGGATGCACGTGGAATAACAGGAATTTCAACAATTCCATATTGGTAAAAGGAGACATATTATTGAATTAAAGCAATGAGTTCGGCAACAAATGCAGGCTTATCTTTTCCTTCTATTTCTACAGTACAGCTAAGTAAAATTTGTAAGCTTTTATTTTCCAGCAAGGATGCATCCTTTAATTCTGCTTTGAGTCGTACCCTGCTATCTACAGTTACAGGATGGATAAATCTTAGTTTATTCATCCCATAATTCACAAAGGATTGCATTCCCTTAATTTCAATCAAATCATAGAGCAAATTGGACAAGAGTGAAAGTGTTAAATAACCATGAGCAATGATTTTTCCGTCTGGAAGTCTTTTTCGAGCTTTTTCCGGGTCGGTATGTACCCACTGTTTGTCGCCGGTAAGTGACGCAAAATCTAAAATCATCTTTTCGTCAATAGTAATCCATTCACTTGGCCCCAACAGGGTGCCTGTTAGTTTGAGTAAATCATCCTTACTTGATACAATCAGTTTATTTGCCATCCAATCATTCTTTTAAGCCGTTTCCAGGTCCCTTTCCAAAGTTAACCATCTATCTGAATTCTTCGATCGGTGGTCCATACAAGGGAATTGATATTCTTTACATAATACAATTAACCAAACCCTTTCTCTCTAAGTTTTAGGGCGAGCCATCCGTCTTCATTGGTTCCAGGAGGATGGTTAAATCCCTCTACTTCCGGTCCTTGCTTTCTGCTGAAACCGGAATTGAAACCGTAGGCATTCATGGCTTCGACTCTGAACATTTTATTCAGCCATCTTATTAAATCTGCAAAATATTCATAGAAAAAATCGGTAACCCTGCCCGAACTGCCAATGGGAATAAAGGGAAATCTTCCGTAAACAGAATATACCTGTTCATTGGTTGCCAGGGGTTTAATCATTTCCTCATTCCAATCTTTGGGATAAATAGTGCCTGCATCTGCGTTCAGGATATACTTGCCTTTAGCAATGGCAAGTCCGGCATTCCATGCATTGGTGATGCCGGTGGTAATAAACATTTCGGCAGTTCTGTCTTTTGAATAATTGTTCTATATAAGAAGGGATTGAAAGGGGGCTCATGGGGGTATAATTGTACTAAGATTGATTTAAATTCTATTATCTTCGGTACTTATATATTTAAATATATTTAGATTTCTTACATTAGCAAAATTTTAAGAATATAGCATTCTCAATTCTGATACTTTAAAAATCGTAGTGGTTGAAGACGAGATGACCATTCAGTTAATTTTAGAAAGTACTTAAGTATGCTATATCTGGTAGAAATTTTTAAATACGTTGTTGATGCAGTGGCTTTTTTACAGGAAGGAAATGTTCCAGATCTTTTTATATCTGACCTTAATACTCCTGTGATGGGAAGGAAACAGAATAACAATAGCTTTTAAGAATCTGCTTCAATCCTTTCGCTTTGAAGTTGAGAGAGAAATGGGAGATTAAAAGTTGCTGGTTGTTACCAGTTTAACGGATGGCGAAGAAAAGACCTTTATTTCTTTAGGACTTGCTTACGCTTATTCAATGCTAAACAAGTGGGTTCTTGTAATTGATGCTAATTTTGATCAACCTACTATAAGCGAAACAACGGGCACCAACAACTATCTGGAAGATTATCTGGGAAAACGATTACGCTAAGCAAAATTATTAAAAAAGGCAAAATAATTGTACTCGGAAACCGTGGGGGATATACTTCAATTTTTGAATTTTATGATGAATCTATTGTAAATCCAATTGGGCAATCAGTTTGCAGGCTGGGCATTTAATAAAGTAATTATCAATCGGTTCAACAAGATTCCTAAATAAATTAATTGCTACAAAATGACTTTCCAATTTATTCTCGAATTTGCCTGGGTTTTTTTTCAGATTGCTATTGGTTATAATTTAGTTCTACCTTTCTTTTTGCTTTTATTATTTGCAATAATTGGCAACAGCAAAAGGGTAGTTCAATCTAACAAAAAAGAAGCTGACTATGCAATTATTGTTACCGCATATGAACAAACTACATTAATGCCCTCTGTTGTTGCGTCTCTTTTAAAGTTAAATTACAGCAACTATCTTATTTATATTGTAGCTGATAAATGTGATGTGTCAGGGCTGTATTTTGAAGACAAAAAAGTGGTTGTTCTTCGTCCTGAACATACGATTTCAGGTATTACCCGTTCACATTTTTATGCAATTGATAGATTTAAGAGGCCGCATGAAAGATTAACTATTATTGATAGTAACAATTTAGTTGATCCGGATTATCTATTAGCATTGAATGAATATTTTGACTTAGGTTATAAAGCCGTTCAGGGAGTAAGAGATGCAAAGAACCTGAATACATTGTATGCTGCATTGGATGGGGCAAGAGATATCTATTATCATTTTTATGACGGTAAAGTTTTGTTTAATGTAGGGGCGTCTGCTACTCTTTCAGGATCGGGTATGGCGTTTACTACATCCTTGTATAAAGAATGTCTGGGACATTTAGATATAACAGGTGCAGGTTTTGATAAGGTTTTGCAGAAGGAAATTGTAGGCAGGGGAAACAGGATTGCATTTTCTGAACATGCTATTGTTTATGATGAGAAGGCAGCAAAAAGTGATCAATTGATAAATCAGTGTGCCATATGGATTAATAACTGGTTTAGATATTTTAAGTTTGGATTCAGGTTAATTGGCAGTGGAATACTCATGCTAAACTGGAATCAGTTTTTATTTGGTTTGATTTTGCTCAGACCTCCTTTATTTATTTTTATATTACTTGGATTGTTTTGTTTGTTGCTAAATTTGATTTTAAATCCTTTTGCTGCCTTGATTTGGGCACTCGGTTATGTTTTTTTTATTGGAGGTTTTATGATGTCTCTGATAATGAGTAATACGAATCCGAAAATTTACAAATCACTCTGGGGCATTCCTAAATTTATATTTTATCAGGTTATTTCTTTAATGAGTATTCGTTTGGCTAATAAGAGGTCGGTAGGAACCAAACATTTTAATACTGATAAAGAAACCGATTAGTTGAATCAATGGTGCAAAAAATTAAAAATTCATTTCAATTTCTGATTCAGAAAATCATTGGATATTCCAACTATCTGTATTGGTTTAGTATTTATAGAGTGCTTCGATATCAATTCATGAAAGATGATATTGATATAACTTTTTTTATTGAGTTGGTTAAAAAGAAAAAGCAGGGAATTGTGATTGATGCGGGAGCAAATGTGGGTTACACGAGTGTTATTTTTGCAAAAGCATTTCCTTCCGGTTCAATAATTTCTTACGAGCCTGTTAGGCTATTGTCTCAAATTATCTATAGAGTTGTTCTTTTTTTTGGAGTCAATAATGTTGAAGTAAGACAAAAAGCTTTAGGCGGCACCGTTGAAACTGTAGTGATTAAAACGCCCGTTATTCAAGGGGTTAAAAAGCAGGGTCTTAGTTATGTTGATAAGGAAGTAGATCGGGAAGATATAGAGGTTATTAAGTCAAGTATTGCTGAAGAAGTAGATATGGTTACCTTAGATAGTGATTGGGGAAGTCATACCAATCCTCCGGTTTCAGGTATCAAGTTAGATGTTGAGAATTTCGAATATTTTGTTTTGAATGGTGCCAGAAATCTGGTTATGAAGTTTCGACCCATTGTAATGGCAGAATTATGGGACAATGGTCGCAAGAACTCTTGTATTCAATTAATGCAGGAGCTGGGATATGAAACCTATATAACTAAAAACAAAGAGTTGGTTAAATACCTGGGACAAACTTCACTAAACTATTTTTTTATACCAGATTCCACTGAAACGGAATAAAATGATGTTTGTAAATGAGAGTAAATCCTTCATCTAAAAGGATAAGTAAAGAAGAGTAGGCAATCTTTGATTAGCAAAAGCTAGATTGTTTAACTAGGTTGGCAGCATTGGTATTTGCCGGAGCAAGTGTATATTTCTTTAATGGAAGAACCATTCCAAATGCCACTTGGTTAAAAAAATCGCAAAGTTTTTTACTCTTTTACATGATATTTTCAAGTTAATATTGAAAATCTGGATTGGGCTTTCAGTATTTGAAGAAGCTTATTTGTATTCTGAGCCTGAGATAGCCGGGCTTTTATTTATTGGAGGACAATGGAGAAAGTTTTCCATATTTACCAATCCGGTAGATTTTTCCTATCATATGGTGGCTAGTGCGCTGCTTTGTATTGGTCTGTTAACGGGGGCCTTTTTCCAGAAGAACTAAAGTCCTTTTGATGATTAGCGCTTTTCTATGTTTGACATCCATGTTATTTTCAGGAACCAGAGGGGCTTATATTTTGCCTCCTGCAGCCATGTCGATGTATGCTTTTTAAAGTTCAAAAAAAGTTATGGTTGGGGGTCATTGTTGTGGATTATATCCGTGCCAGGAGTACCTATAAAAACATCGAAATCATTGTAGTTAACAACGGTAGTAAGGAGAATCCTGTTCCTGTTTGGAAAACTAAAAATCCGGAAGTTCATTTTATTTGCTCTGAAGTGAATCTGGGTTTTGCCGGGGGCAATAATCTTGGTTTTCATTCTGTTACTGATGATTATTTATTCTTAGTTAACAATGATATAGAATTCACCAAAGGGCTGATTGATACATTGATTGAAACGCTAGACCTTCATCCCGGTGCGGGTTTAGTTTCAGCTAATTCGCTTTATTTTGACCAGCCAGGAACGCTTCAATATGCAAGATATACCCCTTGAGTTATTTCACTGTCAGAAATGCCAGTATTGGAAAGTTTGAAACTCATAATGGACAATACAATCAATTGGTTGGACCCACCGTATTTGTACACGGGGTAGCAATGATGGTTACCAGACAGGCTATAGAGAAGTCCGGACCGATGGCAGAAAATTCTTTCTCTATTATGAAGAGCTTAATTGGGCAGACCGGATCAGAAGGAATGGCTTTGACATCTAGGTAAATATGAAAGCGATCATCTACCATAAAGAGTCTATTTCTGTTGGGAAAAGAGTGCCTTGAAAGAGTATTATATGAATCGTAACCGCTTACTGTTTTTCAGAAGCAATGCTCCTATTTTAAAGGCAGTTTGTTTTTATTTTTATTTTCTGCTTATAGTTACCCCAAGGAACATGCTTGCTTATATCAGGGAGAAAAATTATAACTTCATTAAGTAGCTGTTCAATGCTATATGGTGGAATTTAACTAATGGGGTAAATAGTAAACAATTAGGATTCAAGCCTTAATTCAAAATATGCATATTATTTTCTGGATATCGGTTTTCATTATCCTTTACACTTATATCGGATATGGATTGTTACTTTACTTAATTCTAAAATTAAAAGCAATGATTAATGGGAAGAAGAAGAATCCTGAGCCGGGATATACGCCTTCCTTAACTGTTATAGTTGCTGCTTATAATGAAGCTTACTGCATAGAAGATAAAATACTAAATACGCTGGAATTAAATTATCCGGCTGAAAAAATCACTTATATTTTTGTGACCGACGGATCTACGGATGAAACACCATCCATTGTAGCGAAGTATTCACAAATAAAAGGGATGCATCAGCCTGGAAGAAGCGGTAAAATTGCAGCAGTTCATCGTGCAATGGAGCAGGTTAGTTCAGAACTAGTGGTTTTTACGGATGCCAATACCATGTTGAACAAAGAGGCATTGATGCTCATGTGCAGGCATTATGTTAATTCAAGAGTAGGTGCAATTGCGGGGGAAAAAAGAGTTCAGATTGACGATAAAGCAGATGCAACAGCAGGGGAGGGTTTCTATTGGAAATATGAATCAAAATTGAAGAAGTGGGATTCTGAACTGTATTCGGTGGTGGGTGCAGCAGGTGAACTGTTCAGTATTCGAACCAGTCTTTATACTCCGGTAGAACCTGATACCATTCTGGATGATTTTATGATTTCAATGCATATTGCTTTAAAAGGATATAGAATTGTGTATGAGCCGGATGCTTATGCTTCTGAGCGGGCATCTGCAAATACAGTGGAAGAATTAAAGCGAAAAATAAGAATCGCAGCTGGCGGGGTACAATCTACCATCCGACTTAAATCTCTTTTATGGCCATTTAGGCAACCTGTTTTAAGTTTTGAATATATCAGTCATCGGATATTACGTTGGATGGTTACCCCTTATTTGATGGTACTTGCTCTTATTCTGGATACTATAATTGTTTATTCCAGCGGTTGGAGCAATATTTATGGTTTGATGCTGGCAGGGCAATTGTTTTTTTATCTGGCGGCATTGCTGGGGTGGATACTAGAACAAAGGCAGTTAAAAGTGAAAGTGTTTTTTGTTCCATATTATTTTTGTTTGATGAATTACGCTGTAGTAGCAGGATTGCTCAGATATTGTTTTACAGAACAGTCTGTTCTATGGGAAAAAGCGAAACGAAAATGATTTGTTTTTAAAGATTTCGCCGTACCCTAAATATAATAGGATAATGAGTAAAAGAATCTTCAGATAGATGATTTATAAAATTCTTTGTGTTGACGACGACAGTATCTCGCTTACTTTTTAAAAGTAATTTTGAAGAAGTAAGGTTTTACCAATGATGTGGTAGCTGCAGTTTACGGTAGCGATGCTTTGGATTACTTTAAGATTTATTTACTTGCAGAAAACTTGCCCCAGACAAAAATAATATTCCTATCATCTACCATTGATCCGGAAGACTTTTCCAGGGCAAAAAAATTCCCTATTGTAGCTCAGTTTGTGAGTAAACAATTGAGTGTTGAAAATCTTGCTGAGTTAAAAGAAAACGAATTTGTTCAGCAATTCTTTTAGTCTGACTTTTTTTGCTCTGGCTACTAACGGTTATTGGCCATCCATGCTTCAATAGCGCTGAATACGGACTGACTTAAAGGAACGTTAGGCAATCTCAAATGGTTGTTTATTAATCCCATTATATACATAAATGCTTTTACACCGGCAGGATTGTTCTCTGCAAACATTAAATCATAGGTTGGAATTAATTCATCATTGATTCCTCTGGCTTGTTTAAAGTCATTTGTTAAGCAGGCTCTTACCATATTTCCGAATTCAAGCGGAAATGCATTGGCGGCAACACTGATTACGCCTTCCATTCCACAAGCCATCTGAGGTAATGCCAGGGCGTCGTCTCCACTTAATACCAGAAAGCCTTCAGGACGATCTCTAAGAATTTGCATGCACTGTGCCATGTCTCCGCTGGCTTCTTTAATCCCTATGATGTTGGGAACTTCATTGGCCAACCGAAGGGTTGTTCCGGCGGACATATTTTTACCCGTTCTACCTGGAACATTATACAGAATAATGGGTTTGGAAGAAGCTTCAGCCAACATTTTGTAATGCCGAAAAATCCCTTCCTGTGAGGGTTTGTTGTAATATGGGGCTGCACTTAATACGGCCGCAGCTTTTTCTAGTGGGAGCAATTTAAAGTCTTCCAGTAAATGCATGGTGTCATTGCCGCCGATTCCTACAACTACAGGTACCCTGCCAGCTATTTTTTCATAGGAATATTGCAGAATCTCTTTTTTTTCTGAAGTGCTTAGTACAGGTGTTTCTCCTGTTGTACCCAATAGAACCAGGTACTCAACACGATTGGAAATTAAGAAATCTATGACTTTACCCAGTGCTGGAAAATCGATGGTATTTTCTTTAGTAAATGGGGTAATAACCGCAACACCAGTTCCTTTAAATTGAGTTTGTAATTGCATAAATTTTATATAGCAGACTCCTCCCAGAATCCCATTTTACAATACTTATTAATTCTGTTATTGATTCTTTCAGCAGGATCAACATTTTTAAATTCTGCTAATGCCTGTTGTATATTTTTCTTCAATATATCAGCTGCTTCCTGGTAGTCCCAATGTGCACCACCCAATGGTTCCTTCACAATTTCATCTACCAGGCCAAAACCTTTCATATCTGATGCTGTTAGTTTTAATTGTTCTGCTGCTGTTTCTTTTTTATCCCAGCTTCTCCATAAAATAGAGCTGCAGCTTTCAGGAGAAATTACAGTATACCAGGTATTCTCCATCATCAGGGTTTTATCACCCACTCCAATTCCCAAGGCTCCGCCGCTAGCCCCTTCGCCGATTATAACAATAACAATTGGCACTTTCAATCTCATCATTTCGTAAATATTTCGGGCAATGGCTTCTCCCTGCCCCCTTTCTTCAGCTTCCAAACCAGGGAAAGCACCGGGAGTATCAATCAATGCAATAATCGGCTTATTAAATTTTTCTGCAAGCTTCATTAAACGAAGTGCTTTTCTATATCCTTCCGGGTTGGCCATACCAAAATTCCTCATCTGTCGCATTTTGGTATTGACTCCTTTTTGCTGCCCCAGAATCATTACGGTTTCTCCGTCTAATTGAGCAAATCCGCCTACCATGGCTTTGTCGTCCTTCACATTCCGGTCTCCGTGCAATTCCACGAAATTAGTGCACATTTTATCGATATATTTCAGGGTATAGGGTCTGTCGGGATGACGGCTCAGTTGAACCCTCTGCCAGGGAGTTAAATGAGCGGTTATTTCTTTTCTTTTTTCAAGAATAGAAGCTTCCAGTTGTTTCAGGGTTAGGGTATAGTCTATTTTAGGATTCTTTTCTGCTAGTTTTTTTGTAGCATCAATTTGTTCATACAACTCTTTGATGGGGGTTTCAAAATCAAGAAATTGTCTATTGGGGTATTGAGGCATATTATATGATTTGGCGGTAAAAATAGGCATTGCTTTTTTTTTTTGAAAAGATTTGTCTGAAAAACTCTTTTCCCCTTATCTTTGCAATCCCAAAAACGACATAACCTGTCGGAAAGGAATGGATCGGTAGTTCAGTTGGTTAGAATGCCGCCCTGTCACGGCGGAGGTCGCGGGTTCGAGTCCCGTCCGGTCCGCAAAGCCCATTGATTTTCAATGGGCTTTGTTTTTTTAAACTTTTCGTTACACTGTGGTTTCACTTTTTTGTAGTAGTTTTTACCCTAAAAGGGGATAAACATTAAAACAAATTCTAGTCCCTGTTAAAAAAACTGATGTGTGTAATCCTAAAGTCTACTGAATTTCAATTTTCATAATGTGGTTTAGTTAATTGTTTATAACTTTCCTTTGTCATCAAGAACCCATATACGGGTACCAACCGAGAGAACAAAATCCACGGTGGTAAAATGATGAGGACTTGCAGGTCAAAATAAAATGTTATTCTCCCTTCAATAAAGGATAATAAGATTCGTGCAGAAGTATAATTTTATCGTATTGAGCGTCCACAGGGCTATATAAATCAACATCTGTTAATTTTTGTAGACCTTTTTCTGCATTGGTTAACTGATACCATCTTTTTCCATCCAATGGTATTTTCTGATTCGCATGAGCAAATGATAAATGAGTAAGCAGAAGACTTTATACTAAAACTGAAATTAGTTTGCTCATATTGAATTAAATAAAAGAATGCACTTTGTTTATGTAAAATAAACAGGTTTTTGTTTTGTAGAGTCATTTCTCTTGTTGAATGTTGTATAGTAGGGGTATAAAAACAAAAAACCGGTCAAAAATGATTGACCGGTTGAGAAATCCCATTTTTTTAAACTAAAACAAGAATTTAAATCCAAATGATAATGGGGTAGTTAATGTTGGATTACTTCCACCTAAAGCACTATTATAGGCGCTTTCTACATTGGCAACATGTGCCAGAGAGAAATCGGTGACAGTGGTTTTATTACCTGTTTTTGGAGTCAGGGTGGTAAAAGATAAGTTGGCTAAGTTGTAGGAAAATTCAACACTGAAGTGTTTGCCTAAAATCATATCCAGACCGCCGGATGCAGCCAGACCAACTTGAGTTACTTTTAGTTCACTCTGCTTTTCTTTACCAGAAATAATGGGTGCTGCCAGTTGTCCAAAGAAATACATACTGCCTGCAACATTCCAGTATTTTCTTACTAATGGTTGAAACACAAATAAATTGGTATTGGCATTAGTAACTGCACCAGTCACTGATTTAATATTCACTGTTCCAATTCCTGCACCAATGGCAACAGTTGGTGATACAAAAGTACCGACAATCGGTAGTACGGTTAAGTTGGTGTTTTTGTTGGTGCCCGTCTTTGTTTGTGTATATCCAAACTGAGAAGTAGCAAAGCTGATACCTTGTAATCCTTTTTTCTGAGCTGTAGCTCCCAGGCTAACAACAATAAGCAGTAAAGCTGTCATTATTTTTTTCATAAACAATAATTTTACACGAAACTATGCACCACGATTTGGGTGAAAAATGACCTGCATTGCCCATAATTATGATACTCATCATATTTTTTTTTAAACGGATAAGCAAGAGTGATAACTATGGTTATCTTCGTTTAAACACTAATTTTTTATGCATGTAAAAGCGGTGATAAGAAACTTTACTAAAGTTGTTTTTGCAACCTGTTGCATTGGATTCTCTCAGGTAAAGGCGCAAATGCCGGAACCCATGGGTAGTGCTGCTATTTTTCAGGAATTGCAAAAGTTAAGCGTAGTGGGGAGCGTATTATATATTGCTGCGCATCCTGATGATGAAAACAATAGTCTTTTGCCTTATCTGGCAAAAGAGAAAAAATATAGGACTGCTTATCTCAGTTTAACAAGAGGAGATGGGGGGCAGAACTTGATTGGTTCTGAACAAGGAATTGACTTGGGCCTTATCAGAACCCAGGAGTTACTGGCGGCAAGAAAAATTGATGGATCAGAACAGTATTTTACCAGTGCCTATGAATTTGGATTTAGCAAAACCTCATTGGAGACACTTTCTGTATGGGATAAGCAAAAGGTACTGGCTGACATGGTTTGGGTTATCAGAAAATTTCAGCCTGATATCATTATTAACAGATTCCCCCCCGATGCAAGAGCAGGGCATGGTCATCACGCATCTTCAGCAATATTGTCCATAGAGGCTTTCAAGGCTGCAGGAGATCCTTATCAGTTCCCTGAACAATTGAAAATGGGAGTAAGCGTTTGGCAGGCTAAACGGTTATTGTGGAATACATTCAATTTTGGTGGAGCAAACACAACCAGTGAAAATCAACTGAAGATTAATGCTGGCGTGTTCAATCCTCTTTTAGGCCAGAGCTATGGTGAGGTTGGAGGGGAAGCAAGATCAATGCATAAGAGTCAGGGTGAAGGAAGACCAAGACGTAAAGGTCCGCTCTTTGAATATTTTGTAACAGTAGCCGGCGATTCAGCAATCAATCAGTTAATGGACGGCGTTGTTACCGATTGGAGCAGGTTTGGAGATGCGGGAAAAATAATTGAGCAGCAAATAAATAAAATCATTCATGATTTTCAATTTGTAAAGCCGGAAAATGCTGTAAAAGATTTGGTAGCCTTATATCAACAGATCAAATTACTACCAATGAATTCAACCTGGAGAGAACAAAAATTAAAAGAGCTTATTCATTTGATATCTGCTTGTGCCGGACTGATTACTGAAGCAACTACTGAGATGGAATACGCAATTCCGGGGGAAAAAATGGCTGTTCAGTTTCTGGTTAATAAAAGAAGTGAAGTAAAAGTAGAATTGAAGCAGATACAGTTGAAATCGGGTGTGCAAATAGCATTTGATTCAACTTTTAATATTGCTTTACAGAACAATACCAATTTCAATATCAATTATCAGTATACTGTGCCCGTTGATCAAAAACTCAGTCAGCCCTATTGGTTGGCGTCTCCAATGAAAGATATGGGAACCTTTAATGTTACTGATCAGCAATTTATTGGTTTGGCCAATTCTGTGCCTGATTATGAAGTTCGTTTTTCGTTTGAGATGTATGGGGAAAAATTCGTCATCAGTTCGCCATTACAGTATAAATATGTAGATCTGGTAAGGGGCGAATTATATGAACCGCTTACTGTTATTCCCCCTGTTCTTCTATCACTTAATAAAAAGGTTGTTTTTTCGAATTTAAAGACACCTGATAACCAGCCAATTCAACAGCCGGATATTCTACTTCAGTTTAAATCTAACTTTACCGCATCATCCGTTCCGGTAAAACTAGGTGTTAAGGATGAAAAGAATATGCTGGTTTCCAAAGACACTACTTATAATTTGGTGGCAGGAAATATTTATCCTTTTACCCTTTCCTTAGCTGAAGTGCTTAAAAAGAAAAGGACCAATACAATTACCGGAGAAGTTCAGGTTAAGCGTAACGGTCAATTATTTTCTTTTGATCAGCAATTAAAAACGATCCACTACGATCATATACCCGCTATTAACTATTTGTACAAAGACCAGATTCAACTGATTGATGAACCGGTTTTTTCTACGCCTAAAAAAGTAGGATACATCATTGGGGCTGGTGATCGGGTGCCGGAAGCATTAATGCAGCTGGGGCACAGTGTAGATTTTTTACAGGAATCGGATATTGTTGCGTCCAGGCTTTCTCAATATGCAGCAATTGTAGTTGGTATCAGGGCCTATAATATTCATGAGTGGCTTTCCAATAAAAATGAAGTGCTCAATCAATATATAGCAAACGGAGGTCACCTGATTGTTCAATATCTCAAAAATAATCTGGTGGGTAATAAACGGGTGAAAGTTGGCCCATATGATTTCTCTGTCTCCAATATCAGGGTTACTGAAGAAAAAGCGGCGGTAGCGTTTTTGAATCAGCAGCACCCTTTCATGAATTTCCCCAACAAGCTTGGGGAAAAGGATTTTGAAAACTGGATTCAGGAAAGGAGTACGTATCAGATGGAACCTGTGAAAGCACCTTATGAAGCATTTTTTCAAATGAAGGATGCCAACGATTCCCCAACAAAAGGAAGTCTGGTAACTGCCAGCTATGGCAAAGGATATTTTACCTACGTTAGTCTGGTTTTGTTCAGACAGCTGCCTGCCGGGGTTTCCGGAAGTTATAAATTATTAGCTAACTTAATTGGGGCAACCGCCAATAAATAAATATGCAACCCAGAAAGAAAATCAGTTTTTTTCTACTTGTAATTATTGGAGTAGCGATTGGTCTGTTTCTGAAAAATGTTAAAGCCGGTCTTTTGATTGGACTTGCACTGGGACTACTGGGCGGTGGATTATTAAACTCAAGATCAAGAAAATGAAAGAGAAAATACCTTTATTCAGGTCCTGGCGTAGCTGGTATATTTTTGTTCTGGTTGTTTTGTTGTGTCTGATTTTTCTATTTGAATGGATGACAAACTTATTTAAATGAGATTAACCGACTGGATTGTTTTAATCATCACCTTATCTGGTATTATTGCTTATGGAGTATATAAGAGTAAGACCAGTAAAGACATGGAGGGATATTTTCTGAGCAACAGAAATATGCCCTGGTATATTGTTCTACTAAGTATCATGGGTACGCAGGCAAGTGCCATTACTTTTCTCTCAGCCCCAGGGCAGGCATTTACCGACGGAATGCGTTTTGTTCAATATTATTTTGGTATTCCCATTGCAATGGTGGTTTTGTGTATCACATTCGTGCCATTATTCAGCAAGTTGAAAGTAATTACTGCTTACGAATACCTGGAACAACGATTTGATGTTAAAACAAGAACTTTTACATCGGCACTTTTTTTATTGTCCAGAGGTTTGTCAACTGGTATCAGTATTTATGCCCCTTCTATTATTCTTTCTTCGCTAATGGGGTGGGATATTTATTTTACCAATATTGTCATGGGCGGGTTGCTGATTGTGTATACGGTTACAGGTGGGGCCCGGGCGGTTGCTTATACGCAACAGATACAATTGATTATTATTTTCATAGGAATGTTCATTGCAGGATATCTGATTGTATCTCACCTGCCGGAAAATATAGGTTTCAGCGAAGCACTGGCGGTTAGTGGGGCCACAGGAAAAATGAATGTGATTACTACCGGGTTTACAGAAAACGGATTTGACTGGAAAGACCGGTATAATATTATCAGTGGAATCATTGGAGGTTTTTTCCTAGCACTATCTTATTTTGGTACAGATCAATCTCAGGTTCAACGATACCTGACTGCTAAAAGTGAATCGGAGAGTAAGCTAGGCTTGCTAATGAACGGGTTGGTGAAAGTGCCCATGCAGTTCTTTATACTGCTATTGGGTGCCTTGCTGTTTACTTTTTATCAGTTTAATCCTTCTCCCATTTTCTTTAACCGTGCAGCAGAGGAAAAAGCTATGCAAACTTCCTATAAGGATTCGTTGATGCATATTCGCTATCAATTTGAAGATTTGCAATTTAATCAGCAAGCCAATGGTAAGCTATTTGTATTGAAGTCTACACCTGCATTGAAAGACAGTGTAGCTATCGGGGCAGAAAAAATGGCTAATCTTAAGAAAGAATATAAATTAATGATTAAAAAAGCGGTACCTACTGCTGATACGAATGACACCAACTATATATTTCTTCGATTTGTAGTTGACTTTCTGCCAGCCGGATTGGTTGGTTTGTTAATTGCTATTATTTTTCTGGCAGCCTGGGGCTCTATAGCTGCTGCATTGAATTCACTGGCTTCCTGTACCATGATCGATTTTCACAAGCGGTTCATTAAACAGCATTCGGAAACAGACAATGAAGGACAATCAATAAAGGATTATAAACTCTCTAAATGGTATACTTTTTTCTGGGGTCTTTTTTGTATCATCACAGCGCAGTTTGCCACGGGTATGGGGAGTTTGATTGAAGCTGTGAATGTGCTGGGCTCCTTGTTTTATGGAGTAATTCTCGGAATATTTTTAGTCGCTTTTTATCTAAAAAAGATTGGAGGAACAGCCGTTTTCTGGGCCGCTGTTTTCGGTGAATTGCTGGTAGTTGCCTTATTCTTACTGGACAAGTATAATATCATTGGGCTAGGCTTCCTTTGGCTGAATGTTGCGGGAGCTTTAGCCGTTATTGCTTTTAGTGCCATTTTCGGTTTTTTCAAACGATAAACCCTTATCTTACCAAATAAGATTTGGTAAAAATGAAGTCATCTTTCCATGTAGTGCCATGGGCGCATACAGCAACACTATACGAAGTAAATATTCGACAATATACACCTGAAGGAACTTTTGCTGCATTTGCCCGGCATCTGCCCAGGTTGAAAGATATGGGGGTATCCATATTATGGTTCATGCCCATTACGCCCATTAGTATGGAAGGCAGACAAGGGAGTTTAGGCAGCTATTATGCCTGCAGCAGCTATACAGATATCAATCCGGAATTCGGCAATAAGGAAGATTTTAAATGGTTGGTTAAGGAAGCACATGCCCTGGGCCTAAAAGTGATTATTGACTGGGTAGCCAATCATACCGGATGTGATCATCATTGGACAGTAGAACATCCCGATTGGATCATGAAGGATGAGCAAGGCAATTTCACAGAACGAAATGGCTGGAAGGATGTGATTGATCTGAATTTTGCAGTCCCTGAAATGCGGCATGAGCTCATTAAAGCCATGCGCTATTGGGTAAATGAATTTGATATTGACGGTTTCCGTTGTGATATGGCACATTTGGTGCCTCTTGATTTCTGGCAACAGGCCAGATTAAGTTGTGAATTAACCAAGCCCCTTTTCTGGCTGGCTGAATGTGAAGTGCAGGACTATCATCAGGTATTTGATGCAACCTATGCATGGTGGTGGATGCATGAAACAGGCAGGTATGCAGAGGGGCATAGCAGTCTTCACGAAATAAGAAATGTGTTGCATGCTTATACACAATATCCAAGGCATGCCATTAAATTGTTTTTTACATCAAACCATGATGAAAACAGCTGGAATGGAACTGAATACGAAAAGTATGGATCTGCTGCAATGGCGTGGTCTGTGTTTACGTTTACCTGGGCCGGGATGCCTTTGATTTACAGTGGTCAGGAAAATCCATTGCTGAAGCGACTGGCTTTTTTTGATAAGGACCTGATTGAATGGAAAGAACAGCCTTCCCTTCATTCTTTTTATCAAAAGCTTTCAAGGTTGCGGGCTGAAAATCCTGCCATCTACAAAGGCGAAACGCATATCCTTCCCTCTGATCAGGATCATTCTCTGATGGCATTTTTCAGAAGAAGTGGGAATCATATTGTACTGGTTCTATTAAATGTTTCAAAACAAAACAGATTGCCTATTCATATTCACCACGATTGGTTAAAGGGCAATTTCAGGAATGTATTTTCAGAACTAAGTTTTCAATTTTCACATTCAGAAAAGTTTGAATTGCAGGCAGGAGAGTACCTGGTGTATGAGAAAATAACCGACTAAAAGCAGAAACAGGCATCTCTAAGTATATCCTAAATCGGTGATTCGCCAAATAAAAAAAGATAGCAGGGCTTTCCTGCTATCTTCTAAAACAATGTCTAATGTCTTGTCTTTTAAATCCGAATTTTAACTAAAATTCATTTTTAATCTTCTGTAATCTGAAGCGGGTAAGTATATCTTCCTTCAAATCCGGGATAGAATCCATCAATGCGTATGGTTCCAGACTTGATATTACCCAAAGCAATCTTTAATTCGTCAAGGTTTACAATTTCTTTACCATTGATACCGGTGATAACAAAACCATCTTCCATTCTGCTCTTGCTCAATAAGCCACTGCCTACTTTCTTAACCAACACACCACCTGGAACGTCATTGGCGGTTGCCACTTTTTTATCAAGGTTCACCAATTCACCTCCCAGTTTTTCAATAACACTGCTGCGTCTTACTAAATCAGTATTCCCTGCTTTATTTTTCAGCGTAATGGTTACGGTGTTTTCCTTACCTCCACGTTTGTATTGTACGGTTACTTTATCACCAGGTTTATAACGGGCAACCTGTTCCTGCAATTCAGGTCCGCTGGTAATAGTAACTCCCTGAATCTTCGTAATAATATCTCCCTTCTTTAATCCTGCACTTGCGGCAGCACCACCTTCAGGGGTATCTGTAATGTAAACACCTTCTCCCTCTTTATATGCAGTGCCTAATTCTTTTTCCAGCTCTCTTTTGGCCTCATCTGATAAGTTTTCCTTTGGATAACTAATGCCGATATAAGCTCTTTGAACGGTGCCGAATTTTACAATATCCGTTACTATTTTCTTCACCATATTCACTGGAATGGCATAGGAGTAACCCGCATAGGAACCGGTAGGAGAAGCAATAGCAGAGTTAATGCCAATCAGCTCTCCATTGGTATTGATTAATGCACCACCGCTATTGCCCGGATTAACTGCTGCATCGGTCTGAATAAAGGATTCAATTGGATTTGCACCCTGTCTTCCATTGATATCAATGGATCTTGCTTTTGCACTGATAATACCTGCTGTTACGGTTACGTCCAGACTAAAAGGATAGCCGATGGCCAATACCCATTGGCCTAATTTGGCGTCATCACTATTGCCGTAAACAATATAAGGGAATGCTTTGCCTTCAATTTTAATTACTGCCAGATCACTATTCGGATCCTGTCCAATTAGTGTGGCTTTGTAAGATTTCTTATTGGCAAGTGTAACATTAATTTCATCCGCTCCGTCAATCACGTGATTGTTGGTAACGATATATCCATCTTCTGTTATGATAACGCCACTTCCACTGGCTCTTTGTTCAGGCTGAATTCTGGGTCCACCGAAAAAATCTCCGAAATCATCCCCGAACATGTCCATAAAGGGATTACGCTGACGTTGTGAACTGCTGATTTGTTTAGCCTTGGTTCTGGTTTTAATGTGTACAACTGCAGGTGTTCCTGTAGTGGCAGCGGCAGTAAAATCAACAGCACCGGATGCTGCATTATTGGTGCCTCCCAAAAAACCAGCATAGTTTACAGGTAGTTTTCCTTGCTCCTGAATTCCGGCCTGCTGGTTATCCATAAATTTACCGTAGCCCCATACACTGGCCAGTGCGGTAGTGGCACTAACGCCAACGATGAGTAAACCATTTTTCCAATTCATATACGCTGTTTGTTTTAATAAAATTAATCAATTAGTATGCCTAATTAGATAGCAAATAAACAAAGCTGTTTAATTGACAGTTGACCAATGCCACCATTTAACAAATTTTTGCGAAAAAATGTCATTTTGATAATGCTGTTAAGAATTCCATGGTATCTACTCCGTCGGCATAATCGCTTAGACCCGGGGTTTGTGCACTGCCAAAAGGAATCAGGTCTTTGCCTACAATGCATTGAATGGTCTCGTCTTTTTGCAGTTGAGCTACCAGTTTTTGTTTGTCCTGATAATTGGCATAATGCAACTGGCTTACCGGTGAAAAGGGGGAGCTGTTGTCGGTAAGTACCACCAGATCGTTGTTCATGTAGTATTTTCCTCCCATGATCAGTAATGCCAGGTGATAGTCAAAGTTGTGTTTGTATTTGTGGTAGTCTATGAATTCAGGATATTTCTTTAGGGCAAATAAGAGCGGTTCAAAGTCATAGTTTTCCGGAATATAGACCTGAGTCACATTTCTGCATCCCAATCCGAAATATTGCAGTACGTCATCCGCGAGCAAGGAAAGCATTTCCGGCGATTCTGATCCATCCAGAATGGCAACTGAAGTTCTGTTTTTCCGTATGATATGCGGGTATTTACCAAAATAATAATCAAAATATCTGCTAGAGTTGTTGCTGCCTGTGGCAATATAAGCATCCAGTCCTTTCAGCTGTTCAGCAAAGGAAATCCAGTTTTGAATCCGGATATCCCATTCGTATAGTTTTCCTATCAGGTGCTTGATGAGTATTGAATCTTTGGAAGATGGCTTGATTACACTGATATGTCCGGAAACAAATACACATAAAAAATCATGAAAACCAACCAGTGGTATATTTCCTGCCATTACAATTCCAACCTGCTTTGGCGCTTCTGATGAGGCTGGAATCTGGTAACGATTAGCCCAGGCTAATACCTTTTGTACGTCAAGGAATTGTTCAGCAATTTGTTGGCTGGCTTTTTCAATGAACTCCGGAACAAACCACTGGTTTTCCCGATATGCCCGCTCTTTAGCTGCTTCCCATTCAGGGGAATTAGCCTGAATATATTCACCTAATCGGGATAATAATCCAATTCGTTCTTGTAAAATCATTTGTCAACCGTATTTTTGGTACTGCAAAAGTAATTTTACAAACCTAACAAACCCATTTCGTATGGCAATCAAAATAACAGAAGAGTGTATCAATTGTGGGGCCTGTGAACCAGAATGTCCCAATAATGCAATTTATGAAGGTGGAGTAGAGTGGGCAATTGCCGACGGAACTACTATCAAAGGAAGTTTTCAGTTAATGGATGGATCCACTGTTGATGCGGATCAGCGTTTTGCCCCCATCAGTCTGGATACTTATTTTATTGTTCCGAATAAATGCACCGAATGTCAGGGATTTCATGAAGAACCTCAGTGCGCTGCTGTTTGCCCGGTAGACTGCTGTGTGCCTGATGAAATGTACCAGGAAACCGTTGAAGAATTAATGGCCAAGAAAGCTAAAATGCATATTTAATTGCACAATTAATCAAATGAAGCGAAAAGTAGCATTGGTTACAGGAGGGTTAAGCGGAGAAGCGCAAATCAGTTACAAGAGTGCTATTACAGTAGGCAATCATGTGGACCGTTCCCGTTATGATATATACAAAATTGATATCAATGCCAGTGGCTGGTGGTATGAATCGGTTTCAGGTGAAAAATTGCCTGTTGATAAAGCTGATTTTTCCATTGTGGAGAATAACGAAAAAGTACTTTTTGATGTGGCTTTGATGTGCATTCATGGCACACCGGGAGAAGATGGAAAATTGCAGGGATATTTTGATCTGATTGGATTGCCTTATACCAGCTGTGACGCGGCCACTTCAGCATTAACCATGAACAAGCGATACACGGTAGCCGTTGCTTCTTTCGGAGGTATTTCTGTGGCCAAATCCATGCACTTGTTCAGTCATACCCCTGTTCCGGCAAGTGAAATCCTATCCAAATTGCAATTGCCCTTGTTTGTTAAACCCAATAATGGTGGCAGTAGTATTGGAATGAGTAAGGTTACGAAGGCAGAAGACCTGGCGGCTGCTATTGCCAAAGCTTTTAAAGAGGATCACCAGATTCTGGTAGAAGAGTTTATTGGCGGCAGGGAATTTACGATTGGTGTTTTTAAACAGGATGGTGAAATAAAGGTTTTACCGATTACTGAAATTACAACGCAAAACGAATTCTTTGATTTTGAAGCCAAGTATCAGGGAAAAAGCATAGAAACAACACCTGCTCTTATTGATGACGCAATGAAAGCATCGCTTGAAGCGGCTGCAAAACGCGTATACGAAATATTCAATTGCAGAGGGGTTGTAAGGGTTGATTTCATTTTTGATAGCCAACAGCAAAAGCCATTTATGCTGGAAGTAAATACGGTGCCGGGTCAAAGTGATGCTTCAGTGATTCCACAACAGGTAAGATCCATGGGAATGAGTCTGACCGATTTTTACTCAGCATTAATAGAGCAAGCTTTTCGCTAATTTTTAAACCAATTGTATCCAGTGTTTAAGTTCATTACAGATAAACCGCTTTGGGCCAATATTTTAACAGGAATCGGAATTATTCTGCTGTTAATCATTCTGTTTTTTGGTTCACTTGACTGGATTACCGGTTATGGGAAGTTTGAAAAAGTACCCAATGTGGCCGGTCAGCATATTATTGCGGCACAGAAATTACTGGAAGACCAGGGTTTTGAAGTAATCATACAAGATTCAGTTTATATAGATACCATTGCTAAACAGGCAGTGATAAGACAGTCTCCGGAGGCAGATGCCATTGTAAAAACAGGAAGAAGAATCTATTTAACTTTAAACAGAACCATACCTCCGCAGGTAGAAATGCCCAACCTGACCGGGTTCTCTATCCGAAGCGCAGAAATGTATTTGCAAAGTTTAGGTTTAAAACTCGGTTTTGTAACTTATAAACCGGATATTGCCCGTAATGCTGTTCTGGAACAATTGATTAATGGAACTCCGGTTAAGCCCGGCCAGAAAGTGCCCATAGGAACCATTATCAATCTGGTATTGGGTAGTGGTATCGGAGGAGAGGAGCTGGATGTCCCAGATTTGGTAGGCCTTACATTGGATCAGGCCAGAACAACACTGAGTGGAATCAATATCAATATTGGTTCTATCATTGCAGCCGGTGCGATCAGGGATTCTGCTGCCGCATTTATTATCAGACAAAATCCTCCCTTATGGAGTGATACCCCCGGTGAAGATGGTAGTCCCGCAAAAAATAAGATTAGATCCGGTCAATTAATAGACCTTTATATAAGTGAACAGGCACCTGTAAAAGATACCGTTAATCATCATCCTTAAAAAAAATAGAATGCAAACAATAACTGTAGAAGAGCTAAAAGCCAAACTGGATTCCGGAGAAAAGATTAATCTGGTGGATGTAAGAGAACCTCATGAGCGAGCCGATTTTAATATCGGAGGTATGCATGTTCCGCTGGGCCATATCCAGATGATGCAATTGGATGAAATAGAAGATCTGAAAAATGAGCCCATTTACCTGTATTGCAGAAGTGGTAACAGAAGCGGACAGGCTTGTCTGATTCTGGAAACTGCTGGTTTCACCAATCTGATTAATGTAACTGGTGGTATGCTTGCCTGGCAGGAGCGGATAAAAGGATAATAAATTAACACCAATTTATAGAGCCCCAACCTGAACTATCAGGGATTGGGGCTTTTTTTGTATTCATAATTTTACATATGGTTAAGAGAACCGCTTTAGTACTTCTTTTTGTTTGGGCTCAGATTTCTCTTTGGGCGAATACCGTTTCCGGTGTGATCAGCGTTGCTGCCAATCAAACCCCTTTGCCTTTTTCTTCTGTTTTGGTAAAAGGGACAACCAGGGGCGCATCAGCCAATAGCAACGGTTTTTACAGTCTTTATTTGGAACCCGGAAAATACACCCTTGTCTTTCAGTATATAGGATATCAGTCACAGGAAAAAAATATTGTTGTAACCAATGAACCATTAAAGCTTGATGTTTTTATGGCCGTTCAATCTTATCAGTTAAATGAAGTAGTTGTAAAAACAGGAGGGGAAGATCCTGCTTATGCAATTATCAGAAACGCCATTGCCAGAAGAAAGGAAAATTTAAATGAGATTAAGCAGTTTTCTACGGAAGTATATATCAAGGGACAAATGCAGCTTAGGAATTATCCGAAAACATTTCTGGGACAAAAGGTAGATTTTGAAGATGGAGATACCAGTAAGCGTAAAATGCTTTTGCTCTCTGAAACTATTGCCAAATACTCAGTTAGCGAGCCTAATCAGCGAAAAGTGGAAGTAATTTCAACCAAGCTGAGCGGCAGAAGTAATGGATTTGGTTTCAGCAATCCTCAAATTATTTCCTTTTATGAGAATACGATTTCCCTGGGAGATGGATTAAATCCAAGAGGATTCATTTCTCCTATTTCTGACAATGCACTCAATTTTTACCGGTACAAATTTGAGGGGACATTTTATGAGTCGGGAAAAGAAATCAACCGCATTCGGGTTATTCCCAGGAGAAATTATGAACCCTTGTTCACTGGATTTATTCATATAACCGAAAATGACTGGCATATCCAGAGTGTAGACCTGAAGCTCTTAAGAGAACAACAGATGCAATTACTGGATTCATTGGTGATACAACAACAATACGTACCATTACAAGCCTACTGGGTAATTAAACAGCAAATGATTTACCCGTATGGTAAATTCTTTGGCTTCGATTTTTTCGGGAGTTTCCTTCAGGTATACAATCAGTTTGATATTGCACCAGCATTTAAACCCAGGTTTTTCAATAATGTAATTCGCAGATATGAAGACAGTGCCAACAAAAAAACGATGGCTTACTGGGATAGTATCCGGCCATTACCATTGTTGGCAGAGGAAATCAGAGATTATCAGAAAAAAGACAGTCTGGAAAAAGTAAGAGAATCTCCTGCTTATCTGGATTCATTAGACAAGATCAGAAATAAATTAAGTGTTGGGGATGTTTTACTCACTGGAAAAACTTTTTCAAAAAGAAAAGAGAAAACCACATTGCGCTTTGACCCTTTGATTAATTCCTTAAATTTTAATACAGTGGAAGGTGGTGTGCTGTTGATTGCTCCACAGTGGAGAAAACAGTATGAAGGAAGAAAGGCTTTAAGCATTACACCAGAATTCAGGTATGGATTTGCCAATAAACATTTCAATCCTTCTCTTTCGTTAAATTATAGTTTTGGTAAAAAATATTTTCAGTCGCTGCAGATTTCCGGAGGTAAAAAAGTTTTTCAGTTCAATAATGCAGCACCCATTTCTGAATCCATCAATACTATTTATACATTGATGCGTGAACAGAATTTCATGAAAATTTATGAAGCAGATTTTTTACGCATCAATTATAATTCAGGTATCGGGAATGGTTTGAATTTCTCAGGTGCAGTGCAATTCCAGAACAGAAGGCCTTTGAATAATATGCCTGATATTGCTTTCTGGAAAAATTTTCCGGACCGTACATTTACCAGCAATTATCCCTCCGAATGGGGAGCAGGCTCAATGGTTTCTCACCGTGCGCTTTTGCTGAGTGTGGGCTTCAGCTGGATACCTGGTGCTAAATACATAGAGTACCCGGATCGCAAAGTGAATATTGGTTCCGGTTATCCTACTTTTAATTTATCTGTTACCAAAGCATTGCCTGGTATGTTTGGCGCAGATGCAGATTATACCAAATGGCGCCTGAATATATCAGATGAAATGAATCTGGGTCTTGCCGGTGAATTGAAATATGCTTTTACAACTGGTGGATTTTTACAGAGGAATAAAGTGTATGAGCCGGATCAGATCCATTTTCTGGGGAATCAGGTAATTTTTGCCAGTACATTTACCAATTCCTTTCAGTTAGCACCTTATTATCGTTACAGTAATACCGCTTCCTTATATGGTACCGCTCATCTTGAATATCACTTAAACGGGTTATTGACCAATAAAATTCCAGGATTTAAAAAGCTGAACTGGTTTTTAGTTACCGGTGCCAATGGCTTGCTAATAGAAAAAGGAAACTATTATCTGGAGTATTTTGCCGGCCTGGAAAATATTTTCAAAGTGCTACGGGTTGATTATATCCGCTCAGTAGAACAGGGGGGCGCCCAACGTTCGGGAATCCGTATTGCATTGCCATTAAGGAGATAAGTTGTACTTTTGCCGCGAATTTTGGCTGCCCTGCAAGCAGCTCCATTGTTTAACGGAACATAGCAGTTGCTATGTCTAAAATTTATTTTATGGCAGTACTACACAATAGTGTCTCCAATAAGGAGCTGAAAGAGCGTTTGATGCAAGAGACGTTCAAAAGAATTACCATCAGTTTTTATCGTTATTTCCCTATCCAGAATCCACAGGAATTCAGAGATCAGCTGTACAAATTATACAATGCTATTTCGGTGTTTGGAAGGGTATATGTGGCAAAGGAAGGTATCAACGCACAAATTAGTGTGCCAGAGCACTATATGGATGCGTTTAAGCGGATCATGGAATCCATTCCTGGTCTGGAAAATCTTCGGTTGAACATTGCTGTTGAAGATCCTTCTGGTTTAAATGATCCTTTAACACAGGGTAAAAGTTTCTGGGTG
>JBDLUU010000043.1:0-5723 GCA_039805185.1 Bacteroidota bacterium
TGAGTCCCTTGTGCTTGGCCAATACCGCAGCACCTACTCCGCTTTCGCCTCCGCCTAATATGATGATATTGTTACTCACTTTTGCTTATCTGATTTTTAAGGAAACTACACTCATCACCACCAATAGGATGGTTACAATCCAGAAACGAACTGCAATCTTACTTTCATGAAATCCTTTCTTCTGGTAATGGTGATGCAAGGGACTCATCAGGAACACCCTTCTACCTTCACCGTATTTCTTCTTAGTATACTTGAAGTATCCCACCTGAATCATCACACTTAAATTCTCTACCAGGAATACGCCACAGAAAATAGGAATCAACCATTCCTTCCTTACGATGATGGCCAGGGAAGCAATGATACCACCCAGCGCAAGGCTACCCGTGTCGCCCATGAATACCTGAGCAGGGAATGCATTGTACCAAAGGAATCCAATGCAGGCTCCTACGAATGCACCCACAAAAATAGTGAGCTCACCCAGGTTAGGGATATACATGATATTCAGGTAATCGGCAAATATGTAATTGGAACTAACATAAATGAATACCAGCAAACCCGCACCAATAATGGCACTCACACCAGCAGCCAATCCATCCAAACCATCTGTAAGGTTGGCACCATTACTTACGGCAGTAATAATTAAGGTCACAATCAGGATATAAACAATCCAGGTATATTTCTCTGCCCCTTCACCCATCCAGCTGATCAGCTTGCTGTAGTTGAACTCATGGTTCTTTACAAAAGGAATGGTGGTGATGGGCGTCTTTACTTTTACGAATTTTCTTTCAATCCCATTGAGTTCACGAACAATGATGGTAGAATCTTTCGCGAATCTTTCACCCTCTCTCAACATTGATACCTTACGCGCAGAACCAATGATTTCTCTTTCTACGGTAACCGCATTGCTGAAATACAAAGTAGTACCAATGATGATGCCCAATCCTACCTGGCCAATGATTTTAGAAATGCCAGCCAAACCATCTGAATCTTTTTTCTTGTAGGTTTCTCCTTTTTGCTGTGCTGCTTTTCTGGCACGGATTTTAAAAAGGTCATCCAAAAAGCCAATGATACCCAACCACACGGTGCAAAGAATCATCAGGCGCACATATACTTTATCCAGGTTGGCAAACAATAAGGTTGGAATCAGAATACTCAACAGAATAATGATACCACCCATGGTTGGGGTTCCTTTTTTCTGCTCCTGTCCTGCCAATCCTAAATCTCTTACCGATTCCCCAATTTGCTTTTTCTGTAAAAACAAAATGATGTGCTTCCCATACACTGTTGCAATTACCAAGCTCAATACAATTGCCATCGCAATCCTGAAAGTCAGGAACTGAAACAGCCCGGCTCCGGGAATATCGAAGCTTTGTTTTAGCCAGTTAAATAATTGATATAACATAGAATGGGTTTATTGGGTAATGGTGTTAAATGCTTTTTGTAAAACTGCTTTATCGTCAAAAGGATGTTTCACTCCGTTGATGTCCTGGTACTTCTCGTGTCCTTTTCCTGCTACCAGAATAATGTCTTCCGGCTTTGCCATTCTTACTGCTTCTTCAATTGCCTGCTTGCGATCTACCAGGGTGATATACTTTCTTTTTGCCGCACTGCTCAGTCCTGCTTCCATATCACGCAGAATCGCTTCAGGGTCTTCCGTGCGGGGATTATCACTGGTTAAAATCACGCGGTCGCTCCAATCGCAGGCAGCTTGCGCCATTACCGGGCGTTTGGTTTTGTCTCTGTCTCCACCGCAGCCCACCACTGTGATGATTTGCTCGTAGCCCTTGCGTAATTTTTTAATGGTGCTCAATACATTTTCCAATGCATCGGGCGTATGCGCATAGTCTACAATACCAATGATATTGTTGGCACTGATGATATAATCGAAGCGACCTTCTGCACCCGTAAGCATGCTTAGGGCAGTCAGCACTTCTGAACTTTCAACACCCAAACAAACAGCCGCACCATACACTGCCAGTAAGTTGTAGGCATTAAAAGTTCCAATTAGACGAAAATGCACTTCCTGGTCATTGATGGTCATCACTAAACCTGTCAATGCATTTTCTAATATTTTTCCCTTGAAGGCAGCCATGGTTTTCAGGCTGTACAAGTATTTGGTCGCATTGGTATTCTGCAACATCACTTCTCCGCGCTTATCATCCGCATTAGAGATGGCAAATGCATCAGCTGATAAATCATCAAAGAATTTTTTCTTTACTCGGATGTATTCATCAAATGTTTTGTGATAGTCTAAATGATCGTGTGTGATATTGCTGAACAAGGCGCCTGCAAATTTCAATCCGGTGATGCGGTGCTGATGAATGGCATGACTGCTGCACTCCATGAATACATAAGAGCAACCCTCATCCACCATTTTGCGTAACAAGGCATTCAGGCTGATAGCATCAGGTGTAGTATGTGTAGCAGGAATAATGATATCATCAATTTGGTTTTGCACCGTACTGATTAAACCACAGCTATAACCCAACTGACGGAACAACTTGAATAATAAAGTAGCAATGGTTGTTTTACCGTTGGTACCGGTAACACCCACCAACTTTACTTCTGCAGAAGGATGATTGTAAAACTCAACTGCCATGCGTGCAGCCGCTTCACCACTGCTGGCTACTTTTATATAAGTAACACCGGCATTCAAATCGGCAGGAAGGGTTTCACAAACAATGGCAACCGCACCCAGTTCAATGGCTTTACCAATAAAAGCATGACCATCGCTCTGTGCTCCGGTAATGGCAACGAATACAGCACCCGCTTTCACTTTTCTTGAGTCAATCTCAATGGCAGTAATATTCTTATCCAAGGCACCAGTTACCTGCTGCGTTTTGGTTTGAATAAGAAGTTGCTGTAGCGTTTTCATTGGGTTTGTTTTATTTCAGTTAGTTCGTTTTGTTTGTGTCGCGTATTTTTTCTTTGTCTAATTCAGGAAAAGTTGCACCAGCTGCCCCTTTGCAATTGGCTGTCCGGGAACAATCGACTGCTCTGTTACTTTTCCTCTTCCCTTCACTTGTACCATCAATCCCATTTCTTCGCAGAGATAAATGGCATCTTTTAATCCCAGGCCTTTCAACGGAGGCATGGCATTTTTATTCACCGGCATTTTCTGAAGTACTGCTTTTGCACTGTTCTTATTTACTCTTGTCCACTCATCTGCTCTTCCTGTAGAATCTGCAAAACCAATCTGCAGTTTCTCTGTCAGGTACATCAGGTCTGCCTTGTATCCATTGTAAGCAAAGAAGCTGCTGTCTTTTTTACTGGAGCCCGCAATCAGGGTTTTGTTGGTCTTGATATAAGTACCATACAAACGATCTGAAATTTCCTTGAACACCGGACCAGCAACAGAAGCCCCATAAAAATTAGCGGCAAAAGGCTTGTTTTTGATGACCACCACACAAGTGTATTGCGGGTTATCGGCAGGAAAATATCCGGCAAAAGAGCTCTGATAAATTTTATTAGCATATCCTCTATTACCATCTGCCACTAAAGCCGTTCCGGTTTTACCAGCTACTTTATACGGTGTACCTGCAAACAATGATTTTGCTGTACCTGCTATACAAACCCCTTCCAGACTGGCTTTTAACATGGCCAGGGTAGACGGGCTGCAGATTTGCGTATCCAATACCACCGGAGGAATTTCCTTCAACAACACCCCTTCTTCTTTTATGCTGCTTACCAAATAAGGACGCATCATTACACCATTGTTGGCAATGGCATTGTACAACATAGCAGTGTGCAATGGACTAATAGCAAGGTTGTATCCAAAGCTCATCCAGGGCAAAGTAGTAGGACCATATAATTTAGAACCCGGACGATGAATCACCGGCTTGCGTTCTCCTACCAAATCAATTCCTGTAATGGTATCCATGCGCATTTTACGCAAGTGCTTCAGGTACTGCTGCGGATTATTCAGATAATGCGTAACCGCCATTTTAGCCATGGCCACATTTGAACTCAATTCAAATGCCTGCTTAACGGTAACAATATTCTCTGCATGTCTTTCAGAATCGTACACGGTTTGACCTGCTATTCTCCAGGCACCATTTTCCAGGTTGATGGTTTGATTCAGGTTCACTTTTTTATCTTCCAGCAAAGCCATCAGGGTAGCCAATTTAAACGTGGATCCCGGTTCGCTCGGCGTAATCGCATGGTTTAAATTTTCCCAGTAAGAACCATCTGGCATTCTGCCCAGATTCGCAATGGCTTTTACTTTTCCGGTTTTGGTTTCCATTACAATCACGCAACCATTTTCCGCTTCATTCTTCACCATCATTTTCATCAAAGCCGCTTCAGCTATATCCTGAATGAAAACATCGATGGTGCTTACAATGTCTTTACCCGTCTCTGGTTCTACCAGGTAGGTGTCATCCACTGGAACGCCAATCCCACCTGCTATAGAACGAACCGTTTGCTTACCATTTCTTCCTTTTAATACAGCATCATAAGTTTTTTCTAAACCCACTTTATTGGAATCACGCGCCAGGCCAATGGTTCTGAAAGCCAGCATCTGGTAAGGGTTCAAGCGAACGGTACGCTCATTGGCAATCATTCCGCTTTTGTAACGACCCAGCTTGAACAAAGGAAATTTGCGCAAAGAATCGTACTGTGTGAAACTGATTTTTTTCTTCAGCGGAAAATAACCTTCCTGTGCTTTGTACGCCTGCTGCAAAACCCTCTTGTATTCTACCGGACTCATGTCCTTGAACAGTTGCGCTAAACAATAACTCAAAGAATCTATATTCTCTCTGAACCGCTGTCCGTTTTTCTCTCTTAATCCCGCAACGCGGAAATCAATGAAAATATCAAACTGCGGAATAGAAGTACTCAACATCTGACCATCTTCCGAATAGATAGTACCACGCTCTGCTTCAATTTCATCGATGCGTTGATGCAGGCTATCACTCATGCTTCTCCACTTGGCACCCTCCACCTGCTGAATGTAAACCGCTTTGCCAAAGATGGCTATACAGGCAGCTACCATCAGTATATAACTGAGGTACACTCTCCATAGTATGTCGCGTTTTACTTCCATTATTTCTGAATGCGTTCAGGCATTTCCTTACTTATTTTTAAGCCGATGGGTTCCACCAACTTCACAATCTGCGACTCTTCAGTTTTATACATCAACTCACTCTTTAAAGTCTTGTAGGTAAACTGCAATTCCTTCAATTCGTTGTTGATGCTATTGATACGGCGTATGGTTTTATCGCCCATATGTCCGTTGGCTATATACAGTACTGCTAAAAGAGATAGGAAAAGGAAGAAACCAATGTTCTTCACTATCCACTCATAGTTAAGCAAACCCTTAATGGGGTTCTTAGAATTTATTTTGTTTTCGGGCACGGTATATATATTACAAGCGCGCTGCTGCTCTCAGCTTTGCGCTTCTGCTTCTGCTATTTCTTTTCAACTCTTCTGCACCAGCCGTTATAGGCTTCTTGTTCACCAGTTGAAAATATTTTGGTTTTTCAATGGACAACAACGGATGATCGGCTACTTCTTCAAAAGTTCCCTGCTTGAAAAAGTTCTTCACCAGCCTGTCTTCCAGCGAATGGAAAGTAATGATGGCAGCAATTCCTCCGGGCTTCAACACTTTGGTTAACTGCTCCAACATTTCTTTCAGCGCTCCCATCTCATCGTTCACTTCAATTCTAAGCGCCTGAAAAACCTGGGCTAAATATTTATTGGGATTTCCTTTTACCACTGCACTA
>JBDLUU010000044.1:0-27858 GCA_039805185.1 Bacteroidota bacterium
TTCTTTTCCAGATGAGCTCATACAAGCGCTTGCATTCTTCATCTTCCACTGTATGATTACTCATATAAGTAGGTCGGATGGCTTCGTGGGCTTCCTGAGCACTTTCGTTTTTATTCTTGAACTTACGGGGCTGGTGGTATCTGGCTCCGTAACTTTTATTGATTTCATTCTGAATATCACCCAGTGCGGTTTCACTTAATGCGATACTATCGGTACGCATATAAGTAATTTTACCACTCTCGTACAACTTCTGTGCAATCAGCATGGTTTTACTTACGCTGTATCCCATTTTTCTAGATGCTTCTTGCTGTAGGGTAGAAGTAGTAAAAGGTGCTGCAGGCGTTCTTTTGGCAGGTTTTACCTGAATATCTTTAACGGTATATTTTGCGTTTTTGCAACTTTCCAGAAAAGCGCTAGCTTCTTCTCTCGTGTGTAACCTGCCAGGTCCTTCCGCTTTAAATTGTACGGGTTTACCATTAATATCCGTCGCTTTAAAAACTGCTTCAATTTTATAGGAGCTTTCTGCTATGAACTGATTGATTTCGCGTTCTCTTTCCACAATTAATCGTACCGCTACACTTTGAACCCTTCCCGCACTGAGGCTTCTTTGCATGCCAATTTTGCGCCATAAAACCGGACTCAGTTCAAATCCCACCAAACGATCCAACACCCTTCTTGCCTGCTGGGCATTCACCAGGTTCATATTGATTAGTCTTGGATTGTCTACCGCCTTTTTGATGGCGGGAGCCGTAATTTCATGGAAAACGATTCTTTTGGTAGACCGGGGGTCTAATCCCAATACCTCTGCCAGGTGCCAGCTGATACTTTCTCCTTCACGGTCCTCATCCGAAGCCAACCACACTTCATCGGCTTTTTTGGCCATTTGCTTCAGCTCTCGTACTACTTTTTCCTTCTCGTCAGGAACCTTGTAACGGGGCTGATAATGATTGTTAACATCTATGCCCATATCGTCCTTTTCCAGGTCTCTGATATGACCATAACAGCTTCTCACTTCAAAATCCTTACCCAGAATTTTTTCAATGGTTTTTGCTTTAGCGGGCGACTCAACGATCAGTAAATTTTTTGCCATGTAGAAATTCCGATTCTAAGATTTTACTTCAATGATTGGGGTTAAATGCAATGCAATATTAGGTGAAAGGATTAAATCACAAAAAATTGGGCTCAGAAGATGGCTCCAGAAATGCCATTATTTTGTTGCGTGTACTCGCTTCTTTATAGATTTTATTATGCCCTAATCCATTGGTTATATAGAATTCCGTGCCTGGTAAATGCTCTGTTAATAATGGTTTTACATCTTTAAATGTACAAATGGTATCTGTTTCATCGTGCACCCAAAGCACGTTGGCCGCGATTGATCTTACCACTCTTGGCACAGAAAAATATTCAATGGGTTCACCGGCCAATTGCCGAATATGGGCTTCAAATGCCTGCTGAACGGCTTCTTTTGCAGGTATCAAAGCAAAAAAATTCTCGATGGCTCTTTTTGTTTCGGTAGCAGGCGCAATTAATACCAGTTTTCGGTTCCCGGTATTGTCCATTTTCTCCATGGCTAAGCTGGCGGCTAATCCACCCAATGAATGGGCAATCATGCCATACAATGGCCCAAATTGTTTTTCAATGCCCAGAATACATTCTCTGTAAATAAGTGCGTTGATTCTTTTGCCATCACTAATGCCATGACCGGGAGCATCAAAAGATAGGACTTCATAACCGCTCTTAACCAGGGCGGTTACATAGGATTCAAATTTGTAGGAATAGCTGCTGAAACCATGAATAATCAGGACTTTTTTGGCCTGAGCCAGTTCAGATTTCCATTGGAACCCTCTCACCGTGATTCCGTTTAGTTCTATTGAGACCGGGTTGGATTGGTGGAAAATGGCGGGTATTTTGATTCCTTTTTTTATTTTGAACGGGGTGCAGAAAAGGTCAAAAGCCGATGCCGCTGCTTTTTCCGGTGATACCAGTCCCAGCGTTTTTATTTTAGTCCGATAATACTTTAGCAATATCCGCTGACTCCATTTCATCTTCATAGGACAAAGATAATTCATTCACCCCGACTAAACTTTTTAGCATAATAGGGGTTAATAAGAGTTTTAAATACTTTTGCCAACCAAATAGTTATTATGTATACCATTGAAATTGAATTTGAACAGAAAGGATTAGAGAAAGTAGTCTTGAATGATATTGCCCCAGACCAGAGTTTACTGGAGGTTTGTTTAGACAATGGCATTGAATTGCACCATAATTGCGGTGCGGTTTGCGCCTGCAGCACCTGTCACTTGTATGTGAATAGTGGCGCTGAACACCTGGAAGAATTAAGTGACAGAGAAGAAGACTTTATTGACAGAGCGGTAAACCCAAGAATCAATTCAAGACTGGGTTGCCAGTGTGTGTTACAGCCAGGTTCTGGAAAAATCAGTGTAACCTTGCCTGATCAGACCCAGTTTTTAGGAGAATAATTATTAATAGCGTATAATAAAGAAATCATATGAGCCATTTTGAGCCACCTATCCATTGGAATGATCACGAAGATATTGCCATGAAATTGTACGAGCGTTTTGGAGACGATTTCACAGAAGCAAAAATATACCGAATCCGTTTTACCGATTTATTGGAATGGATTTTAGAAATACCTGGTTTTGAAGGAACCAGAGAGCAGAGCACAGAAGGACACCTGGAAATGATTCAGAGTGCCTGGGTGTACGAATGGAGAGACAACCAAAAATAAAATATTGGAAAAGTTCAGTTTAATCAACACGTTTGTTTTGGACGTTGACGGAGTTTTAACCGATGGCTCCTTACTGGTAATGCCCAATGGTCTTATGGTTCGCAGGATGAATATCAAAGACGGGTATGCACTTCAGCTGGCTGTTAAAAAAGGCTATCGTGTTATAATTATATCCGGAGGCCATTCTCCGGAAGTGATGGAAAGATTGAACAAACTGGGTGTTAAAGAAGTGTACATGCAGGTCACGGATAAATTATCCCTGCTACAGGAACTGTTGGGTTCGGGAGTTGAGAATCAACAGCAATGCCTGTACATAGGAGACGATATACCCGATTTGGCCTGTATGAAATGGGCAGGTGTGGCTGTTTGCCCTGCCGATGCTGTAACAGAAATTAAAACGGTATCCTATTATATTTCGGAGAAAAATGGGGGTATGGGCTGCGTGAGGGATGTGATTGAGAAAGTGATGAAACTCCGGAATGACTGGAATGAAGATTTTACACTCAGAGCCCAATAGGCGCTGTTAAAAAGCCTTTCTTTTGAAACTTATTGCTGCATTCTTAAGACTGATCCGATGGCCCAATCTGGTATTCATTGCTATTACACAATGTTTGTTTGAGTGGGCAATCTATGGTCGGGTATATCCCCCGGCAGGCTCGGAGCGTTTTTCCAACACTTTTTTTCTTTTAGTATTGGCATCTGTTCTGATTGCGGCAGCCGGCTATATTATCAACGATTATTTTGACCAGAATATAGACCAGGTGAATAAGCCGGATAAGATGGTGGTGAATGTAATCATCAATAGACGATGGGTTATTTTCTGGCATATGACCCTCAGTCTTGCCGGATTATTTTTTACTGCCCTTGCTTTACCCATTCAGCAATACTGGCACCTGGTGCTGGGAAATCTAGCAGCGATTCTATTGTTATGGTTGTATTCAACCAATTTTAAAAAGCAATTGTTGATTGGAAATATTTTGATTTCCTTGCTGACGGCCTGGGTGATTCTGATTTTATTTTTTGCCAAATATCCGTTGGTAATGCAGGAGATGCTGGGGCTGGATCATACCAAAGTAAGGTTCTTCCGTTTAACTATTTTGTATGCTGCTTTTGCTTTCATTATTTCTTTGGTAAGGGAAGTAGTGAAAGATATGGAAGACATTGAGGGGGATCAGAAATACGGATGCAGAACCATGCCCATTGTATGGGGTATTCGAGTAACCAAGGTTTTTGTTGGGGTATGGCTCGTCGTATTGATTGCAGCCTCATTAATCTTGCAATTTTACGTATTAGGCCTGGGTTGGTGGCATAGTGTATTATATTGTTTGTTATTTATCATTGCCCCACTTGTGGTGATTATACAGAAATTATACAAAGCCTATACGCCTCAGGATTATCATCGTTTGAGTACCCTGATTAAATGGGTAATGTTTACAGGAATTCTGTCGATGGCTTTTTTTCAATTTTATGAATAGGTAATATGCAAAGACCGTTGATACTGGCTTCTCAAAGCCCAAGAAGAAAACAATTGCTGGAATGGGCTGAGATTCATTTTACAGTAGAAGTTGTGGAGACAGATGAAAGTTTTTCAACTGAAATGGATCCTGAAGAAATTCCCATTCATATTGCCAGGGCAAAAGCTTTTGCCGTGAGGGAAAAAAGAAAGAGTGAAGGCAAGGATTTTGAAATGCCTGTTTATCTGGCAGCTGATACCGTGGTGGTATTAAAGAATGAAATTATCAACAAACCCAAAGACAGAGCAGATGCCATAGCTATGCTTAGCAGATTGTCTGGTCAGCAACACAGGGTTATCACGGGTGTTGTGATACTCAATCAACAGGAAGAGATTGCTTTTTCAGAAACGACCCATGTGCAGTTTCATGAACTCTCTGAAGCGCAGATTGCGCATTATGTAGACCAATACAAGCCTTACGACAAAGCAGGTGCTTATGCCATTCAGGAATGGATTGGGGTGATTGGAATTGCCGCCATTAACGGAGACTTTTACAATGTCATGGGCTTGCCTGTGAGCAGGGTGGTAAAGGCGCTGCCAATTCTATAAGCGGCACCCTCTTCCTATTCCGTATCTTTTACCAGGTGAATGTAAGATCCAGTTCCAGGTCGGGATGTAAGGACCTTTCTACCGGACAGGTTCTGGCAGTATTTTCCAGAATGGCTTTTTCCTTATCGCTGAGGTTTTTTAGCCTTTCAGGAAACTGAATATGTACGATGATTTTGCCAATGCGGCGCGGATCGGGGTACATTACTTTGGTAACATCTGCCTTGGTACCGTCCAGTACAATATTTTCCATAGTCTGGGCTTTAATACCCATGGTGGTAATCATACAGGAAGCCAGTGCAGTTGCCACTAAATCGGTAGGGGAAAACCTTTCCCCTTTTCCCTTGTTATCGGTTGGTGCATCGGTTTCAATGGCTGATCCGCTTTGTAAATGGGTGGCAGTGGTTCTTAAGTCGCTTGTATAAATAATTTGTGAAGTCATTGCGTCAATTTTACTTTAAATTTACATCTATCAAATTAAATGGAAGTGAAGAAACTATTTTTTGTGGTTTGTCTTTTGTCGGGAACAGGATTAATGGCGCAGAAAAAACAACTTTCTGAAGCTGCTTTGCAGCGTGCACAAAAAAAAGAAGAAAGGCGAGAAAAAATAAACCAGCTAATTAAACAGGAAGAAGAAGGTGCTTTGATTTTCAATAAGCAAAATGCTTTTAGTATTAACCTGAATACGGATGGCTGGGGAGTAAAGTTTGAAAAAGGAAAATACAAATCCATTACTTCCACCAATCTCTGGTGGTTGGAATTTGGTGAAAGAAAACATCCAAAGGAAGAGCGGATTCCTTCCTTGTCATCATCCGGTGGTTTTATTCTGATCTCCAATTATATCTATGGAAAACAGAACAATTTTTATTACCTCAATCTGGGATTTGGACAACAGAAATTAATAGGCGGAAAAGGAAATAAAAACGGTATTGCTGTATCTGCTATTTACGGAGCTGGATTGAGTGCCGGTTTGTTAAAACCCTATTACCTTGATGTTCAGAATCAACAAACCGGTGAAAGGACACAAATCAAATATGACGGAACCAATGAAGCCACTTTTCTTGATCCCAATGTTATTTTAGGAAAGGGAGGCTTGTTCAAAGGTTTTGGCGAGATGAAATTTGTTCCTGGGGCACACGCAAAACTGGCGCTTCGCTTTGATTACGGGCGGTACAATGAATTGCTTTCTGCTATTGATGTAGGGGTCAATGCTTCCTTTTATTCTCAGAAAATGCCAATTCTTTTGTTAAACCCTGAAAAGAACTTCTTCTTCAATGCTTATGCAGCATTTACATTCGGTAGAAGAAAGTAGTTAATTTTGTGCCCTAGAACTGAAGCGCATGCAAGAATTACCAGTTATACCCAAAATACCTCAGGATAGCATTGTATCCAACGAAGCCCCTTTAAAAAAGCCCAACTGGCTTAGGGTAAAATTGCCCATTGGAGAGAGTTACAAGCACGTTAGAGGGCTGGTGGATACCCATAAGCTTCACACCATCTGTGAAAGCGGCAATTGCCCCAATATGGGCGAATGCTGGGGAGAAGGAACGGCCACTTTCATGATTTTGGGAAATATCTGTACCCGTAGTTGTGGATTTTGTGCGGTTGCAACAGGAAGGCCGCTTGCGGTTGATTTTGATGAACCTCAGCGAGTAGCCGAAGCCATTCACCTAATGAAAGTGAAACATGCGGTTATTACCAGTGTTGACAGAGATGAATTGAAAGACGGAGGTTCTATTATCTGGTACAATACCATCAAAGCAGTAAAAGCATTAAACCCCGATACAACGCTGGAGACCCTGATTCCTGATTTTAGAGGTTTTAAGGATCAGATTCAGCGAATTATTGACGCTGCTCCTGAAGTGGTAAGTCACAATATGGAAACAGTAGAGCGAATTACAAAACAGGTTAGAATACAGGCCAAATACAGAAGAAGTCTGGAAGTGCTGGAGACCTTAAAGAAAGGCGGAATGAGAACCAAGACAGGTATTATGCTGGGATTAGGGGAAACCAAGGAAGAAGTGATACAAACCATGAAAGATCTGGTAGCAGTAGGTACAGATGTTATTACCCTTGGACAGTATTTGCAACCCACCAAAAAACATCTTCCAGTACAACGCTTTGTTCATCCAGATGAATTTGCTGAATTGCGTGAAATTGGATACAATATTGGCTTTGATTATGTAGAAAGTGGTCCATTGGTCCGTTCTTCCTACCATAGCGAAAAGCATGTTATTCCAGGTTACGGAAAGAACAAATGGCTCATGGAAAAAACCGTTCATGCGTAGGTTATTTTTTTTATTCTTTTTGATTCCTTTTGCAGGAAAAGCTCAGTATACATGGGTTAAAGCCGACACCGGTTTTGGTGTATTACCACAGGGAGTGGAATTGTATTATTCCAATGATTCACTGGATGGCAAACCCAACAAAGCGTTTTATTGTAAAGTGCCCATAAAAAACAGGGAACTGCTTTTCTCTACAAAAGTGGGGAGCGGAAAACGATATACACCTGCTGAATATTATCAGCAGCATAACCAGCCATTTTTAGTAGTGAATACTACTTTCTTTGAGTTTATCAATAACAGGAATTTAAATGCAGTGGTGGAGGAGGGCAAACTGGTTGCTTACAATGTTCATAGTTTGCCAGGTAAGGGGAAAGACACGCTAACGTATCGCCACGCATTTACCGGTGCCATTGGCATTGCAAAAAATCGTAAGGCCGATGTAGCGTGGTTGTATACAGACAGCAGCAATAAGTATCCGCTGGCCTCACAAATAGTGATTCCTTTTTTTAAAGACAGCACTGTTTTAGTGAATCCGCTTTCTTCTCTTTCTAATTATAAAATGAAGAAATGGAAAATGCAGACCGCTGTAGCGGGAGGCCCGGTTTTGATTCAGGAAGGACAAATCCGAATTAGCAATAACGAAGAAATCCGTTTTCCTGGCAATCAGATAAATGATAAACACCCAAGAACAGCGATGGGATATACCGCCGCTGGCCATTTGATAGTAATGGTGGTTGAGGGAAGAAATCCGGGTATTGCAGAAGGGGCCAGCCTGACTCAATTGGCCCGGTTGCTGCAGTCAGCAGGTTGTTGGGAAGCATTGAATTTAGATGGTGGCGGAAGCAGTACCATGCTAATCAACGGAAAAGAGACCATTAAGCCCAGCGATAAAACCGGGCAGCGACCGGTTCCCGCCGTATGGATTATTTCATCTCCCAAACAAGTGCAGATGCCCCTAGAATAGCAGCATCTGATTCTTTTAAATGGCTCACCAATATTTTGACTTTATTCTGGAAGACCTGAATAAGGTTTGCTTCCATATGTTCGCGGGTTGGCTTTAAAATAAATTCACCAGCTTTCGTTAAGCCTCCAAATAAAACAATGGCTTCCGGGCTGGAGAACATCACAAAATTGGCCAATGCCATGCCCAGTATTTTACCAGTAAATTCAAAAATTTCTTTTGCCAGTTCATCTCCCTCAATAGCAGCATCATACACTTTCTTTGAATCTATTTCATGGTGAGGAAAGGCTCTAAGCAAGCTTGGTTTGTTGCTATTTTGAATGAATTCAATGGCACTTAAACGCACACCCGTTGCAGATGCATAACTTTCTAATGATCCTCTTTTCTGGGTACCTTCATGCAGTCTGCCGTCAGGAATAATAATGGTATGCCCCAGTTCCCCGGCAAAGCCGTCATGGCCATATACTAGTTTGCCATTGGCAACAATGCCACTCCCTACGCCAGTACCCAGGGTAATCATGATAAAATCATTCATGTCCTGTGCTGCACCATACATCATTTCTCCGATAGCTGCAGCATTGGCGTCATTGGTAAGCACTACAGGTAGTTTAAATTTATCTTCTACCATTTTACCAAAAGGGATAATACCTTTCCAGGGTAAGTTGGCGGCGTATTCTATAGTGTTTTTATAATAGTTTCCATTAGGGGCACCAATACCTATTCCCTTGATTCTTCCAATTCCTCCGGCCTGTTCAATCAAAGGTGCAATATTCTCATATAATTCGTCAATGTATGGCAATACATCCAAATGATTGCGGGTACTCATTTCTCCTGAAAACAATAAGTTTCCCACACGGTCAACTATTCCAAATTTGGTACCTGTTCCTCCTATATCAATGCCGATAGCTAAAGGTTCCATTGCCACGGCTGCATTTCTGTTTTCTTGTTTGGTATTCATATTGAATCAAAATTATGAATGAACAACTAATTATTCGGTTAGTGACCACCACCAACCTGTGCGTCAAAATCCAGTCCCTGTGCTTTTAATACAGATTTCATTTTCAAAGCAAGGTAAGCCAGAAAAGCAAAGCAGGCCGCTGCTAACAGATAAGACTGGTGCATGCCGATAGAAGCATTGTCTCCAATTGCTCCTTGAAGTGGTGGAATGATGGCTCCACCTAAAATCATCATGATTAAAAATGCAGAACCCTGACTGGTGTATTTTCCTAATCCGCCTACACCTAAAGAGAAAATACAGGGCCACATTACCGAACAGCATAAACCGCCGGCAATAAAGGAATACACAGATATCAAACCATTGGTGAATACGCCAATCAGCATGGCAATCGTTGCTAATGTTGCTACGGAAACCAATGTTTTAACCGGCTTTTCCTGTCCGTAGAAAAAGGCAGCAATGGCCAAAACAATGTAAACTGAATATCCAAATAAATCAGAAACATCACTTCCGTACAAATTATTTATATAGAGTACTACTCCAAACGCAAAAAAGGGAACTACAATAGTTGCAATTGTTTTTGTAATTCCTTTCAGATTAAATACGCTTATAGCGCCGGTCCATCTTCCTATCATTAAACTGCCCCAGTAAAGCGACACGTATTTGGATATCTGGCTTTCTTCTAATCCGGTTTCAGTTAAGTAACCCGGAATACGTAATAAAGCACCAAAATTATTATCAATCGTTACTTCCACACCAACGTAAACAAAAATGCCAATCATGCCATAAATCAACTGCTGGTACTTCATAGCACCCCAGCCCTCCGGATTTTTTACCGCTTGATTATTCGAGTAAAATAAAATCCCTACCACACTGACTAAGGATAATAATAACAATGTGAGTTTAGGGACTTCTGTAAACTGGCCAACCACGATAATCAATCCAATGCACAATGTCATGATTAAAAGAGAAGAAGCTGCTTTGTTGGCTTTTTCAAATTTTTCATCATTTTTCCCTTCCGGCAGTTTGGAAAAAGTAAAAAATAATGCAACGGCTGCAAACACAGCTGCAACAATCAAATACAAGGTGTTAATATTCGTAACTGTTACTTCTTTATTGGCATTTCCAACAGATCCAAACAAAAAGAAACTCACAATAATAGGGCCTAGTGTGGTGCCCAGTGAGTTAACACCACCAGCCAGATTTAAACGGTGTGATCCCGTAGAAGGATCCCCTAATACAATGGCAAAAGGTTGTGCAGATGTTTGTTGTAGTGAGAACCCCAATGCAACTATGAAAAAAGAACCCAGAATGGCTGGGAAAGAATTCGCATTGGCAGAGGGAATAATTAGCAATGCTCCTGCAACCGAAATGGCAAGACCATAGATAATTCCTTTTTTATAGCCTATCTTATTTAAAATATCATAGCCCATATAATTGGAAAGAATAAAAAGAATCAGCGATCCTATAAAATAAGCCCCATAAAATGCAGAACCAATTAATTGGGACTCAAATTGATTTAGTTCAAAATGGACTTTGGCAAATGGGATAAAAATACTGTTGGATGCAGCAATGAATCCCCAGAAAAAGAAAACAATAACAAGGGTGGCTAATGCACCAGAATTGGTGGGCTGTTTGGTCTGACTCATAACAATCGTTCAATTTTACAAAAAGGGAAAATAGTAATAATTGATTGAAGCAAAAATTTTATCATCTGAATTTGAGGGAATCGGTTTATTGGCTATCTTGAAAAGGAAGTTTTAATACTGTTTTATGGAAATCATTCATGTTAGTGCTGAGTGTTATCCGGTGGCAAAAGCCGGTGGTTTGGGAGATGTGGTGGGTGCGCTGCCCAAATACCAGTGCAAATCGGGGGATATTGCGAAAGTGATCATGCCCATGTACCGCACCAGGTTTCTTTATGAAAACGACTGGACAGTTGATTTCAAGGGAAGTGCCAATTTAGGTAACTGGAATTTTGATTTTACCGTCATAAAAGAGCCTACGAATAAACTGGGTTTCGATTTGTTTTTAATTGACATCAACGGTTTGCTGGATCGTCAGAAAATTTATGGTTATGACGATGATGCCGAAAGATTCACGGCTTTTCAAATAGCTGTAGTTAGTTGGATGAGCAGCTGGGAGCACAAACCCGATGTTGTGCATTGCCACGATCATCATACTGCATTGATTCCTTTTATGATGAAGTATTGCTATGCTTTTCAACATTTAGGTTCGGTGCCAACCGTAGTAAACATTCACAATGGTCAGTATCAGGGCTGGATGGGCTGGGACAAAAGTATCTATATACCCAAGTGGGATCTTTGGAAACGCGGCATGCTCGATTGGGCAGGCAATATTAATCCCCTTGCATCCGGCGTAAAATGTGCAGACAAGGTAACCACGGTTAGCTGGAGTTATATGAATGAACTCAGACAGAATGCCAATGGACTGGAAGCACTATTTGAATACGAGAAGGGAAAATGCATGGGTATATTGAACGGGATTGATAATGAAGTCTGGAATCCGGAAACAGATACCTATTTGACACATCACTATTCCGTTAAAACAGTAAAAAAAGGAAAAGAACAGAATAAAAAAATACTCTGTGAACAGTTTGGCCTGGATGTCAACAAACCATTGTTTGTATTCATCGGTAGACTGGTTGGAGAAAAAGCGGCTGATATTTTGCCTGATGCCATTAGAACCGCCATGCATGAAACACAGGGCAATGCTTGTTTCTTAATTTTGGGAAGTGGTGAAACCCATATTGAATGGGAATTGCAGCAGATGACGAATCATCATCAGGGTATTTACAATGCATATATCGGATACAATGAGCAATTAAGTCATTTAATTTATGCAGGTGCCGATTTCTTATTGATGCCGAGTAGGGTGGAACCCTGTGGACTGAATCAAATGTATGCCATGCGATATGGAACAGTTCCTGTTGTAAGGAGTACAGGCGGTTTACAGGATACGGTTATCGATATGGGTGATCCTGACGGGTTTGGTATCCGATTTAACAATGCTAATGTAGAAGATCTGGCTTACTCTATTGGAAGAGGGGTTTCTGTTTATCAGGATCAGCAGCAAATGGCAAAAATGCGCAAGCAAATGATGCAAATAGATCACAGTTGGGAGGGTACGGTTGCTGAGTACCGACAAGTTTATCAGAATTTAAAATAAAAAAACTAACTTCAAAGTAGTATAAAAGCAATCCACATTTTATGAGCAGTATTTCCAAATCAGTTTTGGCTGTGATTTTGGGCGGGGGAGCAGGCACCCGACTTTTTCCATTAACTGCAAGTAGATCGAAGCCTGCGGTTCCGATTGCCGGTAAGTATCGTTTGGTGGATATTCCCATCAGTAACTGTATCAATAGCGGGATTAACCGAATGTTTGTATTAACGCAGTTTAATTCAGCTTCACTGAACAAGCATATTAAAAACACTTACCACTTCAGTGCCTTCAGTACAGGTTTTGTAGACATTCTTGCGGCGGAACAAACACCGGATAATCCGGGCTGGTTTCAGGGAACAGCAGATGCGGTAAGACAATCACTCAGGCATATTTCCAATTTAGACTACGACCATATTTTAATTTTAAGTGGAGACCAGTTGTACCAAATGGATTTTGGCGATATGCTGAAAAACCATATTGACAGCCAGACCGATATTTCCATTGCTACAATTCCGGTTGATGACAGGGACGCTCCTGAATTTGGTATTTTAAAAACCAATGAACAAAATGTAATTACTTCATTTATTGAGAAGCCCAAGAAGGATTTATTGCCTGAGTGGGTAAGTGATACAGGAGCTGAAATGCAAAAGCAGGGAAGAAATTATCTGGCATCGATGGGTATTTATATTTTCAATAAAAAAATCCTGGATAAATTATTGAATGAAGCGCATCCCAATGCAACTGATTTCGGTAAAGAAATTATTCCGGATTCTATTGAAAATTATAAAGTATCCAGCTTCCAGTATGATGGTTATTGGACAGATATCGGAAACATTTATTCCTTCTATGAAGCCAACCTGGCTTTAACACAAGAGATACCTCCATTCAATTTATTCGACAATACCAAAACGGTTTATAGCCGTGCACGTATGTTGCCCCCTGCTAAAATCAGTGGCACTACATTGGAGAAAACCATTATTGCCGAAGGTTCTATTATTCATGCGAGCCGTATTGAACAGAGTGTGGTAGGTATTCGTTCGCGCATTGGCCACGGCACTACGGTAGTAAGTACCTATATCATGGGTAATGATTATTATGAAACCATTGAAGAAATGGAGCTGAATACCAGCAAAGGATTGCCTAAAATAGGTATTGGAGAGCGTTGCTATATTAAAGATGCCATCATTGATAAGAACTGCCGTATTGGTAATGATGTACGTATCAATGGGGGTAGTCATTTGCCCAACACAGATCATCCTTTGTACACAGTAAAGGACGGCATAGTGGTTGTGAAAAAGACAGCTATTTTACCAGATGGATTTGTGATTTAATCGTTTATATCATTCTATATTTTCAGAAACATCCTCTTTATGAGGATGTTTTTATTTGTATATTGGGATGTGTATTCAATACACGATATCAACCTATAAACATCGATTGCTATGTCTACTACCCCTAAAGCGGTATTGCCCAAACTTGGTTTCTGGCAAATCTGGAATATGTGTTTTGGATTTTTTGGTATTCAGTTCGGCTGGAGTTTGCAGATGGGTAATATGAGTGCCATTTATGAATACCTAGGAGCAAGTCCTGAAGAGATTCCTGGCTTATGGCTGGCAGCCCCTATGACAGGTTTAATTGTTCAACCCATTATTGGTTATATGAGCGACAGAACCTGGCATCCTCGATTGGGAAGAAGAAGACCTTATTTTTTAGTGGGTGCCATTTTGAGTTCACTGGCTTTGTTTATCATGCCTAATTCATCTGCTATCTGGATGGCTGCAGGCATTTTATGGATACTGGATTCTTGTATCAATATCAGTATGGAACCCTTCCGTGCTTTTGTGGCAGATAATTTAGATGAAGAACAACAACCGATGGGTTTTGCCATGCAGAGTATGTTTATTGGATTGGCTTCTTTTATTGCGGGTTACTTACCGCAGAAGCTGGTTCAATGGCTGGGTGTTTCCAGAGAAAAAACAGCAGGAGGCATACCGGAAAATATCATGTATTCTTTCTACATCGGCGCAGCTGTGTTTTTTTTGGCTGTTTTATATACGGTGCTCATGAGCAAAGAATATCCACCAGTAGATCGGGATTGGAAAAAGAAGCTGGATGAAGAAGGAAAAGGTTTTATGGGTGGGGTTAAAGAAATTTTTAGTGCAGTTACCAATATGCCTGATCAAATGAAGCGGCTGGCTTTGGTGAATTTTTTAACCTGGCCGGGATTATTTTTGATGTGGTTTTATTACAGCACAGGAGTAGCCACAGATATATTTGGGGGGAATACAACCACCGCCAGTGATTTGTACACGCAAGGGCTTGAATACGCCAATACCACTTCTGCCATTTTGAATTTAGTCACGTTTGGTTTTTCGTTTTCGCTTCCTTTCTGGGTCAATAAACTGGGAAAAAAATATACCCATTCCATTTGTTTGATTTTAGGGGGCATTGGATTGATCTCTGTTAAATATGTAACAGACCCTGTTTTTCTGTACGTGTCTATGGGATTGGTAGGGATTGCATGGGCTTCCATTTTGTCGATGCCTTATTCTATGCTGGCAGGCTGTATACCTCCGGCTAAAGTGGGTATCTATATGGGCATCTTCAACTTTTTCATTGTATTACCCGAAATCATTGCTTCCCTGTTTTTTGGTAAGGTAATGGAGAATGTATTACACAATGATCGTTTGATGGCGGTACAAGTGGGTGGGGGACTGCTTTTGGCAGCCGCAGTAATTTGTGCTGTAGTAGTTAAAGAGAATCAATCAAAATAATTTGAGTATGAAAAAATGGACTATTTTTCTTGGGGTATTGTTTTTTTCGTTGCAGCTGTTTGCTCAACAGCCTATTGAATTATATCCTACGCATTGGTTTACTGGGATGAAGTGGAACAAAGTGCAGGTTTTGGTACGTAATGCCAATGCTTCTTTTGATAATATTTCTGTAACTACCAACTATCCCGGAGTCACCATTTCAAAGGTTCATTCTTTTGAGAATAAAAAATACCTCGCGATTGACCTGACCATTCAGGCAGCTGCTAAACCAGGGAAAGTGCAATTACAGTTGACTGGAGCCAATACTAAAACCAGTCTGACATGGGAATTAAAACCTCGCCGAAAAGGAATGGGTTATTCTTATGCGAATGGGGTTACTTCAAAAGATTTTATTTATCTTTTAATGCCAGACCGATTCAGCAATGGGAATCCAGCCAATGATAAAGTAACGGGTTACCTGGATACCATTGTAAATCGTAAGGATCCTATCAAAAGACATGGCGGAGATCTGGAAGGAGTTGTCAATCAATTGGATTACTTAAAAGAATTAGGCGTTACTGCAATTTGGATGACGCCTGTTATAGAAAACGATATGCCCTTGCAAAGTGAACAGGCAGGAATGATGGCAGGGTATCACGGGTATTGGTTTACCAATCATTATGCCATTGATAAAAGATTAGGTGGAGAAGCAGCCTACAAGAAATTGGTGGATGCGGCACATGCCAAAGGAATTAAGATCATTCAGGATGCGGTTTATAACCATATTGGTAATGAGCATTGGATGTACAAGGACGCACCTGCTAAAGACTGGATTAATCAATGGACATCCTACACCAATACCAATCATAGGGATGAAGCTATTTTTGATCCGATGGGAAATCCAGCCGATAAAAAAGTGATGCTGGACGGATGGTTTGTGCCTCATCTGCCGGATATCAATCAGCGTAACCCATTTGTTTCAAACTTTTTAATTCAGCATGCGCTCTGGACAGTGGAAGAGTTTGGTATTGATGGCTGGAGAGTTGATACGTACAAATATTGTGACGAAGCATTCATGAATAAGGTGAATGCTGCTTTGCGGCATGATTTTCCAACCATCAGCATTTTTGGAGAAGCAGTTGCCAACACCGTAGCAGGTAGCGCCTACTTCACAAAAAACAATATGAATGCAGCTTTTAAACACAATGCCCCGGGAACAACTGACTTTCCGTTGAGTTATGCCATGATGGATGCATTGAATCAACCCTTCGGCTGGACACAGGGCGTGAATAAATTGCACATGACATTATCTCAGGATTTCTTGTATCAGGCACCGGAGAAGAACTGTATTTTTTTGGATAACCACGATATGGAAAGATTCGTTTCCATGATTGGGGAAGACATGAACAAATATAAAATGGGCATGAATCTTTTGTTTACCTTAAGAGGCATTCCTCAATTGTATTATGGTACGGAGTTATGGATGAAAAATTTTAAAGATCCTAACGATGGCATGGTCCGGCTGGATTTTCCATTTGGGTTCCCGGATGCAATGAGCGATAAACGTCTTGGCGGTGCTCTTAATCCCACCGAAAACACCGCCTATCAATATGTAAAGGCCCTGGCTAATTTCCGAAAGGAAAATACAGCCCTGCAAACAGGGAAAATGATGCAGTATTTACCTAAGGAAGGGCTTTATGTTTATTTTAGATACGATGAAACTTCAACAGTAATGGTGGTATTGAATGCTTCCTCCAAATCGAATACACTGGAGTGGAAACAGTATGCGGAAAGAACCAATGGATTTAAGCAGGCATATGATGTGATAACCGGTGAAATATTGGCAGATAAAAAAGTATTGAACCCTATGGAATCAAGGGTAGTTTTATTATCAAAATAAAACCAATATGTTTAACTTTGTATAAAGCAATACGGCGGAAGAAATGAAGAATAATGGATCCATTGATACAGGGTGTTTACATTGTAATGTTCGTTTAAGCTCTGTTTTTAATGTTTTGGATGAAGAACAAACCAAGGATCTCTGCGCACATAAATCTTGTGCAGTATACAAGAAAGGACAATATGTATTTACAGAAAATGGACTTCCGAATGGATTGTTTTGCATCAATAGTGGTAAAATAAAATTAACGACAATCGGCTACGATGGTAAGGAGCAAATCCTTCGTCTGGTAAAGTCTGGTGATATATTGGGGTATCGGGCGTTACTTTCAAACGAACGTTATCACTGCTCTGCAGTAACCCTGGAAGATGCTTCAATCTGTATCATCGATAAAAATTATTTTTTTGATGTGCTGGCTTCCTCACCCAAGCTTATGTTTGAAGTAGTTAAGAAAATGAGCCATGATTTAAAAACTGCTGAAGATCATATTGTATCTCTATCCCAAAAAAGTGTAAGAGAGAGAATGGCAGAGGCCTTATTGTTTCTAAAAGCTACTTATGGGTTTGAAGAAGACAACCAGACTCTGAACGTGAGTTTGAGTAGGGAAGAAATAGCCGATTATGTGGGAACTTCTACAGAATCCTGTATCCGCCTCTTATCTGAATTTAACGCCGATAAGTTGATTCAACTGAAGGGGAAGAAGATAAGCATACTAAATCTGCAAAAGCTGATCCAGACAGCCAATATTGAGGATTAGCCGGATTTTATGATTTTAATCATGTTTCGGCATTTCAAATCTCATTGAATTCGTGACTTTACGGTGACAATTTTGTAGGGTAAAAATTTACCCATGTGTAAGCATGCAGACCAGACTGCCGAATTCATCGCTCACCTTTTAGATAATGTATATCCTTGTCTGGAATTGAAGATTCAGAATGCCATTCATTGCCCTTTTCTGAAAGATTATGATGCAGAAGCAACTGCTTATCTGAAAGAACTGATGCAGCAGATAAAAAATGATTTTAGTTCCCTGGTTACCTGTGAACAAAAATTGGTTTTCCCATCAGTGATGAAAGTGTTCAATGCCAAAACGGCTAAGGAAGTTCCCATGCCGAATTTGGTTGACATGATGCAATTAACCAGAAGTAAAGAGCATAAAATTATGGCTCATGTGAACAACTTGTCCAATCTGTTATCCACCAATACCTGGAATAAAGTGGCTATAAAGCAACACGATTTGGCCCATGCATTCAGCGAAAGTTTCATCAAAGAAAAATATAAGTGGAATAAAATGATTGAGGATAGATTAAATGCCTGCAGTTGCTTCATATCGAATGTTTTCAAAGGTCTAGGGGTGAATCCACAGGACAAGTCAATAAATAATTAAAAATTTAATAAGTCATATCCAAAAAATTAATTAACTTCTAACAACTTTTTGCAACATGTTGAATAAGACCTTAGAATCCACCAAATGCTTTCACTGCGGTGACGCCTGTGTGGGGGAGCCTGTGGTTTTTGATGAGAAGGCTTTTTGTTGTAAAGGTTGTAGTTCTGTTTACCAGATATTAAATAAAAGTAATCTTTGCGAGTATTATAATCTGCACGATGCTTCCGGTGTAAAAATGAGTGAATCCCGTGATCCCCAGAAATTTGCCTTTCTGGATAATCCTCAAATTACCGCCAATTATATCGTTTTTTCTAAACCTTCTCAAATTGCAGTTCAATTTTATTTGCCTCAGATTCATTGCAGTTCTTGTATCTGGTTATTAGAGAATTTGCAGAAAGTGCACGAGGGTATTTACTTTTCTACTGTTCATTTTCCAACCAAGGAATTAACCGTTTATCTGGATCCTGAAAAAATCAGTATCAGAGCGACAGCGGAATTGCTTGGCTCTCTAGGCTACGAACCCTATATTACTTTAAACGATGGTCAGGAAGCCAAGCGTGAGCAGAAAATAGTAGCCCGTACAGCGATGATAAAAATTGGTATTGCTGGTTTTTGTTTTGCCAATATCATGATGTTGAGTTTTCCTGAATACCTGGGTTTAGAAACCATAACAAGAGATGGTCTGAATGCCAATGTATTCCGTTATGTTAGTTTGTTACTGGCTTTACCTGTTTTATTGTATAGTGGTGCTGAGTTTTTTATCAATTCAGTGTATAGTTTCAAGCAAAGAAGACTGAATATAGATGCGCCTATTGCCCTTGCACTGGCAGTTACTTTTGGAAGAAGTGTTTATGAAATTCTATCCGGAACTGGTGGAGGATATCTGGACAGTATGTCCGGCATTATTTTCTTTATGCTTCTGGGTAGATCATTCCAGACCAAAACCTTTGCCGATCTTTCCTTTAACAGAGATTTCACTTCCTATTTTCCTGTTGCGGTTTGTTTACTGGACAAAGACGGAAACGAATCATTCGTGCCAGTACAGGAAGTGAAAGCAGAGGATACCATCCGTATCAGAAGCAACGAAGTAATTCCTGTGGATGGTATGCATATCAAAGGCAAGGCGGAAATAGATTATAGTTTTGTTACAGGGGAAAATGAGCCCGTTTCGCTGGCTATTGGAGATTTAATTTATGCAGGCGGGAAGCAATTGAACGGAGCAATTGATGTATTGGTGGTAAAGCCATTTTCACAAAACAGTTTTACCAAGCTTTGGAATAATGATGCTTTTAAGAAATCGGACAAAAACGATTATTCTTTTACAACAGTTATCAGCAATTACTTTTCTATTGTTGTATTGACTGTTGCTTTCAGCAGTTTTATTTACTGGTATGGTACCAATATTAATTATGCCTGGCAATCAATGACAGCCGTGTTAATTGTTGCCTGTCCATGTGCATTATTGATAACAGCCACATTTACGGAAGGTTTTGTCCTGAATATTTTCAGTAAGCATGGGTTGTTTTTAAAAAATGCGCTGGTGCTTCAGAATATAGCCAAAATTAACCAGGTTGTTTTTGATAAAACAGGCACCCTCACTTATCCTCATGCTTCTACTGTTCATTATGAAGGCAAGCCACTCAGTGCAAGTGACAGATCCATAATTGGTGCAATGGCTGCACAATCGATGCACCCATTAAGCAAAGCGATAGCAAAAGAATTAAAAGTTGTACATAGTCAGATTGCCCATATTAAGGAAGTAGCTGGGGCTGGTATTGAAGCATGGGAAAACGAAACGCATTATAAGTTAGGTTCTGCAGCCTTTGTTGGAAAAGCAACTGAAGGTGTAAAAGGATCTGAAGTATGGGTCTCTGTTGATGGTGAAGTATTTGGAAAATTCATCATCCAAAATGTACTGAGAGCACATGTAGACAAATTGATACAGGAGCTACCTTATCCTATCACAGTTTTAAGCGGAGACAATAACCGTTCCGAAGATTATTTGAAGCAGCATTTACAGAGACCTGTTCAGTATTTATTTAATCAGACGCCACAGGACAAACTTCAGTACATAGATAACCAAAGGAAAGGTGGTAAAGAAGTAATGATGGTAGGGGATGGATTAAATGATGCCGGTGCGCTAAGCAAAAGTAATGTAGGTATTGCTGTGGTGGATAATACGATTCAATTTTCACCTGCCAGTGATGCCATTATGTTGTCTGAACAATTGCCATTACTGGATCAATATATTCGCGTAGCCAAATGGTCGAAGAACCTGATTAAAACTACTTTTGTTATTTCTACCTTATATAATGTTGTTGGATTGTATTTTTCTGTAACCGCTCAGATGTCGCCTTTAGTGGCAGCTATTTTAATGCCTTCCAGCACATTCACCATTGTAATGACAACCATGTTGGGCTCGGCCCTTATAGAAAAATACTGTTTCAAACCTATTCTGAATCCTAAAAATGTACAATCATGAGCATTATTGTAATGTTGTTAATCATCAGTTTACTGGTAGCATCCGGCTTCCTGATTGCTTTTATCTGGGGTTCTAAAACAGGACAATTTGATGATTCCTTTACACCCGCCAATAAAATATTTTTTGATCAAACCCATCAACCAACAGAGAATAAATAAACAACCATGCAGTTAGAAAAATTCACTTACGACAATTCCATCGTCCGAAAATTTGCTTATGCCACTGTTCTGTGGGCATTAGTAGGGATGCTGGTAGGGGTAATCATTGCGTTTCAGCTAGCTTATCCGGCACTCAATCTAGGTATTTCATTAACCAGTTTTGGTAGATTAAGACCGCTCCACACTAATGCAGTCATTTTTGCATTTGTAGGTAATGGTATTTACACCGGGGTATATTATATGATGCCTCGTTTGTTGAAAACCAGCATGTGGAGTAAGGCGCTTGGTAATCTGCATTTCTGGGGCTGGCAATTAATAATCGTGTCAGCTGCCATTACTTTGCCATTGGGTTTTACACAAGGTAAAGAATACGCAGAACTAATCTGGCCCATTGATATTGCCATTACCCTGGTATGGGTAATTTTTGGAGTGAATATGTTTGCCACCATCTTAACCAGAAGAGAGCGACATTTATATGTGGCCATCTGGTTCATTATTGGTACCTGGGTTACGGTTGCCTTATTGCATATTGTAAACTCATTTGCATTGCCTACTTCTCTTACCCACAGCTATAGCTGGTATGCAGGTGTGCAGGATGCATTGGTGCAGTGGTGGTATGGTCACAATGCAGTGGCTTTCTTCCTGACTACGCCTATGCTTGGTATTATGTATTATTTTGTTCCTAAAGCGGCAGGAAGACCTGTTTACTCTTACAAATGGAGTATTATTCACTTCTGGGCTTTGATTTTTATCTATATCTGGGCAGGTCCTCACCACTTGTTGTATACTGCTTTGCCTGACTGGGCACAGTCTTTGGGTGTGGTGTTCAGTGTAATGCTGATTTTACCCAGCTGGGGAGGTATGTTGAATGGTATTTTCACTTTAAGAGGTGCCTGGGATAAAGTAAAAGAAGATCCCATTTTAAAAATGTTTGTTGTGGCTCTTACCTGTTATGGTATGAGTACATTTGAAGGCCCGATGTTGTCATTGAAAAATGTGAACGGATTTGCGCACTATACAGACTGGATTGTGGCTCACGTTCACGTAGGCGCATTGGGTTGGAACGGATTCCTGATTTTTGGTATGTTGTACTGGTTAGTTCCCCGTTTATACAATACCAAATTGTATTCCGTTAAAATGGCCAATACCCATTTCTTAATTGGAACCGTTGGTATTCTGTTGTATGCCATTCCGATGTATTGGGCTGCTATTTCTCAGGCCCTGATGTGGAAACAGTTTACTCCGGAAGGTCAGTTGAAATTTCAGTTTCTTGAAACCGTAACCCGTATTATTCCCATGTATATCGTGAGAGGAATAGGCGGTACTATTTACTTAACCGGTGCGGTTTTAATGGTTGTTAACTTAGTGAAAACAGTTAAGACTGGTTCTTTCATTGCTGAAGAAACCGGAGAAGCACCTGCGTTAGCATCTCAGCCTTTACCAGCTGGAAAAGCATACTGGCACTCAATTATTGAAAGAAGACCTGTTCAAATGCTGGTAATGAGTTTGATTGTAGTATCTATTGGTGGTGCTATTGAAATTATCCCAACATTCATTGTGAAGGAAAATGTACCTACCATCAGTACGGTTAAGCCTTATACTCCACTTGAATTACAGGGAAGGGATATTTATATCAGAGAAGGTTGTTATACTTGTCACTCTCAGATGGTTCGTCCGTTCAGAGATGAAGTAGCCCGTTACGGTGATTATTCCAAAGCGGGTGAGTCTGTGTATGATCATCCATTCCAGTGGGGTAGTAAGCGTACTGGTCCGGATTTGGCTCGTTTGGCAAATAAATATCCCAATAGCTGGCATTATCGCCATATGAATGATCCTGAAGAAATTTCTCAGGGGTCTATCATGCCTCCTTATCCATGGTTGCTAGACAACGATTTAGACATTAGCACAACTCCTGGAAAAATCAGAGCAATGCAAACCCTGGGTGTTCCTTATCCTGAGGGCTATGATCAGAAAGCAAACAATGATTTGAAAATGCAGGCTGATGAAATTGCTGCAGATTTGAAAGCCAATAATATAAAGGCGCAAAGTGGAAAAGAAATTATTGCATTGATTGCTTATTTGCAAAGACTAGGTGCCGATTTGAAAAAAGCACCAGAAGCAGAAATTAAAAACTTACACTAATATTTATTGTATGAAGTTTAAAAATTATGTAACCACCATTGATAATGTAAATATCTATCCAATGATTTCATTGGTCATATTTACTGTATTCTTTGCAGTTGTTACCTGGTATGTTTTTTCTGCCAATAAAGAAAAAATGGAAAAAAATAGTCAAATACCCATCAATGACTGATAAAAATAATTTTATGTTTACCACAATCACTTATCATCAACGTTACAAAGCCATCATTCAAAGAGTGTTGCTGCTTTTGCTGGCCAGTCTGGCTGCTAATATTATTTGGGCTCAGGATGCAGCTGAAGCTGCTGCACCAGCTGCTCACAAAGAAGTTTTTTATGATTCAACAGTTGCCTATGTATTATTAACGGTCATTGGTTTACTTGCCCTCGTAATTTATATGTTGGGTAATGTGTTTGTACTGGCCATTAAAAATAAAATGGAGCAGGAAAAACAATCCGGTGCTGGAAAAGCGGCAGCACTTACTATTTTAATGGTATTGGTGTCAGCTGGTTCTTTGTTTGCTCAAGCCAAGAATGTACCTGCAGGTACACCAACCGTAGTTTCTGAAACCATTGTTCAGTTATTGTCGTTTATCGTGGCTATTGAAATGATCATCATCATTTATTTTGCCAACGGAATTCGCAGCTTCCTTAAGAAAGATGCTCTGAAAATGGCTGCTGCAGCTGGTGTGCCAATTGTTGTGAAAGAAAAAATTTCTTGGTTTGACAGATTGTACAATCGTAATACAGACGAAGACGTAGCTCGTTTAGATTTAGGACATGATTATGATGGTATTAAAGAGCTGGATAACGAAGTTCCTGCATGGTGGCAGTGGGGATTTGCGATAAGTATTTTGTTTAGTGTAGTGTATTTATATAGTTACCATGTTGCAGAAAATAAACCTTTGCAGCAACAAGAGTTGGTAATGGATATGGAAAAAGCTGCAGTAGAACAAGCTGCTTATTTAGAGAAATCTGCAAATAATGTTGATGAAAATATGGTGAAAATGTTAGGAGCAGATGATATTGCAAAAGGCAAGGAGCTTTATATCAAACCTGGTGCCTGTGCTACCTGTCACGCAGAGAATGGCAGCGGTATTGTAAATGGCGCTCCAGGTATTGGACCTAACTTAACAGATGAGTATTGGTTACACAAGGGTGATATAAAGGGGATATTTTATTCCATTAAATATGGCTGGCCTGAGAAGGGGATGAAGAGCTGGAAGGAAGACTATTCTCCTGTTCAGATTGCTCAAATAGCAAGTTATGTAAAGTCTTTACAAGGGACCAATCCGCAACCTGCTAAAGAGAAACAGGGAGAATTATTTGTAGAAGAGGGTGCTGCACCTAAAGTTGATTCCAGTGCTGCGCCTGCAATGAAGTAAACTAAAGATTGATTATGAGTGAGCCGAACCAACCAGATTTTCGCAGTTTGCATTCAACGGTAAACAGCAAAGGAAAAAGAAACTGGATTTATGCCTTACAACCTAAGGGGAAATTCTATAAATACAGAACTTATTTAAGTTATGTATACGTGATTTTGTTTTTCACCATGCCTTTTATTCGCATTGATGGAAACCCCTTATTCCAGTTTAATATTCCTCAGGGAGAATTTACGTTTTTCGGCTCACTTTTTACACCGCAGGACTTTATCATGTTTGGCCTGGGAATGATCATCTTCATTCTGTTTGTGGTCATCTTTACCTTGATTTATGGTCGTTTTTTCTGTGGTTGGGTTTGCCCGCAAACCATTTTCATGGAAATGATTTTCCGTAAAATTGAATACCTCATTGAGGGAGACGGGAACAAGCAAAAAATAAATAACAGCAAGAAGTGGACAACTGAAATGTATGTAAGAAAGACGATCAAGCATATTGTCTTTCTCTTGCTAAGTTTTACCATTTCCAATACTTTTTTGGCTTATATCATTGGTACAGACCAGTTATTTAAAATTATTACAGATCCTGTTTCTGAACATATTGGAGGCTTTATTGCCATCGTGTTCTTTACCCTTGTTTTTTATACCGTATATGCATTCGTTCGCGAAATTGTTTGTACCGTAATTTGCCCTTATGGCAGACTGCAAGGGGTTTTGCTGGATAAGAATTCCATTGTAGTTGCGTATAACTATTTAAGAGGAGAGCCTCGTAATAAAAAGAAAACAACAGAAGGGGCAGGGGATTGTATTGATTGTGGCATGTGCGTAAATGTATGTCCTACCAATATTGATATCAGAAATGGCACGCAGCTGGAATGTATCAATTGTACCGCCTGTATTGATGCCTGTAATATGATGATGAAGAAAGTTAACAGACCCGAAAATCTGATTACTTATGCTTCCGAAAACCAGATTGCATCCGGCAAGAAATTTGAATTCACTTATCGTATCAAGGCCTATTCCGGTGTGCTAGTAGTCTTGATTGTTTTACTGGGTGTATTAATTGTTACCCGTACCACATTTGATGCCACTATTTTGCGTGTGCCAGGGCAGGGGATGCAGGAAAACAAAGATGGGACCATCAGTAACCTTTTCCGGATTAAAGTTACCAACAAGAGCAACAGAGATTTACCTTATGCATTGGTGCCAAGTAATCCCGATGTTAAAATTGAGCGAATTGGTAATAAACTGGATACGCTCAAAGGAAGACAGCTGGCAGAGGAAACCTTCTTTATTAAAGTAGACACCAGCAAGATTGAGAAGCGGAAGGAAGAGTATGAAATCAAGCTCATGAGTGGCGATAAACTTATTGCCACAAAAAAAGCTATTTTTATAAGCGACTATTAAACGAATTACATGAATTGGGGCTATAGAATTGTTCTTGCATTTGGAGCTGGCGTAGCATTTATCTTATTTCTTGTATGGAAGACCATGCAGGTAGATATTGAAATGGTAGAGTCCAATTATTATGAGAAGGAAATGGCATTGAATGGAAAGTTGCAGGCAACTGCCAATGCCAATGGATTAACCCAAAAGATTGAAGTAAGCAAAAAAGAAGGTCGGGTAATTATCACCATTGATTCTACACTAACTGCTTCTATCACGAATGCAGAAGTGCATTTTTATAATCCTGCTTCAGAGAAGTCGGATAAAAAATGGCCCTTGGCTGCATCTGCCAATGGGGTGTATACTTTCCCTGTTACTGCTTTGAACAATGGGAAATATATTGCCAAGATTAGTTTTACCAGTGGTGATAAAAATTATTACACGGAAGAAGTGATCTTTATTCCTTAATCATGGAAGTCCTCTTACTTTCCGGTTTTGTTTTAGGTTTTGCAGGCAGTGTGCATTGTGTGGGTATGTGCGGCCCTTTGGCCCTGTCCTTACCCTTTCAGCAATTTACAGGTTGGCAAAAAGCAATGGCAGTCGGAGGCTATCATTTCGGAAGAATTAGCAGTTATATGATTATAGGGATTATAGCTGGTCTTTTTGGAAGAGGCCTTAATTGGTTCGGGCTTACCCAGATTCTTTCTATTGTATTGGGTTCTTTTATTTTATTGTCTGTAGTCTTACCCAGGTTATTTACCAAACTGAATCTGCCTTTTCTGAATGGATTCAAGCAATGGCAGATTACTACCATGCAAACCATCTTACAAAAAAGGTCAGCGCCTTCCATGTACTTTTTCGGAATCCTCAATGGATTTTTACCCTGTGGTCTGGTATATACGGCTGTAGCAGCTTCTCTGGTAGCGCACACCATTACTGAGTCGGTATTGTTTATGGGTAGCTTTGGATTGGGCACTGTACCCGCTATGCTCTTATTGGTTCTTGCCGCACAATCTTTATCTGGCGGATTTCGTCAGCAAATCCGCAAGTTGATTCCTATACTTTCTTTGATTATCGGAATCCTTTTGATACTGCGTGGATTGAACCTGGATATTCCATTTGTAAGTCCCTATCTGCATAAAGCCATACATGGAGCGGATGCTGTTGAATGCGGGCATTAATTTACAATTGGGCAACCCACATTTTTCTAGCCCCTTCCTTTCCCCAGTCTTTTAATGCTTTAGATAATTCTGTGGTTAGTTGTGTTCGACCTACTTGTTTTCCTTTTTGTTTAACATTCAGTTCATTGGCAGTAGGGGTTATTAATTCCAATTTAGTGGCAAACCAGGTAGTATTCAATCTGGGCACAGCTAATCCCAGTATCATTCCCGGGAGGCCACCAAAGCTTTCCGGACCTGCACTTACCGGAATCTGATCTGTATAAAAAGCTACCACATATACTGAATCGCAAATTTTGGTAACGGCTTTTCTACATTCAAAACCTGCAATTTCTCTCGTTTCTTCCGCAATTTTCCATTCCCAGGTACGGCTGCTGTCTTTGATTAAATAAGTATTTTCAAATACTTCCTTTTGACTAATGGAAATGCCATTTTTGAAATCCTGTACACTTACATCGGTGTCAACAGGTTTAGTGCCCCACATATATTTATTATTGGGATTTTCTTTTGCTAATTTATAGACTGATTTATCTGAAGTGAACTTCAGCTCAAAAATATCTGATACAAATTTGGGTATCTGTTTGAGCATTTCGGCTGTCCACATATTTTCTGTTTCATCTAAAAGGGGCGCATGTTGATTGACCCTTTTTTCAAATTCAATTCTTCCCGACTGAATAAATTGAACCTGCGCATTCAATTGTTGATTCAAAAGAAAAATGAGAAAAAATAGTGCTTGACAAATATTGCGGTAATGGGTTGTTCTTTTCATATTAAAATCCTTGAGTAGGTTTACCGTTTTTACTAAAATTCCATACCAAAGTGAATAGCGCATAACGCTGAATCGTCTGATTGGTGCTCTCTGTAATAAAGTTGCTGGAAGCATTTCTGTTGATGCCTAAATTCTG
>JBDLUU010000045.1:0-91317 GCA_039805185.1 Bacteroidota bacterium
GTAAACTTAGTTACAGCTAATTAATATAGCATTCTAACTTTAATGGTATGCTTTACCAATTTGAGTAGCTCAACCGCTTTCTTAGATAACTTTTTATCAATATCCAAAACCACATAACCAATGGCTTCATTGGTTTTAAGGTACTGGCCAACAATATTGATTTTGTTATTCGACAAAGCCGTGTTGATGGCACTCAAAACGCCTGGAACATTGTGGTGGATATGCAGGATTCTATGGGTTCCCTCAATGGGCGGCAGTCCAATAGCAGGTACCGTGTGTGATCCATTCGTGATACCTCTTTCTAAATATTGAAACAATTTAATGCTTACGTCTTCGCCAATATTTTGTTGAGCCTCTTCGGTAGACCCACCAATATGTGGGGTTAAAATAACATTGGATAAACCTTGCATGGGGCTTTCAAAATAATCCCCGTTTTTCTCGGGTTCCCAAGGAAAAACATCAATAGCAGCCCCACTAATCTGTTTTTCAAGAATGGCATTGGCCAATGCTTTTAAGTCTACCACTTCTCCCCTTGCATAGTTAATCAAAATGGCACCTGGCTTCATTTGCCGGATAGCATTTTTATTAATCATCATTTTGGTTTCCGGGGTTTCCGGAACATGCAGGGAAACAATATCGGCAAGGTTCAATACCTCTTTCATGTTCTTTGCTGCAGTAGCATTGCCCAGCGGCAATTTGGTTTCTGTATCATAAAACAGCACTTTCATGCCCAGTGCCTCTGCCAAAACACTAACCTGTGAGCCAATATTTCCATAACCAATCAAGCCCAGCGTTTTACCCCTTAATTCATAACTTCCCTTGGCTTCTTTCATCCAGATACCTTTATGTGCCGCTATATTTTTATCAAGGATTCTTCTAATCAGCATAACCGAAGCACCAATTACCAGTTCAGCCACACTTCGGGTATTGCTATAAGGAGCATTGAATACGGCCACCCCTTTTTGCATGGCAGCACTCAGGTCAACCTGGTTAACTCCAATGCAAAAACAACCAATCGCCTGCAATTTGGTGGCGGCTTCCAAAACTTTTTTGGTAATCAGGGTTTTGGAGCGGATGCCTAAAATATGTACCTCTTTAATTTCTTTGATTAATTCTGCTTCACTCAATGCCCCGCTTAATTTGCGTACATTGATATATCCATTTTGTTTAAACTGTTGGACCGCTTTGTCGCTGATATTTTCTAAAAAAAGAATGTTAATCCGGTCTTTGGGATAACTGGTATTCGATTGCTTGCTCATATTTGCAAAATAATGTTATCTACTTGTATACCTAGTCCATAGTTTTCCACGTTGGATGTATAAACAAAGGGTAAAGTTATCTTTGCCTAAGATCTAACCCTATATAAAATAAATGCAGCGTTTGATGATAGTTCCCGTATTCAGTTATTTGTTATTGGCTTGTAGCGGTTCCCCCGCCCCTGCAAAAGATACCATCAATGAAGGGAAGCCCATTGTTTTCAGTAATTTAAAATCCAGTGAAAAAACCTATTATGCAAATGCCATTAAGCCTTTGTATGAAAAACAATTGGTTAAGACCGGGTTTAATGGAGCCATTTTAGTAGCGAAGAATGGAGAAGTGGTATTTGAAGACTATCGTGGCATGATCAATTTTGCCAAGATGGAACCCATTACCCCCTCTTCTACTTTTCATGTAGCATCCATTAGTAAGACCTTTACAGCCATGACCCTTTTAAGACTGATGGAGCAAGGCCGCGTTGAATTGGATGACCCTGTTGAAAAATACCTGCCCTCCTTCCCTTACAAAGGAATTACCTTACAATTGTTGCTCTCTCACAGATCCGGATTACCCAAATATGACAAGCTCATGGCGGGTTCACGCTCTTACACTACGCGCAAAAAGAACCGCAGAGGTAAATGGGTGAAGCAAACCGTTTATGTGAAGGATCCGGTTAGTGTTACTGGTTTAAGTACGAATCAGGATGTATTGCGCTTTTTGGCTGGAACACGCCCTGCACCTGAGTCTCAGCCAAATAGAAGATACAGTTATAACAATACTAATTTTGCCTTACTGGCCCTGGTAATCGAAAAAATTACAGGTCAGACTTTTCCGCAATACATGAAAGACAGCGTTTTTACTCCCCTTGGGATGAAAGATACCTATGTCTTTAGCATGAAAGACACGGGTAACTATATCCCTTCCTATACTCCCGGTAAAAAGCCTTATCCCCTTGAAAAATTGGATTGCATTTACGGGGATAAAAATGTATATAGTACTGTCCGCGACCTGTTGGCCTGGGATAAAGCCTTGTACAAGGGCGATTTTGTAAGCATGGCAGCTCAGGAACTGGCTTATGAGCCTCTTAGCAATGAAACCAGGGGTAAAAAGAACTACGGATTAGGCTGGCATTTGTATGTTGATCCGCCCAACCCTACGATTGTATACCACAACGGATGGTGGCATGGAAATAATGCTGTTTTCAGAAGAATCATCGGAGATACCGCAACCATCATCATTCTGGGCAATAAATTCAACAGTAATATCTGGCATGCCGGTAAAATGAGTTCCGTTTTTACGGATTCTGAGGTGCCGGATATGGATGAGGAATAATAATTATGCCCATACCGCGTTTAATTTAGCACTAAAAGGCTAGAACCCTTATTTTTGCCAACCTTTAACAATTTAACTCTGACACAAAATTGCTTATGAACAATCTATTGTTTTATGCCGTTCCGGCAATGGGAGTCATCGGACTTCTTTACACCTTGATTAAATTTAACTGGGTTTCCAAGCAGGATGCTGGTAACGCCAGAATGAAGGAAATCAGCACTTTTATTGCAGAGGGTGCTATGGCATTCTTAAAAGCTGAGTGGAAGATCTTGGCTTATTTCGTAGTAATCGTTGCTATTTTATTAGGTTTCATGGCACAGTCTAATGAAGACAGTCACTGGAGCATTGCCATTTCCTTCTTTATTGGTGCGGTTTTCAGTGCAACTGCAGGTTACATTGGAATGAAAGTAGCTACCAAAGCAAACGTGCGTACTGCTGAAGCTGCCAAGACCAGTTTAAGTAAAGCATTGAATGTATCTTTTACCGGCGGAGCTGTGATGGGCTTAGGCGTATCTGGTTTGGCTGTTTTAGGATTGGGTGGTTTGTTTCTGGTATTGAAGCAATTTTTTTCTCCGGACGGAGATGTAGATGGTATGTTAAAGACCATTGAAGTATTAACCGGATTTTCTTTGGGTGCTGAGAGTATCGCCCTGTTTGCCCGTGTTGGTGGTGGTATTTATACCAAAGCTGCCGACGTAGGTGCAGACTTGGTAGGTAAAGTAGAAGCTGGTATTCCGGAAGATGATCCCCGTAACCCTGCAACCATTGCAGATAACGTGGGTGATAACGTAGGTGATGTTGCCGGTATGGGTGCTGACCTTTTCGGTTCTTATGTTGCTACTGTATTGGCTACCATGGTGCTGGGAAATGAAGTAACTGCTGCAGATGGATCAAGATTAGTTGATGCATTTGGCGGTTTGTCTCCTATCCTATTGCCAATGTTGATTGCTGGTATCGGTATTATCTTATCTATTGTGGGTACTTTATTCGTAAGAATTGGTGAATCTGCTGGCTTAAATACTGCTATTGTACAAAAAGCATTGAACATGGGTAACTACGGTTCCATGATTTTAACAGCGATTGTATGTTATTTCTTAGTAGGAAATGTATTACCGGAAACCATGACTTTAAGAGGCGCTGAATTCACCAGAAACGGTGTTTACGGAGCCATCGTAGTTGGTTTAGTAGTAGGTACTTTAATGAGTATCATTACTGAGTATTATACTGCAATGGGTAAGCGTCCTGTATTAAGCATTATTCGTCAGTCTGCAACAGGTCATGCTACCAACATTATTGGTGGTTTGGCAATTGGTATGGAAAGCACTTTCTATCCAATCATTGTGTTAGCGGGTGGTATTTATGGTTCATTCCTTTGCGCAGGTTTATACGGTGTGGCAATTGCAGCTGCAGGTATGATGGCTACAACTGGTATGCAATTGGCAATTGACGCATTTGGTCCTATCGCAGATAATGCCGGTGGTATTGCTGAAATGAGTGAACTTCCTGGAGAAGTTCGTGAGAAGACAGATATTTTGGATGCTGTGGGGAACACAACTGCTGCAAGTGGTAAAGGTTTCGCAATTGCATCTGCCGCTTTAACTGCATTGGCTTTGTTTGCTGCATTCGTTGGTGTTGCGATGCCAGACAATCAGCATATTGATATTTATAAGGCCGATGTATTGGCTGCTTTATTTATCGGAGGTATGATTCCATTTATCTTCTCTTCTCTTGCTATCAGAGCAGTAGGTGAAGCGGCCATGGCTATGGTGGAAGAAGTACGTCGTCAGTTCAGAACCATTCCTGGCATTATGGAAGGAACTGGTAAGCCTGAATACGATAAGTGTGTGGCTATTTCTACTGAAGCTTCTTTGAAGAAAATGATGATGCCTGGTGCTATTACCATTATTTCTCCATTGTTAATTGGTTTCTTATTAGGACCAGAAGCTTTGGGTGGTTTCTTGGCAGGTGCAACCGTGAGCGGTGTATTAATGGGTATTTTCCAGAACAATGCCGGTGGTGCATGGGATAATGCAAAGAAGTCTTTTGAAAAAGGCGTAGAAATCAATGGTGAAATGTATTACAAGAAATCAGATCCACACAAGGCTTCTGTAACGGGTGATACAGTGGGTGATCCATTTAAAGATACATCGGGTCCTTCTATGAATATCCTTATCAAATTGATGTCAATCGTTTCTTTGGTCATTGCTCCTACTCTGGCGCATATGCATCCAACTTCAGAAGCTGCTGCAACAAAGGTGGAAAAGAAAATTGAAATCAAAATTGGTAGTCAGGACTCAGCAATGAACGTAACCGTTACAGGTGAAAAAGATGGCTTGAAAGATTTGATTGAAGCATTAAAAACAGATGGCGTTGTGAGCAATCCTGAAAATGTAAATGTAGAAATCAAGGATGGTAAATTAATTATCAATGGTACTGCACAATCTGATGATGTTTATAAAAAGTATGAGAAGTTTTATATGAGCATCGGAGAAAAAGGCATTGAAATTAAAGCCTCTGAAATCAAGAAATAATTAAGGACTACTGGTCATGAAAAAACCCCGAAATTTTCGGGGTTTTTTTATGTAAGCAAGCAATCGAAAAACTACCATTTGTCTACTTCTTCAGTAGCTGTGTCATTTACCACAGGTGCATCACTGGCCGGAGCCGCAGCAGCAGGCGTGTAAGCAGGTGCTGATTCTTCAACAGGAGCGTGATTTGCTTCTGTGTGATCCTGAGCAAAGTTTTCACCTTCTCCCTCTCCTTCCGGATACTCATGGTTAAATGCATCAAAATCAAAATCGGGCATAAGATCTGTTTTAACAAAATCTACTGCTTCTCCCAATGCTTTAATAAACTTATTAAAGTCTTCTTTGTACAGAAAAATTTTGTGACGGTCATAACCATTGTTGTCAAAGCGTTTGCGGCTTTCTGTAATGGTTAAGAAATAATCATTGCCACGTGTTGCCCTTACATCAAAAAAGTAAGTTCTTCTCTTTCCTGCACGGATGCGAGTGCTGTACACACTCTCCATTTTTTTGTCGTTGTTCTCGTACGCCACAGTTATTAGTGTTTGGTTAACAGTTTGTTAATGGTTAAAAATAGGAGTTGTTTCGGATATACCAAAAATTTCCAATAAATAATCAACAAAAATGGTTTCCCTTATTTAGCGTTGCAACGCTAAATTTCTGTATCCTTGTGAGAAGCAGCTTCCAGTTGCATTCTGTAGAGTTCTGCGTAGTATCCGTTCTGCTGCATTAATTGATTGTGTGTACCTTTCTCAGCCATTTTTCCGTCTTCCAGTACAATGATCTGGTCAAAGTGAAAACCGGAAAAAATCCGATGCGTAATGATGATGGCTGTTTTGTCTTGTAGATAATTGTACAGGTGGCCGATGATATGTTTTTCTGTCTTTGCATCCACTGCACTTAAACAGTCGTCGAAAACTATGATTTCAGGATCTTTAATCAATGCCCTGGCTATGGAAATTCTTTGTTTCTGTCCTCCGCTTAGGGTTACTCCTCTCTCTCCAATCATCGTATCATAGCCATTTTCAAATCCCATGATTTCATTGTGAATGCTGGCGTTTTTGGCGGCTTCTTCTACCTGTTGAATGGTTGTCTCCTGCGAAACACCAAACCTTATATTGTTAGCTACCGTATCACTGAACAGAAAAATGTCCTGTTGCACATAGCTGATGTTCTTGCGCAGTTTTTCTAAGCTGTACATATGCAGGGGTTTTGATCCCACTGTAATGCTTCCCAGATTGGGTTCATAAAAGCGCAATAACAATTGAGCCAGTGTAGATTTCCCGCTTCCTGTTTTTCCGAGTACCAGAATTTTTTCTCCACGATTGATTTTTAAACTAAGATTCTGAATGGCTTTAATACCTGTGTCGGGATATGTAAAATCTACCTGTTTGAATTCAATCGTACCTGATACCATTTCTTCGGGTAATACAGTTGGATGGTCTTTAATAGCGGGCTCCAGTTGTAAAAACTCATTCAATCTTTTCTGTGAGGCAGCTGCTCTTTGAATCATACTGGCTGTCCATCCTATGGCACTAACCGGGAAAGTCAGCATATTGATATATATCACAAATTCAACAATCAGACCCACTTTTGAGGGATCCTGTATAGCTTGCATTCCACCAAGAAATATAGTGATTAATGTGCTGATGCCAATCATTAATGCCATGCTTGGGAAATACAATGCTTCCACTTTGGCAAGGCCAATGGCATTTTCTTTATATTTTTCACTGTTCTCATTAAAGAAAGCAAACATGGCTTTTTCCTGAACAAATGATTTGATTACACGGATGCCTGAATAAGATTCCTGGGCATTGGTAGTTAAATTGGAAAGGTCCTGTTGTATGGACTCACTCTTTTTATTAATGACGCTGTTGACTTTGTATATCGTAATGGCCAGTAAAGGAAGCGGTGCCAGTACCATTAAAGTAAGATTCACATCTTTGCTTAGCATGTTAACCAGGCAAAACCCAATGAGCGTAATCAGATTGATCAGGTACATAACAGCAGGTCCGGTGTACATCCTTACCCTGCTTACATCTTCGGCAATTCGGTTCATTAAATCCCCGGTGCTGTTTTGCTTGTAAAAAGCCGTGTGTAAACGCTGGTATTGCTGATAAACTTCATTTTTCTGATCAAATTCAATATGCCGGCTCATGACAATGATGGTCTGACGCATGAAGAACATCAGCACCCCTCTTATAATGGCAATACCTAAAATGCTTAAACTACAAAAGGCAATCAGCCACCCAAAACTCCAGTCTTTATTGCTGACCAGCGCAATGAATTTGTTAACGATGTCACCCTCAGCGTGGTAAACAGCTGCAGGCTTGGCCCCCGGCAGCTTCTGCTGCACCAGACTAATGACATATCCGGTAATCTGCGGGGCTAGAACCGCAAAATAATTGGAGGCAATCACAAAGAATATCCCAATAAAGAAACGCTTTCTATACTTCCAGAAATAATGATTTAATGAGGCTAATTCTTTCAAAAACTTTCAATTAGGATGCAAATATAGCTTTGAATGAAAATAAGTTTTGGATAAAAAAAAATCACCCCTTACTTTTGCCGCGGAGAGCTGGCAGAGTGGTCGATTGCGGCAGTCTTGAAAACTGTTGACTGTAACAGGTCCGGGGGTTCGAATCCCTCGCTCTCCGCAAAAGAAAAAGCCCCGAGTGTTACTCGGGGCTTTTCTATTTTTCTTAAGTCTGAACCGCAGGTTCAAGCGGAAGAAAAAATAAAGAAAAGCCTACGGCACAAAGTGCCGGGGCTTTTTCTTTTGCCTCCCCCCATCGGGATCAGCGAAGCTAATCCACTGCAAGTGGAGCGAAGCTAATACTCCGAAGGATGTGGCGAAGTCCGTAACTATGCTTTTCCTTTCAGAATTTTATTCCAGTACAACCAGGGTAATATCTTCGTTTTTAATATCCACATACTCCATCGGGGAATGGCCTGATTAAAAGGGAATGTCATTTTTGGTTTATTGCTATAATCAAATTCCGCGAGCATTAATTTGCCATATTGGGTTGGAATCGGACAGGCACTATATCCATCATAGGTTGCAGACAAGGGATTCCCATGTATATAGGACAGTATGTTTTCTACAACAACCGGTGCTTGTTTGCGTATAGCAGCTCCTGTTTTTTTCGCTGGTGCATTGGTGCAATCGCCTAATGCAAATACATTGGAATAGCGCTTGTGCTGCATGGTATGCTTATCAATTTCAACAAAACCAAATGCATTTTTGGGATCAGCAAGCGGGCTGGATTTAATAAAATCGGGAGCTGACTGAGGTGGAACAGCATGACAGATATCAAAATGAATAGATTTTGTCTCTTTGATATTGTCTTTATTTACTTCCTCATATTGAACAGTACGTTGGTCAGTGTCTATACCAGTAACATTCACGCCAAAATGTACTTTTATATTGTTGCGGGTTACCACTTCTTCCAATGTAACTGCATAATCTTTAACGTCAAATATGGCTGTAGAACCCGTTAGATAATGTACATCACATTTGTCTAATATTCCTTTTTTTCGCCAATAATCACAAGCCAAATACATAATCTTATGTGGAGCTCCTCCACATTTTACCGGACCTTGTGGACTAGTAAACACAGCAGTACCGCCTTCAAAATTTTTAATGATTTCCCATGTGTAGGGGGCTATATCAAATAAATAATTACAACTAACTTTGTTTTTCCCAAGTGTTTCTTTTAACCCTTTAATCTTAAAAAAATCCAGTTGAATTCCTGGTGCAACTACCAATGCATCATAGGTATATGCACTACCTGATTTTCCATTTACCGTATTGGATTCTGGTAAAAATGAAACGGCTTCATCTTTAATCCAGTTAACCCCTTTGGGTATATAGTCAACTTCATCCTTTTCTGTTTTTTTTACGTCAAAAATACCTGCACCCACTAGTGTCCATGCTGGCTGGTAATAATGTTTTTCGGATGGTTCAATGATGGAAATGTTCAGTTCCGGAGATTGATTGATTAACTGGGCTGCTACAGACAAACCAGCATTACCTCCGCCTACTATCAGGATTTTTGCACTTTTCATGTTTTGAGTTTTTAGAAGATACAAGTTAATCCCAGCCAATAAGTAAAACGGTAACATTAGTTACATTTACTTTAGCTTTTCTCCAATAAATCTTATTACAGAAGCATCTCCTACATGACATTGACCTTCATTTAGCTGAATAATCTTTTGATTCAGTTCAATGATTTTTAATGATTTAAAATCATATGCAATCATATCCATTGTATAAAGCATCGTTGGATCTTTAGGTCCCCCCGAAGTATATTTTTGCTGATTTGTATCAAAAGCTTCCAATAGGATTCTCCCCCCTGGTTTTAGCCACTGGATGGCTTTTTGGTGTATTTGGCTCCTGATGGCTGGAGAGAAATGAGCATAGATAAATGCAATTACATCGGCGCTATTATCCGGATAATCAATTACAGCAGCGTCTGCAATATCATATTGTATTGTTTTTTTGTATTTTTCAGCCAGTTTTTCAGCTTTGTTTTTACCTGAGGGGCTATTATCAAATGCAATGGCTTTCCAACCTTTGTTTGATGCAAACACTGCATTTCTACCCTCACCTTCACAGGGAAGAATAATTGTTCCGGGGTTTAACTGATTCAGCTCTTGTTCAAAAAAAGTATTGGGAGCTTCTCCATAAGCATATTCAGGTTGGTTATATCTTTCATCCCAGAAACTTATCATGGTTTACTATTTTCCCAAAACTAAAATTTGGGTAAATCAATGTTCGTAACAATTGTCACATTGAATCGAAATTGTTACTGAGAGAAGATTTCTTTAGCCTCTTCATCCTCGTATTGATCTATAAGCCACTTGAGTTTTTTCTTTAAATCAGCCGTAATTTTCTGGTACCCTTTCTGCCCATACAAATTCTTCATTTCCCGGGGGTCCTTTTGTAAATCAAATAACTCCCATCCTTGCACACGGGTGTAAAATCGGATTAATTTATACCTTCCGGTGCTAATGCCAAAATGGGGTGAAACAGCATGTTCCCCATTTTCATAATAATGATAATACATGGCATCTCTCCCCTTTTTTTGTGTTTTATTTACCAATGGCAAAAAGGATTTCCCTTGCATGTCAGCGGGCACTTCCATTTTCGCAGCATCTAAAATAGTGGGCGCAATATCGAGGTTCATGACCAGCTGTTCATTGATGCTTCCTGCAGTAACAACACCTGGGTAGCGCATTACCATCGGGGTGCAAAAAGATTCTTCGTACATAAAGCGCTTGTCGAACCAGCCGTGTTCGCCCATATAAAATCCCTGATCACTTACATATATCACAATGGTATTCTTTGTCAGGTTATTTTTATCCAGGTAATCAAGGGTTCGTCCGATATTTCTGTCTAATGAAGCTGCTGTGGCAAGATAGTCCTGCATATAACGCTGGTATTTCCATTCTGTTAATGCCTTGCCGGTTAAGTTTTTTTGTTTTAAGTCGTTGTTCAGAGAATCATAAAATTCCATGTAAGCCTTTCGCTGTAAAGGAGTCATTCTTTTGATGGAAAATTCCTTCTCTTCTTCAGCTTTGTTTTCAAACATTTTTAAATCGTATCCCATCCGCATGGTTTTATCGATGGTCATGTCTTGTACGGCAGCTGCAGCCCTGGATTCATAACGATCATAAAAATAATCGGGTAATGGAAACTGTGTGTTGGCAAAAAGTCTTAAGTCTTTTGTATCAGGCATCCAGGTTCTATGTGTATTCTTGTGTCCAATTAACAGACAAAAAGGTTTTGTAGTATCCCGTTTGCTCAACCAATCTTCCGCTAAGTCTTCTACTACATCAGCAACATAACCTTCTATTCTTTTTCTTTCACCATTCATTAAAATAAAATCAGGGTTATAATAACTTCCCTGACCTGGCAAAACCTGCCAGAAACTGAATCCTTCCGGATTAGACTGTAAATGCCATTTGCCTATCCAGGCAGTTTGGTAACCACCTCTTCCTAATTCTTTGATGAAAGTATTTTGTGCACCATTGAAATTGGCGCTGACATTGTCTTTAAATCCGTTTTTATGACTGTATTTGCCCGTTAAGATCACGGCTCTGCTTGGCCCGCAGATACTATTGGTCACATATGCTTTGTTAAATCGGACACCTTCATTTGCAATACGGTCAATATTCGGGGTTTGCATGAATTTGCTGCCATAGGCGCTGATGGTCTGATAAGCATGGTCATCGGAAACGATAATAACAATATTGGGGCGCTGTGCAGCCAACCAAAATTGGTTCAATAAAAGGAAAAGCAGCAGCATGTATTTTTTCATATCAACAAGTTAAACCAGTACTTTAACTACCATTTTCCTGATTATGCCATTCCCAATCATGGGTGCATGCACATCTTCTGGAAAATAAATGGCAAAATGTCCTGCCTTTAAATTAAAAAAGATTTCGGGGGAATCATCATAAAACAGCACATCTTTTTCCAGACTGTATTCTCCTCTTGGGTTCATACAGTTGTTCCGTGATTTCCATCCAACTTTCTCCATGCCCTCAAACACCATTTGAATATCTATGTAACGATTATGACATTCAAAATAATCAGTGGATTCCTTTTCACTTACCAATGATTCCTGAATTACAATGGCACGTATATTCTCTCCTTCCCATTGGGTTTCCCCAACAGGCATTTCATCTATCTTGCATGCAGCAATATATGACATCGCTTTCTCGAACCTTGGATGCAGTTTTTGGTATTTTATCATTTGTGCTACTGAATCTACAATCATATAGTTATCTTATTAAGTATAAACTTCCCGATAAAAGGGGTTCACCATTCCCTCTGTTAATAATGAAATAATACACACCGATTGGAACTTCTTTGCCGTTCAGCTTCCCGTTCCAGCCCCTGAAATAGGGCTTTGTCTGAAATACAACTTGTCCATATCTGTTAAATACACTAACAGATCCATTGGGATAAGTTTCCAGTCCGGGGATAATCCATTCGTCGTGTATTCCATCCCCATTGGGTGAAAAGGAATTAGGAGGATTGATGCTGGCTAAAACCCTTACCAATGTGGTATCTGATTCTGAAGTACATCCATTGATTCCATAGGCTGTTAAAGTGTATTGCTGTGTACTGAAAGGACTTACCAATGGCGTTAATGAATTCGGGGGCATTAAATTGACCAGTGGTTGCCAGGTAAATCCATTGTACTGTCCATCAATTTTACCCAATAAGGCAGTACTGTTTCCCTGCATAATTGTTTTGTCGGGACCCGCATCCACTTGCGGGGGTTTAATAACCTGAACTGGAATGTTAAGGGTATCTGTGCAAGCTTGTACATTTTTTATGAGTACCTGATATTGAGTTGTATCAACTGGCTTTACCCAGAGCGAAGATCCACTATGAATGCTTGCTCTGCTATTATTGTACCAATCCTGTGATGTACCTCCAATGGCTGTGAGCAAGGTACTGTCACCCATACAAATAACAGTATTGCCGGTGAAGCTTGCGTTTATAGCATTGAATGCTGTAACCCAAACAGTATCTGAAGATGAACATCCATTGGAGGTAGTTACGCTCACTATATATCTGCCCGTATCCGAACGGTTTACTGCTGCTAATTGAGGATTTTTCTCCATTGAGCTGAAATTGTTTGGCCCTATCCAGAGATACGATAAATCGGATCCGGATCCGGAAGCAGCAGCAAAATTCACTGCTCCTCCAAAACATTGGTTAATCACCTGGTTCCCGATTTTGGGAGCCTGTGAATTAATTTGAATGGTAATCGGCAGTGAAGCGGTCTGACAGGAAACAACGCCTGAATAAACAGATTCACTGGCCAACAACCGGTATTTAAAATTCCCGACATTCGTTGGTGTTCTGTTGAAATTGGTTTGATTGGCATTGCTCAGATCGCTCCAGCTGTTTCCGCCATTGTTGCTGATTTGCCATTGATACACCGGATTGTTATACCCCTGTCCTACTTCCATAGAGAATAACATGGCATTCTGTTCATTAAAACAGACCGTTTTATTAAAAGTATTTACCCCATCAATTTTGGCTGACATGGTTGGGCCACAGGGTCTGAAAGTTATATCATCAATTGCCAGATCATTGCCACATCCGGCACCTGCGTTGCTGGTGATTTTCAATACTACGCTGTTGGTATTTAAAGGAGGCTTGAAAAGGAAACCAAACTGTTTAAAACTGAGAACACTGGTTTCATTGATATTACCGGTACTATAGGTTTCCAAAACGGTACCATTACTGGTTTCTATGGTAAAAGTTAAATTGGGCTTTGTTCCATTGCCACCGCAGCTGGTAGGTTTTAAAACATTGGCTACCCAGGCGCCAAATTCATAAGTGGTATTGCCACATAATCCTGTAATGGTTTCTATATAAAAAACACTGGGGGCATTGGTAGCATTGATAAGCATCATTTTACCTTCTTCGTCACCAGTATGGTCTCTGGTTATATCATGCCAGGTATTGGTGAAGCAACCCAATGCAGAGCTGACAATAGAATAATTGCCGTCATTCGGACAGGAATTGGCTACATAACCCAGATTCGTGATGCCCGGTTGCAGTGGGCCAGTAGGATTGTTTTTGTTTCCAAAACTTATATTAACAACAGGATTGCCCAGACTTCCTGTACATAATTGTGCAGTAATCTCTGTTACAAAAAATAGAAAAATGAATAAGAATAAATATTTCACTTGCTTGCTTCAGTCTGTAAATTACAGAATCTCATTAACTATTTTCTGAAGCCTCCTCAATTTTTGCCACTGCAATCAAATCTGTTAAATCAACATTGATTGGAAGTGCGCCTATTTGAACGATTGCTCTTTTTCCCCTTATCTCCTTTACTTCTCCAACCTGGTAATTTTTTTTGAGTTTAACCAATGTGCCCGGTTCAATTTCCGTGTTTAATTCCCTGTACTTTTTATCTACTTTTTTGGCAAGCTTGTTTACTACAATGGTTTCTTTTTGTTTGAAGAGCAGGTTTTGAAGGTTTTTAACTACTTCATTTTTATTTTCTGATTTTTTCCAATCCAGAACAATTTGCTTGAGCTTTCGCTCCATGTCTTTCAAATACTGCAATCTTTCTTCTGTAATTTTATTCTGGTTCTTCAATAATTCTACCTGCTGCAGGTGTTTCTCCTTATTCATTACTTGCTCCATCTCTTTTTTCAGCTTTTCATTTTCCTTCAGAAGCCGGTGTAGTTCTTTTTTCTCTTTTTCAAGTTGTTGCAGATCCTGCTCGGTACGGTTGAGCAATCTGTCCAGTTTAAAATGGTCTTCCTCTACCAGTTTTCTTGCTCTGTTAATTAAATTCTTAGGAAGCCCAATTCTTTCAGCAATTGCAAATGTGTAAGAACTCCCGGGTTTACCTATAATCAATTTATACATTGGTTGCAGGTTCACTTCATCAAACTGCATGGCACCATTCAGAATTCCCTGAGTATGGTTGGCCATCACTTTTAAATTCAGGTAATGGGTTGTCACCACGCCGAATGAATGTTTTCTTCCCAGTTCTTCCATAATCACTTCTGCAAACGCGCCTCCTAAATTTGGATCGGATCCGCTTCCCAATTCATCAATGAAAAACAAGGTTTTCCCATTTGCATTCTCCATGAAATGCTTCATATGCATTAAATGGCTGGAGTAAGTACTTAACTCAAACTGCAAACTTTGGGTATCACCAATATGTATGTAGAGCTGTTTAAAAATGCCCATTACAGAATCGGGATGTACCGGAACAAGCAGTCCGCTTTGAACCATCAGCTGATTGAGTCCAATGGTTTTCATGGTAACGGTTTTCCCTCCTGCATTAGGCCCGCTGATTACCAGAATTCTGTTTTTGTCATCCAGGTGAATATTAACCGGGATGGTTTTTTTACCGGCTGTTTTGTTATATAAAAACAATAAAGGATGATAGGCTTCAATTAATTGTACCACTGCTTTGTCAAGAACAGTTGGCATATGGGCATTCATTTCAATGGCCAGTTTTGCCTTGGCTCTTACGAAATCAAACTCCCCAATAATCTGCATATACTGCTGTAATAATGGAGCATATACAGATAGTGATGCAGTTAAGGCCCGAAGGATTTTCTGCACTTCTTTTGTTTCTTCATTTTCCAATGCAAAAACATCGTTGTTGAGTTCAATGGTTTCTTCGGGTTCAATGAATGCTGTTTTGCGGCTATCACTCTCCCCGTGTAAAATCCCCTTTACCTGCCTTTTGTATTCAGAGAAAACGGCAACTACTCTTCTGCCATTACTGAAACTTTCTTCTATATCTGCCGTATAGCCTGCTTTGGCCATTTTTTGAACCATTTTCTCAAATACCCTTCTCAGTTCATTCCGTTTCTTATATAAGTTCAATCGTATTTTTTGCAATTCAGGGGATGCATTATCCAACACCACTCCTGATTCATCCAGGACTTCAATGATGGCCGTCACAATATTTTTTTCATAATAGCTATCCTGTAATACCATTGTCAGAGCAGGATATGCCATTCGTCTCTCATTATCGAACCAGCGGAAAATGGTGCCCATACTTTCCGTAAGTCGCTTAATCATCATCCATTGCTCGCCAGTTAATAGAGCCCCCGGGATTGATAAGAGTTTAATATCCTTGCTGATATTCGCAGTAAAATCGGCCGGAAAATATTGTTGTTGTTGAAGGATTAATTTGTATTCAAAAGCCTGTCTCAATTCCCGGTCAATAAATTCTTTGCGGGTATGAATTCTGAGTTGTGCGGTTTTATTTTTGGAATAGTCTGTATGGCAAAACCCAGACAATGTCTCTTTTACTTTGTCAAATTCCAATTGAGTCAACGCAGATTCCGGGTACCAACGCATCATAATAGCCTGATTGAGTGCGCAAAGTTACATTTCAGCCTCCAATTAATGGGAATAACTCGGAATGGGTTGTTTTTGTTTGGCAGGAAATGGAACGGTCAATGAGTAAAAAACAAAAGCCACCTGAAGAAGCAGCAGCGACTCTATGCGCAGAGACATGTACTTCCAAAATTGGGACTGAAAACTCATATTAGGTTACGGTATCACAAATTTATCTTAAAATATCATTTTCTACTTATTAAGCGTTTAAATATCCTTGTTTAGTATGTAATGGTGGTGGAATTCAACAAAAATACCAAGCTGTTTGTAGTTATGATCAGTAGATAAATCAACAATATGAAAAAGACCTATTTATTCCTGACTTTTCTTTCTGCCTGGATGGTTGCCTGTGCTTTCACAGAAAAAGGGAGTCCGGTTAATGAAAATAAGCCCTCTAAAATGAATACTATGAATGCAAAATTAGATACAGCCACATTTGGCGAAGGATGTTTCTGGTGTACTGAAGCCTTTTTTCAACGTTTAAAAGGCGTTAAAGAAGTAATCAGCGGATATGGTGGTGGATTTGTTGAAAATCCCACTTATGAGCAGGTATGTGATAAAAACACAGGTCATATTGAGTTAGCCAGAATTGTATTTGACCCTGCTATCATTACCTATGATGAACTATTGGAAGTATTCTGGAAAACCCATGACCCTACCACCTGGGATCAGCAAGGAAACGATATTGGCCCGCAATACAGATCGGCTATTTATTATCACAATGCAGCGCAAAAGGAAAAAGCAGAGAAATATAAAGCAGAACTGGATAAAAGCGGAGCCTGGGCCAATCCAATTGTTACCATCATTGAGCCCTTCAAAAATTTTTATCCGGCTGAAAATTACCATCAGAATTATTACAACAACAATAAGAATCAGGGATATTGCCGATTTGTGATTGCACCCAAACTGGAGAAATTTGAAAAGGTATTCAAAGACAAATTAACAAAGCAATAGTCTAAATATATTAATGTACTACTTTTAGCAAATGAAACTCCTTCGTTTGTTATCGGTTAGTTTAATCCTATTATTGGCGCTTTATAGTCAGGCCCAAAAGAAACAATCTATTGCATTTACCAAGGCAGATACGCTTAGAGGAAGCATAACGCCTGAAAGGGCCTGGTGGAACCTTTTGCACTATAATATCAGGGTACAACCTGATATAGCAGCGAAAACCATTCAGGGTGCGGTAAGTATCAAATTCAAAGCATTGCAAAAGCCATTAAAAATGCAGGTGGATTTGCAGCAACCTTTGAAAATTGATAGCATTATCTGGCAGAAAGGGAAAAAGGAAAAACTCAGTTTCCTACACTTGGGTAATGTTGCTATGGTAACCATGCCAGTCGCTTTAAAAGCAGGTATGGAGGGATTAATAACGGTTTATTATCAGGGGGTACCAAGGGCAGCCGTAAGGGCTCCCTGGGATGGTGGCATCAGCTGGTCAAAAGATGAACTGGGTAATCCTTTTGTTGCCACTTCCTGTCAGGGATTGGGTGCTAGTGTATGGTGGCCTTGTAAAGACCATCAATACGATGAACCGGAACAGGGAGTTACAATTGGTGTAAGGGTGCCTGATACCTTAATGAATGTTTCCAATGGAAAATTAATTGAAACCATCCAACACGAAGATGCTACCAAAACATGGGTATGGCAGGTTAAATTGCCGATTAATAATTATAGCGTCAGCATGAATATTGGAAAATATGTGCAGTTCAAAGACAGCTATAACGGTGAGGGGGGCAGCTTAGATCTTAGTTATTATGTATTGCCACAAAATCTGGCAGGTGCAAAAAAACAATTTGAACAGGTTAAACCCATGATCAAGTGTTTTGAAAACTGGTTCGGCCCCTACCCTTTTTATGCGGATGGGTTTAAACTGGTTGAAGTGCCCTATCTGGGTATGGAACACCAGAGCAATGTGGCATATGGAAATAAATATCAGAATGGCTATTTAGGAAGGGATTTGTCTGGAACTGGCTGGGGGCTTAAGTGGGATTTCATTATCATTCACGAAAGCGGACACGAATGGTTTGGTAACAATATCACTTCGGTAGATATAGCTGATATGTGGATACATGAAGGTTTTACCAATTATTCTGAAACTATATTTACCGAATGCATGGATGGCAAAGATGCAGGGAATGCTTATAACAAAGGAGCAAGAAGAAATATTAAAAATGATAAACCCATACTGGGTGTTTACAATGTACACAATACAGGTAGTGGTGATATGTATCCCAAAGCATCTGCCATGATTCATTCTATTAGAATGTCTATGAACAATGATGAAAAATTCAGACAATTGTTAAGACATTTAAATAAACGCTTCTTTCACAAGCAGGTAACCACTGCTATGGTTGAAAAAGAAATGTCTGCGTATGCAGGATACAATTTAAAAGCTGTTTTCAAACAATATTTAAGTACAACCCAGGTGCCTGAATTCCAGTACCAGTTATCTGCTGATGGAAAGCAATTAAAATACCGTTACGCTAACGCTATTCCTGACTTTAACTTACAATTACCTATTACAGCAGGGAATGAAACCTTAGTTTTGAAGCCGAAAGTAAACCAATGGCAATCCATTCAACTAACCCAGAAACAGGCTTTAGGTTTAGATCTGGAGAAATTGGCTGATTATTTTTACATCGTGGTAAACGGACGCAAAGAAGCTCAGATTAAAATGAATTAGGGTAAATGGGAACCATTAGAAAACAAACCATCATTTCCAGCTTTCTGGTATACATAGGGTTCTTTATTGGAGCCATTAATATGTATATCTATACCAAGGATGGTTCTTTTACACTGGAGCAATTTGCCCTTACCCGTATATTTTTCGACTTTGCACAAAACATGTATGCTTTTGGTGCTTTGGGGGTGATTCCCGTGATTTATAAGTTTTACCCTTATTACAAGGACAACCTGGAGAAGCACAGAATTGACTTGATGACCTGGGGAATGCTGGCAGCATTCATTGGATTTATACTGGTATTAACTGCAGGATGGTATTTCAGGCCTTTTTTTGAATCTCAGTTCATTGAGAAATCCAAACTCATTGTTGACTACTATTACTGGATGTTTCCCTTTGCTTTGGGGATGTTGTTTTTCTCTGTACTGGAAGGTTTCTGCTGGGCTTTGCAACAAACCGTATTCTCTAATTTTTTAAAGGAAACCGGACTCAGAATCATCACCAGTATTTTCATTGCGCTCTATTATTTCAAGTTGATTTCATTTGAGTCCTTTGTATATTTCTTTGCTTGTTTATACCTAATTATTTTCCTGATTCTACTCAGTTATTTGTATTATACCCGTCAGTTACATTTTCCTACTACCATCAGTAGGGTCACCAGGAAATTCTGGAAAAAAATGCTGGGTATGCAGGCATTAATATACAGTGGAACAGTGATTGCATCCATTGCTGCAACCATTGATAGTTTCATCATTGCAAAGTTTCAGGGACTGGCAGTGGTTGGTGTTTTTGGATTGGCCCAATATGCGGCGAATCTGATACAAGTTCCTCAGCGTAGCATACAGGCAATTTCTGCAGGTGTTTTATCCCGGGCCTGGAAAGACAAGGACATGGATGAAATTAAAAGAATTTACAAACGCTCCTGTATCAATTTATTAATCATGGCCCTGTTTATTTTTGGCAATCTTTGGCTGAATGTGGCAGATGGCATGCGGGTGCTGCATATACAAAAGGAATACGAAGCCGGTATTGCTACGATTTTCATTTTGGGTATGGTCAGAATTATTGATGCGGGCACGGGTTTGAATGCCATGGTGATTAATACTTCTACTTTCTGGAGATTTGATTTTATCAGCGGGGTGATTCTGCTTGCTTTCCGATTGCCACTTACTTATTATCTGATTATGAATTATGGCATCATTGGCTCTGCTTTTGCGGAACTATTTGCCTATAGCTTATACAATTTTATTCGATTCGAATTTCTACGTCGTAAATTCAGGATGCAGCCATTTGATCATAAAACCCTATTGGCACTAATATCTGCAGCTGTTTCATTCGGCATCCCCTTCTTTATTTTCCTGGACAGGGAAGGTTGGATCCCCATCTTTCTAAGAAGCATTCTTTTCTCGGGACTATTTATTTTCTCTGTATTTAAACTGGCTTTAACACCAGATGCAGGTCAGCTATATCACAATTTCATGAAACGCTTTGCCAAGTGATAGACCGACTGAACAGTAAATTTAATTTAACGCATTCTGCCACCACCTCTGAACTTAGGATTCCAGTATTTGTCGTTTAAATCTGATATGGTTACGCCTTGTGAAGTAGAAGCGTGTAAAAATTTATTGTTCTGAACGTAAACTCCAACATGCGAAATCCCTCTGCCACCGGTATTAAAAAATACCAGGTCGCCCTCCTGTAGTTCATCAATAGGAATGGGTTGCATCATGTTGAATTGCTCCTGAGAAGTTCTGGGTAATTGAATATTGTATATTTCCTTCATGATTATCTGTGTGAATGCAGAACAATCAATACAATTCATGGTACTTCCACCAATACAGTATCGGGTGCCCCACCATTTGTCCATTAATTCAAGCAGGGAAATATTCGTTAGTTCTTCTGCAGGCATATCCATAACAATGGCATATTTCAATTGTAACCAGCTGGCTTTTTCCAAATCGGCTTTGGTGGGTGGATTCCCATTTCCGCCACTATTGGTTTTATTTTTACTGGTGGTTGCAGAACTGGAAGTTTTGTGTTTGGTGGTGGTTACGGTACCCAGGGTTACTTCAATTCCGTTAATAAATTCCCTTTTTTCGGTTCCATAAACTTTTGTAACAGCTTTTTGAGTTGAATTGTCTTTATTTACGAGGTTTCTAACTGTATTACAGCTACTCATCGCCAGCACTGCCACCAATAAATTAATATATAATTTACGCATCATATGGCTTGCAATTTACTGGGTTTATCCTAATGTGGAAAATTGGGACTTTGTAATGGGATGGCAAAGGCCGAACTTTGTAGACTATTTTCTTTCTATGGCTCAGTTTTCACATTTACATGTACATACCCAATACTCTTTACTTGATGGAGCAGCTCCCATTGATGAACTCTATAAAAAAGCTGCATCCCATCAAATGCCCGCACTTGCTATTACCGACCATGGCAATATGTTCGGAGCTTTTGATTTTGTAAGCCAGGCCTGGAAGAATACCAAAGTGATTGGAAAAGATGCCAACGGAAAAGACATTACTACTCCTGTTGTAAAACCAATTGTAGGCTGTGAGTTTTATGTGGTGAAAGACCGGCATGTTAAAACTTTTACCAAGGAATCGAAAGACAATCGTTTTCATCAGGTATTACTGGCAAAGAATGCAACGGGTTATCAGAATCTGGTTAAACTGACTTCTCTGGGATATATTGAAGGGATGTACAGTAAGTATCCCAGAATCGATAAGGAGCTGATTGAGAAATACCATGAAGGTTTAATTGCCACTACCTGTTGTATTGGTGCCTATGTACCACAAACTATTTTGCATCAATCCGAAGAAAATGCAGAGAAGGAATTTAAATGGTGGCTCGATTTATTTGGCGAGGACTATTATATTGAAATTCAGCGGCACGATATAAAAGAACAGGAACTGATTAATCAGACCCTGTTGAAGTTTGCGAAAAAATACAATGTACCGGTTATTGCCACCAACGACAGTCACTATGTGGAGAAGGAAGATGCCAATGCGCATGATATTTTGTTGTGCATTAATACCGGAGAAAAGCAAAGTACTCCGGGCTTTGATGATTTCGTGAATGATGAAGTACAGATTAAAAATAGACGATTCAAATTCCCTAACGATCAGTTTTATTTTAAGACACCGGAAGAAATGGCAAAGCTGTTTCATGATATTCCGGAATCATTGGATAATACCAACCAGATTGTTGATAAGGTAGAAGTGTTGAATTTAAAGAAAGACATACTCCTCCCCGCCTTCCCTATTCCCAAAGAGTTTCAGATACATGCAGATGCCAATCTGAATCAGTGGGAGTTATTGAAACATCTTACCTATGAAGGTGCAAAAATTCGTTACAATGAAATCACGCCTGAAATACAGGAACGCATCGATTTTGAATTGTTCACCATTAAAACCATGGGGTTTGCTGGCTACTTCCTGATTGTTAGTGATTTCATTAAGGCAGGTAGAGATATGGGTGTATTTATTGGACCCGGCCGTGGTTCAGCTGCAGGGTCTGTAGTGGCTTACTGTATTGGTATAACCAATATTGATCCAATTAAATACAATCTGCTTTTTGAGCGTTTTCTGAATCCGGATCGTAAGAGCATGCCCGATATTGATACGGACTTTGATGATGAAGGCAGACAGAAAGTGATTGATTATGTTGTGCAGAAATACGGTAAGAGTCAGGTAGCCCAAATTGTTACCTATGGTACCATGGCGGCTAAAATGAGTATCAAAGATGTTGCCCGTGTGCTGGATTTACCGCTTTCAGAAAGCAACTTATTGGCCAAGTTGGTTCCGGATAAGCCAGGCACAGAACTGGGGCGTGTATTGAAATCCCCGATTACGGTTAAGGAAGGGCCTAAGTCACTCGAAGAGAAAGAAGGCTATCAGCAGGAAGACATTGACAATGTAAAGAAGCTTCGTGAAATTTATAATGGATCCGATTTAAGAGCACAGGTGCTGAAGGAAGCTGAGAGATTGGAAGGTTCAGTAAGAAATACTGGTATTCATGCTGCAGGGATTATCATTGCCCCGAAAGATCTGACAGATCTGATTCCTGTGGCAACCGCTAAAGACTCCGACTTGTGGGTCACACAAATTGAAGGAAGCATTATTGAGGATGCAGGGGTTATCAAGATGGACTTTCTGGGTTTAAAGACCCTTTCCATTTTGAAGACCGCTTTGGAGTTGATTAAATTGAACCATGGCGTTACCATTGACCTGGATAATATTCCGCTGGACGATGAAAAGACTTTTCAGTTATACCAAAGTGGTCAGACCAATGGTACTTTCCAGTTTGAAAGTGTGGGAATGCAAAAATACCTGCGCGAACTAAAGCCCGATAAATTTGATGACCTGATTGCGATGAACGCCCTGTATCGTCCGGGGCCCATTGCCTATATCCCCAACTTCATTGCCCGTAAACATGGAAGAGAAGCCATCAGTTACGATATCGAAGAAATGAAAGAGTACCTGAGTGACACTTATGGTATTACAGTATATCAGGAGCAGGTAATGTTGCTGAGTCAGAGTCTTGCCGGTTTTTCTAAAGGGGATGCGGATGTGTTGCGTAAAGCGATGGGTAAGAAACAGAAATCGGTGCTGGATAAAATGAAAGCCCAGTTCATTGAGGGGGCAACAGCCAAAGGTCATTCGGCAGATAAGCTTGAAAAAATCTGGACAGACTGGGAAGCGTTTGCACAATATGCCTTCAACAAATCGCACTCGACCTGTTATGCATTTGTTGCCTATCAAACAGCGTATTTAAAAGCACACTACCCTGCCGAATATATGTCTGCTGTGTTGAATCACCAGGGCAATATTGAAAAAATCACCTTCTTCATGGAAGAGTGTAAACGAATGGGCATTAATGTGCTTGGACCCGATATCAACGAATCTTTAAAAGGTTTTGCGGTGAATGCCAAAGGAGAAATTCGCTTTGGCTTAGGGGGATTAAAGGGCGTTGGTGAAATGGCGGTCGAAGCCATTATTGCAGAACGCCAGAAGAACGGACCCTATCAGGATGTATATGATTTTGTACAGCGGGTATTGCAAAAATCGGTGAATAAAAAATCCCTGGAAAGCCTAGTTTATTCTGGTGCATTTGATTGTTTCCCTGAATTGCACAGGGCCCAGTATTTTAAAATGGCCGAAGGAGAACGATTAACCGGGCTTGAAAAAATTGTGAATTACGGACAAGTTCAACAAAGCTTAAGTACAGGAACTTCCAATACATTATTCGGAGACTTGCCAACTGCCATGCATGTTCCCAAACCCAAGATTGCTCCCTGTGAACCCTGGACATTAACTGAATTGCTAAATCATGAGAAGGAAGTAACGGGTATGTTCATGAGTGGTCATCCCCTGGATCATTTTAAGTTTGAACTGAAGCATTATGAAATTACAGGTATTGCAGATTTCAATGAATCCAAAGAGGCATTAACCGAGGGATCCAGTTTGGGTAAAATGTTCCGGGTGGCTGGTTTGGTAACAGATGTACAGCACAGGGTTACCAAAACCGGAAAGAACTTTGGTTCATTTGTTATAGAAGATTATAGCGGTAAAACAGAATTTACACTTTGGAGCGAGGATTACATCAAATTCAAGGATTACCTGGAGAAGGGACAGAATATATTGATTAACGGAAGCTTCAGGAACCGGTTTAATCAACCCAATGTATTTGAGTTCAAAATTTCCAGTATGTCTTTACTGGAGACGGCAAAGCAGGTGCTCACCCGTTCAATTGAAATTAACTTGCATCCATCGGCCATAACCCCTGATATGGTTAAATTCATAGAAGAGAACCTGAAAAAATATCCCGGCAAAAGTACCTTCAAAATCAACATTTTTGAACCCAAAGAAAATCTGCGTGTTAGTATGTATACGTTTGAAAAAGGGTTCCAGATGAACGAAGAAATGGCCGGATACCTGATGGATAATCTGGACATAGATGTAAAAGTTGGCTTGGTTGGATAAATGAGGACTGACCCATTGTCAGCAACTATGGCTAAAACAACTAAATAACATTGGTGGAAAAGTCAAAGGGGCAGTAAAATAGCTTTGGATGTAAATTTGATTGACAAACGATATAAAAATTAAACTATGGCATTAGAATTAACAGACGCGAATTTTCAGTCGACTGTTTTAAACAGCGATAAATTAACAGTGGTAGACTTTTGGGCAGAATGGTGTGGACCTTGTCGCGCTATCGGACCAGTTATTGAAGAATTATCTAAGGAGTACGAAGGCAAAATCAATGTAGGGAAAGTGAATGTAGACCATAACCCTAATTTGAGCGTGAATTATGGTATTACTTCTATCCCTGCTATTCTTTTTATTAAGGGTGGTCAAATTGTAGACAAGCAAATTGGTGCCGTTCCAAAATCTGTTTTAGACAAAAAAATTCAGGCTCATATGTAGTAATCCGTATCTTTCAAACCTAATCTGAATACTAAGTAATTGTATATGGAAAGGTTTCAAGGATTTATAGGGATTATTTTGATCTTGGGTATTGCTTTCTTATTCTCTAATAATAAGCGTAGAATTAACTACAGACTGGTTTTTAGCGGAATTCTATTACAGGTTTTTATTGCTGTAATGGTATTGAAAGTTCCACCGGTTACCCGATTTTTTCAATTATTGGGTCATGGGATGGAAAAGATTGAAAGATTTGCCCGCGAAGGGGTTGCATTTGTTTACAATGGCGTAATGGTAAATGCACCAGATGGTGTAAAAAACTTTGGTCAGGGTGGGTTTGTGTTTGCCTTTAGCGTAACAGCTACTATTATTCTGGTTTGCGTATTGGTAGCTATTCTATATCATTTTGGGGTGATGCAGTTTATTGTATCTGTTATTGCCAAAGCCATGAATTCTATCATGCGCGTAAGCGGAGCCGAAGCACTCAGTAATGTTGCTTCGGCTTTTGTGGGTCAGGTAGAAGCTCAGGTAATGATCAGACCTTATCTAAGTACCATGACCAAGAGTGAATTGCTGGCCAGTATGAGTGGTAGTCTTGCTTGTATTGCCGGTGGAATCCTGATTGTCTATGCCAATATGGGTGCCAAAGCAGAATATCTGTTAACGGCGAGTCTGATGGCAGCTCCCGGTGCGCTGGTTATTTCCAAGATAGTATTTCCAGAGACGGAAGAATCCCAGACCATGGGTAAAGTAAAACTGGAAGTTAAAAGTCCTTACAGCAATATTATTGATGCCATTTCTCACGGTGCCAGCGACGGGATGAAAATTGCGGTGAACGTAATTGCTATGTTAATTGGTTTTATCGCCCTGATTGCATTGATTAATTATTTAATTGGGATGATTGTGCCGGGTGTTACTTTGGATGTAATTTTCAGTAAGATATTTTATCCGATGACCTGGGCAATGGGTGTACCATCCGTAGATGTAGCCAACGCTGCTTCTTTATTGGGGCAAAAACTAACCATTAATGAGTTTGTAGCGTTTAATAACCTTACATCTAAAGCCATTCCCATTGTTTCAGAAAAAGGACTTTTGATTGTTAGTATTGCCATTTGCGGCTTTGCCAATTTCAGTAGTGTAGGGATGCAAATCGGGGGAATCGGGGAACTGGCCCCAACCCGCAGAGCTGACCTGGCTAAGTTGGGATTGAGAGCTCTCTTGTGCGGAACACTTGCCTCCTATCTGTCTGCAACAATTGCGGGCATTCTGATGTTTTAATGGTGTAATTTTGCACAAAATCTGGGAGAAATGAATACAGCCGCAGTGAAAGTATTGGTTGACGCCGAAAAAGACCAACAGTTACAATCCATCGGATATAAAATATTGAATCAGGAACGCATTTCTTTTGACGAAGGCGTGGCTTTATTTGAGAAAGCTTCACTTTCTTACGTGGGCGCTTTAGCCAACTGGGTAAGAGAGAGAAAGCATGGTAACAAAACCTATTTTAACAGGAACTTTCATATTGAGCCAACCAATGTTTGTGTATTCTCCTGCGCTTTTTGTTCTTATTCAAAATTGTATGCGCACAGAGAAGAAGGCTGGGAACTGAGTATTGATCAAATGATGCACATTGTAAAAAGTTACGATGGCAAGCCTGTTACAGAAGTACATATTGTAGGTGGTGTTCATCCTAAAATGAATATGGATTTCTTTCTTGAATTGTTAAGAAGTATCAAAGCACATAGACCCGATTTACATATCAAGGCTTTTACTCCCGTTGAACTGGATTATATGTTCCGTAAGGCTAAAGTATCTGTTGAGGAAGGAATGCGAATGGCGCATGAAGCAGGTCTGGATTCACTTCCAGGTGGCGGTGCCGAAATTTTTCATCCGGATATCCGTACAAAAATTTGTGCAGATAAAGTGGATGCAGGTGGATGGTTGGCGATTCATAAAGCGGCCCATCATTTAGGTATGCATAGCAATGCCACGCTATTGTACGGTCATATTGAGTCTTACTGGCATCGCATTGATCATATGGATCGTTTGCGCAGATTGCAGGATGAAACCGGTGGTTTCAACACATTCATTCCGTTGAAGTTTCGTAATAAAGACAATGATATGAAACACGTGGCTGAAAGTACCATTGTTGAAGACATGAAAATGTACTCAGTCTCAAGATTATATCTGGACAATTTCCCTCATCTAAAAGCCTACTGGCCCATGCTTGGCAGAAAAAATGCTCAGTTAACTTTGTCTTTTGGGGTAAACGATATTGATGGTACAATTGACGATACCACAAAAATTTACTCCATGGCCGGAAGTGAAGAACAAACACCAACCATGAGTACAGCTGATTTGGTTGCCTTAATCAAACAGGTAAATCGTCAGCCGGTAGAGCGCGGGACTTTATACAATGAGATCAAGGATTACAGTGAAGCTATTTTAGAGACTTTATAAGTAGTTTACTTATTTATTAAAGTTGCCAAAGTGCCAAAGTATACCCGAAGGGTCATGAACAAAACATTCTGTTCCCCAGTCAAAGGATTTTGGAGCAATGAGTTTAACCTCTGGAAATTTTTCAGTAAGCTTTAAGGACTGAAGATTATCCCAGAATGCTGAGACGTCTTCTATTTCTACAAAGACCATCGTATTGTCTACCCAGTCTTTCACATAGGCATTTTGTAAATAAAAGGATATTCCTTTAAAGTGATATACACTTAGTTTTTCATTAATTATATTTTCAGTAAACCCCATTGCTGTGTAGAATGCTCTGCTAAGATCAAAATCTTTTGCTCCTATAAAAGGTCTAATTGAAACGGGGTCTACTTTCATTTTTCATATTTTAAGAAGTAAAAAACTCGCTTCCTGCAAGTACTAACATTCACTCAATCCCAAAGGTATTTGTATAGCCAAACCTCCATCGGCAGTCTCCTTGTATTTGCTGTTCATATCCAATGCAGTATTCCACATGGTAGCAATTACTTTATCCAGGCTGACCAAGGCAAAATCGGGTGTGCTTTGTAATGCCAGCTGCGAAGCTGTTATGGCTTTAATAGCCCCCATTGTATTTCTTTCAATACAAGGAATCTGAACCAATCCACCGATGGGATCACAGGTTAAGCCCAGATGATGTTCCATGGCAATTTCCGCAGCCATCAAAGCCTGTTGCTGGGTTCCGCCCATGCATTCTGTTAAAGCGCCTGCGGCCATGGCAGAAGATACGCCAATTTCTGCCTGACATCCACCCATGGCTGCTGATATGGTCGCGCCTTTTTTGAAGATGGATCCGATTTCTGAAGCAGTCAATAAGAATTGAATGATTTTATCTTCCTGATTGCCATCACAAAAAGCAATATAATACAATAAGACAGCCGGAATTACGCCAGCTGCTCCGTTGGTTGGTGCTGTAACAACTCTTCCAAAAGATGCATTTTCTTCATTCACAGCCAGTGCGAAACAACTCACCCAATCCAATATATAATTGAAAGACTGTCCCCCATCTTGTATGGCTTTTAACCATTCGTCAAATGACTGATAAGGATGCCCCTTCATTAATTTTTTATTCAGTTCAAAAGCTCTTCTTCTTACCTGTAATCCACCCGGGAGTTCTCCTTTAGTATGGCAGCCCCTGTAAATACAATCCCGCATGGTATGCCAAATTTGTAAGACTCCTTTTTTGGTTTCCGCTTCTGTTCTCCATACATGCTCATTTTCCAAAACCATTTCATGAATAGACATGCCGGTTTTTCTGCACCAGTGCAGTATATCTGCGGCATTATTGGTAGGGAAAGGAAGGTCAACGGCTGCTTGGCCAGCGCCTGCTTCTTCACCTTCCTTAACCACAAATCCTCCCCCGATTGAATAGTAGGTTTCGCTGATTTGAGTTCCGTCTTCAAAGCCTATTAAAAAGCTTAATCCATTTGGGTGATAAGGCAGGGATTCGCTGGTGAGAAATAAAAGATTGTCTTTATAGGAGAATGGGATGCTTTGACTTCCTCCTAAAAGTATCCTGTGTTCTGATTTTATTTTTTCAATGGCAGGATGAATACTGTTCACATCAACGGTAACCGGATCTGCAGCAAGTAATCCCATCAATACTGCAATATCGGTACCATGCCCCTTCCCTGTTTTAGCAAGGGAGCCATATAATAAAACGGTTACAGAACTTACCTGTTTCAAATTCGATTTTTTAAGAATCGTTTCCAGGCATCGCAATGCTGCTCTCCAAGGGCCCAGAGTATGGGAACTGGATGGCCCTACCCCAATTTTAAACATGTCAAATACAGAAATAGCTTCATGTGGCATGTTGTAAAGTTAATTATCAAATTTCATTAAGTTTGATAAATGAAGCATCTCTTTTTTTTAATTCTGCTTGTTATTCCTGGCCTGAATATTGAATTGTTTGCGCAAAATTCTGATGCAGATAATCCCCTTCAAGAACTGCTGAAAAATCATCCGGAATTTTTTCAGCGAATCAATAAAAGTCCCGACAGTTTTCGTATTCAGATTTTGTATACACAGATAGACCGGAATAAAAAAAACAAACCCAGATTTAAAGAATACGGTTACCGGATTAACAATCAGGAATATTTTTACCCAGCAAGCACGGTTAAAATGCCCATTGCACTGCTGGCGTTAGAAAAACTGAATGAACTGGCTATCCCCGGGTTAACGATGAATAGCATTATGATTACAGACAGCGCTTCCGACGCGCAGGATTTTGTCTACAATCAACCCAATGCAATGGATGGCACCCCTACGATTGCCAATTATATCAAGCAGATTTTTCTGGTAAGTGACAATGATGCATTTAACCGCTTATATGAATTTCTGGGACCCGATTATATTCAAAAGAAACTGAAAGCAAAGGGGTACGGGGATGCTATTATCCGTCATCGATTACAGGTGAACAAAACAGTGGATCAGCAACTGAGCACCAACCCGGTAAAATTTTACGATACTTCGGGGAATTTGATTTATGAGCAACCTGCTCAGGTAAGCAAGGGAGAATTTGCAGCAACACCCTTTGAGTTGGGAAAGGGCTTCATGAAAGGTGGCAAACTGATTGAAACGCCCTTTTCATTTTTAAACAAAAACAGAATTTATCTCCAGGACCTGCATCATATTTTACAATCTGTTATTTTTCAGGAACAAACTAAAAAGCGTAGTCGTTTCAATCTTACAGATAATGATTATGCATTTGTAAAAAAGTACATGCAGATTTATCCGGGCGAATCTGACTCCCCTTCCTATGATACCAGTTACTTTTATGATACCTATTGTAAGTTTTTATTACAGGGATCTGAAAGAAAGATACTTTTCCCCCATGTCAAAATCTATAATAAAGTGGGAGATGCTTATGGCTTTTTATTAGATGTGGCATATATAGTTGACGAAATCAATCAAGTTGAATTCATGCTGAGCGCTGTTATTTCCTGCAACACCGACGGTGTTTTTAATGACGATAAATATGAATATGATTCCCTTGGTTTCCCTTTTATGCGTGATCTGGGTAAAGCAGTGTACAATTATGAACTAAGGCGAAAAGGGAAATTGCCAATAATTAAGTAAATTGATGGCTTAAATTTTTTTGAATGGAATTATCTTCTCTATTGAATCGTTTTAGTGAACCTGAAACCTTGAAAATGGCCAAGTTAGGCCGCGAACTACGTGCAAAAGGTATTGATGTAATTGATTTGAGTTTAGGTGAACCTGATTTTGATACGCCCCAACATATTAAAGATGCCGCAATAAAAGCCATTAATGATAATTGGAGTCATTATACGCCGGTTCCCGGTTTTTTGGATTTACGTGAAGCGGTTTGTACTAAATTAAAAAGAGATAATAACCTTTCTTATACACCTGAACAGATAGTGGTTTCAACGGGTGCAAAACAAAGTCTGGCCAATGCCATATTAGCATTGGTGGATGAGGGTGATGAAGTTATCATTCCAACACCTTATTGGGTAACCTATTCTGAGCTGGTGAAAATTGCCCGCGGAAAAGTAGTGGAAATCAGAACCAATGTTGCAAATAAATTTAAAGCAACGCCGGAAGAAGTAGCGGCTGCCATCACTCCAAAAACAAAAGTATTTATGTTTTCTTCTCCCTGCAATCCCTCTGGTGCAGTGTATAGCAAGGAAGAACTAGCTGCATTGGTAGCTGTTTTTGAAAAACATCCGCAGATTACGATTTTGTCGGATGAAATCTATGAGTACATCAATTTTGTGGGTAAGCATAAAAGCATAGCGCAGTTTGATAGCATCAAGGAGCGTGTAGTAGTTATCAATGGTTTGAGTAAGGGTTTTGCTATGACTGGATGGAGATTAGGCTATACTGCATCGGCAACACCTATTGCAAAAGCATTTGAGAAACTACAAGGTCAATTCACCAGTGGAACTTGTTCTATCACACAAAAAGCCGCTGTAGCAGCACTAACCGGTAATTTACAGCCTTCATTGGATATGACCGCTGAGTTTACCCGACGTAGGGAAAAAACACTGGAATTGGTGAATGCAATTCCTGGTTTTACCTGTTTTGCACCTGAGGGCGCTTTCTATGTATTTCCTGATGTGAGTTACTATTACGGTAAGTCAAACGGAAGTGAAACCATTACGAATGCTGCAGATTTCAGTATGTATTTATTGAATACTGCACATGTGAGTTCTGTTATGGGCGATGCATTCGGGGAACCTAAATGTGTTCGTTTTTCTTTTGCCAACAGCATGGGAAATATTGAAAAAGCCTGGGGTAGAATTGCTGAGGCGCTTAGTAAACTATCCTAATTATTCTGGGCAATGGATCCAATCAAAGCTGAGATGTTTATCAACCGACTTACAAAAGTGTTTAAGCACAAAAGTAAGCTGGCAAGAAGGCAGCACGTTTCCTGTTATCGTGTGTATGATCATGATTTGCCCGAATTTCCTTTCAGTATTGAATTGTACGAAGATCATTTGTATATAGCTGAATACTTACGAAGACATGGAATGGAGGACGAGGAGCATGATGCCTGGATGCAGGAATGCAGACAAATGATTTCAACCGTACTGTGTATTCCTGAGGAGCGGATGCATTTTAAGCTCCGGAAAAGGATGAGCCATAAAAATGAACAGTATGAAAAAGTAAATGAAGAGAAGGAATATCATACTGTGCTGGAAGATGGATTGAAATTCCTGGTTAACCTGAAGGATTATTTAGATACCGGACTTTTTCTGGATCATCGTATTACCCGTAAAATGGTCAGAAACAGTTGTGCAGGAAAAAGAGTGTTGAATCTGTTTTGTTATACCGGGTCATTCTCTGTGTATGCTGCAGCAGGCGGGGCTTCCAGTGTATATTCCGTTGATCTGTCCAAAACCTATCTTGCATGGGCAGAAGACAATTTGACTATCAATCTTTTTAAAAACAAGGACGTATATCATTTTGTACATGCCGATGTTAAGCAATATCTGAAAACCTTGAAGCCAAACAGTTTTGATCTTGTTATCATGGATCCGCCTACTTTCAGTAACAGTAAGCGGATGAAAGATATACTCGATATTCAAAGGGACCATGCTGAGTTAATCAATGATGTGCTGTTTGCTTTATCTCCAGGTGGCCAATTGTATTTTAGTACCAATTTTGTCCGTTTTCAGATTGATCTTGATGCTATAAAGGCTAAGTCTGTTAAAGACATTACGAAAGCCACTACCCCATTTGATTTTGAAGGTAAATTGAAAAGATGGTGTTACCTGATTGAAAAAGATTAATGCTGTTTAACGAGAAAGTTCCTCGTGTATTTTTAGTATTTGAGGGATTAAAAGCGTCTGTTCATCGTTTATGACAACATAGTCGCATAATTTCATTTTAACAGACTGGCTAATCTGATTACCCATTCTGTTGATAATCTCATTTCTGGAAAGTTCGTCCCGTTGCATTACGCGTTGAATTCTAAGCGCATCGGGCGCATATACTCCAATGATTTTGTCCATTCCTTCTGCTGATCCTGATTCAAAAAACAAGGCAGCTTCTTTAATGGTATAGGGTGCAAGTTGTTGTTTAGCCCATTCTTTTCCAGCAGCAATGGTTGCCGGATGCACAATGGTGTTCAATACCTGTAACTGAAAAGGGTCTTTAAAAACAATATTTGCGATATACGCCCTGTTAAGAATTTCGTTCTGATAAGCATCACTCCCAAATGTTTCAACAATGCGGGCTTTTACCTCCGGGTCTTCCTGCATGATTTTTTTTGCTAGTGCATCTGCATCCAATACGGGTATGCCCAGTGTTCTGAATATCTGAGCCACAAGAGATTTTCCACTTCCAATTCCACCTGTTAATCCAATTCTTAGCATAAAAAAGTCCTGCAATGGTTTTGCAGGACTAAAATTATGATTTAACCTTTAAGGTTTATTGAATCTGCTTTTATTATTTTTTATCTTCTGCAGTGGCTTTGTTGATGGCAGCAGTCCATTCCATGCTCAATGCAGATTTTTCAATCTTAAGGTAGCTACCTGGGGTAACTTCCAGTTGCAATGTACCATCTTCGTTAATTTTATTAACGACTCCGTGAATACCGGCAATAGTTACAATTTTGTCGCCTTTCTGAAGATTATCAATAAATTTCTTCTGTTCTTTTGCTTTTTTAGCTTGTGGTCTGATCATAAATAACCAGAAAACAAGAATGATGGCACCCATCATAATCAATTGCACTGTGCCACCCTGCTTTGGGTCGGCTGCTAAAAGGGTTAACGAGTTCAATAACATAAAATAACTGTTTAAATGATTTGCAAATAAAAGGAATTACTTGAAACTAATTTTCTGGATTTTACCGGCAGCTACCAATTCTTTGTGAATATTGTCCAGAATTCCATTCAAAAACTGGCCACTTTGAGGAGTACTGTATTCCTTGGCCAGGTCTATATATTCATTAATGGTTACTTTGGTTGGTATGGTTTCAAAATAAAGTAACTCGCATAAGCCCATGCGCATTAAAACCATATCCAACTGGGCAATTCTTTCGGCATCCCAGTTTTTCAATTTGGGTTTGATTAATTCTGTGCAGTATTCTTTTTTACCAATGGCAGTGGTTAATAAAGTCCTTGCGAAATCCCATTTATCCGGGCTCATGATTTCGTTGAACTTGATGGATTTGGGTTTCTGGATAAATGTCAGAACCAGCTGTTCCATCATTTCTGCATCATCATCCCAGTTATTAAAGTATTCCTCTATGTGAGAGATGAAAAGTTCATTTGGCAAGATCAACTCACTAAATATTATTTTGATGATTTCTCTTTCTTTGGATTTTTCCCTGCTTTCTTCAGCTATATAAGTTGCATAAACCGGATGTTCTGTCAATTGCTGGAAAATCTGGGCAACCAGGCTTTTATCTAACATTTTTTCGGGATGATCCTGTTCCAGGCAAATCTGATAGCCCTTGTTTTCAAGTAAATTCCAGATAAAATCGTTACCTGAAATCTTGATATTGACATTCAAATCTGCTTGACTGGGGAGATTCTTTGAAGCTCTTTTTTGGGCACTTACTTCTGCATATCTGGCAACTTCTGCTATAAAAAAAACCAGGTAAACAAAAAGTTCCCGGCTTTTATCCATTTGCTTTTCTAAAGTTTGTACGGGATTTTTAAACGAATTATTGGCATCCGCGGCTTCCATCATGTAGAGCAATTGCATCACTTTAACGCGGATATTTCTTCTGCTGATCATTTAATAAGAGCTTTTAAAACGGTGCAAAGTTAAGCTATTTTGCCTATCCTGCCTGCAGAAATGCAACAAAGTGCAATTTTGGCATATTGGCACCCCCTGTTTAGTCTCTTTTACCCTGATTCTGACAGTAAAATGGTTTAAACACCTGTTTTTATCATTCAGACTGAAAAATTGACTTATTTATTGAAATGGCATAATTATGGCTTTTTGGAGTTTAAATTTTAAATAACTAACCAAAATTTATAACGTATGGCTAAGAAAATCAACGTTACTCCTCTGCACGACAGAGTTCTTGTAAAGCCTGCTGCTGCTGAAGAGAAAACAGCTGGTGGAATCATTATCCCGGATACTGCAAAAGAGAAACCACAACGTGGTGTTATCGTTGCTGCCGGAAAAGGTAAAGCGGATGAGCCAATGACTGTAAAAGTGGGTGATACTGTATTATACGGTAAATACGCAGGTACAGAAGTTCAAATTGAAGGACAGGATTTATTGATCATGAGAGAAAGTGATCTTTTGGCTATTCTTTAATTACAAATATTCTTTAAAATAACAAACATCAAATATGGCTAAGCAAATTTATTTTGACATTGAAGCTAGAAATAAAATGAAAAAAGGCGTTGACACTTTAGCCAACGCAGTAAAAGTTACTTTAGGACCTAAAGGTCGTAACGTAGTAATTGAGAAAAAATTCGGTGCTCCTTCTGTAACTAAGGACGGTGTTTCTGTTGCAAAGGAAATTGAATTGGAAGATGCAATTGAGAACATGGGTGCTCAAATGGTAAAGGAAGTTGCTTCTAAAACTGCAGATATTGCCGGTGATGGTACTACTACTGCTACTGTATTGGCGCAGGCAATCATCAGTGAAGGATTAAAGAACGTAGCTGCTGGTGCCAATCCAATGGATTTGAAACGTGGTATTGATAAAGCTGTTGCTAAAGTAGTTGATAGCTTAAGAGCACAATCTCAGGCTGTAGGTAACGATACTAAAAAAATTGAGCAGGTAGCTACTATCTCTGCTAATAGCGATAACGAAATTGGTAAGTTGATTGCTACTGCCATGGCGAAAGTTGGTAAAGAAGGTGTTATTACTGTTGAAGAAGCAAAAGGTACCGATACAACTGTAGATGTTGTAGAGGGTATGCAGTTTGACCGTGGTTATATCTCTCCTTACTTTGTAACCAACAGTGAGAAAATGGAAGCTGAAATGCAGAATCCATATATCCTAATCTACGACAAGAAAATCAGTGCAATGAAAGACATTCTTCATATACTGGAAAAAGTTGCACAAACTGGTCGTCCATTGGTAATCATTGCTGAAGATTTAGAAGGTGAAGCATTGGCAACATTGGTGGTAAATAAATTACGTGGTACCATTAAAGTGGCTGCTGTAAAAGCTCCTGGTTTTGGTGACCGCAGAAAAGAAATGTTAACCGACATTGCTACTTTAACTGCTGGTACTGTTATCAGCGAAGAACAAGGCTTTAAATTGGAGAACGCAGACTTAACTTACTTAGGTCAGGCGGCTTCTATCACTATTGACAAAGACAATACCATCGTTGTTGGTGGCAAGGGTAAGAAAGCAGATATCACTGCAAGAGTAAACCAAATCAAAGCTCAGATCGAAAATACAACTTCTGATTACGATCGCGAAAAACTACAGGAGCGTTTAGCTAAGTTAAGTGGTGGTGTTGCTGTATTGTATGTTGGTGCTGCAACTGAAGTTGAAATGAAAGAAAAGAAAGATCGTGTAGACGATGCTTTACATGCAACCAGAGCTGCTGTGGAAGAAGGTATTGTTCCTGGTGGTGGTGTTGCTTATATCCGTGCAGTAGAAAGCCTTGAAAAATTAAAAGGTTCAAATGAAGACGAGGCAACTGGTATCCAGATTGTAAAGAGAGCTATTGAAGAGCCATTGCGTCAGATTGTGGTGAACAGTGGTATTGAAGGTTCTATCGTTGTTCAAAAAATTAAAGAAGGTAAAGCAGACTTTGGATTTAATGCTCGTACAGAGGTTTACGAGAACTTATTTAAAGCAGGTGTAATTGATCCTACTAAAGTTTCTCGTGTTGCATTGGAAAATGCTGCTTCAATTGCTGCGATGTTGTTAACTACAGAGTGTGTAATTGCTGATAAGCCAAAGCCAGAAGCTCCTCATGCACACGGTGGTGCTCCTGATATGGGCGGAATGGGTTATTAATATCAATAGTATCTAAGTATAAAAAGCCTCACAATTTTGTGAGGCTTTTTATTTATCTGTATTTAGGTTCTTTGCACATAACTATAAAATCCTTTGGCTATCAAATACTGCGCTATTCCATATGTGACCATCACACAAATGCCTAAAAATGGTTCATGAAGCGCAAAAATATTAAGAGCCAGAATCATATCGGATACCACAAAAAATGCAGCGCCGGGAGCAAAAAAGTATTTACCACAATACTCAGTGTCTTTTACCGCCATGGTCATAAAAGCATACACCGCCATTAACGTAATCACAAACATATATATGTATACGGGAATCAATAAATCGCCCAGATTGGGTCTGATTATGTTCATAACATCGGTGCCCAAATGAAGAACAAATGCGCCCAGTAAAACAGGATACATTGCATTTTTTCTTTTAAAGGGCTGTATCTGGTTAAATAAATAACAATAACTGATATGGGCAGTCATAAAGGAAACCATCCCAGCGATAAAAAGCCACTGACCTTCAAACATCAGAAACAAGTCTCCTGCCCATGAAGCAACAAAAGCAAGCACTATTATGGATTTATTTATTGGCCTCACAGACAGCATGTTTCCACTATGGTCGGTTTTAGCTAGCTCAGGAAAAGATGATTTTAAAGCCTTGTATAGATAAAGAATGAGCAGCGGCATGAGTAAAGGTTTGGTGAATTTGGATGCCATCGTCCATTCCAAACCTAAAAAAATACAATGCAACAGCAATACAAACAGATAATATGGGGCAGCGATTTTCCTGAGATTCATGAAGGATAACTTTAATACAAAGTAGGTAGAATTTCAGTACCAGAAAAGTTTCCACCTTGGGGCTAAATTTCCCTGAACCTGCTTACATTCGCGGGATGCAAATGGATGACGAGACATTTTTTGCCTTTTGGCAGGAAAACAGTGAGAAGGAAAAAAGCAGCCGGAAAGCCTTTATGCTGGGCCTATCCTCTGGATTTGCTATTGGCGTATTAGTCCTTTCCGTAATTCTTTCGGGGTGGTATCAGCGGGCAACCATGGAAGCCAACAGTAAAATGAGTGCTTTTGTGCTTTTTCTCGCCATTTTGGGTCTATCCGTTTTTATTGCTTTTGCATACAGAAAATTCAAATGGGAAATGAATGACCAGCGCTATCAGGAAATAGCCGCAAAAAAAAGAAAAATAAAGAATGATGATGCAGCCAACCAGTAAGGTTCAGCGTCTTAAAAACTAAAAATGAGCATGAGAAGCAAATTGTTTGTATTGGGATTTCTGGCCTTAATGGCTATTTCTTGTGGAAAAACCGAAGATACCGGTTGTACGCCGGTTCCTGTGGCCAATGAAAAAGCCGCAATGGTTAAGTTTTGTACGGATAATAATATAACCTATACAGAGCATCCCAGTGGGTTGCTTTACCAGATCATGAGTCCGGGCACAGGAGCATCCCTGGATGCCAACTCTACCGTAGCGGCTATCTACACCGGTAAATTTCTGAATGGCGTTACTTTTGAAGCCAATGCCACCCCTGCCACTTTTGGTCTGAATCAGGTTATTGAGGGCTGGAGAATTGGCATCCCCTTAATCAAAAGAGGAGGCCGGATCCGGCTGGTTATTCCTTCCGCTTTAGCCTATTCCTGTATTGGCAGAGGGTCAATTCCCCCCAATACCCCTCTTTACTTTGAGGTTACTGTGAATTAATCTCTCATTCCCCTATCTTTGCCAACCTGAAAAAATCAGGATAAAACATCGTAAACCGTTACTAATATGCAACTGAAAGGTTTAGTGCGTTTTTTTGCAATTGCACTTACGCTAATTTGTCTTTACCAATTATCGTTCACATGGTTTGTGAATAGCCATGAGTCTGAGATGGAAAAGAAAGCTACAGAATGGATTAAAAAGTTCCCAACTCCGGAACAAGCTTATCCAGGCAACAAGGAATTACAGGCAGCTTATGCTGATTCTTTGGATGAATTGAAAAAAACAAGATTGTTCCGTTTACTGGACAGTACCAAAGACACCAAATTGGCTTTTGGATTAACTACCTATCGTAGTGCCAAAGAAAAAGAGTTAATGTTGGGTCTGGATCTTCAGGGTGGTATGAGTGTTACCATGGAAGTGGGTCTGGATGGTTTAATCAAGTCTTTGAGCAATTATTCAAAAGATGCTATTTTCAATAAGGCTTTAAATGCAGCTGTTGATAGAAAAGCCAATAGCGGTGCAGATTTGATTACTTTGTTTTTAGAAGAGTATAAAAAAGTTAGCCCTGATGGTAAGCTGGCTCCATTGTTCTCTGCTAAGAGTGCCAATGCCATTAAGATTGAGGATTCAAATGCAAAAGTTGAGAACTACCTGCGTAAACAAGCGGAAGCTGCTTTCAACAATACCTACAGAATTTTAAGAACGAGAATCGACCGTTTTGGAGTATCATCCAACAATATCAATCCTGATCCTGCCAAAGGAAGAATCAATATTGAATTGGCTGGTGTTAACGACAAGGATCGAGTAAGAAATTATTTACAGTCTACAGCTAACCTTCAGTTTTTTGAAGTGTACACCTGGGAAAATAAAGATGTGCAAGCAGGGATTGTAGCCGCTGATAAAGCAGTACAGGATTACCTGAACGGAACAGCTATTACTGCACCAAAAGCAGATACAGCTGCAACCACTGTTAAAGCGGACACAACAAAAACAGCTACCATTTCTGCTGTTGCCGGTAAGTCTGCTGCTAAAGTAGACTCAGCTACCCTAAAAGCAAATGAGAATCCTATTTTGCGTTTGATGCAGATGACTCAGCCATATCAGGCAGAAAATGGTCGTCCTGTATTCCCCGCTGCATTAGGATACATTCAGTCTAAAGACACTGGTACTCTGAACGATTACCTTGCTTTGGAATCTGTTAAAACCAAATTCCCTTCCAATCTGGTATTCATGTATGGTAAGGCGGAATTGGATGATCCGAAAGCAAAAGATATTTTGATGCTATATGCAATCAAAACCCTTGATAACGGTCAGGCAGAATTGGAAGGAGACAGAATTGCCAGCGCTTCTCAGGATTATGATGAGCGCGGAAGAATTGCCATCAAAATGAATATGGATAAAGTGGGTTCCAATATCTGGGCTAAGATGACAACCAGAAATGTGGGTAAACCAATTGCCATTGTGTTGGATAATTTTGTCTACTCTGCTCCAAATGTGAACGACCCGATTACTACAGGTAATTCTCAGATCAGTGGTAACTATACCATTAAAGAAGCACAGGATTTATCTGAAATTTTAGAGAGCGGTAAATTGCCTGCTCCTGCTAAAATTGTTCAGAGCCAGACAGTAGGGCCAACTTTGGGTAGTGAGTCTATTAAAGGCGGTGCCCTTTCTTTTGGTATCTCTTTCCTGGTGATTTTCGCCTTAATGTTATTGTACTTTAATACAGGTGGATGGGTTGCTAATATTGCTTTGATATTAAACTTGTTGTTCACAATTGGCGTGTTAAGTGCCCTTGGTTTCACATTAACAGCACCTGGTATTGCCGGTCTTGTACTCACCATTGGTATGGCAGTGGATACCAACGTAATCATTTTTGAGCGTATTAAAGAAGAATTAACCAAGGGTAAAAATTATTCTGCTGCCGTAAATGAAGGTTACAAGCGTTCATTGGCCCCCGTTTTGGATGGTCATATTACCACGCTTCTTACAGCTATCATTTTGGCTTATTTTGGATTAGGCCCTGTATTAGGTTTTGCCACTACACAAATAATCGGAATCCTTTTGTCTTTATTCTGCGGTATTCTAGTTTCTCGCTTGATTTCTGACTGGTATACCAACAAGAACAGACACTTTGAATATTTCACCAAAATCTCAAAAGTTATCTTCAACCATACCTCATTCAAATTCATTGAATACAGAAAGTATGCTTATATGCTTTCAGCTGTCATTTTTGTATTAGGTATTGCATCTTTCTTCCATGGCTTTGATGAAGGTGTGGAATTTGCCGGTGGAAGAAGTTATACGGTGAAGTTTGATAAAGCTGTTGATCCTGAACAAATCAGAGAAGATTTAAAAACTGTTTTTGGAGAAGCTCCAATTATCAAAACGGTTGATGTAAAGAATCAGGTGAACATTACTACCTCTTTCAAAATCAAAGAAACAGGTAACAATGTAGATGCAGAAGTTGAACGTAAGTTATACGAAGGTTTGCAGAAATACTTGCCTGCCGGTACAACTTTTGAAACATTTGAAACCAGCTATAAACAAGGGTCTCAAACAGTATTGCCTACTATTTCAGATGACTTGAAAGCTGGTGCAACCAAAGCAACATTATTTGCTGTGATTGTTATTTGTTTATACATATTTATTCGTTTCCGCGACTGGAGATACTCTCTGGGTTCCATTGTTGCTTTAATGCACGACGTATTTGTAACCTTGATTGTATTTAGCTTCTTGAAAGATTTCGTTCCATTCCCATTAGAGATTGATCAGCACTTTATTGCAGCAATTCTAACAGTAATTGGATTCTCGATGAATGATACGGTTATCGTTTATGATAGAATCAGAGAAGATTCTGGGTTGATGAAAGGTGCTCCTAATGCAGCTGTTATTAACAGAGCAATCAATGAAACTTTGAGCAGAACCATCATGACATCTGTAACTGTATTCCTAACCATTCTGATACTTTTCATCTTTGGTGGTGAAGTTACCAGAGGTTTTGCTTTTGCAATGTTGATTGGCGTTGCAACTGGAACCTATTCTTCCATCTTTGTTGCTGCTCCGTTCTTAGTAGATTTTGGAGCAGGCAGAGCCCTTGGTTCAAAAGAAAAAGCCAAATAGCATTTGTAAACTTTATCAATAAAAAAAGCCCCGATTGAAATCGGGGCTTTTTTATTATCATCATGTAATTCTGTGGTGCGGAATGGCCAATAGAATTACTCCAACAAATGCATCTGAATCAACAGCAGGTTGGCACTGGCTTTAAACTGCAAAAGAAGTACCACAACCGCAGGTCTTGCTGGCATTAGGGTTGCTGAATGTAAAACCTCTGCTGTTCAATCCTCCCTGCCAGTCTATTTCCATTCCATATAAATATAGACCATGACTTTTATTCATGATACAGGGAATACCATCAATTTCAAATTGATCATCTTCCTTTTCTTTTTGATCAAAACCTAAAACATAAGTCATTCCACTACATCCGCCACCCTTCACTCCTATTCTTAAGAATTGCGTATGATCAAATCCGGGTTCGTTCATTAATCTTTTAATTTCTGTGATGGCACCTTCAGTCAGGGTCACAGGAATTGTGGTGTTCATTGTCGTTTCCATACACTCCGTTTATTTTACAAAATTACCATTTTGTCAGAATCCTGTACAGAATGGATTTACGATACAAGGAATTCCTTGTTCAACCCCTACCTTTGCAGAAAGTTGTGAAGAATGGATAATTCCATGATAATTACCGTGTTATTGGCTTGTTCAGTTGCAGCTATGGCTGGTTACCTGATTTATCTGCAAAGACGATTGGTTATTTATGAAAAACAGCAATCGGCACGAAATAATGGCCTGCCCCTTCAGGCTTATGAACGACTTATATTGTTAACCGATCGAATTGCCCTTCCTAACCTGATCAGCAGAAATCCGGCAGATGCCATTTCTTCCAGAGCCTTGTCTGCACTTTATACCAAAACAATCAGAGAGGAATTTGATTTCAATGTTACACAGCAAATGTATATTCAGCCTACCTCCTGGAAAGCGGTAAAAAATCTGAAGGAGAAAAACCTTCAAATCATCCATCAGATCACGCAACAGTTGCCGGAACAGGCATCTGGCCTTGATTTGCAGAAAGCTATATTGCAGTATCTAATGGTGAATCCTGATGCCGATTTACACGAATTGGTCGCTGAAGCCTTGAGTTTTGAAGCAAAACAAGTATTGTAATTTTAATTTTGACTTATGCCAGAGAATAAGAAAACAGATAGCGGTATCAATATCAAAACCTGTTATACATCCGCAGATATTCAGCAAATTTCAGGATTGGATAATCAACCTGGTCAATATCCTTACACCCGTGGTGTTCAGCCGGATATGTACAGGGGAAAGCTTTGGACAATGCGCCAATATGCTGGTTTCTCCACTGCGGAAGAAAGTAATAAACGGTACCATTATTTGTTAAGTCAGGGGGTTATGGGATTAAGTGTGGCTTTTGATTTGCCCACTCAAATTGGATACGACAGTAACCATTCACTGGCAGAAGGTGAAGTAGGAAAAGTGGGTGTTGCCATTGATAGTCTTGCCGATATGGAATTATTATTCAAAGGCATTGAGCTGGAGAAAGTAAGTACCTCTATGACGATTAATGCCACAGGTTTTATTTTATTGGCTATGTACGTTGCTTTGGCTAAAAAGCAGGGAGCCGATTTAACAAAAGTGGCCGGTACCATTCAGAATGATATTTTAAAAGAATATGCTGCAAGAGGCACTTATATATACCCTCCCAAACCTTCCATGCGCATCATCACAGATATTTTCGAATGGTGCAGTCAATCTTTGCCCAAATGGAATACGATATCCATTTCAGGGTACCATATCCGTGAAGCAGGAAGTACTGCTGTACAGGAAATTGCATTTACCTTAAGTAATGGAAAAGCTTACGTACAGGCTGCGGTGGCAAAAGGACTGGATATTAATGTTTTTGGAAAACGCTTATCATTCTTTTTTAATGCGCATAACAACTTATTTGAAGAAGTGGCCAAGTTCAGGGCTGCCAGAAAAATGTGGTCAACCATTATGAAAGACCTGGGAGCAACGGATGAAAAGGCCATGATGCTTCGATTTCATACACAGACGGGTGGTGCTACTTTAACAGCACAACAGCCTTTGAATAATATCAGCAGAGTAACCATTCAAACCCTTGCTGCAGTGCTTGGAGGAACACAAAGCTTACATACGAACGGATACGATGAAGCCTTGAGTTTGCCAACGGAAGAAGCCGCAAGGATTGCATTAAGAACACAACAGATTGTTGCATTTGAAAGTGGTATACCAGATACGGTGGATCCTTTAGCAGGCAGCTATTTTGTGGAGTCCCTTACCAATGAAGTTGAGCAGAAAGCATGGGAGCTCATGAATAAAATTGATGCCATGGGCGGCAGTGTAAGTGCCATTGAAGAGGGATTCATGCAGGATGAAATTGCCAGAAGTGCTTTTGAATATCAGCGCAGTATAGAAAGCGGTGAAAAAATTATTGTAGGGGTCAATAAGTTTACGGTTGATGTGGAGACCCCTGTCCCTGGCTTTAAAATAGACGATTCTATACGGCAGTTACAATCATCCAGACTTGCTGAATTAAAAGCGAACAGAGATGCATTGCGTGTTCAAAAATGTCTGCAGCAAATTAAGGAAGCTGCTGAAGGGACGCAGAATATCATGCCTTTTGTACTGGAAGCCGTTGAAGCTTATTGTACACTTGGCGAAATAGCAGATGTACTTCGCCAAGTGTATGGGGAACATAAATAAAAAGTGTAGGTTACAGTACGGTGATCAACGCAAAAATTACACCTGGTAGCCAGAATAAAAGCGTTAGTAATACACTAATCCAGAATGTGTCATTGGTAGTACCTTGATGTAAATAAACAGCAAGCGGTGGTAATAAGATAGCTAAAATGGCCAATAAAACCTTGTCGTTGGAACCTGTGGCATTTGCAGCATTGGCTTTGTATTCTTTTAGGTATTTTTTGGCCTCTTTTACTCTTGCTTTTCTTTCAACTCTGGATAAGCTTTTAAAATTTGACATGGCATCCGTTACAACAGCATCATCCCAGTTGGATTGACTATTCGAAGGACTACCAGATATGCTTTTATTATTCGCTTTATTCATCTCAGTGCCAATTTCTATGCCGGAAGCATGAACAGCTGAAAAGGAAATGGTGGCAAGACAAAGGGTACTTATCAGGATTTTTTTCATATGAATATGTTTGAATAAAAATACAATATCGAGGCAAATTCCGCTGAATAATTTATACAGTCTTGTTTTATTCCTCGTTGCTAAAACGTATCTTCAATAGCTAATCGTTGACTATATGAAAAAAGCATTGGTACTAGCACTATTTATCAGTAGTGCGGCATCTGCACAAAAAACGGCTCTCCCACTTGAGCCCTTGTTTAATGAAGTAACTCCCAAAGTTGTGGAGTGGAGAAGATACTTCCATGAACATCCTGAATTGGGTAACAGAGAGTTCAATACCAGCAAAAAAGTGGAAGAGACTTTGCAACGTTTAGGCATCAGCACAAGGAAGGTAGCAAAGACAGGTATCGTTGGTGTATTAAAAGGTGGTAAACCTGGGCCTGTGGTTGCATTAAGAGCCGATATGGATGGATTACCTGTGGAAGAAAGAAACGGACTCCCATTTGCTTCCAAAGCCAAAGGTGAGTACAATGGTGCAACCGTTCCCGTTATGCATGCGTGTGGACACGATTCACATATTGCCATGTTACTGGGTGCGGCAGAAGTGTTAAGCAAGATAAAAAATGAAATCAGCGGAACAGTTGTATTTCTTTTTCAGCCGGCTGAAGAAGGCCCTCCCGGAGACGAAGAAGGTGGTGCTGCGCTGATGATAAAGGAAGGCGCAATGGACAATCCTAAAGTGGATGCAGCTTTTGGTATTCATATCAATTCTAAATATGACCTTGGAAAAATTTATTACAAGCCCGGAGCAACTATGGCTTCTTCCGATTGGTTCACCATTAAAGTAAAAGGGAAGCAAAGTCATGGAGCCTATCCATGGAATTCCATTGATCCGATTGTTGTGAGCGCAGAAATTGTACAGGCACTACAAACCATTGTCAGCAGGAATATTGATATTACGCAAGCCCCGGTAGTGGTTTCAGTGGGTAGAATCCAATCCGGAGTAAGGGCTAATATTATTCCGGAGGAAGCCATGATGGAAGGAACGATTCGCACACTGGATGGTCAGGTGCAAAAAAATGTTCACGAAAAAATTAAACTGATTGCAAAAAATATTGCAGAAGCCAATGGAACAACTGCCGAAGTAATGATTGATACCAAAACCCTGGTTACCTACAGTGATCCTGCCCTGGTAGCGCAAATCTTACCTGCCTTGCACAAAGCAGCAGGGGGTGCAGAAAACGTACAGCTGACCAATTGGGTAACAGGCGCAGAAGATTTCTCTTATTTTGGAACCAAAGCACCTTCTTTTTTCTTTTTCCTGGGGGCCAGAGATCCGCAGTTCCCCAATACAAGCTCCGCTCCTGATCATCATACGCCCGGCTTTATGATTAGTGATACACGTCTGGATGTAGGAGTTAAAGCATTTGTGCATCTTGTTTTGGATTATGCCAAAACAGCAAAAAAATAAATATGAGAAAAATTTTCATCGGGCTTCTTGCTTTGGCATTTCAGCAATTGCCTGCTCAGGAAATGCTGACTCCTGAGAAACTATGGCAGATTCAGCGGGTCTCTCCTGTTGGTATCAGTAAGGATAAAAATTTTATTGTTTACACAGTTGCCACTCCGGATGTAACCAATAATAAAATGAATCGTAAGCGATACAGGATTCCATTATCTGGCGGAAATCCTGTTGAACTGGCTCCAAATGAAAGCATCACCAGCAATGACCGGATCTCTCCGGATGGCAAACATATTTTGTATAGCGATGAAGTAAAAATTGACAAAATAGAGGGTAAAGAATTGTATCCTGATTTACCCAAATCGGATGCCCAGATTTATACATCATTGAATTACCGTCACTGGGATACCTGGGAAGATGGCAAATACAGCCATGTTTTTTTTGCGCCCTACCAGAATGGTAAATCAAGTGAGGGAAAAGATATTATGCCTAACGAGCCTTATGATGCACCCACCAAACCTTTTGGTGGGGATGAAGACTTTGTCTGGCATCCGGACGGCAAGCGTATTGTTTATGTGGCAAAGAAAAAGAAGGGAACGGCCTATGCGGTTAGCACCAATACAGACCTTTATGAGTACAATATTGAAACAGGTGTCACGCAGAATTTAACCGCATCTAATAAGGGATACGATGTATCGCCGCAATTTAATGAAGCAGGAACCCTTGCATGGATGCAAATGAAGAGAGATGGATTTGAGGCAGACAAACAGGATCTGGTAGTACTAGTAAATGGGAAATTCCCGGTAAATCTTACTGCTCACAGGGATGATATTCATGTGGAGGGATTTAAATGGAGCGAAGATGGCAAGTCCTTGTTTTTCTGGGCTCCTGTAAACGGAACGCTTCAATTGTTTCAGGTAAACAATACCGGATTAACTAAAATACTCCCGGTTATTCATCAATTAACCAGTGGCGATTTTGACATTACTGGTATTGTAGCGCAATCAGAAAATACATTGGTACTTTCCAGAACAGATATGAACACAGCGTCTGAATTATATACCCTGAATCTGAAGGACAAATCAATGAAACAGTTGACGCATGTGAATGATGCGTTTTATCAAACCATTGCAAAATGTAAAACAGAAAGAAGATGGGTGTCAACAACGGATGGCAAAAAGATGTTGGTTTGGGTGATTTATCCGCCCAACTTTAATCCCTCAAATAAATATCCTACCCTATTGTATTGTCAGGGAGGGCCGCAAAGTCCATTAACACAGTTTTATTCTTTCCGATGGAATTTTCAATTGATGGCTTCTCAGGGATATATTATTGTAGCACCCAACAGAAGAGGTATGCCAGGGCATGGAACAAAATGGAATGAAGATATCAGTAAGGATCATGGCGGACAGGCTATGAAGGATTATTTGTCGGCTATTGATGCAATCAGTAAAGAATCTTTTGTTGATAAAGACAGACTGGGATGTGTAGGAGCAAGTTATGGTGGTTACTCTGTATTTATGTTGGCTGGAATACATGACAATCGTTTTAAAACCTTTATTTCACACGATGGCATTTTTGATACCAGAAGTATGTATGGAACAACGGAAGAATTGTGGTTTGTGAATTTTGATTATGGCGGTGCCTATTGGGATAAAAATCCGGCAACAGAAAAATCCTATGGAGTTCAGAATCCAATCAATCATGTGGCCAAATGGAATACGCCAATTATGATTGTGCAGGGAGGCATGGATTTCAGGGTTCCAATAGAACAGGGCTTACAGGCATTTCAGGCCGCTCAGCTACGTGGTATTAAAAGTAAACTACTTTATCTGCCAGGTGAGAATCACTGGGTTTCCACTGCCCAGAACGGGCTTGTTTGGCAACGTGAATTCTTCAAATGGTTGAAGGAAACTTTGTAGAATAAATTAGGGAATATAAAAAGGCGAATCATTTGATTCGTCTTTTTTATTTAGTATAATTTCTGGCACCAAATAGCATACTGCCAATTCTCACCATGGTACTCCCCTCTTTAATGGCAATGGCATAATCTCCGCTCATGCCCATGGATAAAATTGGATTGGCTCCTGAATGTTCCTCAATCCTGAATTGATATTTCTGTAATAACTGACTCAGATTGCGGAACTCATTTTGAATCACACCAGAGTCTTCTGTAAAAGAAGCCATACCCATGAATCCACGAATTTGAATATTCGGTAAAGATGAAATCGTATCTAAAATTTCTACAAGTTCCCCTTCATCTAAACCGAATTTTGTTTCTTCTTTCGCAATATAAATCTGTAAGAGACAGGGTATAATCCTGTTGCACTTTGCGGCTTGTTTGTTGATCTCGCGTAGTAGTTTCAAACTATCCACTCCGTGAATCAGATGAACAAAGGGGGCTATGTATTTTACCTTATTTGATTGCAGGTGCCCAATAAAATGCCAACGAATATCTTTGGGTAACGCGGCTTCCTTATCTACTAATTCCTGCACATAATTTTCGCCAAAATCCCTTTGGCCTAAATGGTAAAGAGCCAGAATATCTTCGTTGGGTTTGGTTTTGCTCACAGCCACCAATGTCGTGTCTGTGAGCAAAAACTGATCAATAATTTCTTTGTATGCAACTGTGTTTACTGACATTGATACATCACTATTAATCACCCGATTATTTTAAAATACTTCTGCTGATCACAATTCTTTGAACCTCGCTGGTACCTTCATAAATCTGTGTGATTTTGGCGTCGCGCATCAAACGTTCAACGTGGTATTCTTTCACAAAGCCGTATCCACCATGAATTTGAACGGCTTCGGTAGTAACCCACATGGCAGCTTCACTGGCATATACTTTGGCCATAGAAGAACTTAAGGTATAGTCTAAACCATTGTCTTTTTCCCAAGCTGCTTTTAAGCAAAGCAAACGTGCAGCTTCAATGCGGGTAGCCATATCTGCCAGTTTAAACTGGATGGCCTGATGATGCATAATCTCTTTACCAAACGCTTTTCTTTGCTTACTGTATGCCAGGGCAAGTTCATAAGCCCCGCTGGCAATACCCAATGCCTGAGAAGCAATACCGATTCTTCCGCCAGCTAGCGTTTTCATTGCAAATTTGAATCCGAATCCATCCTCCCCAATACGGTTTTCTTTTGGCACTTTTACATCGTTGAACAAGATAGTATGGGTATCACTACCTCTGATACCTAATTTGTTTTCTTTTGCAGCAACAGTTACTCCCGGCCAGTTTTTCTCTACAATAAATGCATTGATGCCCTTGCTTCCTTTTGCAGGATCAGTCTGAGCAATCACCAAATATACGGATGCAGTAGAACCATTGGTAATCCAGTTTTTGGTACCATTCAATAAGTAATGATCACCTTTGTCTTCTGCAGTAGTTTGCTGACTGGTTGCATCACTACCTGCTTCAGGCTCACTTAACAAAAAGGCTCCAATGAATAAGGCATTGTCTTTTCTTCCCTGTGCCAATGGGGTCAGGTATTTTTTCTTTTGCTCTTCATTACCAAATGTTTCCAATCCCCAGCATACAAGGCTATTGTTTACACTCATGCTTACACTGGTACTTGCATCCACCTTGCTGATCTCTTCCATGGCTAAAACATAGCTCAGGGTATCCATTCCAGCACCACCATATTCCGGACTTACCATCATACCCATAAAGCCTAATTCTGCCAGTTTCATTACCTGTTCATACGGATATTTCTGGTGTTCGTCTCTCTCAATCACACCTGGTTTACATTCGTTCTGGGCAAAGTCTCTTGCCGCTTTTTGTATCATCAAATGTTCTTCGCTCAACTGAAATTGCATGGTTATAAATTTTATGGCGCAAAAATAAGCTAACAAGCGTTAGGAAGCGCTTTGTTGCTGAAAAAAATTACTTACCGGATCTTTTGATAAACAAGTTGTTACTACAGGTAAATAGTCCTTCTTTGCTTTGGGTTTCCAGATTCAGAAATTTGCGGCCCAGCACACTTTGTCCCATATAGGCAGGGTTATCTCCTTTACCCAATGGCCATGAACCTTCTGTTTCCTGAATATTAATAGCAGCAATACGGGCAAGGGTCAAGGCAAAGTCTGAGCAATTGTATTTATTCAGATGGTATTGATTGGAAATATTGTGGTCTATATATTCCAGCATCTGTTCAAACTGCGCTTTGCTGACCATTTTGCCTAATAATTGATCCCAGTCATGAAAGGAGTCGTCTTTTATCACCGATTTTGCCTTAGGTGCCAAGGGATTTACAGGAATCAATAAGCCGGATTCCGGGTAAAATCCGAAAGTCTTATTGACTGCGGACAAATCTTCATTGTATTTGATGAGACTGATGAAAGCATGACCTACTTCCCCCAAACCAGTATTGGTCTTTTTTTGACCGGCAATGGGTTGTTTTATCAGAATCATCACTGCATAATGGCTGGAAAATTTATTGTCTAAAAATGCATCCACTATACTGAATGGTTCAATGGGTTCTGACTCAATTTCTTCTGAACTTTTCAAAGTAGGCTGGTTAATATGAGCCTGTATCATCAATTCTAGTATATCGTCATTAATAATGTTTTCGGCATCTGCCCTTCCATAGTTCACTTGGTAACTGAACTGTGAGATAAACCGTTTGCCACGCTTTTTATAATTGTAAGTGGCTTCAATTTCACCTGCTTTATGAAAGCAGGACATGGCTGCTGTGAAATTATTGTATCGTGCTAAAACGATGGCTATATTGTTGTATAAGTGAGACAGTAGCGTATCGCTTTCTGTTGTATTTTTTAGTTGTAAGCCTTTGTGCAATGCTATCAAGGCTTTTTGGGATTGACCTTTTGCAATATAGTGGTCACTTTCTTCAAGGGTTCTGATGATTTCAATGTCAGGTAATAACTGCGCATTTGCCTCAAGTGAGAAAATCAGTAAACTAAAAATCCACAGCATTACTAACCGCCGCATAACCCATGATTGTTTACATCCTTAAAAATATTTTTTATGAAGGTTGAATAATATCTCCCTCCCCAGCGGAGTCATCCCTTTAGTTGTATCCTGTAAAAAATGTCTCTTAAAAGCAACAATGGCTGCACTGGTATCTTTGATATCATATCCTACAATTCTCAGGCCAGTTATATGATCAAAACTGTCCGGGACGGAATCTCTCTTTTCATCATACCAATATCCAAAACCCTTTTCAGCCAATAGTTTCCAGGGAAATCGCCAATTGGGGTCATTCTTTCTTGTTGGAGCTATATCTCCATGACCAATGAAATTAGCAGTAGGAATGGAATAGTCTTTCTTCAGTTTGCCCAATACAACCAATAAACTATTAATCTGTGCTTCTTCAAAATATTCAAATCCATTATTATCCAATTCAATACCGATGGACGCAGAGTTCATATCGAGTTGATTTCCCCATCTGCTTACTCCGGCGTGCTGACCCCTGAAATAATCATTCAGCATCTGGTATACTTTACCGTCGCTGCCAATTACATAGTGTGCACTTACTGCTGTTCTGGGAAGTGTGAATGTTTTAAGGGTCTGTTCCGTTGAGTGTTGTGCGGTGTGATGTATAATTACATAACTGGGTTTACGGATACCAAAATTAGTTGTACCCACCCAATAAGGCGAAGGGGGTATGGTGTCTGATAAAATGCTAACGGGTGGAATTGCTCCAATTTTTCCGAGATAGGTTTTAACCTGTTGTTTATATACTTTGTTGGTGGATTTATATGGATGTTTATTACAGGCAAATGCCACTAAAAGCAATAGTAGTGTAAGGATTGAAATTCCTTTTTTCATAATCTGAATTATTTAACTAAGTTATTCATTCGCATTAATCGTATTTGGTTTTTTTCTCCGGTTGGTAGGCAAGTTGCTCCTTTAAAGATCCTGCACTGGGATTACTGGTAATAGAAACTGCTACCTGAAACAATGCAATAAGGGCTACAATGGATCCGATTAATTCTTCCCAAAGTATCCAGTATCCCCAGAACCGATACACTTTTGCTTTTGAAGGATGTGCATATTCAAAAATAACGGTAACTTTTTGTCCTGGCTGATAAGAAATCAATGGATAATGAACATCAATACGATAATGATGAATGCCAATGGAATAGAATGCCATTGGTATGCTTTTTCCACTGGCACTATCCTGAACCATTTGAATGGTTGCCGGATATTTTTCACCATCAAAATAATCTGGCTGTCTTGTCCAGAGAATATAAGAACCAAAAATGATCAGGTATAATATGATTAGAGATCGGGTCAGAAAACAAAATAATAATTGAATAAAAAAGTCCCACTGAAACTCAGTGGGACTCGTGTATTTTTTCCGGAATTAGTTGCCGGCTACTTGTTTGCGAATAATATTCAACGCGCCACCCGCTTTGAACCACTCAATTTGCTGTGCGTTGTAAGTATGATTTACAACGACTGAATCCACTGATCCGTCCTTGTGTTGTAAAACAACTGTCAAAGACTTACCTGGAGCAAATTCGGTAAGACCCTCAATGCTGATGGTATCATCTTCCTGAATTTTATCGTAATCGGCTTTATCGTTAAAGGTTAAAGCCAGCATACCCTGCTTTTTCAGATTGGTTTCGTGAATACGTGCAAATGATTTTACCAAAATAGCACGAACACCCAAATGACGTGGCTCCATTGCCGCATGTTCTCTTGAACTACCTTCTCCATAGTTTTCATCTCCAACTACAATGGATCCGATTCCTGCCGCTTTGTAAGCTCTTTGTGTAGCTGGAACAGGACCGTATTCACCCGTTAACTGGTTCTTTACATTGTCTGTTTTTTCATTGAAGAAGTTTACAGCACCAATCAACATATTGTTGGAAATATTATCCAAATGGCCACGGAATTTTAACCATGGACCTGCCATAGAGATATGGTCGGTGGTACACTTACCTTTCGCCTTAATCAACAGCTTTAATCCCTTCAGATCCGTTCCTTCCCAAGCTGCAAATGGATCCAGTAATTGTAAACGCTTGCTGGCAGGATCTACCTGAACATTTACTTTACTTCCATCTTCTGCAGGTGCCTGATAGCCCGCATCTTCTACAGCAAACCCTTTTGCAGGTAATTCCATACCAGTAGGTTCATCCAGTTTTACCTGCTCTCCTTTATCGTTGGTTAAAGTATCTGTGATTGGGTTGAAAGTTAAATCTCCTGCAATGGCTAAAGCGGTTACCAGTTCAGGGCTCGCTACAAATGCAAGTGTGTTAGGGTTGCCATCTGCACGCTTGGCAAAGTTTCTGTTGAAGCTGTGCACAATGGTATTGCGCTCCTGCTTCTCTGCTCCCATTCTATCCCACATTCCAATACAAGGACCACAGGCATTGGCAAAAACAGTAGCGCCTATTTTATCAAAAACTTCCAGGAATCCGTCGCGTTCAATGGTGTAACGTACCTGCTCACTACCAGGGGTAATGGTATATTGTGCTTTGGGTGTTAATCCTTTCTCTGCAACCTGCTTGGCAAGACTTACGGCTCTGCTGATATCTTCATAAGAGCTGTTTGTACAGCTACCAATTAAACCCACTTCTACTTTAGTAGGCCAGCCATTGGCTGCAGCCATTTCTTTCATCTTGGAAATAGGCGTTGCCAAATCCGGAGTGAAAGGTCCGTTTAGATGGGGTTCTAATTCGCTTAAGTTGATTTCAATTACCTGATCGAAATATTTTTCAGGCTCTGCATATACTTCAGGGTCAGCATTCAGATATGCTTTTACGCCATCCGCCATTTGCGCCACTTCTTCTCTTCCTGTAGCTTTCAGGTAACGGCTCATGCTTTCATCGTATCCAAATGTAGAAGTGGTTGCGCCAATTTCAGCACCCATATTACAAATGGTACCCTTACCGGTACAGCTCATGGCTGCTGCGCCTTCACCAAAATATTCAACAATAGCGCCGGTTCCGCCTTTTACGGTTAAGATACCAGCTACTTTTAAAATAACGTCTTTGGGGGCAGTCCAGCCACTTAGTTTACCGGTTAGTTTAATACCGATTAGTTTAGGCCATTTCAATTCCCAAGGTAATCCTGCCATCACATCACAAGCGTCAGCTCCACCCACTCCTACGGCAACCATGCCCAATCCACCGGCATTTACCGTATGAGAGTCGGTTCCAATCATCATACCGCCCGGAAATGCATAGTTTTCTAATACCACCTGGTGAATAATACCCGCTCCTGGCTTCCAGAAGCCAATACCGTATTTGTTAGACACAGAAGCCAGGAAATCATAAACTTCCTTGCTTTCAGCATTGGCCACTTCAAGGTCTTTTTTGGCTTCATTTCTGGCAGTGATCAGGTGGTCGCAATGCACCGTAGAGGGTACGGCAGCTTTTGGACGTCCGGCCTGCATGAACTGCAATAACGCCATCTGAGCGGTTGCATCCTGCATAGCTACACGATCAGGTGCAAAATCTACATAACTTTTACCCCTTTCAAAATTACTCAGTTGCTGATCTGCATGTAAATGGGCAAAAAGAATTTTTTCGGACAAAGTAAGTGGTCTGCCTAAGGTTTTTCTTGCATTATCTACTTTGGCAGGCATTTCTGCGTACACTTTTTTGATCATGTCTATGTCAAAAGCCATAAAGTGATGTTTTTTATGAGTTGAATCTATTTCTAAGCCTCGCAAATTTACATCATTTCAGCTGTAGGCTATCAAAGGAATGCGAATAAATTTGCAAGGAAATGATAATTTTGTACGTAATTTCAATTATGGTAAAAAAAATGGATTACAATGGATAAAATCAGAGAATTCCTGGAACTGCAGGCTTTTGGAGTTTGTTCTTCTATAGGCGAAAAGCTGGGCATTGCATCCACCAGAATCAGAATGTGGTTTATTTATATCTCCTTCCTGACGATGGGTTCTCCTATTATTTTATACATGATTCTGGCTTTTTGGAAAAACATCAAAAATTATGTTTTTGCAGCTAAGCGAAATCCTTTGAAATACTATTAGTTTTATCTGCCTTTTATTTAAGCAAATAGTTTATACCAAAACTCAGATTGTTTAGGGGTGCATTAAAGAACCCGGCACTGAAATTTACCCCATTGGTTTTTGAGAGCATACCTGTATTGTCTTTTGTTGAACTGTATGAGTAATTTAAATCCGCAAAACTAGTATTGGGTTGTAAATTAATCACCAATCTTTCAGTTATTTGATAGCTAAGAATCGGAGCTATACCTACGTTCATTCCATAAGAATTGGTTCTTAAAGGGTTGGATGACAATTTCTGGGTATTGGATTGAATGTTGAAACCGCCTCCGAAACTTAGTCCTATAAAGAATTTTTTGGCAAGTTCTTTATAGTGGACTTGCCGATAGCCTATATTAAACCCGTTACCTACAGTGGTTACTTCCTGATTGTTGTTGAGATTTTTGAAGTTACTGTAATTATACCCCAGACTAAAAAAAGTCAGTACATTTTTTTTATAAAAACGGCCATAGCCAAAACCAAGACCCAAAAAAAGATTGTTCTGTTGATTGCTAAAGTTGGGCTGGCTTTTACTTGAATTTGGGCTAAATATAAGTGAGCCATTAATTAATTGTTGGTTAGACGAACCAAATTGAGCATTAAGCAAACCACAAGACAACACAAAACAAAGGAAAAGTAGCAGTGTTTTTTTCATATTGATTTTTAATCAAAAATGATTATTCCCACTGAAACTATTTCACTCTGAAATGTTAATTTAAGTGCCAATTACCCTTTCTTTACTTCCTTTGCCCAGGCATCTTTCAGCGTAACGGTTCTGTTAAAGACCAGTTTGGATTTACTGCTGTCTGGATCCTGTACAAAATAGCCCTTTCTTAAAAACTGAAAAGCCAGTCCTGATGGGTCATCAGCCAAAGCAGGTTCTGCGTAAGCTCCTGAAATAATTTGCAAAGAATCCGGATTAATATGGTCTTTGAAATCGCCTTCGGCGTTGGCCACATCTTCCACTTTAAACAGCCGGTCATATAATCTTACTTCAGCCTGAATGGCATGTGCAGCGCTAACCCAATGCAATGTCCCTTTTACATGTATTCCGGAGGTATCAGATCCACTCTTGCTTTCTGGTATATAGGTACAATGAAGTGCAACTAAATTTCCTTGCTCATCTTTTATGACCTCTTCACACTTAATAATATAGGCACTTTTTAATCGAACCATTTGTCCGGGAGCCAATCTGAAATATTTCTTTGGTGGAATTTCCATGAAATCTTCCCGCTCTATCCAAATCTCTCTGCTGAATGGAACATTTCTGACTCCCCCGTTGGGATCTTCCGGATTGTTTTCACTTGTCAATTCTTCAGACTCCTTCGTATAGTTGGTAATGATTACTTTAAGGGGATCAAACACGACCATTCTTCTCTGAGCCGTCTTGTTGAGCTCTTCCCTCACACAAAACTCCAGCAAACCCACATCAATCAGGTTATCTCTTTTGGCAACACCAATACGATCACAAAACTCTCTTATTGCTGCTGCAGGATAGCCCCTTCTACGCATTCCGCTGATAGTGCTCATACGGGGATCATCCCATCCGTTTACCATTTTCTCATTTACCAATTGCAATAGCTTACGCTTACTCATAACGGTATAGGTCATGTTTAAGCGGGCAAATTCATATTGTTTGGAAGGGAATGTATTCAGGTTTTCAATACACCAGTCATACAAGGGACGGTGTGGAACAAATTCAAGCGTACAAATAGAGTGCGTAATTTTTTCTATAGAATCACTTTGCCCGTGCGCAAAATCGTACATAGGATAAATGCACCATTTGTCTCCGGTTCTGTGGTGCTTTGCATGCTTGATTCTGTAAATAATGGGATCTCTCAATAACATATTGGGAGAACTCATATCTATTTTGGCTCTCAAAACTTTGGCACCATCCGGAAATTCTCCAGCTTTCATGGCTTCAAATAATGCTCTGTTTTCAGCTGGCGTTCTTTCGGCATATTTATTTCTGGTGCCGTGTACGGTTGGCGTTCCTTTCTGTGTGGCAATTTCCTCACTGGTACTATCATCTACATAAGCCAAACCTTTGTCTATTAGCAATAAGGCCATGTCATAAAGCTGATCAAAATAATCAGAAGCATATAATTCCTTGGCCCAGTTGAATCCCAACCACTTTACATCGTTCTTAATGCTTTCAACATATTCCGTATCTTCTGTAACAGGATTGGTATCATCAAAACGTAAATTGGTAGTACCCCCGTATTTCAACGCAAGACCAAAATTCAAAACAATGCTTTTGGCGTGTCCGATATGCAGGTATCCGTTTGGCTCAGGAGGGAAACGGGTAGTAATGGATTGGTGTTTCCCGCTGGCTAAATCGGCTTCTATAATTTCTTCTATAAAATTTAAACTCTTCTCTTCGCTGCTCATCCCTTAATTTTTCTTAATTATTTTCCTATTTCAACACTGTCAAAAAAAGATTTGGCATCTTCAGCCTTTGCATCTTTATTGGTAGAATAATACAATACCTGGTGTAAAACAGGCCCCATAAAGAAAATGTATCCAAATGCTTTCTTGCCTTTCAGATTGGCATCGGCAGCATTGGTTCCGTCTATTTCTATATACAGGCTGTTTTTGTCTTTGAATTTGGTGATCATATCTTTATTGATATTTGCACCAGCCATTTGACTGCTCATGCCCGCTTTTAATTGTTCCCAGAATCCCTCTCCCATCATTTCGATTGGATCGCCCATTAAACCCATCGCACTTAAATCAAATACCAGTGCACCGTAAGATTTTGTACTGTCTTTATCTGAAGCAAAATAAACAGTAGCACCGTTGGCAGATTTTTCTTCGGGCTTAACAGGGAATATAACAGTTACTTTTTCAGATAATTTTTGAGGAACATTTTGTCCATTTGCCAATTGTACAGAGGCAAAAACGATGAATGCCAATATCCATTTTTTCATAATCTAGAGTTTCCCGGTTTCATAACGGGAGATAAAATTAATTGAATTTACCATGTCTGTATGCAAAATTCTGTCTGCATCATTAAAACGGACTGTTTCTCTGAATACTGTCATCAAATTTTCGAGTATTGGCGAACTGGTTCCGGGTCTTCTGAAATCCAATGCCTGAGCAGCTGTCATTAATTCAATACCCAATACTTTTTCAACATTCAGTAATAACCGGTAGCATTTGGTGGCAGCATTGGCGCCCATGCTAACATGATCTTCCTGGTTATTAGAACTGGAAATACTATCTACAGATGAAGGGGTGCACAATTGCTTGTTTTCGCTAACGATACCCGCGGCTGTGTATTGGGGGATCATGAACCCTGAATTCAATCCGGCATTCTTTACCAGGAACAAGGGCAGGTTACGCTGTCCGGAAATCAACTGATAAGTTCTTCTTTCTGATATACTGGCGATCTCGCTCATGGCAATGCAGAGATAATCCAGATTGATGGCAAGAGGCTGACCATGAAAATTGCCCCCGCTTAAAATCAGATCCAGTTCAGGAAAAACATTGGGATTGTCGGTTACTGAATTTACTTCCTGCATGAATACAGCCAGTATATGATTAAATGCATCTTTGCTGGCTCCATGAACCTGGGGTATACATCGGAAAGAATATGGATCCTGAACCTGTGATTTAGGCTGAGCGGCAATGGAACTACCACTCAGATAATTTCTGATTTTTCCGGCTGTATCCATTTGTCCCTGGTGTGATCTTATGGAATGTATTGCTTCATGAAAGGGTTCAGTAACACAATCAAAAGCATCTATGGACAATGCCGCAATCAGGTCGGCCATTTTTAATAAATGTTCTGCTTTTTTTAAACAATACAGCCCATATGCATTCATGAACTGGGTTCCATTAATCAATGCCAGTCCTTCCTTGCTTTGCAAATGAATCGGCTCCCAGCCCATGGAATTAAGGGCTTCAGCTGCAGACATTCTTACTCCTTTGCAATTCACTTCGCCCAATCCCAGTAAAGGCAGGCTCATATGGCTCAATGGAGCCAGGTCTCCGGAAGCACCCAATGAGCCCTGGGTATAAATTACCGGAAAAATCTGCTGGTTGTACATATCCATCAAACGGATAACTGTATTGATATGCACTCCGCTATAGCCATAGCTCAATTGTTTTATTTTGAGCATCATCATCAGTTTCACAATGGGTTCCGGAACTTCCTCTCCCAACCCACAGGAGTGTGATACAATCAGGTTGTATTGAAGTTGTTCAATCTGATCGTTACTGATTTGTACATTCTGCAGGTATCCAAAACCCGTGTTGACCCCGTAATATTTTGATCCGGAGTCCTTCATTTTTTCATCTACAAAATTTCTACAGGCCAGAATTTTTTCATGAGCGTCAAAAGTGATAGAAACCTGCTGGTCAAAGTCTAGTAAATATTTTATTTGCTGGAAATTCAGAGGCTTGCTGTCTAAAGGAAGATAATTATAGCTCATGAAGGCAATCGTTTGCTGCAAAGTAAACTGATTTAGAATTTATCTGCCCAATTTGAAATGCAGTTTGATTTAGTAAAAAAAAATCCTTTATTTTGCACCTCCAAAACTGGTTCGGTAGCTCAGCTGGATAGAGCAACTGCCTTCTAAGCAGTAGGTCATTGGTTCGAATCCAATCCGAATCACGAAAGCCCCTCGATTTCTGTGGGGCTTTTTTATTAAATTGCCCTATGAATGTTCAAATGGAAGAAGGCTGGAAAGAATTGCTCTCCAAGGAGTTTGAAAAACCATTCTTTCAGAAGATAGCGCTTCATTTACGAACGGAGAAAGCAACCAAAGCCGTTATTTATCCCCCCGGGCCCCTTATTTTTAATGCATTTAACAGCACCCCCTATCATTCTCTTAAAGTGGTTATTCTGGGGCAGGACCCTTATCATGGGCCGGGTCAGGCACATGGATTGAGTTTTTCGGTACCCGAGGGAGTAAAACTGCCACCCTCTTTGGTGAATATTTACAAAGAACTGCAGCAGGATATCGGCATGCCCATACCAACAACCGGAAACCTTAGTTCCTGGGCAAAACAGGGGGTATTGTTACTAAATGCTGTACTAACTGTCAGGGCCAATGAACCAGCCAGTCATGCAAGAATTGGCTGGATGGATTTTACCGATGCAGTGATTCGTAAAATTTCTGCTGAGAAGCAAGGAGTGGTTTTTTTGCTCTGGGGAAAGTTTGCTCAGGAAAAACAGGCATTGATAGATGAAACCAGAAACTATGTACTGAAAGCAGCACACCCCTCTCCCTTCAGCGCAGACAAAGGGTTCTTTGGATGTAAACATTTTAGTAAGACCAATGAATTGCTGGTGCAGCAGGGACTGGATCCCATCGACTGGCGATTGCCTTAATTTGATATCATGAGAATAGTTAAATCTATATTTGGAAGAATCTGGGCCTTTTGGGGGCTGACAACTTTTGTAGTCACTTTCCTGATTATCATCATCCCATCCCTTTTGACTGCTTTAATCCCGGATCCCAAGGGCATGGGCTATTTTATTAAACTGGCGAAGCTTTGGATGAATACCTGGTTGTTCTTAATTGGATGTCCTGTAACGGTTAGGGGTAAATTCCATTTTAAGAAAGGACAACCCTATATTGTTACCTGCAATCACAATTCATTGCTGGATATTCCTTTGTCCTCTCCTTATATACCAGGCCCCAATCAAACCATTGCCAAGAAAGAATTTACCAAAATACCCATATTTGGATGGTACTATGAAAGAGGTTCTGTTATAGTAGATCGTAAAAGTGATGCCAGCAGAAAAAAAAGCTATGAACTCATGAAAGCTTCATTGCAGAAAGGGTTTCACATGTGCATATATCCGGAAGGAACCCGTAACAGAACCCAGGAACCGCTAAAGCGATTTTACGACGGGGCATTCAAGCTGGCTGCTGATTCCGGTTACCCCATTATCCCGGCTGTGATATTCAATACCAAAAAAGCTTTGCCTGCCAACCGTTTCTTTTATTTGATGCCACACAAGCTTTCCATTCATTTTCTTCAGCCCATTGAAGTGGAAAATCGCAATGCCGAATCACTAAAGGAAGAGACTTTTAACACAATGGCAGCGTATTATTTAAAGCATCAATAAACAATCTTCTTTGCAAAGAATTCATTGATTACAGACTAGAGAATGTTCTGCTTCTGTTGATTCTTAAATCTCTGAGAATACCCGATTTAGGACTTACTGTAATGTTGAAGGAGCGGAAAAGACCAACAGGGGTTACATTGATGGAAAGTTGCCAGCAGTGCATTTCCCGGGTAATAAAAGTACTTAGTTGCTGCAGATTGCCACGTGTAATATCATAGAAGCCTGTGGCACCCACTTTCCATTTGTCTGTCAGGCTGAAGTCCCCGTTGAAATTAAAAGTTGAAAATGTTTGTGTAATAAAACCACTGTAATCTGGTTTCAGCACACGGGTAAAATTAAAGGAGTAGGCAATGGATATATTCCATGGAATATTAAAATCTGTAAACTCTGCCGGATTTGCGCGGGCAAATTGTAACTGACGTTGCTGCTCATCCGGAGTCATGAAAGGATCAATAGGTAAATCTTTCTTCTCATCTTTCCCATCCTTTGACTTACTTCTGAATGAGGTGGAAACTGCTATATTACCACTGGTTATTCTGCCAAATTTAAATTTAGATGGATCCCATAAAATTCGCTTCTGCCTGAATCCTCTGTTATCTAAATCATAAGGGTCTAAGTTGGCACTTGCAGTAATATTCACTTTTTCAAACAAAGTACTTCGGGCATAAAAATTAAAGTTGCCTAATTGGAAGCTATCTGCCAGAAAGTTATAGTTAGAGTTAAAACCGAATCCATCTATCAGTTTTACTTTCTTCCCAGCTTTATCAGCAGTATCCTGCTTGTTTTTGGTTTTCATTTCAAGCAGATTATCAATGCCGAATCCAATTCCACCAAATGAACCTTCTCCAAATGCACCTAGTATACCCCCATCAAACTGTGAAACCCTGACAGTTCGGTTGCTGGTGTCAACCTTTAAATTATAATAATATTTAGCGTTCATATCAGGCTGATAATTAATTGATAAAGTAGGCCTGATTTCGTGTCTTATAGCAATGATATTACTGCTGGGCTTAAATTTATAGGTACCGAAAATCCTTGTGTTTGCAGCGAGTCCAAAACTCATTTGTCTTGCAGCATAAAACCCCCTTTGAATAACTGTGTCAACCTTATTGGTGTTATTATTCCAGGATCTGAAATTTCGCTGACCATACCATCTTTCAGAATAAGAAACACTGGGCGCGAGTGTAATGGGGCCTAGTGAAGGTAAAGACAGCGTGATGGGAATACTGTGTTGTGCGCCATATTGCAAGGTATCCAGGATTCTTCTAAAACTGAAAGCAGTATCGTAGAAAGAGATCTGGTTTTGAAAGTTTCCGCTATACCCTATCCCAATTTTTTCATACCATTTCCCTGCACCCACCTGATCCTTTTGCTGGAATGGATAAAAAGTAACCACGTTAAAATTGACAGTTGGTAAGTTCATATTCACCAGTCGTAGATTATTGTTCTGGTTATGATTCAGGTTAACAGACAGGTTGTATTTTCCTTTCCAGTCCTTACTATAACTGATGGAAGAACTTAACTGGTTTTGAAAGTTTACAAAAGGATTATTCAGAATGGTTCGGTTAAAACGGCTGCTACCAAAATTTACGTTTGCCGAAAAACTAGTTCCTGGTCTGGCCCTGGAGTCTCTGCTGTGCGACCAGTTGATCATAAAAGAACGGGTAGTATTGAATTCGTCTTTGCTTAAAGTGCTTCTGTTTAGTGTTTTGGTATTCTGAATAGTAATATTCAGGTTCCCGGTATAGGCATAACGCTTTATGTACTTAGAATTAATATTTAAGTTCCAGCCTCCAAATGAGTATAAATTAGATCGTAAGGTAACATCCATCTTCTCACTTAACACAAAATAATAGCCTAGCCCTTCCAGCCCCAATCCAAAATCAGGACTGCCTGTAAATGCAGGCGGTAGCAATCCCCCATGCCTGCCTTTATTCAAAGGAAATATGCCAAATGGAATTCCGATTGGCATTGGTACACCCTCAAATTCTGGGAAAGAAGGACCTGCAATCCCCATTTTGTTATTGATGATTTTCATTTTACTGGTCCTGAAATTGTAATGCGGAACATCCAAATTACAGGTAGTAAATCGGGCTCTTTTAGCGTACACTTCTGTGGTACTGATTTTTTTTAAGTCGATGGCATTTACATAAATCTCCCCTTCCTGAAAAAAAGTATTCTTCGTTAAGCCCTTGCCCGATTTCATGTTATAGAAAATGGTATCGCTAATCGATTTCATTTCTCCCTGAATGAATTGGGGCTTACTTGCAGGATTTCCCGTAGAATCCTTGGATCCATATGCCTGAACCATCTGACTTCTCTGGTCGTATTTAATGGTTGCAGCGTCTAATTTCAGGTCTGAATAGTCCACTTTTGCCTTTCCGTACAAAAAGAATTCCCTTGTAGATATTACCAGAACCCCTGAATCTTCTGCGTTGTATTTGATGGGGGCATCAATAGAATCTTTGGAAATTTTTAACGTATCAGTTTTAATCTTAATGCTGTCTTTAAAACTCTTCCTGTATGCAGTATCCTTAAGGGTTTGGGCATTATCTTTTAAAGTTGTCTGTGCAGCCATTTTTGTGGATAAACCTAGTAATATCCCTAAAAAAAGGAACAGAACAATAGCCAGCCTTGATTTTACGTTAATTTTACTAATTCTGTTCATGGTGCTATCGACAAAATTAAGGTCTAAAACTGTGTAAATGGAATTTTAAGTCTGATTCCTTAATGAAAATGATATGATTAAGAGATATATTGCTGCTTGGTTCTGCTTACTTTTTTCTTTTATTCTGTTCGCTTCGTTTACAGATAAAAAACCAGGAACTCAGCAAAAACAACCCCTTAGAAGAATTGTAATTGATGCAGGGCACGGAGGTACCGATGTTGGTGCCAAGGGTAGATACTCAACGGAAAAAGATTTATGCCTTGCGATTTCTTTGAAGCTGGAGAAAATGATGCGTCAGGAAATTCCCGATGTGGATATTGTTATGACAAGAACCTCGGATGTGTATGATGATGTAGTTAGAAAGGCTGAAATTGCCAATCAGGCAAAGGGAGATTTGTTTTTATGCATTCACGTAAACAGCGCAAGACCCATTAAACAAACAGAATTTGTAGGTTATAAAACTGTAACAGCATACAAAGGAAAGGGTAAAAAGAAAAAGAAATACACGAAACAAGTTAAGGATTACAGAACCTGGTATACCCCTAATCCTGCCAAAGGAACCGAAACATTTATCTACAATGTAAACAAGACAAGCGGTAGAATGAAGGCCCTTAGCCAGGGGGATGATTTTGCTATGGATAGTGCAACTGAACAGGAAAGAAAACTTTTTGAACAGAACGACCCGGCTAAAATGATGTTGCTGAGCATGAAAACACAAACATATTTTCAGCGCAGTGCCGATTTAGCCCTAACCATTGAAGATGAATTCAAAAAAGTGGGGCGCATCAGCCGGGAAGCCAAACAGCGTAATGAAGGTATTTTTGTATTGCATGCAGTGAATATGCCGGCCGTACTGGTTGAAACAGGTTTTATCTCCAATCCTGAAGAAGAAGACTATTTAAACAGTGAGGAAGGACAAAGGGAGATTTGTGAAGTCATTATAAAAGCAGTAAAGCGCTACAAGTTTTCCCTTGAAAAGCAACTTACTACTTCTACAGGTAACAGGTAATATTCGATAAACGGCTTAAGTACCTTAAATTTGTACCAGCCATAAATAATTTTTTTCAATGACTGTATCGAATGAGACCAAGGTTGGGGCACTTACAGCGGTAGCAATCACCTTGCTAATTTTAAGCTTTAATTTTCTAAAAGGGAAAACCCTGCTGAAAACAGGCAATTATTTGTATGCAGTTTATTCAGAGACCAAAGGAATTAAAATTTCAAATCCTGTATACGTTAAAGGTTTTCAGGTTGGTGCTGTCGCCGATATTGAAAATGCAGATCCGGGCATAGAATCCATTATCGTATCCATTAAATTAACAGATCACTATAATATACCAAAGAATTCTGTTGCTGTTATTCGCGAGAATCCACTGGGAACACCAAGTATTGATATTCAATTGGGCAATCAGAAAAGCTACTTGCAGGAAGGTGATACCCTACAGACTGCTGAGTCTAAAGGGATGCTTAGTGGTATTATGGACAAAGTGTCTCCGGTTACAGAGCAATTGGAGAAAACCATTCAGACCCTGGATGAAGTATTGAAAAACATCAATACCATTTTTGACCCCAGAACAAAGAATAATCTTCAGTCGGTGATTTCCAATATTAATAAGACAACAGAAAGTCTGGTAGCTTCTTCTGCTTCATTACAGCAAATGTTGAATCAACAGACTGGCAGTATTGCTCAGAGCATGAACAACGTGAATAAATTCACAAAAAACTTATCCGACAATAACGATAAGATAACCCAGACTTTGGGAAATGTTGCAACCGCTTCAGCTAATTTAGCCAAGACTGATTTGGCAGGATCTGTTAATCAACTCAAGAGTGCAATAGCCAATCTGAATACCGTAGTTGAAAAAATTAATTCTGATCAGGGTAGTATGGGAAAATTATTGAATGATCCCAATCTGTATAACAATCTGAATAATACCATCAAAAGTGCAAATATCCTGGTGGATGATTTAAGAATGCACCCTAAACGATATGTAAATATTTCTGTCTTTGGGAAAAAGGATAAAACAGGTCCTTTAATGAAACCATTGGCAGATACTCTTAAAGGAAATCAGTAAATGAAAGGCTGGCTATTTACTCTGGCAAGCATCACTTGTTTGTGTAGCAATTTATTGGCACAAAGGCTTCCCTCCGGCACGCTTGCTCCCGAAGGGAAGAAAATTGATATTTTATCAGCGCTGAAATATAACTACCAGAAGATTGATTCGTTAAATGAATTTGTTGCTCTCGTTGGCAATGTTGTAGTACAACAGGAAAAAGTTATATTTTATGCAGATAGCGCTGTATTAAACAGGCAGCTTAATATTCTGGAAGCATTTGGTAATGTTCATATAAATGATGCAGACAGTATTCATACCTATGCACAGTATTTAAAATACCTTGGAAAAGAGAAAAAAGCCTATCTGCAAAAAAAGGTGAGGTTAACAGACGGTGAAGGAATGCTTACTACAGATGAGTTGGAATATGATGCTACTGTAAAAATTGGCACCTACTTAAAGGGAGGTAAACTGGTGAATAAAAAATCTACGCTTACCAGCACAGAAGGATATTATTACGGAGAAACCAAAGATGTTATTTTTAAAAAGAAAGTCGTCATGATTGATCCGGATAATATAATTAATTCTGACACCCTCCAATACAATACCAGTACAGAAATTGCCACATTCACCTCTCCTACTGTTGTTTATAATATAAAAGATAAACGAACCATAAAAACAAAAGAAGGTTTTTATGATATGAAAAATAAAAAGGCTGAATTATACAAGCGGTCTGTAATTGAGGATAGCAGTGCCATTTTCACTGCAGACGATATGGCTTTTGACGATTCAACTGGTTTGGGAGAATTCAGGGGAAATGCAGTGTATAAAAGCAAAGACACTGCTCAGGGATTCGACATGATTGCCAATAATATTCGCACCAATAAGAAAACGAATTCAATGGTGGCTACGCAAAAACCATTGTTATTGATTAAACAAGGAGCCGATACCATTTATATTGCTGCAGATACCCTGTATTCGGCAAAGCTTTCTGAACTCACAAAGAAACGCGTTGTTCCTCAGGTTCGGGATGCTTCCTGGTTAGATTCAGTTTCAAAACAAACAAAGCTTCTTCCTAAAGACGAAGAAGACAGTGCTGATAAATTCTTTGAAGCCTATTATAATGTAAAAATTTTTTCAGATTCTCTACAGGCTACAGGCGACAGTTTATTTTACTCCTTAAATGACAGTGTCTTCCGTTTATTTAAGAAACCAATTGTATGGGCACAGGAAAACCAGATTACCGGAGATACTATCTATCTCTTTATCAAAAACAAGAAACCGGAGCGATTATATGTGTTTGAAAATAGCATGGCAATCAATAAAGTTGACAGTGTAGATTATTATAATCAATTGAGAGGTACTACCATTAATGCCAATTTTGTTGATGGTAAAATCAATGATATGCGGGCAAAAGGAAATGCAGAGAATGTTTACTATGCGCAGGACGAGGAAAAAAACTTCATTGGTGTTAATAAATCCTCTGCAGATGTAATTGATGTTTTTTTTGAAGATAGTAAGCCTCAGAAAGTTGTTTTTCTGCGAAATCTGGAAGGAACAACTTACCCCATGCGAAGTACCAATCACGAAGATTTAAAAATCAGAGGGTTCAAATGGTTGGAGAGCCTAAAACCAAAATCCAAGTATGATTTACTTATTTTTAAATAATCACTATGGCTGCTAGAAGAATCGTTCGGAAAGTAATCATTGAACCTTTAAAAGTCTTTATACATGATAGCCGTTCAATTGGTATCAGTTTACTATTGGCAACGGTCTTATCATTAATTCTTTCTAATATTCCGGAAATCTCCGAGGACTATATCCGTTTTTTTCAATTGACTATTGACGGTTCACAGGAACATGCATTTGAATGGGGCCCATTTCATTTACCTAATTCTATCATTGTCATCATTAATGATTTATTGATGGCTGCTTTCTTCTTTTTAGCAGGTATGGAAATAAAAAGGGAGTTAGTAATTGGAGAGCTGGCTTCTTTTAAGCAATCAATATTACCTGTAGCAGCTGCAATCGGGGGCATGATAGTTCCTGCCATTATATACACACAATTTAACAGAGGTACAGCATATACCGGTGGCTGGGCAATTCCAATGGCAACTGATATTGCATTTACGCTGGGCATTGCTTCCCTTTTAGGCAACCGGGTACCTGTTGCTTTAAAAATTTTCATTACGGCGCTGGCTATCATTGACGATCTGGGAGCCATTGTGGTTATTGCCCTATTTTATGGAAGTCAGTTGAAGTTGTTTTATCTTTTATTGAGCGGACTAATAATGCTCGTACTATTATCCCTTCAGAAGAATAAGGTTAAATTGGGCTGGTACACATGGGTACTTGGGATTGCATTATGGTACACTATGTTTAATTCAGGTATACATGCAACTGTTGCGGGGGTTTTGTTTGCCTTCACTTTGCCGGTTAATAAATTGCCGGAGCTTGAAATCAAGTTTCATACGCCAGTTTATTTTATTATTATGCCGCTCTTTGCACTTGCTAATACTGCAATTGTTCTCCCCGAATCAGGGATTGGTGCCTTAAACAATGCATTCTCAGTTGGAATTATTGCTGGCCTATTCTTAGGTAAGCCTGTGGGTATTTGTCTGGCTTCTTATTGGATGGTTAGAAGAAAATGGGCTCAATTGCCCAATCAAACCAATTGGCATCAAATGATGGGGGCAGGAATTTTAGCGGGTATTGGATTTACCATGAGCATATTCATATCAATGCTGGCTTTCTCAGAAACCGCTACACAGGATATTGCTAAACTAGCAGTTCTGGTTAGTTCTGTGATTTCCATGGTCATTGGGTATGTTTGGATGGCCATAAAAAAATAATATTATTTTCTCCATTCAAACAAAAAAGTACTCCCTGTGTCGGGAGAGTGTATCTATAGAAAAATATCCAACAAGCAATACCAGAAATATTGAAATAACTAATCAGCAGTATAATTTAAAAGGATTATTGCTCTTAACTTAATATATTCATTATTGTACACATAATTTAAAATTAAAAACAGGCAGCTGACGAATTATTTGTACTTATTTGTAAATTGTAGCATTACCACTAAAGAATCTGTTTGTTTGTTCTATTGCCGATCTAAAGGATGTGACGCGAATGTTAAAAAATGGATATATAATGCTAATTACATGCTTTTTTTGCATGAGCTGCAATTTATATGCCCAGGATAAAGACCTCCAATCATCAGATAGCATTACAACTACTAGAAAACTATTTAACAAAGTTGTGCAATCCATATCAGTGAATAATCCCATTCTTGTTTCTGGAAAACCAATGCAAGAAGCAACAAAAAATGCGGTTGATTTTGCTCCCTATGAAGGAAAATTTATCAGATATGTGTATGTAAATAAATTAGGGTTCAATAAACTATTGGCAGATACTTCCATCACACAAAATAGTTTCCTGAACCGGTTAGGTAATACCCTTCATAAGCCTACACGCTATCCTGTTATTCGGAAGAATTTATTTTTTAAAGCTGGTGAAAGAGTGGATCCGGATTTATTTTCTGATAATATCAGATACCTGCGAGATTTAAGTTTTATTCAGGATGCGAGTATTGTGATTATCCCTATCCAAAATAATGCGGATGAAGTTGATGTTATGGTATTGTTTAAAGACGTATTCCCTATTGGTGGAAGTGTGCCGGAGTTTAATTCCAACTTACTGGACATTGAAATTAATAACGACAATATATTCGGCACAGGTAATCGGATGAGGGTCAGACAATATTTTGATGCCCGAAGAAATCCTGCTTATGGTTACGGTTTTGAATACCTCGCAAGGAATATCGGAGGGAGTTTTTTAAATATCGCTGCAGGATTCCAGACAGAAAGACCCACTTTTAATTCTGGAAGAAGAGAAGAAAATGCCTATTTTATAAAGGGTGATTTACCATTGGTAAGCCCTTATCACCCTTATACCGGTGGTTTTGAATTGTCGGTTAATAATACGATTAATACCTACAACCCTATTAATATTTACAATCAGCAATTGAAATACGGTTATTATAATGCTGATTTGTGGTTAGGTTATAGTTTAGGGGCAAAAGAGAAAATGCTGGATAATTTAGGTGTCAGGAAAAGAAGCATTTTATCGGGACGTATGGTTCATCGATATTTTACAGCTCGTCCAGATACTTTAAAAATGATATACGACAGCCGATATAATGATATAACTGGCGTTTTGTTTTCTTATACCGTTTTTGAGCGGGATTTTTATCATGCTAATTTTATTTATGGTTTTGGAAGAAACGAAGATTTACCTGAGGGCTTTAGTTTAACATTCACCGGAGGATGGGCAGACCGACAGGATATCTCAAGAATGTATTTTGGTGCGGAATACCAACGAAGTTATTTCAATTCAAAAAAAGCATTTCTGAATTACACAGTAAAAGCCGGTGGCTATATCAATCAGAACCAGCCTGAAGATTTGTCCGCATTGGTAAGCCTTGAATTGATAACTCCTTTAAAAAAGCTAAAGGCTAAAAACTGGTTTATGAGGCATTTTATTAGTGGCAGTATCACGGCTCAAAAATTTATTCGGTTGAATGATCCTTTAAGGGTTTCCAGCATATTTGGTATCCCACGTATCAGGAATACAAGGATTGATGGTACTGCCAGAGTTACCCTGAATGCAGAATCTGTTTTTTATAATACGTTTAAACTGGCAGGATTCAATTTTGCCCCATTTATATTTTCTAATTTATCTTATCTGAAACTTTCTGCTTCAGATCCAGAAAATGGATCTGTCTTTAGTGCTTTTGGTACAGGCGTAAGAACCAGAAATGAAAACCTTGTATTCGGTACAATCGAACTCAAGACCTATTTCTTTCCTAAAGTGGTGGAGTTAATGAGTCCCTGGAATATTAGTCTCTCTACCAATTTAAGATTCCGATATCTGACTACTTTAATTCAAAAACCTGACTTTGTTGTTGTAAATTAGAATGAACTATTTAAACAAATCAATGTTAAACATTCTATTATGAAAAAGTTATTATTGGCAACAGTCTTTGCATTTATCAGTTATCTTGGATTTTCACAAAATGGCTCCAAACCAAGTCCTGCAACAGAAACCAAAGCAACCCTTACGAATGGTGCTGAAATTTCGATCAAATATGGTCAGCCTTTCTTAAAAGGAAGAACGCCAGGGAAAGACGTTGAACCCATGTTGAATAAAATATGGCGCGCAGGCGCAAATGATGCAACGGTTTTTGAAACGTCAAAGGATTTGAAAATCAATGGTAATATTTTACCTGCTGGTAAATATGCTTTGTTCATTTTACAGAAAGCCGATGGTGCTACGATTATTTTCAATAAAATCTGGAAACAGTGGGGTGCATTTCAATACAAAGAAGCAGAAGATGCCTTAAGAGTTCCAGCAACGCTTACCAATAACACTGAAACTGCAGAAAAGCTTGTTTATAGCATCAATACCAAGGGAATGGTGCAATTACTTTGGGGGAACCTGAATTTTGGTTTTACAGTAGAATAAGAATCATGGTACAAGCATATAATTTTCTGGCCAGCTGGCAATTGTTTCCCGAGAAATGTGAGTTTCAAAAAGGCATGTCGCCTAAAAGTGGTAATTATAAAATTGAAAGCATTGATAATGGTCAGGCATTAAGTGTTAGTATCAATTGGGTAAGTCTGGACAATGAAGCCTTTTATACACAATATCGGGTTGTTCCCAACGATGCTATGCAAACACTTGAGGACAACGAAATTGCAGATGAAATTAAAGCCACGATTGTTAATTCTTCTACCCTCTCTGTAATATTCTTTAAAATGCATTTATCTGTTTTGAAAGTAATCCATGAAATTCTGCCAAATGGATATATGAGGGTCACGCAAGAAGGAAAAGATGAAAATGGAAATAATTACCGTAATACAGAAATCTACCATAAACAACTGAGTGTACTTCCCTACTCTTCTTCTGTTGCAGGTGTAGCAATCAGACCAACAAAAGAGGGTGTTATCAAGCATAAGGCACTAAGTGCGATGGAAGACCAGACCAATATGCAATTGGATCAAATAAGGCAGCAGATTGAATTACTGGCAAGGCAGGCACAGGAAATCCGTAAGAGAAAGGAACTCAGCATGATGATATATGAAGCCAAGCTTAATTTTAAACCACAGATTGGTCAAGTATATCATTTGTACGAAAAGAAAGACAATACGCATATTCTCTCTTTGGTAGCACCTCAGGAATGGGGAGCAAACGGGCCTTTCAAACAGTTCGTTTCTTCTGTTAAATTATTAGCAGACCATACCTGGGTTGAAGTCTCTATAAGTTAAAATTATCATAACTCATTAAATAAAATCCCGGCAAGTATTCAATACTTGCCGGGATTTTTTATGGTTAAGAGTAAATTTAATTAGCCAAACGCTTACTTAATTCAGCATCAATTGCATCTAAAAACTCTTCTGTATATAAATAATGCTCACCGTGGTTTACCTTATTGCCATGAATACATACCGCAAGGTCTTTGGTCATTTTACCAGATTCAACTACATCTACACATACTTTTTCCAGTGTTTGGCAGAAATTGATTAAATCGGTGTTGTTGTCAAGTTTTCCACGGAATTCCAAACCACGAGTCCAGGCGAAAATAGAGGCGATTGGATTAGTGGAAGTATGGTTACCTTTCTGGTGCTCTCTGTAATGTCTGGTAACTGTTCCATGAGCAGCTTCAGCTTCCATTACTTTACCATCCGGGGTTACCAAAGTAGATGTCATTAATCCCAACGAACCAAATCCCTGGGCAACGGTGTCACTCTGAACATCACCGTCATAGTTTTTGCATGCCCAAACAAAATTACCGTTCCATTTTAAGGCTGATGCAACCATATCATCAATCAGGCGATGTTCATATGTAATACCAGCTTCAGTGAAAGCCTGCTTGAATTCATTTTGATAAATTTCTTCAAAAATATCTTTGAAACGACCATCGTATTTCTTTAAGATGGTATTTTTTGTAGATAAATACAAAGGCCATTTCTTAATTAAAGCCTGGTTAAAACATGCTCTTGCAAATCCTTTGATACTTTCATCGGTATTGTACATAGCCAGTGCAACACCATCTCCTTTAAAATTGTACACTTCAAATTCTTGAACGGTACCATCGTCTCCTTCAAACTTAACCGTTAATTTACCCTTGCCCTTGGTTACAAAGTCAGTGGCTCGGTACTGATCTCCAAAAGCATGACGACCAATACAAATGGGAGCAGTCCAGTTGGGAACCAAACGAGGTACATTTGAGCAAACAATGGGCTCTCTGAAAACGGTACCATCCAGAATATTACGAATGGTTCCGTTAGGGCTTTTCCACATTTGTTTCAAGTTGAACTCCTTTACCCTTTGTTCATCAGGGGTAATGGTAGCACATTTAATACCAACACCGTATTGTTTAATAGCATTGGCTGCGTCAATGGTAACCTGGTCATTGGTTTCATCACGGTATTCCATGCCAAGGTCGTAGTACTTGATATCTAAATCGAGATAAGGTAAAATCAATTTGTCTTTAATGAACTTCCAAATAATTCTTGTCATTTCATCTCCGTCCAATTCTACTACCGGATTGGCAACTTTAATTTTTGGGGCCATAATTTCTTTTTTTGATGTATTCAGTCGGCAAATATATTATTTATTGGGGAATACGGTTTTAGGAAACATTGACTATTAATACAGGAATGGTCAGTTTATGCCTTACGTCTTCAATGGTTTCACCAAAAACATAGTCTTTAAATCCACTATGGCGGTGTGCTCCCATAACCAGCATGTCCGAATCAAGTTCCTGTACAATCCTTACGATTTCTGCCACTCTTCGGGTATATCCCAAATGACCGCTGGCATTTAATCCTTTTGATTTTAGCTGGTCAACGTAATTCTGTAGTCTCTCTTTGTCTTTTCTGGTTTCAGCATCGTCACTGGAATCCCTGGAATAGCGGGCAGAAACACTTTCTACTATATGAATCAGTTGATAGACAACTGTATCATTTCCTTGAGATAAAGCATGGGCAATGAGTTTTTCATCTGCATTGGTAAAATCCAGGGCGACAGCAATGTGTTGAATCTTCTTTACTGCCAGGTTGTCCAATGTCATGGCATCTCCATACAAGGTATCTTTTGTCAGTTTTCGTTTTTTTGAAATGATTGGATAAAAAGTCATCATGAGAAATAACCATATGAATGCTATAATAGCTAGTATTACAGCCAGTTTCAGCCAGATGGAAACACCACTATGAAACAATGTAGCCACTTCTTCAACTGCCAGGTTTACATTAAGGAAAACAAGAATTAGTGCTACCAGCCAGGCCATAATTTTGGTCTTTTGCCCAATCACAAATTCTCCCATGGTAGATTGATCACTTACAAAATGGATTAGCGGAATCACTGCAAATCCTAATTGGATGCTGAGAATTACCTGACTGAATAATAGTAAGTCATCTACTTTTTCGTCCCCGTAAATCACAATAACAAGTAAAGCAGGAACGATGGCAATCAATCTGGTAAGCAATCTGCGTAGCCAGGGATTAATTCTTAAATGTAAATACCCCTCCATTACTATCTGACCAGCCATAGTGCCGGTTACGGTAGAACTTTGGCCTGCAGCAATCAATGCAATGGCAAACAAAATGGGTGCTATGGAGGAACCCAATAAGGGCTCTAGTAAATGGTGTGCTTCTTGTATTTTAGCTACCTCGGTATTGCCGGTCTTAAAAAAAACGGTTGCCGCCAGCACCAGAATAGCCGTATTTACAAGGAAAGCGGCATTCAAGGCAATGGTACTGTCAATAAGATTGTATTTCAGAGCGGTTTTAATCCCCTTGGTATCTGGATTAATTTTACGGGTTTGTACCAATGCTGAGTGCAGGTATAAATTGTGAGGCATAACTGTTGCCCCAATGATGCCAACAGCAATATACAAAGCGCCGTCATTTAACATACCTGGAACCAGCCCTCCTACTACATCTCCAACTGCCGGTCTCGCAATTAATATCTGAACAAGAAAAGACAACCCAATAATGGCAACCAGCGCAATGATAAAAGCTTCCAGTTTTCTTATGCCCCAACGTTGCAGAAATAAAAATAGAAAAGTGTCCAATACCGTAATGACTGTTCCCCATAAAATGGGTAAGCCGGTTAACAAATGAATACCAATGGCCATACCCAATACTTCCGCTAAGTCACAGGCTGCAATAGCCAACTCAGCCAGTACATATAAACAAAAATTTACCACAGGAGGATAAGTTTCCCTGTTGGCCTGGGCTAAGTCTCTTCGTCTGACAATACCGAGTCTGGCACTTAAACTCTGCAGTATTAAAGCCATCAGGTTGCTCATCAAAAGAACCCAAATCAATTGATATCCGAATTTTGCTCCACCCTGTAAATCGGTAGCCCAGTTTCCCGGATCCATATAACCTACACTCACAAGATAAGCAGGCCCTATATAAGCAAGGATTCGTTTCCACCCTTTTCTTGGAACAGTTGTGTCTACAGTTTCGTGGACTTCGCTTAATGATTGATCAACATTACTTACTTGCATGCTGTAATTTTTTAACGTAAATCTGTTCTGCCAGTTGTGCACTGATATGAACTACCTCATTGTCATTCACATGAATTTCTATTGAGTTGTCAAAAGCAAAATGCTTTAACACTTTTATCCTGACGCCAATGGTTATTCTTTTGTGTTCAAGCAAAGACAAAATATCAGGAGTCTGACTTCCCACCGCCGTTACTTCTCCCTGCGTTCTAATTGGAAATTTTTGTAAGTTCATCTGAGACTGGAATGGAATTTTACCAGCCGCATCCGGAATAGGATCTCCATGAGGATCAAATGCAGGATTTCCTAAAAAGTCATCCAGATGATCAATCAGTTGCTGACTCTGAATATGCTCTAATTGTTCTGCCACTTCGTGCACTTCGTCCCAGCTAAAATGTAAAACTTTAACCAGAAATGTTTCCCAAAGCCGGTGTTTGCGTAAAACCATTAAAGCAATTTTTCTGCCTTCATTCGTTAGTTTAAAGCCTTTATATTTTTCATATACCAATAATTTCTTGGCTTTCAATTTTTTCAACATGTCAGTAACAGAAGCTGCAGAAGTCTGAAGGACTGCAGCAACTTCGTTGGTAAAGACCATTTCTTCATTCTCCTGAAGTTGAAAAATTGTTTTGATATAATTTTCTTCGGAAGAAGATAAAGACATATCTAAATAATATTTTAGACAAATCTAAATCATTGTTTCATTTTATTCAAACTTTTCTACCAAGGTCTCAAATCACCTATTTTTATAAAAATATATTCCGAATGAAGTGTCGCCATTTATTCATCTCATTTTGCTGCATCGCTATTATCAGCTCCTGCTCCGATTCTCCCATTGATTTATCGGGTAAGAGTACAGTGGATGAAAAGGATTTTCTGAGTATTTTTAAACTACTTTCTTTACCATACAACGTATCCGATACCAATCTGGATAAAAATGCAGATACGCTAGCCGTCGCCAAAGAGGTTTTTTTGCAATTCTATCCAGACTCTGCATTAGGCAATATCATGGGTAAATCTAAAATTTATACCCTATCTCCAGTAGGAAAAATTGAAAAGGAAAAAGAAAATTATTTGCTGTTTGTGATTAAAGAGAACAAGAAGAAAAAAAGGCTGGCAGTTATTGTAACCGACAATAAAAATAAATTTCTGGGTAGTAAGGAATTATTAAACAATATAGAAGAATCCGGATACCATCGCTCACTGAATATCAATAAAGAACCTACCTTTTTAATTAGCAGAGAAAAAAAAGGCAGCAACAATGAGTTGTTATTCACAAGAGCAGGATGGGTGTATAACGATGCAGGATTCTTTATGGTGGTTATTAACGATTCGAATGAAGACCCTGCAAAAACAGCAGTCATTAATCCGCTGGATACCTTGCCCAGGCTGAATAAATTGAGCGGAGATTATATCAAGGATAAGCATAATTATGTTTCTGTAAGAGATGGTAAAGATGAAAATCATTATCTGTTTTTTATTTTGTTTGAAAATAGCAACGGAGCATGTAAAGGGGAACTGAAAGGAGAATTTAAATTGGCCAAACCCATGGAAGGGCTTTATTCAAAAAACGGAGACCCCTGTCTCATAGATTTTATTTTTACTTCCAATCAGTTGCGTATAAAAGAACAGGGAAGTTGCGGAAATCATCGTGGTATCAAATGCTATTTCGATGATCGATACACAAGAAAAAAAGTACCTAAAAAGAAAAAAGTGAATAAACGTTAGTTAGTGTAAAATTTACATTATCATTTTTTAGCCTTATATTGCCCACCAATTTTAAACCAAACAAGCAGCAATGAATTTTAGGAGTTATCATGTGCCTTATCAAATTAATGAGCAATACGCAAAGAAAGCTGCGTATTTCTCTATGGAGTTTGCCATACATCAACCTTTAAAAATATATAGTGGTGGGCTTGGCTATTTAGCTGGTTCACACTTACGCAGCGCTTATGAATTGCGTCAGAATATGATTGGAATTGGGATTCTTTGGAAATACGGCTATTATGATCAGGCCAGAAATCAGGATCAGACCTTACAGGTAACTTTCATGGAAAAAATTTATAGTTTTCTAGAAGACACCGGAATCAAATTTCAGATTTTGATTCATGAACATCCTGTTTGGGTGAAAGCTTATTATTTGAATCCGGAGACATTCAATAGTGCTCCTTTGTTTTTGTTGAGTACAGACTTGCCTGAGAATGATTATGTATCACAAACCATCACACACAGATTGTATGATGCCAATGTGGCTACCAAAGTAGCTCAATTCATTCTTTTGGGTGTGGGGGGAGCAAAATTGATAGACGAGTTGGGCTTTAACCCTGACGTATATCACCTGAACGAAGCACATGGAATTTCTTCTGCTTTCTATCTTCTGAATAAATTTAAGAGTGTAGAAAAAGTAAAGAATCACCTTGTATTTACAACGCATACACCGGAAGAAGCAGGAAATGAAAAGCACGACCTGTATCTATGTCATAAAATGAGTTATTTCTGTGGTTTGAGTATTGATGAAGTGAGAAAATTAACTGGCACCCATGATGATCAGTTTAACCACTCATTGGCTGCATTGCGATTTGCCAGAAAAGCAAATGGCGTGTCTGCCCTACATGGTGTGGTAAGCCGTGAAATGTGGAAGAACTATGAAGGTATTTGTCCTATAACATCCATTACCAATGCCCAAAACTGGCGCTATTGGGCAGATAAACAAATGTATCGTGCCATGGAAGAGGGAAACGACGAAATGTATGATGACCGCAAAGCCTTCCTTAAAAGGCGTGCATTTGAAATTGTTGCCGATCAGACTGGAAAGGTATTCGACCCTAATGTATTAACCATTGTGTGGGCAAGAAGATTTGCAGGTTACAAGCGTGCAGACATGCTTACCTACAATATGGAGCGCTTTGAGAAAATGCTGAGCAACACCAAACATCCTGTACAGATTATCTGGGCAGGAAAGCCTTATCCGGTCGATTACCCGGCCATTTCTCAGTTTAACAATCTGGTTCATTTGAGTAAAAATTTCAAAAATGTAGCTGTTGTAATTGGTTATGAATTGGCTTTGAGTAAGCGATTAAAGCAGGCTGCAGATGTTTGGTTGAACAATCCAAGAGTTCCAAGAGAAGCTTCCGGAACCAGTGGTATGACAGCTGCTATGAATGGTGCTGTTAACTTCTCTACTGATGATGGCTGGATACCAGAATTTGTAAATCATGGCAACAATGGTTTTGTTGTGCCAAAAGCCGATTATGCAAATATGACAACACATGATCAGGATGAATACGATTTGAATAAAGCATACGAGATTCTGGAACAACAGATTATTCCATTGTATTATGAAGATTATGATACCTGGAGACAGATCATGAAGAATGGTATGCGTGATGTAAGATTCCAATTCGATAGTAATAGAATGGCGCATGAATATTATGAAATCATGTATAAGTAAGCTATTTTAATTTAATTTAATACCCTCCCGAATAAGGAGGGTATTTTTTTAACCATTCCTGACTAGTTTTGTTACATATTATATGAAGCATAAAATAATCATAGCCATAACAGGAGCCAGCGGATCTATTTATGCAAAAGGCATATTGGATAAACTGGCTGCGAATCCCGACCAATACGAAGCAGTAGGAATTGTTATGAGCAAAAATGCACAGGATGTATGGGAAACCGAAATTGGTGACCAATCCTATTCACAATACCCTTTTACCTTTTATGGTAAACAGGATTTTTACGCTCCTTTTGCTTCTGGATCTGCACAGTACAACATTATGATTGTAGTTCCCTGTAGTATGGGTACCATGGGTAGAATTGCGGCAGGTATCAGTGACGACCTGATCACCAGAGCAGCAGATGTAATCTTGAAAGAAAGACGAAAGCTGATTCTGGTTGCCAGGGAAACCCCTTACAACCTAATTCATATAAAAAACATGGAAACCATTACATTGGCTGGTGGAATTATCTGTCCTGCTACCCCATCCTTCTACAGCAAGCCTACCACTATTGAAGCAGTTGCTGCTACAGTGGTAGACAGGGTGCTGGATTTGGCAGGTATCCAAATAAAAAGCTATCGCTGGGGTAATGCTGACTAATTCAGATGAAAAACTAAAAAATATTTAGATTGAAAAAGCCCGTTACTGTAATTAGTATCGGGCTATTGTTTATTTAATTCTTGGATTAATAGTATTAGGTTCTTTTTATGAATTGGCATTTGCTTCTTCAGGCAGACGCGATTTAAATGAAAATTCCAATAAAGCTTTCTCTGCATTAAAATCAGCAACCAATACATCGCCTTGCTTAATAGACATTTTCATAATCTCTTCTGCCAACGGATCTTCCAGGTATTTCTGGATGGCTCTGTGTAATGGTCTTGCCCCAAATTGCACATCATATCCTTTTTCTGCAATAAACTCTTTGGCTGCAGTTGTCAATTCCAGTTCAAATCCTAAATTCTGAAGACGTTTGGAAACCCCCTTCATCAGAATATCAATAATATTGAAAATATTTTCTTTGGTTAAAGAATTAAATACGACTACATCATCAATTCTGTTCAGGAATTCAGGCGAGAATGTTTTCTTTAATGCCTTTTCAATAACAGCTTTGCTGTTCTCTTCCGCATTCTGAATACGGGTAGCAGTGGCAAATCCTACTCCATCACCAAACTCTTTCAATTGACGAACACCAATGTTGGAGGTCATGATAATCAGGGTATTCTTAAAGTCTACTTTTCTGCCTAAACCATCAGTCAGCTGACCATCGTCCAATACTTGTAATAGAATATTATAAATGTCCGGATGCGCTTTTTCAATTTCATCCAGCAGAATAACCGAATAAGGCTTACGTCTTACCTTTTCTGTTAACTGACCCCCTTCTTCGTATCCAACGTATCCGGGAGGTGCGCCTATTAGTCTGCTGACTGTAAATTTCTCCATGTATTCACTCATATCAATGCGAATCAGTGAATCTTCAGAATCGAACATATAACGAGCTAAAGAACGGGCCAACTCAGTTTTACCAACACCTGTAGGGCCAAGGAAAATAAAAGTACCAATTGGCTTTTTAGGATCCTTTAAACCTACTCTGTTTCGCTGTATGGCACGAACCACTTTTTGGATGGCTTCATCCTGACCAATCACCATGCCGCGCATATCATCATTCATGCGGCGTAGTTTCTCGGTTTCAGCTTCCACCATTCTTTTTACAGGAATACCCGTCATCATTGAAATCACTTCAGCAATATGTTCTTCTGTGATAGGATAACGCTTATTCTTACTTTCTTCTTCCCACTGGGCTTTAGCTCTTTCCAGGTCCTCTCCAAGTTTTTTTTCTGTATCTCTTAAAGAAGCGGCTTCTTCAAAACGCTGGCTTTTCACCACTTTGTTTTTCTCGAGCTTTACTTCTTCAATTTTCTTCTCCAGTGCCACAATAGTTTCTGGAACATTTATATTTTTTAAATGCACTCTTGCTCCCACTTCATCCATTACATCAATGGCTTTGTCTGGCAATAAACGATCTGTCATATACCTGTCGCTTAATTTAACACAGGCATCAATGGCATCGTCTCCATAGTAAACATTATGGAAATCTTCGTATTTAGACTTAATATTATTAAGGATCTGAATGGTCTCATCTACACTTGGCGGCTCAATCAATACTTTCTGGAATCTGCGATCCAGCGCACCATCTTTCTCAATATACATTCTGTATTCATCCAATGTAGAGGCACCAATGCATTGCAATTCACCTCTGGCCAATGCAGGTTTAAATATATTGGATGCATCCAGTGAACCACTGGCACCACCTGCACCAACAATGGTATGAATTTCATCAATGAAAAGAATCACATCTCTATTTTTCTCCAATTCATTCATGATGGCTTTCATTCTTTCTTCAAACTGGCCACGGTACTTGGTGCCAGCAACCAAGGCAGCCAGATCCAGGGAAATTACCCTTTTATCAAATAAAACCCTGCTCACTTTTCGCTGTACAATTCGTAAAGCCAATCCTTCTACTATGGCAGTTTTACCCACTCCCGGCTCTCCAATTAAGATGGGATTATTCTTTTTACGACGACTCAGAATCTGACTGACTCTCTCTATTTCTGCTTCACGCCCTACAATGGGATCAAGATTACCAGCTTCTGCCAACTTGGTAATGTCTCTTCCAAAGTTATCCAGAACTGGGGTTTTGCTCTTTGTTCCGCCCACAGCAGGCTTACCTGATTTAGAGGCCTGAAACCCACTTTTCTTGTCTTCATCGTACTCATCATCTCCGTCTTCCGGAAATTCACTTCTTGGGGAGGGATTAGAACTGCCGACCATACCGAGTTCGTTACGGAACATATCGTAGTCTATTTCAAATTGATTGAGAATCTGAGTAGCAATATTTTCCTTGTTTTTCAGAATACTCAACATCAAATGCTCTGTTTCTACCAATGGACTTTTCAGTGCCTTGGCTTCCAGAACAGTTACCCGAATCACTTTTTCTGCCTGTTTGGTCAATGGCAGACTGTTGATATTGGCTATATTCTTGCCCGTTTTGTCTTTAACGGCTAACTCCACTTCTTTACGGAGTTCATATAAGTCAACATTGAGTTGCTTCAATACTTTAATAGCCGTATTATCCCCATCTCTGATTAACCCCAGTAATAAATGTTCGGTGCCAATGAAGTCATTTCCTAACCTGAGCGCCTCTTCCCTGCTGAAAGAAATGATCTCTTTTACCTGTGCTGAAAAATTATTATCCATATCTTATTTGGATTTATACAATTATAACGAATATTTTTGAGTGAAGTTGTGCAGGATTTGTACACAGAATGTTAATATGCCACTCATATGCTAAATGTCAAAATTGATACCAAGGAAAAATTCACGGTAATATATCCCGAAACCCCACATATTACTGCAAATATGTCAGAAAGTCTGCTGGAGAAATGCAGACATATATTGAATAATCATCCTAAAAATCTGATCCTGAATTTAGCCGGAGTTAAAGTAATGGATGCTGAAGTGGCAGCAGCATTGACTGCAATACAACAAAATTTTTACGAAAAAAATGCCTCGTTTGTTGTTTGCAATATTGAAGGACAGCTTGAAAAGGCATTAGACCAGCAAGGACTGCTGGAGGTATGGAATATTACGCCTACAGAATCTGAAGCATGGGATATAGTTCAGATGGAAGAAATTGAGCGAGAATTATTAGACAGCGATGATATCAGTTTTGAAAACCATCCGGAAGAGCCTGCATAAATGATAAACAAATGACAGAACCGAATTGGTATGCCATTCTGGGAATACAAAGCCAGGCTTCCGCTGCTGAAATTAAATCAGCCTTTCGTAAACTCGCACATCAGTATCATCCGGACAAAACTCAGAATCCGGTACATATCGAGCAATTCAAACAAATAAAAAAAGCGTACGAAGTCCTTGGAAATCCTTCGTTAAAATTTCAGTATGACAAAAGCGTTTCCCTTGAGAAAAATCATGCGTCTGTCGCGCCATCCCTTTTGAATATTTCCGAAATCATGCACTACTTTTTTTCATTTGAAAAAGAAATGAAACAGGCTGATATCCGGTTTATCAATTATGATAGAATCAAATGGAAATTCAATTATGCTTTTGGAATGCCTCATGTATTATCATATATGCAAAGTGCGAGTAAAGAGGATCAGGACTATTTATTAGTAAGGCAACTCTATTGTCTTTCCTTTTTGCCATATAGCGAGAGCGCTCCGTTTCTAACAATTATTAGGGAATATTTTGGACACCCGGAACATGTTCAAAAAATACAAGAAATTGTAAATAAACAAGTCTGGGAAGCCAGGTGGAATCAATGGCAAGTACCGCTGGTTGCCCTTGTGAGTATCCTCCTTTGTCTCGGAATATTTTGCTTGGTAAAATAAATAGTCCCGGCTACAGATAGCAACCGGGACTTAGTACTGATATGAACTTTCTTAAAATTTTTAGTTATTCGCAACTAGTGTTGTAGCAACTGTATTTGCGGGTAACCATGGTGAAGGTGTAACTGAACCACGAACTACAATGGTGTATATTTTACCTGAAACAGCTGTCATGGTTTGGGTTCTGATTAAGCCATTGGTTGCAGCATTGCGAATTTGAATACTATAGGATGTACCTAACAAAGTAGCATCCAATGCAATAAAATTAGAAGCACCTCTGTAACTAATGGCTGATGGGTACAATGCAGTTGTAGCTGTACCAATAAAAGCATTCACAGCAGGGGCATCACCACTTGCATGAATAACACGCAAATGTGCTTTGCCAGATGCAGGAGTGGTTAGATTATCCTGAAACCAAAGTAACTCAGCGTTTTGTAATTTATTTGCAGCAACCAGTGTATATCTGGCAGGTTGATCACGCAAATCTGAGATGTTGAATTTTCCGGCAGAAAAGACCGTAGGTAATCCCGCCATTCTAACCGTTACATCCTTGTCTCCTGGCGTAGTACTGTTATAAATGGTATTGGAACCAAATGCGATTGGCAAAATGTTTTGTTTTAAATCGCCTACAAAAAAGTCAAGGCCTGCTGCTACATCTGGTGCCGCGTTAATAAACATGTATTGAGCATAGCCTGGATTAACAGGATCTTTTGCGCAACCAGAAAAAAACAGCACGGAGAACAACCCGGCAAAGTATAAAATATATTTTTTCATGATAGTCATTTGAATGTTTCAATTAATAGGTGGCCATTACGGTTATCCCTCTAGACATAGTACCGGAAGTAGCCTGGTAGCGACCTCTGAATACCACATTGTACACTCTTTTTGAGTTAAAGGTAAATCCGTTTACCAACGCCAGCGCAGTGGTAGTACCGGTAGCTCTTACTTCCAATGTGTCGGTTAAACCACTGATATGTGGGATATAAGAAGATTCTCCCAATACCGCAATATTCGATGCAATATTGGCTCTTTTTCTTCTGGAGTATAAATCCACGTTGGGAACAGCAGAAGTGCTGGAAATCATGTTTACAAATTTTACACTGGCAGTCGTATCAGCAGGAATGGTAAATACATCATTTTTGATAATGGCTTTAACCGCATTGCTGGTATCGTAAGTATAAACGGTATAAAATTTTCCTTCCTCAAAAGTGGCTGAAATACTTACCGGGGTTTGAGCAGGTGTTGCCGAACTATCATAAATGCGTATGGTACGGGCACCTGGCGCAATGGTTGCAAAAGCGGTAACAGTTGATGCGCCCGGAAAGATACCTCCCATTGTAAGAGCAGTTCCATTTAGACGTTCACCATCTAATGAAATAAAATTTCTGGCAGCTCCCATACTACCTGGCATAAAGCGGATAAATGATTTGTTATTTGTACCAACAGATTCTCTGGTTCGGCCATCAAAATCTTTGGTACAGGCAGTGAATAATCCTACCACTGCTATTATAGAAAAAAGTTTCATTTTCATAAATTTCGTTTTAACGGTAGTGATTAAGGTTTAGAGAACCATTGTTCTACTGTATGATAATCCAATGCAATCGCACCAATCCTTGTTAATTCTTTTACATTATATAAATATTCAGAATTGTATCGAGGTCTTGCGCGATAGGTTAACTTACCATTGTTATTCGCAAACAAATTAATACCAGAAGGAACCACAAAATCTGCATATACAGGAATTGTTTGTCCAGCTTCTATATCAGTGTAGTGAAATCTTCTCATATCTGTCCATGTTTCCTGAATTCCATGACCATATAAGGCAATGTATTTCTGTAACATGATATGAGACAGGGTCAAATCGTTGGCAGCAGGAACAACAGTGGTATTAGCCAGATAATTGTCTCTGTCGGTTACGGTGATTGCTCTTCCGGCAGGCACAGCAGAACCATAGTCATTGATTAACATATCAAAATTCAAACGGATACCGTCAATATATGCTGCTCTTGCTGCAGCTTTGTTACCCTTTCTGTACTGGGCTTCTGCAATCATGAATTTGATTTCGCTTGCAGTAATGATTGGGAATGGTGAGCCATTTTTGAATATGTATCGGCAATCAGCATCAGAAGTTGGGGCAGCTGTGGATGTAAATACACTTCCCCAGAAATTTCGGGGTTGGTCGTTTACAGCTAAACCGCTTGTGCCACTATTGGGCCTGATACCTTTAAAAGTGTTATTGGTATTTTCCCGTATAATATAGGCAGCTCTCGGATCTACAGCACCCGGAAATCTACTATTTAAGCCTGACATTAGATTGGCAATAAACTCAGTTTGTCTTAATGCGCCCACATTTGCTCTGTAAGGGCCATAAAAGTTAGACGTTCCCGTAATTCCAGTATTTGCAAAACGCATCACTGCATTGTCTGCATTGATATTCATAGCCAGGTTCGCATAGAAAATAACCGAGTCGGCATTATAAGACGCTTTATTACTTAAGTGGTGAAAGGATCTTGCCATAACAGCATACACAAATTTCTTCCATTTGTTTACATCTCCATTATAGAAATAAGCATCCCCTTTTGCCAGGTTAGCAGGGCTGGAACTGTCTGCCGTATTGTTCAGATTAACAATTGCATTTCTGCATATCTGTCTTACGGTGTCATAAACCAACGACTGTTCATCGTAATTGAAAACAAGTTGGTCTGCTTTAAATGCTTCTCTTACAATAATGTCTCCATACATTTCAGCTGTGGTTAACCAGCTCCAGGCAGAAATGGCCTGGCCAACACCCACATAGTCCCATTTCTTTTCTTCTGTAGCCCATTGCATCATACGTTTTAGATTTTGTCCCATTCCGTAATAATGCATAGCCCAAATAGATCCCATCAAATCACTGGCACCAGTAGCACCACCCATCTGGTCAAAAGCATTACCCGCAGTATTGGTAGCCCAAAATTGAACATAACGCCCAACATACAAACCGTCATTTTGAGTACCATAGGCAGAGCCAGCAGCTGCAGAACTACCCCCCATATTGCTGATGATACCGGGTAATAAGGTTTCTACCGGCACGCGAACCCCGGCATTGGGGTTGGTGAAAGCTTCATCTAACTTTTTCTGGCAAGATGAAAAAAGCAAACCCGCCATTGCAAGGCTTACTATTGATTTTATATTAATATATGATTTTTTCATGTTCACTGTTTTTGAAATTAAAATCCTACTCTTACACCAAAGTTTACACCAATCGGCGTGGCTAATGTACCATAGTCAAATCCAAAAGCTCCTACCCCTCTGGTAGCTGCTGTATTACCACTTACCTGTGGATCAGCACCCATATAGTTTGTAATTAAGAATAAGTCGTTACCAGTGATGAACACGCTGGCAGATTTAATACCATTTAAGTTTCTCAAAGCACGTTCAGTTAATGAATAACTTAAAGTGATATCACGCATTCTCAACCAGTTCACATTTTTCTGAATAAAGGCTTCTTCAGGCATGGATGATGCGGTATAATAAGCATCGTTGTAAGCTGGAATTACAGAGATTGTATTTCTGGTAGGATTAGCTGTATTGGCAAATCCATCATTTAATACGCCGTCAATCACACGTGGCACAAAACGATCAATGGTTCTGTTGCTACGTCCAATACTGGTTAATAACATTTCGTTTGCATTGAAAATGTCTCCGCCAATCTTCAGATCCCATAGGAAACTCAAGCGCCAGTTTTTGTAACGGAAAGAATTTTGAATACCTAAAGTAAAGGCCGGATTACGATCACCTCTGAGTTTAAACAAACCATCCGTTAAAGGAAGACCAGTTGATGGGTTGATTAAGATTTGGCCTGCATTGTTCCTAGCATAACCCCATGACGCAATACCAGTGGTTGGACTTCCAAGACCCAATACGCTGGCACGGGCATTTCCATATAACCAGGTATCAGAGATATAGAATTCAGAAACGTTGGCAGGGAATCCTACAACCGCGTTCCACATTTTGTTAAAGTTCAGACGAACATTCCATCCGAAGTCTTTTTTCTGCGCAACCTGATAATCGATGGCTATTTCAACACCTTCGTTTCTGGTGCTGGCTGCATTCTGTGTATTCAACACGAAACCTGTACCATAACTCAAACGCATGTTTTCAATAATCTGGCCTTTGGTTAAAGTATTATAATAGGTTGCATCAATGCTCAATCTGTTCTTGAAGAACTTGAATTCAGTACCAATTTCATAAGTGCTCTGACGCTCCGGCTTTAGGTCTGGGTTGTTATTGGTAAAGCCGTAAGAATAAGCAGGGCCATTGGCACTACCGAAGTTGTTTACAAAGACAGACTGGGTAGAATAAGCAGAGTTCAATCTGGCTGTATTTGCCATAGAACCGCGCAACTTCCAGTAATTCAAGATACCACCCTTTTTCAGTCCAGGTAAGATATCGGTCATGATGGCACTCAAACTTAAGCCAGGATAATTATAATTCCTGTTGGCTGCAGGCAAGGTAGACGCAGATTCAAAACGGTGAGAATAGTTAAAGAACAACAAATTCTTGTAACTCAATGCCAATTCACCAAAGTAGGCAATCTGACGAATCACTTTTAAGTTTGGTTCTCCAAAATTGTTTCTCAACAAACGCACTCTTGTGTTTGGAGCTGTATTGTTAGAATCGGTTCTGTTAGGATCAGCAACATTGTTTCCGCTAACCGCATACACTTCCGTTCTGTAATCCTGCCACATAGTACCCGCCATTGCACGAACACTAAAATCACCAAAAGTTTTCTTAGCTGTTGCGTTAATGGTGTGGTTGTATCCTTTATAGGTATTCCAGTAATTATCCTGAGAACCTCTTAGGGCAGTAGAAACAAAGAAAGATTGTGGGTGGTAGTTTTGATATCCGATGGTTTTGTAGGTATCATATCCAAAACGACCTGTAATGCTCAACCATTTAGTTGGGTTTAGGTTAATACCCAAAGAAGAAAACAAACGATCTGTTTGGTCACGACCTCTGTTGTTCTGAACGTTCCATAATGGATTGTCCACTTCAGCATTGGCATTGGCAGAAAACAACGGTAATTTGTTACCACCATCGTCTTCAAATTTTGTTACATCCACCGTATTGGGGAACTGCATTAACCCAATCAAATATCCACCAGCAGAGCGAAGTACCTTTGCCGTATTAGTTCTTGTGTAGGCAATAGCAGGAGTTATTTCAATCCATTTTCCAATCTTAGTAGTATTACGTAAGCTTAGGTTAATTTTTTCCTGATCATTGTTAGGAACAACACCTTCCTGCTTTAAATAAGAAGCAGAGAAACGGAAGATTGATTTCTTGATTCCAAAATCAACACCCAGGTTATGGGTCTGAGATTTACCGTTTCTGAAGAATGCGTCAATGTTTTTGTATAACGTAGTTCCGGAAGGATAAGCAGGTCCGAAATATCGGAAGATATTGCTTGGCTGATTGTTGGTACCGTTGGTATATCCGTCAAATGTTGGAGGAAATCTGTTTAATACCTGTACTCTGAATGCATTGTCATACTGAACAGCCAGTTTGCTCGACTTGGCTTTTCTGGTTGTAATAACAATGGCACCTGAACTTGCCTGGCTACCATAAAGTGCAGTGGCTTCAGGTCCTTTAAGAACGGTAACATTTTCAATATCGTTGGGATTCAGGTCAGAAACACGATTGCTGTAATCACTTCCTCTGTTAGGTCTGTCAGAAGCAAGTCCAACTCCTCTACCTCCATCTGATGTTTCATCAAAAGAAGAGTTATCCATGATTACACCATCGACAACAAATAGCGGCTGGTTGCTTAAAGACAAAGAGTTGAAACCACGAAGTACAATCTGAGAAGAAGCACCTACTGTTCCTGAAGTTGGATTGACGGTTAAACCTGCAACACGCCCCTGTAAACTGTTTACAAAGTTGTCGCGTTGGGTTTCCTGCAGTTCAGCTCCTTTAACCTGTTGAGTAGAGTAGCCCAACTCTCTGGGTTTTCTTTTCTGGTCCATAGCAACTACAACTACATCTTCCAGTTCGGAAGATTCTTCTTTCAGGCGAACGATAATCCTCTGATCATCCTTAACAGCTACACGCTGGGATTCATACCCTAAAGAAGTAATTAATAACACATGACCATTTGAAGCTTTGATGGTAAAATTACCACGGGCATCTGTTTTGGTGGCAGTGGATTTGCCTACTACACGGATGGAAACCGATTCCAAGGGCGAGCCTTTTTCTAAATCGGAAACATTACCAGAAACGGTAATATCCTGTGCAGAGACTTTCATCACGAGGAAGAAAAGCAAAAATGCAATTCTCCAGGCATAAGCGAGTTTTCTCATAACTACAGTGTTTGTTTCATAGACAGCAATTTGTTGCATAAAGCTGCATAAATTGATGCATTTCGTTAGTCAATTAAATGATGGCATAAATATATGGTTAATCATCTGTTAAAACCATAAAAATGGCTGCAAATAAATGCACTTTTTTTTGCGGTATTTAAAGTGACACCATTAAAAGAATTATAAAATAGTTAAACCGCGCTTAGCGTATGGTTGTAATTTCTCGCTGGAGGGATCTAATTCTGTAATTAAAATGTCTACCTGATCCAGTGGGCAGACCTGCAAACGCTGGCTGGAATTTAATTTTTCTGAAATGGCAAGGGATACTGTTTTTTGAGCGCAGGCGATCATGGCTTTTTTCACTTCAATGATTTCCCATTCCAGATCGGTAATACCCATTTGCAGGTCAATACTATTGGTCCCAAGCAGGCATAAATCGGCTTTGAGTTGTCCCAGTCTTTGCACAGCTTCCGCTCCTACGGCCATTTGAGCACTTTTCAAGAGCTTGTTACCCAGGAAAATTACTTCTGCATTGGGGTGCTCTAAGAGTTCCAATGCAATGGGAACATTTGTGGTTACGAAAGTGGCATTGAGATCTGGAGGGAGCATATTCACTAATTCGCGCATAGTGGTTCCGCCTGAAATAACCACCAGCATACCATCTTTTATAAGGTCGATGGCTTTATGGGCAATGATTTTTTTCTCTGGCAAAGAATATACTTGTTGACTTTCAATAGTAAAATGAAATGACTTAGCCAATGCACCACCATGTACTTTAATCAGTTTCCCCTCTTCCGCTAACTCTTGCAGGTCTCTGCGGACGGTATCTTCAGAAACATCCAACTGAACACATAAATCAGATGACAACACTTTGTTATGGATGTTGATTTGCTGTATGATATACGCCTGACGTTCTTTTTTAAGCATTCTTAAAATTAATGAGTTCCTGCAAAATCACGCAAATATTTTTTTTAGTGCTTACGGATAGCCTTGCTTAATTTTACCCATTCAATATGATATCTGAACAGACCAAACAGCAAATTACCAGTAGAATAGACATCATTGATGTGATTGGTGAATTTGTAAAACTGAAGAAAAGGGGGACTAATTACCTGGGCTTATGCCCCTTTCATGGGGAAAAATCACCTTCTTTTACGGTATCCCCCGTAAAGGAAATCTATAAATGTTTTGGTTGCGGAAAGAGTGGCAATACCATTACTTTCCTGATGGAACATGAAAAATACAGTTATGTTGAAGCGCTGAAATGGTTGGCGCATCGGTATAATGTTGAAATAGAGG
>JBDLUU010000046.1:0-14646 GCA_039805185.1 Bacteroidota bacterium
GTGGAGCTTTAGGAAAAGGAGTAGGACCGCTATTGATTACCCGGCCCGCTAAATTCCTTGACTTTAGTCCGGAAGCCATTAATGAAATGACGATAGCTATTCCGGGAGAAAATACTACTGCGCATTTATTATTCAGCCTGGCCTATCCAAAAGCAAAAAAGAAAGTATTCAAAGTATTTCATGAGATAGAAAATGCCGTACTCAACGGAGAAGTAGATGCAGGCGTGATTATACATGAAAACAGATTCACTTATGAAGCCAAGGGTCTGAGAAAAATAATTGATCTGGGAAATTACTGGGAACAAACCAAGCGCCTGCCTATACCATTGGGCGGCATCATTGCAAAGAAAACCCTGGACCCCGCCATCGTCAAAACGGTAGACGGACTCATCAGAAAAAGCATAGAATACGCATTCAGCAAATACCCTGAAGTATCAGACTATGTAGTGGCACACGCGCAGGAAATGAGTGAAGATGTGATGCGGCAGCATATTGATCTTTATGTGAATGACTATTCTTTAGACCTCGGTGAAGATGGGCTTGCTGCTGTTGAGGTTCTTACTACCTGAGAAAATTTCCCCTCCTCGCTGCAATCCTGCTTCGCAGTCTTAAATGCTCGTCAGGAAAATTTTTCTCAGGCAGCATAGATTCCTTCAAAGCATTTTTAATACTCGCCAAAATTGATTAAACGCACAGGCGATTAGCAAACACATACAAAGCATCCAGCAGATGCATTGAAGGCTGCATTTATATTATTAGATAGTGTCTGGTGTGTATATTTTTTTTCTGAGCATTTAATACCCTGAAATATTTGAGATGAAGAAAGGGTTATTTGATTGTGGTCTGGAATATATAATCTTCTCATTTAAGACTGCGAAGCAGGATTGCAGAGGAGATTATATATTCCAGACCACGCTTCATTAAGCAGGTTTCAACGCAGCAGCATAAGTTTCAAGAACGCGTTTGCGCGCTACTTCATGCACTACAATGGGTTTAGGATAAGTAAACTCCTGAAACTCAGGCACCCACTTTTTAATGTATTTGAAATCCTTGTCAAACTTTTCTGTTTGTAAATAAGGATTGAAGACCCTGAAATAAGGCGCGGCATCACAACCACTGCTAGCTGCCCATTGCCATCCGCCGTTATTGGCAGACAAATCAAAATCTAAGAGTTTGGAAGCAAAATAAGCTTCACCCCAACGCCAATCAATGAGTAAGTGTTTGGTTAAAAAGGAAGCAACAATCATACGAACGCGGTTGTGCATAAAACCGGTTGCGTTCAATTCTCTCATGCCCGCATCCACAATGGGATAGCCTGTTTTACCCTCACACCATTTCTGAAATTCTTCTTCGTTATTGCGCCATTTAATTTTGTCGTACTCGGCTTTGAAAGCATGCCCCTTACCTACTTTAGGGAAATGCCAGAGTATCATTTGATAGAAGTCTCTCCAGATCAATTCATTTAAATAGGTTTCATTCAGCCCTACAGCAATGCTAGCAATCTTGCGAATGCTCACTGTACCAAAACGCAGATGCACACCCATTTTAGATGTCCCATTATCCAAGGCAGGAAAGTCTCTGTTCTGACTATATTTCTTTACTATCTCCTGATTCAATTCCTTTGAAGGAAATACGGCTTCCACCGATTCAAAACCCATAGTAGACAAACTGGGAATTGGCAAGGGTGCCTGGAGATAAAAGTTCTTACAATATTGTTCTGTGGGATAAGACTTTAAATAAAAAGCATTCAGCTTGGCTTTCCATTTGCGCGAATAAGGTGTAAAAACCGTGTAAGGTTTTCCATCGTCTTTAACCACTTCCTCTCTCTCAAATATTACCTGGTCTTTAAAAGTGCTGAAGCCAATTGATTTTTCCGCTAGAAAAGATTCCACCGAACTATCTCTTTCCTTTGCATACGGTTCGTAATCGTGATTGGTAAAAACAGTGCCAATGGTATACTGATCAACCAATTTGGCAAACACTTCCAATGGCTTCCCGTAAAACACCTGCATGCTCGATCCCATACTCACCAGCTTTGTCTGCATTTCGGAAATAGCCCCATGAATAAAAGCTACCCGCTTGTCTTTCTTATCTTCTAACTGATCTAAAATATATTGATCAAAAATAAAAATGGGAAGAACAGGAACACCCGCACGAAGGGCATGGTACAAAGCAGCGTTATCGGAAAGTCTCAGGTCTCTTCTGAACCAGACAATGTTTACACAGGGGTTCATTAAAAATGTTTTTTCAATAACAACAATGAACCTAAAATGTTCAGTTAGCTTGTATATCCTGTATTTCAATACAATGAATACTCTTAGATATTCTTTGGAAATGGATCTGCAAAATGACTGGGCGATTCCATCCTCTCTATTTCATCCTCTTGCAATAAGCATTTTTCCAGTGATGCAATCATGGCAGACTTGTCAATATCCTGACCAATAAACACCAGTTCATTCAATCGGTCACCCCAGATTTTATGCCATTTAGATTCTATATACTGCTGATTTTCTACAAATGACGGGTACTTAATTCTAGCGGCATAAGGCATACTCATCCACCAAACACCGGCCTTCTCTAAACGGGATGAACCACCTGCCTGACTAAAATTAATGGCATCATAGGGTCTTGAAGCCAGCCAAAATAAACCCTTGGCTCTAATAATTCCCATTGGATATTCTTCACTCAGATATTTCCACCAACGCTCCGGATGAAATGGCTTTGGGTTTCTGAAAACAAAAGAACCAATGCCATATTCTTCGGTTTCAGGAGTATGTGTACCACCCTCCAATTCTTTTTGCCAACCTGCTGAACGCTCTGCTTCTTCAAAATTAAACAATCCGGTATGGAGTACTTCGTTCGGATCCACTTTAGAAAAACTGGAAGCAATAATTTTAGCGCCTGGATTTAATTTTTGAATAGCTGCTTTCAACAAACCCAATGTGGGTTGGTCAATTAAATCCGTTTTATTCAGTACAATTACATTGGCAAATTCTATCTGATCGGTAAGCAAATTAACAAGGGTTCTATCATCCCCCTCTATATCAGTTAAACTCCTGTCTACTAATAAATCCTGTGTGCCAAAGTCTTTAAAAAAATTGTAGCAGTCAACCACGGTTACCAAGGTGTCAATATAACTAAACCTGGAGAGATCTATTTTTCCGTCTTCACTTACAAAACTAAACGTCTGCGCTACAGGAACGGGCTCACCTATCCCAGTATTTTCAATCAACAAATAATCAAATCTGTTTTCAGCCGCAAGCTTTTCCACTTCCACCATTAAATCTTCCCGAAGGGTACAGCAGATACATCCATTACTCATTTCAACCAACTTTTCCTCAGTTCGGGACAAAACATCCTGGCTTTTTACCAGGTTTGCGTCCACATTAACTTCACTCATATCATTTACAATCACGGCAACTTTTAAGCCCGACTTGTTATATAAAATATGATTGAGCAAGGTTGTTTTCCCAGCTCCCAGAAAACCACTTAATAAAGTAACAGGTAATTTCTTTGTATTCATAATGCAACTTTGTTGCAAAATAATACAAAATACTGAATATTGCAACTTAGTTGCAAATAATACAACAATAGTATGGGCTAGAGTAAAGGTTTTATGATCTCTCTAAACAACACAGGCACCAGTTGATGATCGTATGCATTTTGTTCGCATTGTTTTACCCAGCGCATACCATAAATGGCATTGGTTAAAAATACTTCAGAAGCATTAATCAGGTCTTCAGGTGTAACAATCCCCTCTTTCACTTCATATCCTTTTTCACGCAACTGAGTCAATATATATTTACGCATAACGCCCCCAACCGGACCCTCCGATAAAGCAGGGGTTGTAATCAACCCATTCTGTACCAGAAAAATATTGGCAATAGTAGCATCAGCAACATTGCCCTGCGGATTCAACAACAACGCATCATTCAGGTGATTTTCCTTTGCCCATAAAGCCGCCATGGCATAGCTTAAATAATTATTCGTTTTTAATAAAGAAAAATGATCGGCCTGCTTTACGGCTTCTTTAAAAACACCAATAGTCAACCCATTTTCATTGAGTTTGTTATTCGACTCATTCAGGTCCCAGCTCTGTATCAACAGATGCGGAAAATGATTTTGCGGATCGTAAATACCACCATCGCCTCTGTAAATCGTTACACGTATTCTGGCCAGTGCATGGTGCTGATTTTTTTTTACCAGCTCCTGTATGGCCTGAAAAACATAGTCGGCAGTAAAATAAGAAGGCGGTTTAAATTTGAATTTTTCCAATGTAGTCATCAATCGTTCCCGATGCAAAGACTCCAGTAAAACCTTGCCCCTGCACCATTTCATGGTTTCAAAAAAACCATCTCCATAGCGGAAGGAACGGTTATTGGGCGAAATCAGGAGCTTATCCTGTTTCAAAACCTTACCATCACTAAAAAGAAAATGCGCATCTGCCATACACTAAAAACTGAGAAACGAAATTCGGGGAAAGTTCCCAACTAAAAACAATTCAACCGAATCTAAGTAAATTTGTCAAATGAAAATTCTGCAGATTATAAAGGAACTCGAAAGCTTTGCCCCGCTGGCTTATCAGGAGTCTTACGATAATGCCGGACTCATCACGGGCAATGCACAATGGGAATGCACTGGTGCGTTATCTACCCTCGATGCAACACTGGAAGTGCTGATGGAAGCCAAAGAAAAGCATATAAATCTGGTAGTGGCCCATCATCCTATTGTGTTCAAAGGTTTAACCAAAATCACCGGCAAAAATTATGTAGAAGAAGCCATTATTTATGCCATCAAAAACGATATTGCCATCTATGCCATCCACACCAATTTAGACAATGTTTGGGGTGGCGTGAATTCAGTGATAGCGGAAAAAATAGGATTGACCCATTGCCGAATCTTGCAGCCCAAAACTTCGGTGCTTACCAAACTCATCACCTATGTGCCCACTCCACAGTTGGCGCAGGTGCAGGAAGCTTTGTTTGCTGCAGGTGCTGGTCATATTGGGGAGTATTCAGAAACTAGTTTTGGGTCTGAGGGGATGGGAACTTTCCGTGGATCGGCACTCTCTAATCCCACTATCGGCACCCCGGGTATCCGGGAATCGGTGGCAGAAACCCGGCTGGAAGTCATTTTACCCAGCTACCTTGAGTGGCAGGTGGTGGCTGCCATGAAAGCCACCCACCCCTACGAGGAAGTGGCGTACGACCTGGTGCCTTTAAAAAATTCCAACCAAAGAGTAGGGTCTGGCATGGTTGGAGAGCTTAAATCCCCTATGGAAGAAAAAGCCTTTTTTAGCCACATTTCAAGCGTTTTTGGGCTAAAAATGATCAAACACACCCCATTTTTGGGCAAAAAGCTCCAAAAAGTCGCCATTTGCGGGGGAGCAGGCAGCTTCCTGATCAAGGATGCCATTGCAGCCAGAGCCGACTGTTATATTAGTGCAGACATTAAATACCACGAGTTTTTTGACGCTGACAAAAAGCTGGTTGTTGCCGATATAGGGCACTGGGAAAGCGAACAATATACGATTGACCTGCTTTTTTCGCTAATAACCACTAAATTCCCTAACTTTGCCGTCCTTAAAACCACGGTACAGACAAATCCTGTACGTTATTTTTTAGGATAAACTTTATAACTACCAACACGATATGGCATCTGTAAAAGATTTCTCCGTTGAAGAAAAACTAGTAAACCTATTACGTTTACAAAAGATTGACAGCAAACTAGATGAAATTCAGGTATTAAAAGGTGAACTTCCAATGGAAGTAAGCGACCTTGAAGATGAAATACAAGGTTTAACCGCCCGTCAAACTCGTATCGAAGAAGAAATCAACGGTATCAGCGAATTCATTGAAGGCAAGAAAAATGCGATCAAAGATAGCGAAGCCCTGATTGCCAAATACGAAAAGCAAAGCGAAAACGTAAAGAACAACCGTGAATTTGAAGCCATCAACAAAGAAGTTGAAATGCAGCAATTAGAGGTGAAACTTAGCGAAAAGCATATCCGCGATGCCAACGAAGAATTAGCTGAAAAAGTAAAGCAGTTGGAAAACGCCAAGAAATTGGTTGCAGTTAAAGAAGGCGTTTTGAATCACAAGAAAGGTGAATTAGAAAAAATCATTGCAGATACGGTTAAGGAAGAAACTGAATTGAATAAAAACAGTGCCGATGCAAGATCGCATATTGATGAGCGTTTAATTTACAGCTACGACAGAATCAGAAACAGCTACAGAAACGGATTGGCCGTTGTTGCTGTTGAACGTGATGCCTGCGGTGGTTGCTTCAACTCTATTCCTCCTCAGCGTCAGAGTGAAATCCGTTTACACAAGAAAATCATCGTTTGCGAAAACTGTGGACGTATCCTTGTGGATGCTGATTTAAATGACAGCGTAGAAGCAAAATAAAATATAGCATTTAACATATTCAAGGGCAGTCAATTGACTGCCCTTTCTTATTTTTAGGATGTGAGGCAATTCGTATTTCTTCTGGTATTCTTTTTTGCATCGCTGATATCAGCCGGTGCACAGCAAAAATTTGATTTTAATGCAGCCTGCCTCCAGGCATATCAGGAAATTAATAAACTCAAATTTGAAACAGCAGAGTCTCAGCTGCAGAAAATACGGCTTCAACAACCGGAGAACCTGATCCCCCTGTTACTGGACAACTATATTGATTTTTATACTTTATTCTTTAACGAAGACCCCGGCTATTATACGCAGCGGATGGGCCTTATGCAGAATCGGCTGGACGCATTATCACATGGAGACAAAGCAAGTCCGTTCTATTTGTACAGTCAGTCCCTAATTCGTTTACAAAGAGGCGCTGTTCAAATTAAATTCGGAAATTTCTGGGATGCAGGATGGGACATTCGCAAAGCTTACCTACTTATAAAAGAGAACCGTAAAAAATTTCCCAAATTCAGTCCCAACGAAATGGTATACGGTGCTTTGGAATCTGTTATGGGCACCATTCCCAAAGGATACAAATGGCTGACCAATTTACTGGGCATGCGTGGCTCCATTAACGAAGGCATGAAAAAGATGAAGGCGTTCACCAACAGCAATGAATATTGGGCCAGACAGTTTTCCAATGAAGCCTGTTTCATTTATCCTTATTTATTGTTTCATATTGCCAATGAAAGAAAGGAAGCACTGGACTTTGTAGAGAATAAAAAATTAGACCTGGTCAACAATCACCTGCATGCATTCATGGCAGCGAATCTTTCGCTGAACAACAAAGATGCCGCACAGTGCAAATTGATTATTCTGCATCGGAACAAATCACCCGAATACCTGAGCACACCCGTCTGGGAATTTCAATTGGGTTATGCCCAACTCTATCACGTGGAACTGAAAGAAGCCATCCATCATTTTGAACAGTTTACCCAACAATTCAAAGGAAAGTTTTATGTAAAAGACAGTTACCAGAAAATTAGCTGGGCCTATTATTTACAGGGCAATCAGCAAGAGGCAGAAGCGAACAGAAAACTAACACTCACAAAAGGATCCACCACTTCCGATGCCGATAAAAAAGCAAACAGAGACGCCAAAGAAAATAACTGGCCTAACCCCTTGTTGTTAAAAGCAAGATTACTGAGCGACGGCGGATATCATTCAGAAGCTTACAAACTTTTACAGGGAAAGACTTCCAACGATTTCAGCAGCACAGAAGACAAACTGGATTTTGCCTACCGTGCGGCACGCATTTACGACGATCTGGGACGCAAGGATGATGCCATCAAAAACTACCTGTTGGCCATTAAACTGGGAGGAAACAGAAGAGAACATTATGCAGCAAGGGCTGCCTTGCAAATCGGTATGATTTACGAAGAAAGAGGTGATAAAGCCAATGCTATTCTATACTATCAGCAATGCATTAATATGGAGGGGCATGAATTCAAGGATTCGCTAGACCAGAAAGCCAAATCGGGTATTGCCCGCTGCAAAGGGAACTAATTACCCGATAATTTGGGTAAGCTTCGTTAACTTGCCCCAGTAAAAAAGAAGAAAATTGCTGCAGGAATTAACGATACACAATTATGCCATCATCGATGAACTGACCATTCAGTTTAACGAACAACTGAACATCATCACCGGTGAAACAGGTGCGGGAAAAAGTATTCTGATGGGCGCATTGAGTTTAATCCTTGGTGAAAGAGCCGATACCAGTGTGCTGGTGAACAAGGAACGCAAATGTATTATTGAGGGACAGTTTCTGGCAGGCCAGAAAAAAGCAGTCAGCGAATTCTTATCTATTAATGATTTGGACGATGGACAAAATGCATTGATAACCATCCGCAGGGAAATTGCCAGCAATGGAAAATCCCGGGCCTTCATCAATGATACCCCTGCTACTTTGCAACAACTAAAAGCCCTTGCAGGACTATTGGTAGACTTACACCAGCAATTTGATACATTGGAATTGGGCGACACCGATTTTCAGCGAATGGTGATTGACGCATTGGCTGGCAATGAAGCATTGTTACAAACACACCAGCAATATTTTAAGGAATGGACCCAGGTACTGGCAGACTACAATGCCCTGCAGGAGCAGAAAGCAGCCCTTCAAAAAGAAGCCGATTACAATCAATACTTATGTAATGAACTGGAATCGCTTGCTTTAAAGGAGAATGAACTGGAACAACTGGAAGAAGAATTAAAATTACTGACCAATGCCGAAGAAATCAAAACGGTATTGGAGAAAGTATCTTTTGAAATTGCGAATGCAGAAGAGCCCATCGTTGCCCACATCAAACAACTGAACAATAGTCTGCAATCATTGGAATCGCTGATAGCAGAAGTTCCAGCACTCTCAGCCCGACTAAAAGCGAGTCAGATTGAACTGCAGGATATTGCCGATGAACTGGAAAGAATCAATGACCATGTTCATTTTGATGCCGCAAAAATTGATTGGGTAAATCAGCGGATCAGTGAGGGATATAAACTCTTGAAAAAACATGGCGTAACTACAACTGCGGAGTTGTTGCAGATCCAGACCGATTTGTCAAATAAATTATTTGAAGCAGTAGCCATTGACGAAGCCATTCTGGCTAAGCAGGTTGCTGCCAACGATTTGATGCACCAGTTAAAACTGACTTCCAAACAAATCACCGCTTCCAGAAAATCGGTGACAGATGGCTTTGAAAAATCTGTGAATGCCTTGTTGAAACAGGTGGGCATGCCCAACGCTCAAATTAAAGTAAACCTGCAAACCATTCCCCTGTCGGCATACGGAGTAGAGAATGTGGAGTTCCTCTTTGATGCCAACAAAAGCAATCGCTTTGAACCCATTCGCAAAGTAGCCAGTGGAGGTGAATTGAGCAGACTGATGCTTTGTATTAAATCGCTGGTGGCACAGAAAATCGATTTACCCACCCTGATATTTGATGAAATAGATACAGGCATATCCGGAGAAGCAGCCAAACAAGTGGGCATCATCATGCAGGAACTGGCATCAAACCGTCAGATCATCTGTATTACCCATCAGCCACAGATTGCAGGTAAAGCCAATGCACATTATTTTGTGTACAAGGAAAACAAAGACAATAAAATCAAGACCAATATTAAATTACTCAGTACCGAAGAACGCATTCAAGCCATTGCACAGATGCTGAGCGGCGAAAAGCCTACCGCAGCTGCGCTGGAGAATGCCAAAGAAATGATTCGTATATTCGGCACTTAAATGAAACTTGTATGGCCTACAATTTATTAAAAGGTAAGCGTGGTATTATCACCGGAGCGCTTGATGAAAACTCAATTGCTTGGAAAGTAGCTGAGAAAGCACACGAAGAAGGTGCAACTTTTGTACTGACCAATGCTCCTATTGCCATGCGCATGGGCGAAATCAATAAACTGGCTGAAAAAACCGGTTCTCAAATCATTCCTGCCGATGCAACCAGCACCGAAGAACTAACCAATTTATTTACACAGTCTCAGGAAATCCTAGGCGGTAAAATAGATTTTGTATTGCACTCTATTGGTATGAGTGTAAATATTCGCAAGAAGATTCCTTACACTGAATCCAACTACGATTATTTCATGAAAGGAATTGATGTATCTGCTATGTCTTTTCACAAGATGCTGGCAGTGGCTAAAAAACTGGATGCTATTAACGAGTGGGGTTCTGTTGTTGCGCTTACTTATATGGCAGCACAAAGAACATTCCCTTTCTACACAGATATGGCAGACATTAAAGCCATGTTGGAATCCATTGCCAGAAGCTTTGGTTATCACTATGGATTAGAGAAGAAAGTGCGTATCAATACCGTTTCACAATCTCCTACCAAAACCACTGCAGGTACGGGTATCAAAGGATTTGGCGACTTCTATGATTTTGCTGAAGCCGTTGCGCCACTGGGCAATGCAAGTGCAGAAGACTGTGCAAACTACTGTATCACTTTGTTCTCCGATTTAACCAAAATGGTCACCATGCAGAATTTATTCCACGACGGAGGCTATTCTACTACAGGAGTTAGCATGGAAGTAATGGAGAAACTGGGCATTGCCAATCAGGAATAAAATTAAAGCGTATGAATTTGGTAGATCTGTTGGGTTATTTTGGGGCTTTTTTAAGTGCCATCACTTTTATGCCGCAGGTATGGCTGGCATGGAAAAGTAAAAGTGTAGGTGATCTAAGCATCTGGATGATACTGATTGTAATTACCAGTTGTGTAGTATGGTTAATTTATGCAGTCAATGTAAAGAGTGGACCTGTACTGGCAGCCAATATGATTGTACTGGCATTGGCATTGATGTTATTCTATTTCAAGATGACATTCCCTGCAAAACCTAAGCAATAAAAGAATGGCATCGCAGCAGTAAACACAGCTGCGTATAAGCAAAAGATGGCTATCTGAATAATCAGTTAGCCATCTTTCTATTTTGTAGTGTATTAATTAATACTCGTCCTCGTTGAACATGAAATCTTCCTGACTTGGATAATCAGGCCAGATGTCTTCAATGCTCTCATACACTTCTCCTTCGTCTTCCAATTCCTGCAGATTTTCTACCACTTCCAATGGCGCACCACTGCGGATAGAATAATCGATTAACTCATCCTTGGTAGCAGGCCAGGGAGCTTCTTCTAAATAACTTGCTAATTCTAATGTCCAAAACATAGTCTCGATTATTTTTGCAAAAGTAACCGTATAAACGATACCACCAAATGTGAGTTTTACCCATCTCTGCAGAAAAGGTTAATTTGCGTTATCTAAAAGCCCATTACATGCTGAAAGCCACGGCCATTACCAGAAAATTTGGAAACCTCCCCGTTTTAAAAGGCGTTGATATTACAATTGGGAAAGGTGAAATGGTCAGCATTGTAGGCTCTTCCGGGGCCGGGAAAAGTACTTTGCTCCATATTTTAGGCACCCTGGACAAGCCGGACAGCGGAAGTATACAGGTAAACAATCAGGATTTACTAAGCATGAATACCCGGGAGCTGGCTCATTTCAGAAATGAGAACATGGGTTTTATTTTTCAGTTTCACCACCTGTTACCAGAGTTTGACGCCTTGGAGAATGTAAGTATACCCGGCTGGATTGCCAATAAAAACAAGGCAGCAGTAAAAGATAGGGCGCTGCAACTATTGGATTTATTAGGCCTGAAGGATCGAACCCACCACAAACCTAATGAACTCTCAGGAGGAGAACAACAGCGCGTGGCCGTAGCCAGGGCCCTGATTAATGAGCCGCTGATTGTATTTGCAGATGAGCCAACCGGCAATCTGGACAGTACCAATGCAAGGGAATTGCACCAGTTGTTTACCCGCGTCAATCAGGAAATGGGGACCAGCTTTTTAATTGTTACGCACAATGAAGAGTTGGCCGGATTAAGCCACCGAACCCTACACATGAGGGACGGATTGATTCTGCCGCAATAAACTATACCCGCGGCTTCCACGGAATTTCAGCCACCCCCATCTGGTGTCCAATGTATCTGGACAACACAAAAAGATAATCGCTTAATCTATTCAGATATTTAATCACCAGGGGTTCAACAAAAATATCCTGCTCCTGCATATTTACGCAACAGCGTTCTGCCCTGCGGCAAACACAACGGGCCACATGGGTCTGGGAAATGGCCAGATGACCGCCAGGCAATACAAAGAACTTCATGGCAGGAAGACTATCATTCATCTGGTCAATTTCATTCTCCAGAAAAACAATATCGGATTCCTTTAAGTCAGGAATTTTCATCAGGGGTTCTTTTTCCGGATCACAGGCCAGCGAAGAGCCAACAGTAAACAAACGATCCTGAATTTCTTTCAGGACAACTTTTATATGTTCGTCTGGAGTTAAATCGCTTACCACTCCAATCCAGGAGTTCAGCTCATCAACCGTTCCGTACGTATCAATTCGGATATGACTTTTGGGTACCTTGGTTCCCCCTATCAATGAAGTCTTGCCTAAATCACCTGTTTTCGTATATATCTTGATAGCCATAGTTAGTACAATGAGCAAAGATTACAATAGAAATGCCCAAATGTTCGGCAAGATACTATTTTGTGGTATCGCTTTCTACCAATCCGTCTCTTAATCTAACCACTCTGTGTGCATAAGCTGCAATATCTTCCTCGTGGGTAACCAATACAACCGTATTGCCTGCTTCTTGTAATTTTCCGAAGATATGCATTACTTCTACTGATGTTTTGGAGTCAAGGTTTCCGGTAGGTTCATCAGCCAATAGTATGGAGGGATTGTTCACCAAAGCGCGGGCAATGGCCACCCTTTGAATTTGACCACCGCTGAGTTCATTCGACTTGTGGTGCGATCTTTCAGCAAGGCCCACTTTTTCCAAAGCGGCCATAGCTCTTTCGTGTCTTTCTTTCTTGGCAACACCAGCATAAATCAAGGGCAGTGCTACGTTTTCAGCAGCGGTTAAACGGGGCAATAAATTGAACTGCTGGAATACGAAACCAATCTCCGTATTTCTTACTTCAGCCAGATCATCATCTGCCATCTTACTTACGTCCTTTCCGTTCAGAATATATTTTCCTCCTGTCGGCGAATCCAGACAGCCGAGAATATTCATCAGGGTACTCTTACCGCTACCGGAAGGCCCCATCAGTGCTACGTACTCGTTCTTGAAAATATCGAGATTAATTCCCTTTAAAACAGGAATAGCCTGGTTACCCATGAAATAACTTTTTTCAATTCCTTCCAGGTGTATGATGGCTTCGGTAGACATAAGTAAAACTATTTTTTTATAACCTTGGGTACAATAAAATAAGGAGAATGACTCGTAGGTGCATTCTGCAAAGCTTCCTCCAGAGTGAGGCTTCCCTGAACCCTGTCTTCTCTTTGTTCTTCAGCGGCAGACATCATACGAAGCGGTGCCACTCCTTCGGTATCCAGTTCGTTGAGCTTTTCAATAAATGCCACCATCTTCTGAAGGTCTTGCTGGTATTGCTCCACTTGTGATTCGGCAATATGCAACCTGCTCAGGTTAGCCAGGTGGGCAATGGTATTTGCATTTATCTCCATTTCTCAAAAATACGTTGAACCCAATGAAAGATAGATGCAAAGTTTTGAGTGGTAAAATTCCACAAACAGCGGTTGATAAATCGTTTGTGCACCAAAAAACAAGACTAATCCGGTTTGTCTGAACAAAAACAAATATTCACTGGTTAATTATTGATAGCATTGTCATGACTCTGCCATTTTCCACAGGTGTTAACAATAATTTTTAAAAAAAGGAATTATTTCTATATAAATTAGTAATTAAAATCCCCCCGATTATGCTAGTATACGTACTATTAGCGGTTTACCTGGTCTGCTTGTATTTTGCATACAAAGGTGCTGCCGTATCAGAAGAGTAACATCTTAGAAAAACCAAAGGCATTTAATATCAAATTTTTCAAACTGAAAGATTTGATATTTTTTTTGCCCTTATTTGAAGGGCAGGTTAAAATTTACCTTAACTTCGGAAATAGTTGCATAACTAACTAATTTTATACAATGAAACGTTCTATCAAAAAAGTTGCGGTACTCGGAAGTGGTGTAATGGGATCCAGAATTGCCTGTCATTTTGCAGGAATCGGACTACCCGTATTGTTGCTGGATATGGTTCCTGCGGCAGCAGCAGAAAGTACAAAGCCGGCAGAAAGAAACAAGCTGGTGAATGATGCACTGGCAGCGGCTGTTAAAAGTAACCCCTCCCCTGTTTTTACTAAGTCGGTAGTGAACAGAATCAAGACCGGCAACTTTGATGATAACCTAAAAGATATTGCGGGTTGCGACTGGATCATTGAAGTAGTGGTGGAAAGGCTCGACATCAAGCAACTGATTTATGAAAAAGTAGAAAAGTTCAGAAAACCAGGAACCCTGATTACCTCTAATACATCAGGTATTCCGATTCATATGATGGCAGAAGGCAGATCCGAAGATTTTAAAAAGCATTTCTGCGGAACGCATTTCTTTAATCCTCCGCGCTATTTAAGATTACTGGAAATTATTCCTACTCCATTTACCGATCCGGAAGTAGTAGACTTTTTGATGCATTACGGAGATGTGCACCTGGGTAAAACCACCGTATTGTGTAAAGACACACCCGCTTTCATTGCCAATAGAATCGGGGTGTTCAGCATCATGAGCATTTTCCATATCATGGAAAAACAAGGTTTAACCGTAGATGAAATTGATGC
>JBDLUU010000047.1:0-37152 GCA_039805185.1 Bacteroidota bacterium
TGGTTAATGAAAAAGCCATTAAACCCCGTGAAAATTTCTATGAATTGTCTGCCATAAAAAACAACGGAGATACGCTGCAGTTCAGCGAATTAAGAGGTAAGAAGGTTTTGTTGGTTAATACAGCCAGTAATTGCGGTTACACAGGGCAGTATGAAGAACTGGAAGCACTACATAAAAAATACGGTGATCAACTGGTTATTCTTGGCTTCCCAGCGAATGATTTCAAAGGTCAGGAAAAAAAATCTGACGAAGACATAGCTGCTTTTTGTAAAGTGAATTACGGTGTTACATTTCAACTGATGAAAAAAGGACAGGTAATTAAAGGTGTCGGGCAACTACCGGTTTACCAATGGCTTACCAACTCTGCGAAAAATGGCTGGTGCGAAAAAGAACCTGATTGGAACTTTTCTAAATATTTAATAGATGAAACAGGTATCCTGATGGGTTACTATTCGCAATGGGTTTCACCCAAAAACATGTCATTAGTTAACGGGACATTTTTGGTGGTAGTCGATTAACTCAATGGGTGTTCTTTCAAACTCATATCCTGTATAGTTAGCAGTAACTTCGTCTAATACCCCTTCAATTTCAGCTGGCTCCATTAAAGTAACCAATCTGGCTCTGTAGTCTTTAATGCCTGGCAAGCCTTTAAGATAATTGGTATAATGTCTGCGCATTTCGAAGATGCCCACTTTGGGACCCTTCCATTCAACCGATTTGCGCAAATGTTTTTTACATACTTCAATTCTTTCAGCCAATGTAGGAGCAGGTAAAATTTCACCTGTGGTCAGGTAGTGTTTAATTTCTCTGAAAATCCAGGGATATCCGATGGCAGCTCTTCCAATCATGATGCCATCAACACCGTATCGTTCCTTGTATAACTTGGCTTTTTGAGGACTGTCGATATCGCCGTTACCAAAAATGGGTATTTTGATCCTGGGGTTGTTCTTTACTTTTCCAATCAAGGTCCAGTCTGCTTCTCCCTTATACATTTGTGCCCTTGTTCTTCCGTGGATGGCCAATGCCTTGATACCCACGTCCTGCAATCTTTCTGCAACTTCTTCAATATTCTTGCTTTGATCGTCCCAGCCTAACCTTGTTTTTACAGTAACAGGAAGTTTGGTGCTTTTCACCGTGGCTTCTGTTAAGCGAACCATCAGGTCAATGTCTTTTAATACACCGGCACCCGCTCCTCTCAATGCCACTTTTTTTACCGGGCATCCAAAATTGATATCTAATAAATCAGGGTTTACCGTTTCTACTATTTTTGCACTTAAAGAAAGGGCTTCTTCGTCCCCTCCAAAAATCTGAATCCCTACTGGGCGTTCGTATTCAAATATGTCCAGTTTCTGTCTGCTTTTGATGGCATCTCTGATCAAACCCTCACTGCTGATGAATTCTGTGTACATCAGGTCGGCCCCATTGTCTTTACATACAGCCCTGAAAGGAGGATCGCTAACATCTTCCATGGGTGCCAGTAATAAAGGGAAATCAGGGAGCTCTATTTGATCTATTTTTACCATATTGCAGATTAATCCTTTTATCATTATTTAGTTGGTGAATGAAAAAAGGAGTGGCAAATTTACAACCTTATTACGCATTTTGATGAATCAGAGACCAGTTGTTGCATATTCCAGCCAGTTAGGCATGTTATTGGGTTTTTTGGGCGTCAGTTTAATTTTTAGTGGATTGCTCTTGAGTTGGTTAAGTTCCCTTGTGTTAGAAGTGCCGTTTCTGCAGGCAGGAGACGCCTTATTAAAACCTGAAAACGTACAATTTTCCCGTTTTGCCAATGCATTTGCCACTTTTCTGGCCTTTTTTGTTCCATCCTGGGCCGTTGCCAGAATTGCTTACGCATCACCCATGGAGGAGCTGGGCTTCAATAGTAATTTAACCATAAAACAAGTGGCTGCTGCAGGTGCCATTGCATTGGGCTCCCTTTTTATCAGCGGTTCACTCGCAGAAATCAATGAAATGATTCCGATGCCCGCCTCTTTCTTAGCCAAAGCCAGACAGATGGAAGATGATTATATTAAAACCATGTTGTCGCTGGCCAATATGAAAAATGTTGGGGATTTATTACTGGGATTATTGGTGATTGCGGTTGCTCCGGCCATTTTTGAAGAAGTATTGTTTCGTTCAGGATTACAAAGGATATTGGTAGGTTTAACCAAAAATGCCTTTCTGGGTATTTTAATTGCCTCTGTTGTATTTAGTGCCATTCATGGTTCTTTTTTTGGTTTTTTACCCAGGGTTGCTTTGGGTGTTGTGCTGGGCTTGATTTATCATTACAGTAATAATATCTGGCTGGCCATTCTCATGCACTTCTTAAACAATGCAGTGGTCGTTATTCAAATATTTATGTACACCAAAGCGGGTAAACCCCTCAAGGAAGCTATTGAAGAATCCATGCCCATCTGGTATGGGTTAATTGGGCTAATTGTTGTTGTACCTGCCATTCTTTTTTTGAAAAAGGAAGCCAATACCTTTTTTCCCAAACCTGCCAACCTTGTTGCGAATGAATGAGTGGATTAAAGTGTTTTTGACCAAAAGCTTGGCAGAAGCCAGTATTGTGTACGGTATGTTGTCTGAAAACCAGATACCTGTTCAGCAACTCAATAAACAGGACAGCAGTTATCCGGTATTTGGAGAGATTGAAATTTATGTCCCCTTTTATTTGAAGGAAACTTCCCTTCAGTTAATCCAGCAGACTTTCAGTCAATAGTTGCGCGATGCTTATCTTCGCCTTATTATGGCATTAAACCTACAGACTTTAAAAACCAGGGCACTTACTGCAGTTGTTTTTGTTTTGGTGATGTGCGGCGGCCTTTTTTACAATCAGTGGAGTTTCTTAGGCTTGTTTGCCGTTATCATGGTTGGCTGTTTGGTTGAATTTCATCGCTTACTGGGGAAGATAAACGCCACGTATGCAGGCGCACCGCTCCTTTACAAGTCTCAGAATATTGTCGGCAGTTTTTGGGTGTTGCTGGTGATAGCGGGTAAAGGCACATTGTATCAGGCTTTGCCCCTTTGGTATTGGGCTACTGTTGTTGTTTATGTGCTGATTATTATCGTCTTGATTACCGTATTTTTTTACAGAACCAAACTGGGTTATCCGGTAAGTTTATACGCGGCATTGGGTTTACTGTATATTACGATTCCCTGCTCTATGATGATTGACTTGTACGATCATAGTATTCAGTTTTTTGAGGGGCCGCACTGGGTATTGCCCATGACCATTATTGCTTCCATCTGGATCAACGATACCATGGCGTATCTGGTGGGTTCAATCATTGGGAAAACACCACTAAGCCCCATAAGCCCCAAGAAAACCAAGGAAGGGACATATGGGGGAGCAGTACTGGCTGTTATTGCGGTAACCCTGGCCGGCCATTTTATCTGGGGTTTGCCACTGAAAACACTGATAGCGGTTTCGCTGACATCCGCAATCGCAGGCACTTTGGGGGATTTGCTGGAGAGTAAAATCAAAAGAACGGCAGGGGTAAAAGACAGCGGAAGTTTTATGCCGGGTCATGGAGGATTTCTGGATCGTTTTGACTCTTTGCTCATTGCCATTCCTGCTGTTTGGCTGGTTTTATTTCTTTTTTTCTGAGAGTAAGTTTTCTGCACCCTACATTTGCACATTAATTCATTGATAATATGACCATACATCGGGAAGGATATAAAACCATTGCCATCACTGCCTTGCTTTTTGGAGGCATCAATTTGTTGTCATTTGGTTTCCTGAGTGCCAGCTTACCTACAGCAGCTACCATTATTTTTATTGTAACACTGGCTTTTTTTCTTTTTATAATTTCTTTTTTCAGAATTCCTAACAGGGTTCACACCATAGATGATAAAAAAATTATTTGTCCTGCCGACGGAAAAGTAGTGGTGATTGAAGAAATCACAGATGTAGAATATTTTAAAGACAAGCGAATTCAGGTAAGTATTTTCATGAGCCCGGCAAACGTGCATGTGAATCGTTACCCAATGAGCGGGGAAGTAACCTACAATCAGTATCACAAAGGAAAGTACCTGGTAGCCTGGCATCCTAAATCTTCCACAGAAAATGAAAGGTGGAGTGTGGCTGTAAAGAACCAGTTTGGTGAAATTCTATTCAAACAGATTGCTGGTGCCCTTGCCAAAAGAATTTGTAATTATTCTGCCGTAGGTCAAACAGCCAAACAATGCGATGAATACGGCTTTATCAAGTTCGGAAGCAGGGTAGACGTGCTTTTGCCTGTGGGAACCAAGGTAGATGTTGCTTTGAATCAGGTGGTTAAAGGAGGTGTTACCGTACTTGCAAGCTGGTAATCAATAGGTTAAGAACTCAACAAGTTTTCTGCATGAAAATTTAACAAAATCAGTATTTTTAATACATAAATTAAAACAAGTCATATGAAAAAATTCTTCTTACTCGCAATTTCTGCTACCCTTTTCACTGGTGTTGCATTGGCTCATGGTGATGGAAAAAAATGTGCTAAAGGAAAAGAGTGTGCCAAAGATGGTAAAGAAATGAAGTGCGATACGAAAGGCAAGGAAATGAAAGATTGTTGTAAGAAAGATGCTGCAAAAAAACCAGCACCTGCAACCAAGAAAGCTTAATCAATCCCCCCAATTGTTACGTACCCGTCCTGATTTTATCAGAACGGGTTTTTTATTTGCTTGATTTTAGATTTGTATAAATCGCATTTCTGAATTACTAGAATATCTGCTCGAGTTCCTGTAAGTGATAAATAGTGAATGTGGGCTCAATATGCGGCATGGTATTGAGATGATTTACGAATATGGTATCTAAGCCAGCATTAATCCCCCCTTGAATATCAGCTTCTAAATTATCACCGATCATAATGCTGTTTTTGGGAGCCGCGCCCGTTTTATTGAGCGCAAAATCAAAAATTTCTTTATTTGGTTTCAGGCTATTGCTAAGTTCAGAAGTAATCATTTCATTGAAGTAATGATCCATTTTACTCTGGATCAATTTATGTTGCTGTACTTTTTCGAAGCCGTTGGTGATTAAATGTAATATGTATCCCTTGCCAGTTAAGTATTCCAATATTTCATGGGTATAGGGAAACACTTTGTTTTTGTTGGGTAGAATATCCAGAAAGTCAACGCCCATGGAGCGCGCCAGCTTTTCATTGGCCAGTTTAAAATCCAACATGGCCAGGTACATTCTTTTCCATCTTAACTCATCCTGTTTAATCTGACCCTTGGCATATCGTTCCCATAAGAGATGGTTGTGATAACTATATCGTTCAAAAAAAACATCAAAATCAGCAATGCCTTTTTCTTGTAACTGATGAATTTGATAAAGGTCCTGTAAGGCTTCTTTTGAATTGGTATCAAAGTCCCAGAGGGTATGGTCTAAATCGAAAAACAAGTGCTGGTAATGCATGCCGTAAAGTTAGTAACTTTAACAGATGAATATCATAATAACAGGTGCTTCCAAAGGAATTGGCAAAGCCATTGCAGAAAAGTTTGCAGCAGAAGGTAATACGATCTTAATCTGCAGCAGAGGGGAGAAGTCATTGTACGATACGGTGAATGAATTACAAACCCAATTCCCGGATAGTATTGTCAAAGGAAAAGCCTGTGATATGTCTAACAAACAATCGGTACACGGATTTGCAACCTGGTGTCTGGAACAGGGTTCACCCGATATTTTGGTAAACAATGCAGGTCAGTTTGTGCCAGGCAGTATTCATGATGAACCGGATGGCGTTCTGGAGCAAATGATTGAGACAAATTTGTACAGTGCCTATCATTTAACGAGGGTGCTTTTGCCTTCGATGATTAATAAAGGTTCAGGTCATATTTTTAATATCTGCTCTATTGCTTCTTTACATGCTTATGCCAATGGGGGAAGCTATAGTATTTCCAAATTTGCCTTATTAGGTTTCAGCAGGAATCTTCGGGAGGAGTTAAAACCCAAAGGAATTAAAGTTACTGCTGTAATGCCGGGAGCTACACTGAGCGCCAGCTGGGACGGATTTGATATAGATCCCAAAAGAATCATGGAAGTAAATGATGTAGCCGAAATGATTTATACGGTTTCCCAACTCTCTCCCATGGCTGTTGTGGAAGATATAGTGATGCGTCCTCAGTTGGGTGATTTATAATTATTAATCTATACTGCCTGAAAGAAGTATTTGCCAGGCTTCCTGTACTTTTTCCTCGTTCAGTAATTCGGCAGCATATTTATGAAGCTCCTGTTCCATTTCATTGGGTGTAAGGCCGTAATACTGAATAATGTTTTTTAAACGGTCGTCTGAAAATCCAGGGTCAATTGCTGGCAATTCATGCACATTGGCTAACTGCCCTAAATGATTGCCTGTTAAGAAGCTGCTGTTTTTGATGCTGTTGGGTAATGCATCTATTCCAATTCCCAATGAGGTATTGGGCTTGGCTACTTTGAAAAGATTATCGGTGCTGACTTTGCAATACCAGTCTCCACCTAAACGGGCAACCAGTTCCAGTTTGGTCTGATCTATCATATTACCCGCTTCATTTAAAATGCTATCGTCAATATGCATACATAGTACTTCAGCAATTACCAACTGACCAGCTCCTCCTTCTTCCCCTAAACTTTTTACTTCATTAATTTTACACTCCAGTTTTATTTTGGCTTCTTTAACCATGGGGGGGCTTACCATACTTGCTGCTTCTTTGGTAAAGCCCGATTTTACAAACTCATCTGTTCCTTTGGGATATTCACAGCTGGATAAACTCATCTGCTGAACCATACTGAAGTCTACCATATTGATGACACATTCCGGTACTTCCAGCACGTTCTCCAGTGTGTGTTTGGTGGTATTGTCTCTGCCTCTTCTTGCCGGAGAAAACACAACAATAGGCGGATTGGAAGAAAACAGATTGAAGAAACTGAACGGACTGAGATTCACATTGCCTTGTTTGTCAATTGTGCTGGCAAAACATATAGGTCTTGGTGCAATCGCATGTTGCAACCAGGCTTGTTTTTGCATAATGGGTAACTCAGCCAATACAATTTTCATAAACACGTTTTAAATTTTCTTCTTTGCTAAAATTGAAAAATCATCTTCATCTTTTACAATGGTATTGCTTAATCTTCCGAGACCCGCAATTTCCATTTCTACTTTATCTCCAGGCTGTAACCACTGTTCGGTATAATTAGGATCGTTCAGTTTTCCGGTTCCATTCAATTCCAGAAAACAGCCTGTGCCCACTGTGCCACTGCCAATCACATCACCTGCCTGAATATTCACACCATAAGAGCAACGCTCAATAATTTCTGCGAAAGTCCAGTCCATATCACCCACATTTCCTTCACTTACCTGAATACCATTCACCCAGCACTTCATGGAAAGATTCCAGCTTTTACCTACATGGCCTTCTTTGGCAGGAATTTCAAATTGTTCCAATTCATCCAATGTAACCAAGCATGGACCTATCACAGTTGAAAAATCTTTTCCTTTAGCGGGTCCAAGATTTAATAGCATTTCTTCCATCTGTAGTCTTCTCGCACTCATATCATTCATGATCATTAACCCGCCAATATATTGGTCCGCGTGCTCTGCTCTGATATTTCTGCCGTTTCTGCAAATTACAATAGCAGCTTCCAGTTCAAAGTCCAGTTTTTCAAAATGGTCAGGCATGCAAACAATGTCGCCGGGCCCCTGAATACTATGGTGATTGGTAAAATAAAAAATGGGGTATTGGTCGAACTCAGGAATCATGTCTACTTTCCTGTTTCTTCTGGCAGCAGCTACGTGTTGTCTGAAAGCATAGCCATCTCTGCAGGAAGTAGGGAAAGGAACAGGTGCCAGCAATATGGCATCTTCAATGGGCAAACCTCTGTCCTTACTTAAACGACCCGATTTAATAGCCGCTTCTGTTTGTTGTGCAATTGGAAACATATCATCCCAATAGTGCAGAAACATATTCATGCTATTGGGTAATTCCGGATGCATGGCATCGCAATCAAATAACAAGCCATCAACTAAAAAAGCCAGTTGATCGTGTCCGTTGGATAAATAAGAAACAAGCTTCATGCACGTACAATTTGGGCACAAAAATAGGCTAAAAACCCTGCTTAAGCGCTTATCTTTAAAGCATAATTGCTGCCATGAAAAAAATGATTTTTAGTGGAGTGTTTTTATTTTCACTCTTGTTCTTCTTTGCTGGAAATGTTTTTGCAAAAGAGAATAGCTGGATTCGGATTAACCAGCTGGGTTATCAGCCCAATGGCTCAAAAGTAGCCGTATTCGTTAGTAAGGAGCAAGAAGCCATCACGCATTTTGAATTAGTGAATGCAATGTCAAAGCAGGTCGTATTTAAAGCTGCAACGGGTAAAAGCTTTGGTGCATATGGTCCGTTTGTCATGGGTTACCGACTCAACTTTAGTGCGTTCAAAGGAAAAGGAAAGTTTTATATCAAAGCAGGAGCTGCTCTGTCTCCGGAGTTCAGGATTGATGATCAGGTGTACAAGGGCACGGCCGATTTTTGTTTGCAGTATATGCGTCAGCAACGCAGCGGTTATAATCCATTTTTAAAAGACAGCTGTCATACGCACGATGGATATACTTTGTATGGGGCAGCTGCAGGTTTGCCGGATAGCACAAGAATTGACGCCAGCGGCGGATGGCACGATGCCAGTGATTACTTACAGTATAGCACTACTACTGCCAATGCAATCTTCCACTTACTGGCAGCCTATCGAGACTTTAAGCAGGTTTTTACTGATCAATATGATTGGGATGGATTGAAAGGGAAGAATAACCGTGCAGATATTCTGGATGAAGCAAAATGGGGGTTGGACTGGCTGGTAAAAATGCATCCGCGTAAAGACTGGATGTTCAATCAATTGGCAGACGACAGAGATCATATGAGTATGCGCATACCCAAAGAAGATGCCTATTATGGAAGAGGATTTGAGCGCCCCGTTTATTTTATTAATGGATTGCCTCAACAAAGGGGTAAGTTTCTAAATAATACCAAGGGAACCAGCTCTACTGCTGCAAAGTTTAGTGCTGCTTTCTCTTTGGCTTCGCAACTGTTCAAAGGAACACCGCAGGCAGATGAATACGCAACCAAATCCTTGACAGCTTATCAATATGCTTTTATTAAACCTGGTGTTACCCAAACGGCTTCCGTTCGTTCCCCTTACATCTACGCAGAAGATAACTGGGTAGACGATATGGAACTGGCTTCCGCTATGCTGATTCCAAAGGATAAGTCTGCTGCTGATAAAGCTTTTCAATTTGCTTTACAGGAAACAGTTACACCCTGGTTAGGAAAAGATACAGCCAGCCATTATCAATGGTATCCCTTCATTAATCTGGGACATTATGAACTGGCCAAACAACTGAAAGAAAAAAGAAGAGATACCATTATTCAGTTTTATCGCAGCGGTATAGAAGGCGTTTGGAACAAAGCAAAACAAAATATTTTTTACAGAGGTATTCCATTTATCTGGTGCAGCAATAACCTGACGGTTTCATTTGCCATTCAATGCCTTTGGTACAGTAACTTAACTGGCAGTAAAGAATTTGATGAACTGGCACAAGCCAATATTGACTGGTTGTTCGGATGTAATCCATGGGGTACCAGTATGGTGTATGGATTGCCAGAATGGGGCGATACACCTGTAGATCCGCATTCTGCTTTCACGCATATTAAAAATTATCCGATTAACGGAGGATTGGTGGATGGCCCTGTGTATACCAGCATTTATAAAAACTTAATTGGCATTCAGTTAAATGATCCGGATGAATACGCCGAATTCCAAAGTGATCTGGCCGTATACCACGACGATTACGGTGATTACAGTACCAATGAACCTACGATGGATGGTACCGCAAGTTTGGTTTATTTACTTGCAGCGAAAGAGCAGGAAGGGATTGCTGCGGTAAAAGCAAACAGTTCGGTTCCAAAGAACACCAGCCCAAACAATACCAATAATGGTTCAATACAGGTTTATCAAATGGGCGCAATAGTTAAGTCTTTGCATCCGGCACAACCTTCAGTGGCATTGGTTTTTACCGGAGATGAGTATGGGGAGGGATTAACAACGGTTGAACAGATGCTGGCACGCGAAAAAGTAAAAGCAGGTTTCTTTTTTACCGGAAGATTTTACCGTAATCCTGGATTTGCAAAAGGCATAAAAGCATTACAGAAAAGCAACCATTATTTGGGCGCACACAGCAATGACCATTTGTTATATAATGATTGGACAAACCGAAATCAGTTACTGGTCAGCTATGATTCTTTCACAACCGATCTGAGAAAGAATTTTCAGTCCATGGAAGATTTAGGTATTGATACCCGGGATCGCAAACTATTTATTCCCCCTTATGAATGGTGGAATGATAGTATTGTCAGTTGGTGCGATTGGAACGGACTTCGCTTGTTCAGCTTTACACCAGGTACGTATACCAATGCCGATTATACTTGGCCCGAAATGGGAAACAGCTATCAATCCAATGCCGCATTAATGAATCGAATAAAAGATTTGGCTGCGACACCCGGGAAATTAAACGGTAATATTTTATTGTTACATGTGGGAACCGATCCCAGAAGAAAAGAAAAACTATACAATGAACTGCCAGCTATCATTGGGTTGCTCCGAAGTAAAGGATATGCCTTCAAAAGGATTGATGAGTTAATCAATTAATTACTCTACCATTTTTCTTCATCGGAAGCAGAAGGGTCTTGCCTGTATTTTTCCCGCGAAGCTTTTTTTTCTGCCAGTCTTTGCATAATGGCTTCAGCAATGACGGGTGCGGCATCTGTAGTGTTGGCCTGATCTAACAGGGATTTTATTTTTGCTTCACTTACATCGATGCGGTAGAGAATGAAAACCATCTTTTCAAAATCTTTTGAAATCAGCCAGTTAATGGCCTGTATTAAATCTGCTTTGTTTAGCTGTTCTATAGTTGCAATATCTAAAATGGGTTCAGCCATATTTAAATTTAATATTTCTCTATGACTCCCAGGCCAAATAGTGCAAAGTCGTATTTGGCAGGATCTTTCGGGTCCAGCTTTTTCAAATAATTGGTTAACTCTTCTGCTGCCAGCCAGTCTGTTTGCTTGCGATCCAATAACTGAAATCTTTTGGCAACCCTGGCTACATGTACATCAATAGGGCAGATCAATTGATGCGGTTTTATCTGATTCCAGATGCCAAAGTCTACACCTTCTTTGTCCTTTCTTACCATCCATCTAAGAAACATATTCAGTCTTTTACAACTAGACCCTTTTTCGGGAGTTGATATATGTTTACGGGTTCTTAAAGGAGCATCTTCTAATGAAAAGAAGTAATGATGAAAATAACTTAGCGCCTCTTTCACGGAAGCGGGTGCTTTGTTTCCGGGCATGAATGCATTTTCAAGTGAATCATATTGCCGATAGTGTTCCCTGAAAAATTCAATGCAGTATAATAAGTCCGTTGCATTGAAAGTACGGTGCTTAAAACCTTCCAGCTTTTTTAATTCTACAGGTCCGGCTTCCAGACAAAACTGATGCGGCTGCATATTCATCAACTGCATCAGTTCTCTGGATTTTTGAATAATGGTGGTTCTGTTCCCCCAGGCAAAAATAGCTGCAAAAAATCCGGCTATTTCAATGTCTTGTTTCTTGGTGAATAAGTGAGGAATGCAAACAGGATCAGCGACAATAAAGCCAGGCTGATTGTACTCTTTTACTTTTCTATTGAAAAAGACCTGTAATTTTTCCGTGGCTTCCATTCCACTAATTTAATAAGCGGGTCATGATTTCAATGCCTAGCCTGTCTGCAATATCATTCTTGCTGAATGCATTAATTACTACCACGATACAATTTTGATTTTTGGGATTAAAAGCAGCAAAAGTAGAGAACCCGTATGTGCCGCCGTTATGCCAATACATCAGAGTTTTGCCAGATTGTTCAAGGGTATGCCAGCCCTTGGCAATGGCTATCTGATTATTTATGCTGGCGGTTTTGGTTAATACAGATTGAATCACTGGGTGTTTAGCCTGACTGGCCATAAATTCAAGGTATTGCAGCAAATCAGAAGCGTCCGATTTAATACCACCGGCACCAGCCAATATATTCATGTCCCAATAAGCAGCTGGTTCGTTTCCAAAAAAACCAATTGCTTTGGGCTTTTTTTTGGCTGCTTGTAAACCCGTATGTTTAAGTTGAATGGGCTGATTAATATACTGGTTTAGTAATTTCTCATAGCTTTTGCCACTGATATTTTGTGCAATCAGTCCGGCTAGCCCTGCGCCTAAATTTGAATAAACCACTTTGCCAAATGTTCTGGGTTCAGTTTTGCTTAAATAGACATAGAGGTTTTCAAGACCATAGTCGGCATAAGGTTGTAAGCGATCTTTGGGAATACCCATATTCTCTGGCAATCTGGGCAAGCCAGAAGTGTGGTTCATTAAATGCACCAATTGAATGGGTAAGATCAATGGATTATTTCTTAAACTATCAGGTAAGAATTGCGCCATTAAACTGGTGTCGGCAAGTCCATTGGCTTGTAATACTGATTCAAGTATAAAGGCAGTAAATGTTTTACTGATACTTCCAATTTCAAATTGGGTGTTTGGAGTAAACGGCTGGTTAGTTTCTTTATCTGCTACTCCGGCACTGAAAAACTGGCGTTGGCCTTTTACAGAACTGGCAATATAGACACCTGGCACTGTATTAAATTTAAAGACACTGTCTACTTTAGCCTGAATGGCCAATCCAATATTGTCCTGTGCATTCAGTAATTCTGCAAAGCAAAACAGGCCAATCAAAAAAACTTTGAATGTTTTCATTTATGCTAGAGCGTTGTCTAAATCATGAATTAAATCATCCACATCTTCTACACCTATGCTCAATCTTATTAAGGTATCGCTTAAGCCATTCGCAATTCTTTTTTCTCTTGGAATAGAAGCGTGCGTCATAGATGCCGGATGATTGATCAGGCTTTCTACGCCTCCCAGGCTTTCAGCCAAAGAAAATAATTTAGTAGAAGATAAAACTTTTTTAGCTGCTTCTATACTGTCGTCCTTTAATTCAAAAGATAACATGCCGCCAAAATCACGCATTTGTTTTCTGGCTATAGCATAGTTGGGATGATCTTCAAAACCACACCAGTATACTTTGCCCACTTTAGGATGGTTTCTTAACCAATGAGCAATGGTTCTTCCGTTTTCACAATGTCTTTGCATGCGCAAATGCAGGGTCTTAATACCTCTTAATACCAGGAAGCAATCCATTGGGCCTGGAACTGCTCCGCAGCTCTTCTGAATAAAATACAATTGCTCTCTTAGTTCTGCGCTGTTCATCATCAATGCTCCCTGAATCACATCGCTATGACCTCCTAAGTATTTAGTTGCAGAGTGCATTACAATGTCTGCGCCCATATCCAGCGGGTTCTGCAAGTAAGGCGAAGCGAAAGTATTGTCAACACATAGCAATATATTGTTGGCTTTTGCAATACCTGCAGTGCCTTCAATATCTGTGATATTCATTAATGGATTGGTAGGTGTTTCAATCCAGATGAGTTTTGTTTTGGCACTCACGGCATTCTTGATATTATTGATATCTGTGGTATCAACATAAGTAAATACAATACCAAATCGCTCGTATATTTTTGAAAATAAACGATAAGTGCCACCGTACATATCATTGGCGGCAATTACTTCGTCTCCGGGAGACAATAGTTTCATCACTGCATCTGTAGCAGCCACGCCACTTCCGAATGCCAGTCCGAATTTTCCATTTTCAATTTGTGCATAAGCCTCTTCCAATGCTTTTCGGGTTGGATTCTGGCTTCTTGCATATTCAAATCCCTGATTTACTCCCGGGGCTTCCTGAACATAGGTTGATGTTTGATAGATGGGCGTCATAATGGCACCGGTAGATGGATCTGGTTCAGCACCAGCATGGATGTATTTAGTGGCAATCTTCATATCGTTATTTTTTTGTGTTTACTAATGTAAGGGGTAATTCTGCTTTCTAGTTTTATTTCAGCTCTTGCAACGTCTTTCATGGTATCGTAAGTAAAACTTCCCCAGCAGAAATTATCCTTGCTTACAATAATCGTCCATTTGCTTTCGGTAGGTATACAGAATAAAGTATATCGTCCTTTGGGTAATTCTTTGCTGGCTATTTTAACCGGGCTGAATATTTCCAGCTCTGTTGCTTCATTAGCGCCAAGTCTCCAGAGTTCATTGTACTTAATAATGCCTCCGAAGATGGTTCTTCCATTTTTCATAGGACGTCCATAGATTACTCTTGCAATAGGCTGTTCCTTTGCTTTTCCGCTCATTTTAAGTAATGGATAGTTGTCGGGCCAGTAACTCATGTCCATGGGTGATTTGTCTAATTCTGTTGGTTTCTGCTGTGCAAATCCAGAAAATGAAACCAGGAAAAATGCCAATAGTATTCCAATTCGCATATTGCTGTATTTTTTACAAATATACTTGGCTATTTAGCTATCCCTTCTTCAAATTGACCAATGGCAAAATTTTTAACATCCGTCAGAAATTGATTCGATAACCCCTTCATTTTATCATAGTTGTCAAGGAATAACTGAAAAGCATCCCTGGAATGCTCCAGGTAAGCAGCCCTTCTTACCAGCCCTTTAAAGCTGTTTTCAATTCCCCATTCGTATCTGTAATTAAATAACCAGTTCTGCTGTTCCATAAAGCGGAACATGCTGGAAAAAGGTTCAGGGAACCAGTCCTTTTGCTGGTGTAAAAGGCCATAGGTTTTTTGGGTGAAGTCCATCCAGGCTTCTTCATTCAATTCATCCGGATGGAGAGCCAGAAAATGATCATAGACAATGTCTGTGAATGCGCCTGAATATAATCGTACAGCCGGCGAAAAAATCTTCTTGATATCCCTGGTTACCCAATGATCATCTGTATAGGTATCTATAGCCCTATGCAGCCGAATTCCCTTTTGAATGCCAGTTGGATAATCAAATTGTTTTTTCCCCTTAATAAAATCACTGATCATATTTCCCGCCAGTACTTCGGGATGATCAAACGAGAAATAAGCGTGGGCTAAATAATTCATTTTTTCAGTGCTAAAATCCAATTGCTTATTTTTTCCAAAGCAACCGGAGCAAAACTTTCTTCTATGCTTCCATAGGATTGCTCAGGGTTTGTTGCAGTTTGAAACAAATGGTTTAATGCGGGAAATATTTTTACTTCGTAATATTTGTTACCGCCCTGTTGTAAAGCTCGCTCAATTCCTTTGATATTTTCATCAGCCAATACCTGTATATCATAAGATCCATTGATGGCCAATACAGGAATTTTCAGTTTGGACAGGTTCCCTGATGGTTCGTAGTTTAAAAAGTATTGCAACCAGGGAAGGGCTCGTGCAAATTGATTAACTAGGCTTATATATGGTCTGATACCGCTTTCCATAAACAGTTTACCTTCATCAATGAGGGCATGTTTTGTCTTCCACTGAGCATATACGGCCTCCATCTTTTTCTTAATTGTATCTGTAGAAGTACTGTAACGGAATTCCTGATTCATCTTGTTTACCAGTTCAGCTGCAATAGTGTAATCTTCCTTATTCAGGTTGGGCTTTATAAAGTTTCTGCGCATTTGTCCATTCCAGATTTCCGAACCAGAAACGCCAGGACCTGCCAGTAATGTAATGAATGATACACTGTTATTCCGGGCAGCCACCATCGGGGCAATCATGCCACCCTCACTATGGCCAATCAGTCCTAATTTTTTGGAATTAATATCTTTTCTGCTTTGCAAATAAGCAAGACCGGCTTCTACATCTTTGGCAAAATCTTCACTCGTTAGTTGGTATGGATTGGGGCCCAGACTTGTTTTTCCCATTCCTCTGTCATCCACCCGCAATACCCCAATGCCAGCTTTGGTTAAATGATTGGCTAATACCCAGTAAATTTTATGATCAAACATATAGCCATCTCTGTCCTGTGAGCCGCTGCCTGAAATTAAAATCACAGTAGGAAAGTCTTTTTTGTTTGTGGGTAGTGTGAGTGTTCCTCCGAATTGAACAGAGCCTTCTTTATTGGTATAGCTAACTTCTTCCATGTAATAATCAAAAGGGGGCTGAGGCGTTTGAGGCCTTTTGATCGTTGGCTTACTTGTGGTAGCTTCTTTTGATTTTACAAGTACCATTGGCGCCTTAAAATTGCCTTGCTGAAAAATTCCAAATATGCTATCCGTGCCAGACCATTTTCCTCTGTAACTCCCGTTTATCAGTGGTATTTTAATCACTAAACTATCGTTAATACTTTCAGTTGAGCCAGTGCTGATGCCAAATGCATTTTGAGCAGGACTATCAAAAGTAGAAGTAAATTGAGCGCCTAATTTAGATATGGTAAAAACCAATGGCAAGCTATTCCCATTGATGCTTAATCCGCCCTTCCAAACACCTGTCAGGTCTTGTCCTGCACTATGCTTACCAATCATTAGTGTTGCGACTAAAAAGAATATCCACTTATTGTGCATGTTGTTGTTTTTTATAGAATCGATAAGAATAAATCATGGGATATATTACAATCACTGCCAGTATTATCATGGCAACTGTGAATCCGATTGCACCATCAAGAAGAGGAGTTATAACGGCAATTGTAATTCCCCCTATCATCCAAAGTTTGCTCACAATTTGATGTGTTTTTCTCCAGTTCTCAGGATCCTCCAATGTCCAGGGCAAACGCATACCTATAAAGTAGTTGGGTTTTATGCTGTGCATGAAATTTCCTAATCCTGCAAAAAACAAACCAATTAACGGCATTAAATATTTGTTTCCTTCCAGGCTGCCAGTTTGCGTAGCATGAATAATCACCATTTGAATGGCACTTAGAAACACGAGCAACATGTAGGCTATTTTTTGCAACAACTCAGGCGACTGTCCAGATTTTTTAGGATCTATTTTATGAGCATATTTAACCAGAAAATAAGTAAACAGAGAAATCCCTGTCATGAATAAAGTCATAACAACTAAGGTCGATTTTTGACTTTTTCCATCTACCTCTCCCTTGTGATTGAAATGGGTGGGTACAATATTGGGCAATGACTCGTAAATACTGGCCAGATAAGCAATAGGTAAACCAATGCAAATAACAATGATGAGCCATTCTCTCCAGTTAAATGTCTTCATACGATTTATTTTTTTCGTTTAAACTGTAGCATCCATTTCAGCATTTCATCCATTACTGTAGTATTGATGGAATAATGAATGAACTGTCCGTCTTTGTTGGCTATCACCAGTCCTGCCTGTTTTAGCAAGTCAAGGTGATGTGAAATACTAGGCTTGGAAATATTGAATTGTTCAGCAATTTCTCCGGCAGTCATATCCCTATCCTTCAACAGTTCCAGTATTTCCCTTCTTGTTGCGTCATTCAATGCCTTAAAAACGATATTCACTTTTAGATATTTAGACAAATTTCTAAATTATTATTCATTTTATCAAAAGAAGCTTCCTTTGATAAATCATTCACCAGCTGCAAAAGTCTGTCCACTAGTTTGGGGCCACACCAGCGTCGGGTATAAGCGGGTAAACCATAGGGTTCAATAGAAGTAAATTCCCAGGGATGAAAATACAAACATAGGTAGCCATCTTTTGCCAGAGTCTGCAGGCAAAGTTGCTTATATACAGCATAGGGCATGTTCTTGAAACTCAACCAGAATAAAGGAATGCGAATACCCGGGCTAACCGAAGCAGGTATTCTGATTACTCCTTCTTCTTTGTATGCGGTTCTGGGTAAATGAAAGTTATTGTATCTGCCGGGTAACCAGGTTGGGTTAATGGAAGAGTCATATTGGTAGCCAGCTTCCAGCACATCTTTCATTAATACCGGGCGCATGCGGGGCATTCGAAGCCCGGTAACTTTTTTTCCAGTTATTTCTTCTAACCTGATTCTTGACTTTAATAAGTCTGCTGTTTCGTAATCGGTATGATAAAAAGTATGTGAAGCAATTTCATGTTTTTCTGCAAGCATCCGGATGCGTTCCGGAAAACGATTGGCAAAATTGGCTGTTGTAAACAAGGTCAAAGGCACCCTTTCCAAAATAGGTTGAATAGCATCAAGCCCATTGATACCCACTTGCATCTGATCAGCAACAGATATGGCATGCTGGTATTCCAGCGGCATGTCAAATTCTTCTACATCAAAACTCAGAAAAACTTTTTTATTCATTCTCCCAGCTTCTTTCTTTGATAAAGTAGTGCGGCCTGTTTTTACTTTGCATGAACAGCTTGCCCAGATACAGTCCGATGATTCCAAGAATCATCAGTTGTAATCCCCCAAAAAAAGCAATGGCAGCAACAATAGAAGCCCAGCCTGAAACGGTATGGCCCTGATAAAAGCTATAAACGATATAGGGTATATATAAGACCGATAAAAAGGCAAAGCTAAAACCCAGATAGGCCGCCATATACAGTGGCTTTGTGCTGAAAGAAGTAATTCCCTGCAGAGCAAAGCGCACCATTTTTTTAATGGTGTATTTAGAAGCACCGGAAAAACGGGCTGCTGGTACATAGGCAATACCCGCCTGGCTGAAGCCCATCCATTTTACCAATCCTCTGATAAACAATTCATGTTCTCTCAATTGTCTGAACGCATCTACTACTTTTTTATCCATCAAACGAAAATCCGCAGTGCCCTGTTCCAGTTCAATGTCAGACATATTGTTGATGACATCATAGAATAAGGCAGATGTTTTCCTTTTCAACAAAGACAAATCTTCCTGTTCTTTTCGGATGGTGTAAACCATATCTGTTCCTTCTTCCCATTTTTCCAATAACAGGGGGATTAAAGCTGGCGGATGTTGCAGGTCGGCGTCCATCATGATTACAGCGTCTCCTTCTGCATGGTCCAGACCTGCTTTCAGTGCATTCTGGTGACCAAAATTTCTGGAAAGACTCAGGTAGTGAACATGATTGTTTTCTTTGGAAAGCTGTTGTAAAACAAGAAGCGTATTATCGCTGCTTCCATCATCCACAAACAGAAATCGATAATTGTAAGGCAAACTTGCCATTATTGAGGAAATCTCCTTTACAATAACAGGAATGTTCTTTTCTTCGTTGCAAGCGGGAATTACAAAACTGATTAATCTACTCATTGTCCGGAAGGAAGTTTGGGTAAATGAATTTTCCAGCAACTGATGATTAACCAACACCAGATGATGAAACAAGGTAAAGCTTTCAGCGAATATGCAAGAATAATATTAATTCTTATGTAAGGGGGAATCAGATCAGTCGGGGATAATATGGTTAAAATAAATAATAGCACTAGTAAACTTTTTACATAAATGCTGAGTGGCTTTTCCTGAAGGATAAACCAAATTGCAGCACCCGTTACCGCAATCACGAAAGTGGGGCTTTCTGCAGCAGAGCTATAGATCACTACTGAAATTAATACCAATGCTAGATAGGATAAACCAAATTTTGCCTGTTGTTGATTTTGTTTTTTTAATAAAGGAATGCCAAACAATGTTCCTGCAACTGCAATAATCGGAAGATCTATAGGGCCATAATAATGAAAGATTCTTCTGATCATGCCTGGCAGAGAAATGTCCTGCATGCCTGCAGTTCTGGAGTTGTCTATGTTCTGTTGGTTGCGTTTGATGATTTGATAATACCAGTCTTCATAGCTCTGCATAATATAATCTGCAGTTGAATATACAATGGGCGCCACTACAATGATGGCCATCCAGGCAATAAAGGAAAGTGCAAACTGTAACTTGTTTCTTGAAAAAAAGAAAAATGCAAGACCTGCAATGCCATATAATTTGGTCAGAAATCCCAGTGCAATAAATAAAGTAGCCAGCCAGTCTTTTCCTCGTATCGTAAATACATAAGAAAAAATAAAAAAAGCGGTGAACATGGGATTGAACTGTACACTATGAATAGATGTCATCATTTCAATCAATACAATCCAGAAAACAAGAATTCTTTGCTTCTCTTCAATGGGGAGTAATTTCAAGGCATAAAACAAGGCTGCTGCATTTGCCATTGCCCATAAAAAACAGCCTATATAAGTGGGCAGCGATGCAAAGGGGGCAATGACCAGCGAAAATGCAGGACCATAATTATTGAAAGAAACATATTCGTCTGGATAATAACTGAACAGGTATTTTTCCTGCACTACATGTCTGAAGACGCCTTCAAAAATCAGGTAATTGTCAATGCCGGTTAATCCCCGGCTTATTTCGGCAGTTACTGCAATGGCTGCCAGTAAAAACCAGAGTACATGAATCAGATAGACATTACCTATCCATTTGGTTCCCCATTTTTTATAGAGTAAATGCTGTAATTGATTCATTAAGCCTCTTTTTTAAAAATTACCATAATGGACACGCCCGCAGGAAAACGAAATCCTAATTTAAGCAAGTAATAATCAACAGAGAATAGGCTGCTTAATAATTTATTAAAAAAGCCTTCTGTTCCAAAAACGGCATGATCCGATTCTAGACTGTCTTTTTTCTTTCCTTTTAATTTCTGAATGGCATTGGCCATCAGTCGGAAAGCTGCTATCGGGGCAAAAAGCATGGAGTTAAAGAAACTGCTGTAAATTACTTTCCCTTTTTGTGACTGAATCAGTTTTAATAGTTCGGGGCGTGTATACCTTCTGATGTGCTGATTAATTACATCGTGGTCTCCCCATAAAAACATATAAGCGGGAACGGTAATATAAATATGGCCACCTGGCTTACAGACCCTCCACATTTCTTCTACGGCTTTCTGGTGGTCTTCTACATGTTCAATTACATCAAAGGCACAGACCAGATCGTATTGGTTGTCTTGGAAAGGAAGTTCGGTGATGGATCCCTGTATAATTGGGCTTTTCAGCAGTGTTTTGGCAAAGTTGCAGCAGGTTTCATCGTATTCTACCGACATGACCGACCCAAATTCTTCCAGCATTTCTGAAGTGGTACCCGTGGCAGCCCCAATATTGAGTGACTGAATACCCCGGGGATTTCCCAGTAGGCTACAGATTCGATCCCTCAATATCTTTCTTCTTATAGTAAACCACCAGTTTACCCTTTCCAAATGATAATATTCTTTAAAGTATTGTTGGTCCATGATTGTATATAGGGGGAGCTGCAAGTAACGAAAAATTGAGAACAATTAAGATGAGGTATACCAGTTAAAAAATTTACTTTTGCCCTCTTAAAAATGAATCAAATGAGCAAAGGACCTGTTTCTCAGTTTATAGAACATCATTACAGACATTTTAATGCAGCTGCGCTGGTGGATGCTGCCAAAGGATACGAAACCCATTTACTGGAAGGAGGTAAAATGCTGGTGAGTTTGGCAGGGGCCATGAGTACGGCAGAGCTGGGCATTAGCCTTGCTGAAATGATCCGTCAGGATAAAGTGGCTATTATCAGCTGTACTGGTGCCAACCTGGAAGAAGATATCATGAATCTGGTGGCACATAGTCATTACAAGCGGGTGCCGAACTACCGCGATTTAAGTCCGCAGGAAGAGTGGGATTTATTGGAAAATCATTACAACCGTGTAACCGATACCTGTATTCCTGAAGAGGAAGCTTTCCGTCGTTTACAAAAACATATTTATAAGGTTTGGAAAGATGCTGACAATGCTGGTGAACGTTATTTCCCTCATGAGTTCATGTACAAAATGTTGTTGAGTGGCGATTTAGAGCAGTATTATGAAATTGATCCAAAGAATAGCTGGATGTTAGCTGCTGCTGAAAAGAACCTTCCGATTGTAGTTCCGGGATGGGAAGACAGCACCATGGGTAATATTTTCGCTTCTTATGTAATAAAGCAGGAGTTGAAAGCTTCTACCATGAAGAGCGGTATTGAATACATGGTATGGTTAACAGAGTGGTACCGTGCCAACAGTGCTGGTAAGGGCGTTGGCTTCTTCCAGATTGGTGGTGGTATTGCCGGAGACTTCCCAATTTGTGTGGTTCCTATGATGTACCAGGATTTGGAGTGGCATGATGTTCCTTTCTGGAGCTATTTCTGTCAGATCAGTGATTCTACCACTTCTTATGGTTCTTATTCCGGAGCAGTACCCAATGAAAAAATCACCTGGGGTAAGCTGGATATTCATACCCCCAAATACATTGTAGAAAGTGATGCAACTATTGTTGCTCCCTTGATTTTTGCTTATTTATTGGGCTGGTAATCTATTTCAATTTTCAAGCACTGATTTTTTGATAGGCTTGAAAACTAAAAGCCCCGTCTCATTTGAGACGGGGCTTTTTATTGTAAGTTTCAAAGCCAGACTTTGAAACCTGTTGCTTGAATTATCTGGCTGGCATAGTCAAAGGAATATCGCGCTTCAGCATTTCATCTCTGTTGGCCATTTCCCATGCGGTATGGAAAACCAGCTTTGCTCTTTTCTCCATTAATTCAAAGTTGATTTTATCAACTGTATCTCCGGGCTGGTGGTACTCTGCCTTTAACATTCCGTCATAGAAGAATAAAATAGGAACTCCTTTGCGTGCAAAGTTGTAATGGTCGCTTCTGTAGTAAATTCTGTTCACGTCTTTTGGATCATCGTATTTGTAATCCAAAGTCATGTTCAGGTATTTGGCATTTACGCCTTCATTAATCTTTGCCAAATCAGAACTTAATTTGTCATGACCAATTACATAGATATAATTTAAAGTATCCGCTGTTTTTCTTTCTGTATCTACACGACCAATCATATCGGTATTTAAATCAACTGTGGTTTTATCCATTGGGAAAATAGGATTGTCTGAGTAGTACTGAGAACCCCAAAGGCCTTTTTCTTCTCCACTTACTGTCATGAACACCAATGTTCTGCGAGGCTTGTTGCCTTTTTTAGCAGCCGCTGCAAAAGCTTCTGCCATTTGCATTACACCTACTGTACCAGAACCATCGTCATCTGCTCCGTAATAAATTACATCACCTCTTTTACCCAGGTGATCGTGGTGGCCGGTCATGAAAACATATTCGTCTTTTTTGTCGGTACCTTCAATAATTCCGATAACATTGCTGGTTTCCAATGCAATTGATTTTTTATCGGCATTGATGCTAAGTTCAGCATTGTACTTTCCTTTGTTAAGGCCAGCCAAAGCATCACTGCTCAATTTTGAAGTTCTTCCTGCTAAAGCAGAAGCAATTTCTTCAGAAACAGTTACCATCATAAATGGAGCACCAGTAGGCTTATTCATATACATATTGCCCTTGGTAGCTGTTGGATTTTTACGAGGGAAATCCTTAGAAACTAAAATGATACCTGTTGCGCCAGCTGTTCTGGCAGCTGTAGCTTTAGCAGCACCAGAAATAGGGCTGGGTGTTCTGGTGCCAGGTGCAGGAGTTGGAGCTTTGTATCCGGCAGGAGCACCATCCAGCATCATTACAATCTTACCTTTTACATCCAGGCCAGCATAATCATCAATACCAGCTGCTTTGTCTACAAGACCGTATCCCACAAATACCAATTCCTTTGAACTACTGGCTCCATTGGCGATCGATTGTAAAGACATCATATAGTCTTTATCCCAGTTGTATAATTTACCGTTTACTCTTAATTCAATGCTGGCCAGTTCGTCCTGGTAAACATTAAAGTATTGCTGATAGCTATTGCCATTGCCTGGTTTTAGCCCCATTCTTTTAAACTCAGATTCAATATAGGCTGCCGCTTTTCTTTCGCCTGGCATAGCGGTTTCTCTGCCTTCCATTTCCGGACCAGCGAGAATCGTTAATTTTTGCTTCATGGAAGCGGGGGTAATCAATGCAGCAAATTTTGCTGATGCATCTTCTTTTTGCCCGTATGCAATTCCGCTTGACAGGAACATTGCACCGAACAGGATTTGTTTCATCATGGCTTTTATTTTTTAGTTACAGCTTATTTTATTTACTCTATTTGCGTGTCTTCCACCTTCAAAAGGAGTATTCATAAAATGATCAATCATTTGTTCTGCCAAAGGGAGTGCTACGAATCTGGCCGGAATGCAAATGATATTTGCATTGTTATGTAATCTGGACAGTTCTGCAACATCACTCTGCCAGCACAAAGCTGCTCGGATGCCCTGGTGTTTATTAGCTGTAATGGCTACTCCATTTGCACTGCCACAGATTAAAATTCCAAAACCGGATTCTCCGTTTTCTACTGCACTCGCTGTGGGATGTGCAAAGTCGGGATAATCTACTGAATCCAGGGAATAAGTTCCATGGTCGGTAACTTTGTAACCTTTTTCGGTTAACCAGGAAATCAAGGCAGATTTATAGCTAAATCCGGCGTGGTCGCTTCCAATGGATATGGGTTTGGATGCGTCAAATACATATGGCATACTAAGGGTTTTTAATGCGGCTTACTAATCCCAATCCTTGTCTTCTTCTTTCTCCAGTTTTCTATACACTTTAGCAGAAACTAAAATGCTCAATTCGTATAAAAGAAATAATGGGATAAATACAATCAACTGACTCATCCAGTCCGGACTCGGTGTAATAAAGGCAGCTACAATCAAAATAATCACAACCGCGTATTTACGGGTTGCTCTTAAGAAGCTTGGAGTAACAATACCAATCTGTGTTAATACATGCGCTAAAACAGGCAGTTCAAATGCCAGCCCGCATCCTAAAATAATATTGGTCAGGTTGTCTAAATAATCTGAAAAAGTGGGTCGGGTAACGATCATATTTTCAGTACCCAGTTGAAACCCTGCCAGGAAGTTGAAGGTAAAAGGGCCTAATAAAAAATAGCCGAAAGCTGCGCCACAAAAGAAGAAGAAGGAAACCCAGAAAATGATGAAACGGGTATTTTTAATTTCTTTTTCTTTTAATGCTGGCTTTACAAAACGCCAGAATTCCCAGAAAATATAAGGGAAAGCCATAATAATTCCGCCAACAATGGCCATGCTGATGGTGCTAAGGAACTGCCCTCCGAATGTGGTACTCTGCATGGTTACTTCTACCGGTGGCATACAAAGTGCATCACCTATTCTAAGCCAGTGGCTAAAATCACAAAGGGCTTTGTAGCTAACAAAGTCTTTATTGATTGGGCCTACAATGATATTGTCGAAAATCCAGTTGCGGTAAATAAAAATTGCCACCGCCATTACAAGTATGGAAATAATCGAGCGAATGATATGCCCTCTTAATTCTTCCAGATGGTCTATAAAAGACATTTCTTCCTGATCTGCCGCCGCTTTTCTATTAAATAGTGCCATGTTTATTGAAGTACTTTCATCTTAACCATTTCAATTCTTCTCTCAGATACAGTTAAAATATCAAACTTGAAATTACTGATGATAATGGTTTCTTTTTGTTTGGGAATGGTTTCGTGTTCACTGATAATATATCCGCTCAATGTTTCTGAATCACTGGTAGGAAAGTCCAGATTGTATTTCTCATTCAGGTAATCCAGTTCCAATCTGCCGCTGAAAATAAATTCGTCTTCTGCCAATTGTTTCTCAACAAATTCTTCTGTATCATATTCATCCTGAATTTCTCCGAATATTTCTTCCAGTAAATCTTCCATGGTAACAATGCCCGACGTGCCGCCAAATTCATCAACCACCCAGGCAATGCTTTTTCTCTCTTTCGTGAACTTGTTAATCAGGTCAGTGGCACTCATGCTTTCCGGAACTGCAACAATCGGATGCAGCATGGCTTTGATATTCTCTGGTCTGTTAAACAGGTCGAGCTGGTGAATATAGCCTACAATATTATCAATGCTGTTTTCGTAAACCAGTAGCTTGCTGAGTTTCGTCTGAATAAACAAGGCTCTTGCTTCTGCAATACTGTCGTTTGCTTCCAAAGCTACTATTTCCGTTCTTGGCACCAGGCACTGTCTGATTTTTACTGTAGGTAAACTCAAAGCATTTTCAAAAAGCTCTGTATTCAATTCCTGGTTTTCGTCATCCTGGTCTTTGGTCTGCTGAAAAAAATGTTCCAGGTCTATCTTGGTAAATGCCTCGTTTTTATCTTTTACCCGAACGTTAAATAAGTATTTTAAAATCCACTGAGAGATATTTACAAAGAGATTGGTCAGTGGTAAAAACAAGTTGTGAAAAAAGTTGGCTACCGGCGCAAACACAAAAAGCAGTCTATCGCTTTTGGCTCTGAAAATCGCTTTGGGTAAAAACTTGCCAATGACTAAAACCACCAAAGTGGAAACCAGGGTATCAAAAGCCAGTTTTAAAAGATCATTCTCAATATTCAATGGAAGCCAGATACCCGCTTTCAGCAATTCGTCAAAAAGGAGACCGTAAATTACCAGGAACAAATTGACGCCAATTAAGCAGGTGCCAATAAATCTTGCAGGTGATTCTATGAATTGCGCCAGAATGATACCGCTTCTTTTACCCTGTTTTTTCTTCAATTCAATGCTAAGTCTGTTGGCGGTAACGAACGCAATTTCGTATCCGGCAAAGAAGCCGATGAACAATAAAGTACCCACTATACTAAGAATGGTATAGATATGCGCCATAATAAGCCAAAGTTAAGGGATATACCCAAACAAAGTACCCCGTAGAAACGGGGTACGGGACCGATTTAACACATGAGAATCGGCGCTGTAAAGTTTATATAGATATTTTATTTAAAGTCTACTGTGCAGTTCTGACAACTCATATCAATTTTAAGCCCTTTGCCTTCTCCAACTTTTGCCATGAAGCGGGAATCATTGCCACCTGCTTGTGAATATCTGGTTATGGAACGATTGATTTCGATCAACTGTCTGGCCAAACCATCGGTTTCTTTTTCCTTTTCTTTTGTAACAGGTTTTTTGATTTCTTCAATTTTAACAGGCTCTTTCTCAAAGTTGCCATAAACAGAACTGTAAGCTCCGCTGAAGTTCACTGTGTAATTTTTTATGTTTCTCAAAGGAATACGGATATCAGCGTATTTGTTGTCTATTTTAATCAGATTCAGGTTGACCCCTGCATTTCTGATTTTTACATCAGCATTGGTACCATCCATTTCCAGGGAACCATTTAATTGGGTTATTCTTAGATTGCCATAGTTTTTTCTTCCTCTTAGTTCGTCGGCTTCATCAATTTCATATTCATCATTGGTGCTTCTGAAAACTGCTTTTTTGGTAATGCCAATTTCTACCGTTGCATATTTGGTATCCAAGTCTGCGTCTGCAATACTTCTGGCGCTGAAGCGGCCATTCATGAATTCAATTTCTGCTACTCCTGCATTTTCAATGTTTACATTGGAGTATTTGGAGCGTAGAAATAGTTTGGTAAAGCTTTCCGCCTCTACATTTCCGTTCGTAATACTGATGGTGGCTGTTCCTGCATTGCCTGTAATCTGTAAGTCTGCGTATTTGGTATCTACATCCAGTTTGGCTGCTGATGGTAAGTAAATGGTCACCACTCTTTTTATGTTCGATTTACTTCCAATATTTTCACCTTTATCATTGAATACTGCTACAGCAGGATTGCCACTCCATCCAAAAGTATTTCCATTGATGGTATAGCTTCCTCCTGAGATGGTTCCCGATTTAACGCGAACCATATTTCCTACTGTTTTTAAGGAAAGGTTCATTTTCTCAAACCATTCTTCATCGGTTAACTTGCCTTCTCCTTCAAAATATACAGTGGTAACCACTTTTACTTTTGGCTGGTCCCAGGTTTTTATTTGAAGATTCCTGGAAGTATTGTCAATGAAAATTTCAGCAGATTTAGCAACACTGATTTCCTGAGTAATTTCTTTGGATTTAACATCCTTTAAATCTTTGAAGCTATAAGACTCATTAAAAAAACGATCACCCGGAAATCCAGTAACGGTGATTGCACGGGGGCCATTCATTGGGAAACCTTCAACTACAATGGGTTCCAGGGCTTTCGCCATGCTTTCTTTTACAGATTTGCGTACTTCTATATTGGCCGCTTTAATTTCCTTTTCAGCCTTTTGCATTTCTTTTTCGGCTTTCTGTCTTTCCTTCTCTGCTTGTTTTTCAGCAGTAGATTGCTGTGCAGATGCTGAAGCAAAGCTCAGCATACAGGCGACTGCCAGAAGGGATTGTTGAATTCTATTTTTCATAATACTGATTTAGAATAAAAAATTTAAATATTGATAAAGTAAGTGCGGGTAGAGTCTACTGGTCCGCGGTTTTGTTTGAAACGATTGTTGGTTTTATTCATCTCCAGCTGCAGCTGTTTCAGAACAGTTAATTTATATTGATACAGGTCAATCAGTTGATCAAGCTGATTGGCCGTAAGTCCTTTCTTGCTGATTTCTTTTTTCAATTGTTTTTCATCGGCTTCAATCTGCTGAATCTGCATTTTAAATTCATTGAAGTAAGCTGCTGATTCTGCATACATAGGTGTGGTGCTGATCTTACCTCTTTGCAAATTGATTGCCTGTGTAAATCCGTTTTCTACACTGGCTAAAGATGCAAGAACATCTTTTGACAAACCTTGAGCGTTACTGTTGGTTTGTGGGTTGATGTTGGTTTTGTAAGGCCTGTTATTTTTGTTCGCGGCTATATTTAACATGTTACCAGCACTGTTCAATACTTTTTCTCCGGCCTCATTTTGTATTTTGTCATTGGTTTCTGTTGCATTATTAGCAGGATTCGCTGATTTATTTTCAACCCCCACCGTTGCATTATCATTTGGTGCGTTAAGAATCTGCTGCTGAAGCGTTTCCGATTTTGAATCCAGTAAAGACCATAGCCCAATCCCGGCCAATACAAACACACAGGCTGCTACCGACCATTGAAAATATTTTTTAATGGTCACCACCTTTGCAGCGGGTTGCTCCTGCTGTAACCTTGCCTGCAGTTTTTCCCAACTCTGGGGTCCCGGTTCATCCAGGTCTAGCGCAGATCGGTTTTCCTGCAGATATTTTTTAAACTCATCCATGGATCTGAATTTGTTTTTGAATTCTTTGTTGCAATAATGCCCTGGCTCGCTGGTACTGGCTTTTGCTGGTTGACTCTGAAATGCCCATGCTCTCTGCAATTTGTTTGTGCGAAAAATCTTCGAATACATACAGCGTAAAAACCTGTCTGCATCCTTCCGGCAATTCTTTGATAGTCCGGTGAATGATTTTGAAATCAATGGTCTTCCACCATTCAGTCTCTTCTTCCACCAGATTTCCCTGCTTATCGCTGTCCCAGGCTTCCCATTGCATATTTTTTTTACAAAAACGGATGCATTCGTTTACCACAATTCTCTTGAGCCATCCCCCAAACTGCTCAGCTGCTTTAAGCTGGTGCAGGTTTTTGAATGCAATTACAAAACAGTCTTGTAGTAAGTCTTCTGCGTCCGATGGGTTACCCGTCATCCTGGTACAGATAGTAAACATGGCTTTGCTGTATTGCTCGTATAACCAAGCCTGGGCTTTTGCATCTCCGGTACAAGCCTTTTTTACAGCAGCTTTTTGTATGTCTATTACCTGTTCCAAGCAGTTTTCATGAATAAGAGTAGTATTTGATGAAAAGTTGGAATGTGTTGGTAAAAAATCCTGCTTAATATTCTGCTAAAACAGGTTTGTTCTGCATAATTGACTCTATTTTTTGCAGCACTTCTGTATTAAGCAGTTCAACGGCCTGTAAGGCAGTTAGATTATCCAGCAATTGTTCTTTTCTGGTCGCGCCTAAAATAGCAGTTGTTACGTTGGGGTTCTTAATACACCAGGCAATGCTCAATGCCGGAAGACTACAGCCCAGTTCATTGGCCAGTTCATGTAGTTGTTTTACTTTTTCTATTTTTTCTTCCATGATCAGGCGTTCTTTCAACCAGTCGAAGCCTTCAATGGCCAGTCGGCTTCCTTCCGGAATGCCGTTGTTGTATTTGCCAGTAAGTAAGCCGGAAGCTAATGGGCTCCAGATGGTAGTACCCAGGCCAACATTTTTAAATACTTCTAGGTAGTCTTTTTCTAATTTCTCTCTCTCAAATAAGTTGTACTGAGGTTGCTCCATCGCAGGACCAATCAAACGATAGTCTCTGGCAACGCGGTGGGCTTCCATCAATTCAACCCCGCTCCATTCACTGGTGCCCCAGTATAAAATCTTTCCTTGTTGAATCAGGGTATTCATGGTAAGTACCACTTCTTCAATGGGCGTATTTTTATCGGGTCTGTGACAGAAATATAAATCGAGATAGTCAGTCTGAAGTCTTTGCAGGGCTTCATTGCAGGCTTCTGTAAGATGCTTTCTGCTCAATCCTGTTTGGTTGGGCTTGTTCTCTTTGCCTCTCCAGCCAAAAAAAGCTTTAGAAGAAAGGGTATAGGAAGTGCGGTCCCAGTTTTTCGCTTTTAAAACACGCCCCATCATTTTCTCACTCTCACCCAGTGCATACACTTCTGCATTGTCAAAAAAGTTTACACCATGGTCATAGGCAATGCCCATTAATTCATCTGCAATGTTGTCGTTAATCTGCTTATGAAAAGATACCCAGCTACCGAAACTTAGTAGACTTAACTGAAGTCCGGTTCTTCCCATTCTTCTGTAATCCATAAAAAAGGTTTTATTGTTTTTGATTGGAACTGCTATCCGGTAAAAATAAGAAGGATCCCAAATCTAATTCGTAGTAAGTAATATCTGTTAGGGATTGATTGGAACTGAAACCTTTTCGGGCATAGAGTTTTTGGCGTGGATTGCGCTGACTGGTGGTAACGGGTTTGTCGGTATGAAAACGGCCGAGGGTTTGATCCCAGTATAATTCGGAAGTTTCCAATGTGTCTCCGTTAATCCGGATGATGACCACACTGTCGCGCAGGTAAATTTTATTTTCATTTTCCATGTAGCGACCGTATTTGGCACTAAGGGTACTTTCTAATTGGGTGCTGTCGTTATAAAATTCAACAAAAAGGGTTTTGGGAAATTCTGATTTTAAAGCACTCTCTCCCTGGTAGCGCAATAAAACAGGAGCCGTTAGTTTGGCTTTCATTTTGCCACCCATGCTCAAAAAGCTGGTGATGTTTTTTCCTTCTTCAATACCAGGATTTTTTTTGCCCAGCTTTTTTACTTCATTTACATCGTTCTCGCATGCGAGCATAAAAAAGCAGCCTGTTAAAAAGGCTGCTAATGAAAATATTGAAGAACGATTAGTCATATCTGCGTTTAATAAACCAAACGTCACTTAAGCTGAAACCTAAGGTTAGTTGGGTATAGCTTTCTGTAAGATTGTTTACAGATGAACCTCTTTTACCAAACTGAACAGCAGCCTGCACTACGGTGTACTGTGTTTCATAGTTTCTCCATTTTCTAATGGGGAAACCAGCACCAATGGTGAAAGAACTATGTTTCAAGCCATTTCCGTCAGCATTTATATAGTCTTTACCAAACTGGAATCCGAAGCGATAGTTTACGCTGCTCAAATAGCTGGTTGAGCCTTCTGCACTCGGACTAATCTGGCCACCAATTTTAAGGGCCCAGCTATTGTTCAGCATATCGGCCTGGCCATAAGATCTGTATTTGGTCCATTGGGTGGTCGTGAATTCCATACCTGCAGTCCACAATTGAAAATTACCTCTTGTGTTGCTTAAGGTTTTTACCAACATGAATCCTGCTTCGTAAGTAGCAGGCATTACAATGGTTCCCTTGATATTATCCTGCTTGGCAATACTGTCCACCTCAATTAAACCGCCTGCGGCAGTCAATACATAAGTTTGTTTGGTTAGTCTTTGTGTTGCATTCATGTTTTGCTGAAAACTCGCAGTAGCACCAATTCGCATTGAGAGATTTCTGGAAGATTTCTCTGCAACATTTTCTTTCTTGTTAAGGGTAAATTCATATTGAAAACCAGCTTGCAAAAACATTTTACCAAAGTTGGTTTCTCTAGCGCTTCTGGATTCAAAATATTGCAAAGTATCGTTGTAAAAAGTTTTGGTCGTGCTCAACTCTTGTCTGCCAAAAGTATAACCCGTATTGAAACCAACACTGAAGTTCTTCCATTTTTTACCCAAACCAATAAAACCCTGATAAGTACCGCCGGATCCCTCATAGATAGAGCCCACGCTGTCTCCAGCGACTCTGGCTCTGGATTCTACGCCGTAATTGATTCTGGAGATCGGTCTCAATCCAAAAGCCATTCCCAATCCCTTCGCTTTCTTCACGGGAATACCCACCGATAAATAACTTGGAATCAGGTAAATAGAACTGAAAATGCCATTGGGATTCTGGCTTTTTAGTTTTCTGGAGTCAAGAGACAAGCCTAAATCGTAAGTTACCATGTAATTGGCACCATATGTGGCTGGATTGTTGAAATTGACCGATTGCCCCACATTGTAACTATTACCATCGGCATAAGCTGCGGAAATGCCGCCCATCGAACGACTGATGGCATGTTGGGAACCTACTAAATTGCCCAATCCATAACGGGAAAAAGGTGAATTAACCTGAGCAGTTGATTGGATAGCGTATAAAAAAAGGAAACTAACCACAAAAGCCAGCCTACCTGTTGTTGAATTCACTGATTGCATATAAGCCTTTAAAAATTAGGTTTGGGTCGGCAAATATCTTGTTTTTTAGGTGCGGTACAAAAAAAGGCATATCCCCCCCGGTTAATAGCACGTTAAAGTTGCTGTATTTCAGGGCATATTCGTCAATTATTCCGTCAATTTCCTTAGACATTCCCCAGATTACCCCGCTAAGCAGGTTGGTCTTGGTGTCGAAGCCAATCAGTGGAAACTGGGTTTCTGCCTTGATATAGGGCAACAAGGCAGTTTGCTCATGCATGGCCCGGAAACGCATATTCATTCCCGGAGAAATACTTCCTCCCAGAAACTCGTGCTGGTTATTGATGAAATTATAAGTTATACAAGTGCCAAGACCAATTACCAGGTTATGGATGTTGGGAAACAAGTCCACTGCGGCAGCCACGAGCGCAAGCCGGTCGGCACCAATGGTTTCCGGTTTCCCTACCGGAGTGGTCAAGGGCAACTGACTGGTATAGTTCAGGCGGTGAAATTTTGTTTTTTCTGCCATATAGGTTTCAATGGCCGGGTCGTGATTAATTACAGAAGAAAGAATAATCTTTTCAGGATTCCATTCATTCAGTAAAGCCTCGATGCTTTGCAAGGAAGTATCGGGCAAATTGATTTCTTTCAGAAAATTACGGCCATTAAATACCCCTGCTTTTTGTCTGGTATTCCCGAAGTCTAAACACAATGATATGCCCATGGTATTAATTAAGGTTATAGCCTTTTATTTTTTTAAAGGATCCGTTGATGGCAATTCTTTCTTTTAATTGTTCCATCCCCTCTATTACTGGTATTACTTTTTCCAGGTGTCTTCTTAAATATTCCAATCGCTGGTCTTCCTGCAACAAACAAAGCAATTCATATTCTTCTTTAATGGAAAGTCCGGCGTGATGCGCCATATCGTAGCTTAACATTTCAGCAACTTTCTTAGTAAACTTTTTGGTAACATTTAGTAAACGGTGAAGAATGTACACCGAATCCAGAATTTTAAAAGAAAGAAAAGGCTTTGCATGGGTATCATTATTGGGATAAGTCACAATGGCGCCGCTATACAATTTATCAGGAATCTCTTCAATCATTTCGAGTAGCTGAAAAACTTTGGTACCCTTTGTTTTGATATCCATTCTGCCGTCATGATATACCTGAACAATCTCTGTAATCTCAACCATAGTACCAGTTTCAGCCACTGTATCGCCCAATACAGTTGGAATGCCAAAGGGCTTGGCTTCCGCAAAACATTCGGTAATCAGTTCTTTATATCTGGGTTCAAATATGTGTAGATTTAATTCTTCACCAGGATACACAACTAATTCCAACGGGAAAATCGGGATAAAATTTATCATACACTTAGGCTTGCCCCTGCAAAATATTTCAGTTCTTTACAGCACAATTTAGCTAAAATGAAAATTGCGGGCTTCACAATTATTAAAAATGCAGTGTTAAATGATTATCCCATTGTGGAAGCCATTCAATCTATTTTGCCTGTAGTGGATGCAATGTATGTTTTGATTGGAGATTGTACAGATGGTACTATTAAATTAATTGAATCCATACAAAGTCCTAAAATAAAGATTCATCACACGGTATGGGATCCAAATTTACGTTCGGGGGGATCGGTACTGGCGGTGGAGACGAATAAAGCCTTGCAACTCATTCCCGCCGAATTTGATTGGGCTTTTTATATACAGGGTGATGAAGTGGTGCACGAGCAATACCATGCCGCTATCAGACAAGCTTGTGAAGCCTATCAGGATGATCAGCGTGTGGAAGGACTCTTGTTTAAATACCTGCATTTTTATGGAACATACGATTATGTAGGCGATAGCAGAACCTGGTACAGAAATGAGGTAAGGGTGATTAGAAACGATAAGTCTATTAAGGCCTATAAAGACGCACAGGGATTCAGAAAGCAGGGAAATAAAATTAAAGCGAAGCCGATTGATGCTTATGTATATCATTATGGTTGGGTAAAGTCTCCCGTACAGATGATGAAAAAACAGAAAGAGTTTAGCAAGCTCTGGCATCCGGATGAAGCCTTAAAGCCCATGATGGAGCAACCTGATTTTTTTGATTATAGTCAATTCGATTCGCTGGTCCCCTTTACCGGTACGCATCCCAAAGTGATGCTGGAAAGAGTGGCAGGAGCCAACTGGAAAGTCAGCTTTGATCCCACCCGGAAAAAATTCAGTCTTAAAGACAAGCTTTTATACCAGTTTGAAAAAGCAACCGGAATCCGGTTATTTGAATTTCGCAACTACGTGCTAGTCAAATAATTTTTCTGCAACAATAAAAGCGGAACAATATGCAATAAGGTTCCGTACTGATAATTGATGGTACATTCTACCAAGCAGGATGCTGCAATGGCTAAAGTCCAGATGGCAATGGAAGCATTTGTTTTACGCCAAGCATAAAGTAGTGGATAGCACAACCAGAGCGTGAATAAAAGCATTCCTCCAAAACCCACACCCATCCACCAGAACAGCCATTGATTAAAGGGCCAGCCAAAATTGGTTTCGCTGCCCTGTGTAGAATTTTTGAATTCCTCCTGTAAACGATCCGGAATTACGGCCCATCCCATATTGCTGAAACCCTTTTCCTGTATGGCTTTCCAGCTCACCTGGTTGATGGCCCTTCTTACGCCGTCTGAATAATTCGGATTATAGCCATTCTGGTTGTATTGCTCAAAATCGTAGAGGGTATAATGAATTTTATTTTTTACCGTCGGAATCTGATAGCTAATTGCACCCACTATAATCAGTAAAAAAAGCGCAATCATCTTCTTCTTGGACTCCAGTAAAATCCATCCCATAAAAAGTGTAAACAACAAGACCCAGGCGGTACGGATGGCGGTAAACAAAACACCTGCGATTAAAAAGAACAAGGATATTTTTAACCACTTGTTCGCTGGATCTTCTTTCATTAAAATCCAATTCACCGTAACGGCACTCACCAATAATATACCAAAGCGAACATGATCTGTATCCATGAAAACAGGCAAGGCCTTTCCGGATCCTAGTGACTGAATATTTCCCTGCATATCGCCAACGAATGCTATGAGCGGGTAGCATAAACCAATGATGGCTCCGATAACCCAAGCGACTCGAATGCGTTTCCACTGCTGTGGGTCTTTGATGGCCAGCAATCCCAAAGCCCAGGCCGGATAAGCGAATGCAGTCAGTAAGATTTGCTGATTCTGTAGATGAACCCAGCTACTTTGCCAGGAGCCCAGGAGACAGAGCAAAGGGAATGCAATTGACCAGAGCAGTAAGGGCTGTTTGTGTATTTTTTCTTTTTGCCTGATTAACTCAAACATACCATACAAGAACCACAAACCCGTTGCAATGGACAAGACGGCACGACTAAAGTAAAGTCCTGCTAGGCTGATGATCATCAGCAGCAGTGGTATATTTTTTCTGATATCTTGCATGGCAATAGCATAAATTTACATTCCGTAAGCATATATGTGGCATCAATTATTAGAAAGGATACAGGCAGGTAATTTTCAGGCAATCGCCCGTGCCATTTCATTGGTAGAAAATGAAGTAGACGGACACGAAGCTTTTTTACAAAGCTTGCCGAATGGGCATACCCCTGTAACAGGCATTACCGGTCCTCCCGGTGCAGGTAAGAGTACCCTGACCGATGCTTTGATTGGCTACTGGACAGCAGAAGGAAAAAAAGTGGCGGTTCTATGTGTGGATCCTTCTTCTCCCTTTAATATGGGTGCTTTGTTAGGCGACAGAATTCGCATGAGCGATTGGTATAACCATCCCGGTGTGTATATCCGATCCCTTGCCACCCGCGGATCTTTGGGCGGCTTGCATCCCTATATCATTGAAATCACTGCCATATTGCAGGCTGGCGGCTTTGATGAAATCATTATTGAAACCGTAGGAGTTGGACAAAGTGAAATTGAAATTGCAGGACTGGCAGATACCACTGTGGTGGTGGTAGTGCCCGAAGCAGGAGATGAAGTGCAGACCATGAAAGCAGGATTAATGGAAATTGCGGATGTGTTTGTAGTGAATAAAAGTGATCGACCTGATGCCGATGCATTTGTGCGGAATCTTCGATTGATGATGGCACCTGCTTTTCAACAGGATAAAACCATTCAAGTCATTAAAACAGTGGCTTCACAAAAGAAGGGAATTGAAGCATTGGCACTAGCCATTGCTCAGCACCATCAACATATTTCGCTGACAGAAAGAAAAATATGGTTGTTAACCGAAAGGGTATATCAGTTGATTGCAAAGAACCGTATGAAGCCTTACGATAAAAAAAGAATTTTTCAGCAACTGCAGGAGAAGGCCCAAACTGAAAAGTTTAATCTGTTTGCCTTTGTGCATGAATTTTCAAATACAGGAAACCCTTAATGCATGGGCAAACCCCTAACCATTTTATTTGATGCAGAGCGGATGAAATATCCGCATACGGGTTTGTATTATTTCTGTAAGGAACTGGGAAATGCTTTGCTGGCAAGTGCTGCAAGGCATCAGGCAGACATGCAGTTTCTATTGCCTGCCACTGCATCTAGTGTGTTTCCTGAAGGAACAGCCATCAAGCCCATTCGCTTCTGGCATAAACTATGGCAACCGAATGATGCCTCTATTGATGTATGGCATACTACCAGTCAGGATAGTGCCTATTTCCCTTTTCATCGTAAAAAGCCCATTGTATTGACCATTCATGATTTAAATTATTATCATGATGAACGAAAACCACTAGCCAAAAGAAAAGCCTGGTTGCAAACCTTGCAAAGAAAAGTAGATGCCAGTGCTGCATTGGTTTTTATTTCGGATT
>JBDLUU010000048.1:0-9209 GCA_039805185.1 Bacteroidota bacterium
AAAACCCATTTTTCCTTCTGTGTCCACAGAACTGGGAATTATGGATTACCAGTGAATATTCAACTTGAAAATAATTAGTCTATAAATAAAACACATTAACCTTATGGTTAATACTTATAAAACAAGAAAGAAATAACCATATGGTTAATTTTTATCAAAATTGAAAAGAATTAACGTGATTCATCATTTACCCCCCCCCATACATAATAATAATGTTATATATTCACTTCAAAAAAGACCTTGTTAAGAATTGCTATAGCAGAAGATGAAGAAAGACATTTAACTCCCATCATTCAGGAAGTATCAGCTTTCAAGAAAGCTCAAATCAATATTATTTCAAAAAATGGTTTTGATCTTTTGATGTCCTTAAAAACAGTTAAGCACTTACCCGAAATTTTATTGTTGGATATAAAAATGCCGAAAATAGATGGACTGTTACTCACACAACACCTCACATTTATACACCCTTCAATAAAAATTATAGGCGTTTCGTCCCATTCAAATGAAGCATTAGTAACAGAAGTGTTAAGTGAAGGGGCTTGTGGATTTATTACAAAATTCCTTTTAAACAAAGCGTCCGCTATTTACCAAGGCACTTATGGCAATAGAAATATTTTAATTGAAGCAATGGAAGCTGTTCTAGATAACAAAGAATACATAGACAGCTTACTATTTAATCAAAGTGGCTCAATAAAAAAATCAAAATCAACCAAAGCCATAATTAGAGAAAATTTTGAAAATTTACCTGATACCCAAATTGAGTATTTAATATTGAATGCAGCAAATCTCTCGCATACCGAAATTGCTAAAATCATGAACAAAAGCTTAGCATCCGTAAAAAATTATTTCAATTTACTTTCAGCGGAATTAAATGTTAGTACTAGATCAGAGCTTGTGTATTATTGCACAACTAATGGAATTGTAAAACATCCAAAATTCTATGATAAGTCAGCTAACTAATAATGAAACTTACACTGCAAAATATAAATACAGTCTTCCTTAACCATGTAAACCAATCGATGCTCTTCATTGATTCTACGACTCCAGCAACTAGTTAAATTACCCTTTAATGGTTCTGGTTTACCAATTCCCGTAAATGGATTTCTTTGGGTGTCTTTGATTAGGTCGTTAATGCGGAATAATATTTTCTTATCATTTACCTGCCAGAATAAATAATCTTCCCACCCTTCTTCATCCCATAACAACTTCCTCATTTATTAATGAGCTTTTTTTGTAAGGGCTTTTTTGTTTCAGTTCGCGCAATGGCAGATTCTAGTCTGGCTCTATTGGCTGGAGTGCTATTTAAATAAATGGTTTCTTGTAAGCTATTGTATTCTTCTAAACTCATCACCACCACATTCTTTCCCTTACTGCGCGCAACCACCACAATATCCCCATCATCATTAACTGAATTAAGGCTTTCTGCTAAATTATTTCTGAACTCGGTGTAGTTAACTACCTTCATGAGTACTTATTTAAGTACTAAATTAAGGCATTTTTATAACATTTTCGTAATCGCATCCACCAATTCTCCTTTGGTAATCGGCACACCCATGATTTTGTTGTAACCCTTGGCATCTACTAAATACTGATCGCGAATAATCTTGATCAGCTGACCATTGTTGATTTCCGGAATCAATACCTGATCAAAGCTGGCAATGATTTCGCCTAAGTTTTTAGGGAAAGGACGCAGGTAACGAATATGTGCATGGCTTACAGCATGACCCGATGCCTGCAATTCAGTTACTGCACTTTTAATAGCACCATAAGTAGAACCCCAACCCAATACCAGCACTTTTCCTTTGGAAGGACCGCTATCAATGGTTTGTAATGGAACATAATCGGCAATCTTATCTACTTTAGCCTGACGTACTTTTACCATATGCTGGTGGTTGTCGGGATCATAGCTGATATTACCCGTGATGTCCTGCTTTTCCAATCCACCAATGCGATGTTCTAAACCAGCCGTACCAGGCACTGCCCAGGGTCTGGCTAATTTTTCATCCCGCTGATATGGCATGAACTTGGCTTCCCCTTCTGTCAATGCTTTCTTAAAGCTTACTGGTATTTCTGGCAGGTCTGCACTCTGCGGAAACTTCCAGGGTTCTGCGCCATTGGCAATATATCCATCACTCAATAAGATCACAGGTGTCATATGTTGGATCGCAATTCGCACGGCTTCAAAAGCCACATCAAAGCAATCAGAAGGGGTTGCAGAAGCAATAACAGGCATTGGGCATTCTCCATTTCTACCATAGTATGCCTGCAACAAATCACTCTGCTCTGTTTTGGTTGGCAAGCCGGTAGAAGGTCCCCCTCTTTGAATATTCACAATCACCAAAGGGATTTCCAGCATCACAGCCAATCCCATGGCTTCTGTTTTCAATGCCATACCCGGACCTGATGTAGTGGTTACGCCGATGGAACCACCGTAACTGGCACCAATCGCTGCTGTAATCCCAGCAATCTCATCTTCCGCCTGAAAAGTTCTTACCCCAAAACTTTTGTACTTACTTAAGTCGTGTAAAATATCAGAAGCAGGTGTAATCGGGTATGTTCCTAAGAACAAAGGCAGTCCTGCTTTTTCGCCAGCTGCAATCAACCCCATGGCCAATGCCTGATTCCCCATAATGCTGCGGTACAAACCAGCAGGCATTTTGGCTTTTTCTACGGTATAGCGGGTAGTAAAAGTTTCTGTAGTATCACCGTAATTGTATCCGGCCTGCAATACTTTAATATTACTCTGCAGGATATTTTCTTTCTTACCGAATTTCTCTTGTAAGAAATCAATGGTATTGTCCAGTTTTCTATTGTACATCCAATAGATATACCCCAACACAAACATATTCTTTGCGCGGTCTCTTTCCTTGGTGCCTAAATCGGTAAATTCTTTTAAGGCTTCGCGTGTCAGTTTGGTAACATCAATCTTGATTACTTCAAATCCGTCAAGGCTTCCATCTTCCAATGGATTCACACCATCGGGATAATTGGCCAGACGTAAATTCTTGGCATCAAAACCGTCAATGTTCACAATGATTTTTCCACCCTTCTTAATCGCTTTCAGATTCACTTTCAATGCAGCTGCATTCATCGCCACCAACACATCAGCAATATCACCAGGCGTATACACTTTGTCCGAAGAAAAATGCAACTGAAATCCACTCACTCCCGGAACGGTTCCGATTGGAGCCCTGATTTCTGCCGGAAAGTCCGGAAAAGTGGCCAAATCAATCCCTAGTAAAGCGGTATTATTGGTAAACTGTTGACCCGTTAATTGCATCCCATCCCCACTATCTCCTGCAAACTTGATTACTACACTCTGTAATACGGTTTCGTTATTGTTCATCTGCGCTAATTAAAGTGGCAAAGTTACCATTTTTGGGGGGCATCCTAACTGTCCTTTCGGCATCTTTTGTGCAATTATTGCCATTTTCGTAAACTAAACGGGGTTTAGAACTTGTTAAAGCGTAGCCAAGACCCCTTGGAATGAAATTTGTTTATTGTAGATTTGAAACAGAAAAAATTTCACTATGGCAATTTTTAAATCGGGTAACCCTACCCTTACTGAGAAAATGTTTGATAAGAGCCACGAAATGGCGTCCAACAATATGGGCACCATGACCGTAAGAGGCGCTATCAACAAGTTTGGATTCATGATGCTGATGCTGATTGCAGGGGCAGCGTATAACTGGAACCTTTACGAACAACTGAAGCAGGATACCATGACCACTTTAATGTGGGTAGGTATCATTGGTGGATTAATCTCCGCACTAGCAATCACCTTTAAACCCAACTGGGCACCCCTATTGGCGCCACTATATGCACTATTAGAAGGTTTATTCATTGGTGCCATTTCGGCCATCATGAACGCTGCATTTGCTGATTCATACCCAGGTTTGATAATGCAGGCAGTCGGCTTAACTTTTGGTGTAGCCCTTGCTATGTTCTTATTGTATAATTTCAGGGTGATCAGTGCCACCGAGCGCTTTAAATCCATTGTATTTACGGCCACGCTGGGTATTGGTATCTTTTACCTGATCACCATGGTATTGCGCATGTTTGGCGTTAATGTGAGCTTCATGTACGACAGCAGCTTACTAAGCATTGGTATTAGCTTGTTTGTAGTGGGTATTGCAGCCTTAAACCTAATCATGGACTTTGATATGATTGAGCAGGGTGCTGAAAGAGGTGCTCCTAAGTTCATGGAATGGTATGGTGCATTCGGCCTAATGGTAACCATTGTATGGTTGTACATTGAAATGCTAAAACTATTGAGCAAATTGAGCAGCAGAGACTAATTATTTGAGTACAATAATTTTACTGAGCCCCGAAAATGTTTCGGGGCTTTTTCATTCGGGAAGCTGCACAAATAGGGTTAACTTTATAGCATAATAATTACTATACGCCATGGATTTTAATCGCGACGCATACAGCAACGAAGAATTGATTCATCTCTACCGCAATTTATTATTGCCCCGAATGATTGAAGAGAAAATGCTAGTGCTCCTGCGTCAGGGAAAAATCAGTAAGTGGTTCAGTGGAATCGGGCAGGAAGCCATTGCAGTCGGTACTACATTAGCCATGGCCAATGACGAATGGATCATGCCTTTGCACAGAAACCTGGGCGTATTCACTTCCCGACATATGCCGTTGAATAAATTATTCAGACAATGGCAGGGCAACAAAGATGGGTACAGTAAAGGGAGGGAACGAAGCTTTCACTTTGGTGCGAAACCTTATCATATCTGCGGAATGATTTCACACTTAGGACCACAGCTGGCTATTGCCGATGGGGTTGCATTGGCTTATACGCTAAAAAATGAAGCCAAAGCAGCCGTTGCTTTTTCAGGGGATGGCGGAACCAGCGAAGGTGATTTTCATGAAGCCTTAAATGTAGCGGCTGTATGGAACTTGCCCGTGATTTTCATCATAGAAAACAATGGCTATGGATTAAGTACGCCTGTAAACGAACAATACAAGTGCGAGCAACTGGTAGACAAAGCCAAGGGATATGGCATGGAAGGGGTACGCATTGATGGCAATAATATTTTGACGGTGTACAATACCATCAAAGGGGTAAGGGAATACTGCATCAAAAACAGGAAACCGTATTTCATAGAGTGTATGACTTTCAGAATGCGCGGGCACGAAGAAGCCAGCGGTACTAAATATGTTCCCAAAGAATTGTTTGAAGAATGGGGACACAAGGATCCGGTAAAAAAGTACGAGCAGTTTCTGATTCAATCACAGGTACTTACCGAAATGAGAGTGACAGATATCAGAAATGAATTCAAGCAATACATAGAAACAGAATTGGCGGATGCATTCACTGCTGCAGAAATGGTAGTGGATACAGAAGAAGAAATGGCAGATGTATTTGCGCCGGTTTCTGATTCAAAAAATCGGGTACTCATCAATAGTATTACAGATACCAATATTGAAAATACACGCGAAGCCCGTTTAATAGATGCCATTTCTGAAGGATTGAGCATGAGCATGGAGAAACACCCCAACCTGGTATTGATGGGTCAGGACATTGCTGAGTATGGAGGTGCATTTAAAATCACCGAAGGCTTTGTAGAAAAATTTGGAAAGAACAGAGTGCGCAATACGCCGCTATGCGAAAGTGCCATTGTAGGATCCTGTTTGGGCATGAGTCTGGAAGGATTTAAAACGGTGATGGAAATGCAGTTCGCTGATTTTGTTACCGTGGGCTTTAATCAAATCGTCAATAATTTAGCCAAGATTCATTACCGCTGGGGACAAAATGCAGATGTAGTGGTTCGTATGCCTACAGGTGGCGGTGTAGGAGCAGGCCCCTTTCATTCACAGAGCAATGAAGCCTGGTTCACACATGTGCCAGGATTAAAAGTAGTGTATCCTTCGAATCCACATGATGCTAAAGGATTACTCATTGCATCTATCAATGATCCTAATCCGGTATTGTTCTTTGAACACAAAGCTTTATACAGAAGCATCAGTGGTAAGTTGCCTCAGGCCTATTATGAAGTAGAGATTGGGAAAGCCATCACTATAAAAGAAGGAGATGATATCAGCATCATAACCTATGGTGCAGGTGTACATTGGGCAATGGAATACCAGGAAGCCCATCCGGAAATTTCCATGCATATTGTAGATTTAAGAACATTGGCTCCTTTGGATTATTTATCTATACAATCTGCTGTTGCACAAACCGGAAAAGTAATGATTTTACATGAAGACAATTTAGTAGGTGGTATCGGTGGTGAAATCAGTGCCTGGATCAGCGAGCATTGTTTTGAATTACTGGACGCTCCCGTTTTGCGTTGCGCTTCATTAGACACCCCTATTCCATTCAATCTGGAACTGGAGAAAAACTATATGGCGAAAAGTCGCTTACACCAACAGGTTCAACAATTGCTAAACTACTAAGCATGAGAAAGTACAGCAGAGTAAAAAGTATTTGTGCGGGCATCATTGCCGCCTGTGTAGGGCTAACCACATTGGCACAGCAAAACCCCAATGCAGGATACCAGCCTCCTTTTTTTGCTGACAAAGAAAGAGCTGAGAAAGTGAAAGCACTGGCACCTGTGATTCAATCAATGTATAGCAATTATGCAAAAGCCAATCATTTCCCTAGCTTTTCCTTTGGAGTGGTGGTAGACGGAGAGTTGATTATCAGCGGAAGTGAAGGCTATAGCGACATTGCCAATGAAACCAAAGCCACTAGCAGAACCATGTATCGCATTGCTTCCATGAGCAAAAGCGTAACCGCCATGGCCATAGTAAAACTAAGAGACGAGGGTAAATTAAAATTAGACGATCCGGTTGCCAATTATATTCCTGAACTGAAAAATCAGGCACTCACCAAGGATGCGGCACCCATCACCATCAGAGAATTGCTCACGCATTCTACTGGTTTGCCCGAAGACAATCCCTGGGGAGATCGTCAGCTGGCCGATACAGACGAAGAACTAATTGAACTCTTCAAAAAGCAAATGAGCTTTTCCAATGTAAACGGAAGCACTTACGAATACAGCAATGTAGGATTTGCTACACTAGGATTAATCATCAAAAAAGTAACAGGCATACCCTATAGCGAATATATTAACCAGCATTTTTTTAAGCGACTCGGTATGCAGGCTGCATGGGAGTATTCAAAAGTACCTCCAGCCCAACTGGCCAAAGGGTATCGCTATGTAAACAATAGTCATAAAGAAGAAGCCTTGCTCCACGATGGTATTTATGGAGCAATGGGGGGATTAATCACCTCTGTGGAATCGTTCAGTAAATACATGGCATTGCACCAACAGGCCTGGCCGGCAAGAAACGACGAAGAGAATATTATCATTAACAGAAGCAGTATCCGCGAAATGCATCAGCCCTGGCGCTATGCTTCAATGAACCCCTATTTTAATTATGGCAATGGTGTAGCATGTCCTGCTGTTTCAGCATATGGATACGGATTAAATATTTTTACCGACTGTAACAACAGAGTATTTGTTGGACATAGTGGTGGATTACCTGGCTTTGGGAGCAACTGGCGCATATTGCCGGAATATGGCATTGGTGTGGTTTTACTGGCCAATGTAACGTATGCACCCACAACGAGTATTAATTTAAAAGTATTGGACAGTGTAATTAAACTGGCTGGACTGAAGCCAAGACAAATACCTGTATCTGGCATTTTGAATCAACGTAAAAATGAATTGGTGAAGTTGTTGCCCCATTTTACCAATGCAAAAACTTCCGGCATCTTTGCAGAAAACTTCTTCAACGATAATTATACAGACTCATTGGTAAAGCATGCTACTACAGCTTTTGAAGCCATTGGCAAAATCACGCAGGTAGAGGAACTGATTCCGGAAAATCAACTACGCGGATCCTTTATCATCAATGGAGAAAAGGGGAAATTGAAAATCTTCCTTACGCTAACGCCGGAGAATCCTGCATTGATTCAGGAATATCGGTTGACTGTGGTGAAGTGAGGCTTTTAAGAATTATCAATCATTTCTTGACTTAGATTTAAACATCTCCTTTATCTCTTTCCAATTAAATGGCATAGTCATGAAAAAAGACATTCATGTCGCATGTATAAAATGATCTTTCTGGCTTGGCCACTAAAGACACGATTAGTTAAAGCCAAATTACTGAAGTTGATTGAAATACCAAAGTTGATGGGCCATTGCTAAAGTCCAACTAGCGTAAAGCCTTATGTTGTGTGTAGAGTAAATTATTCGCCTAATAAAACAATGACTTCAGCTTTTAATACTGGCAAGTGTAGAGTTACAATGCCCCAAACAACTTCATCAGAAACTGAGTCGTAACCATGAACTATCCTATTTCTTGTATCGACAATTTTACGTGAATTTGATATTGCTATCGCAGGCTTAAACTTCAATATCCTACTTAGAGCTTCTCCAACTATTTCTATGTTTCGCTCAACCGCCCTTCTAGTTCTTAAATCATTTTGATATTCTGTAAATAATTTAGTGTCCTCTAAAAAACTTTCAATTTCACGAATTGCGTGTAAAATGTCATGAAGCCAAGATTTCACTTCAATATCCATAGACAAGTTGTCTTTGCTGATTAACAGCTTGTTTAAAATAGGGATTCTTTATTGCTTTTTCCTCCAAAAGGTCAATCGGTCTTTTTAGAATTTCTTCTAGAGAAAACTTGAGATCGAAATAATTATCAGCGTAATCTTCCAGATTAACATTAGCAAATTCAACGATTAGATCAATATCACTATTAGCATCAAACTTGTCTGTCAAAACAGAGCCAAAGGCATAAAGACTCTTCACCTTATGTGTTTCACAAAGTTTAGAAATGTCTTTAGTATGTGGCAATAACTTAATCATTGATAAAAGTCGAATTCAAAGTTAAACAAATAATATAAATTAAAGCAATATCGCTATTTGTGATTTGTCAAAAAGGGTTACACACAACGGGCAGGGCTTTACGCTGGTTGGATATTCTATGTTACTTGTGCTGGCTTGGCCACTAAAAACTCGATTAGCTAATGCCAAATTACTGAAGTTGATTAGCAATACCAAAGCTGATGGGCCATTGTTGGAAGTCCAACTTGCGTAAAGCCTTTTGTTAGCTATGGTTTTATTCTTGTATTCTGTTTTTCAAATCCATTTGTGCGTGTAATATCCTAGCTATTTCAATTTTACCCAAGCTCAGGATTCTGTAGAAAAGTATATGCTGTCCAGCTTTAAATCCTA
>JBDLUU010000049.1:0-27957 GCA_039805185.1 Bacteroidota bacterium
AGTATCCAAACATAATTCAGTGCCATGGGTCTAAGATAGTAAAACTTGCTATTGTAAGACCAGCCCTATGAAATCCTTTCCTTACCTTTGCGCCTCAAAATTTGTATAATGGCTTTACAAGCAGGTATCGTAGGTCTTCCAAACGTGGGTAAATCAACCCTTTTTAATGCAGTAAGTATTAGTGCAAAAGCACAGGCAAGCAACTATCGCTTTTGCACCATTGAGCCCAATGTAGGTTTGGTGGATGTACCCGATGAGCGCCTGACCAAACTGGCTGAACTGGTAATCCCTAACAGGGTCGTACCTACCCAAATGGAAATTGTGGACATTGCGGGTTTGGTGAAAGGTGCCAGCAAGGGTGAAGGTTTAGGCAATAAGTTTCTGGGCAATATCCGTGAAGTAGATGCCATTATCCATGTGATCCGTTGTTTTGAAGACGAGAATGTATTGCGCGAAGAAGGGGCTATCAACCCTGTTGGTGACAAAGAAATCATTGAAACCGAATTGCAGTTGAAAGATTTGGAAAGCGTTGAAAAGAAAATGCAACGTGTAGAAAAAATGGCTCGTGTGGGTTCTGATGCCAAAGCCAAAGCGGAATTTGAAATTTTACAGCGTTGTCAAAATCATTTGATGGCAGGTAAAAGCATCCATACATTGGGATTAAGCAAGGAAGAAAAATCTGCAGTGGCCGATTTATTCCTTTTAACAGATAAGCCGGTATTGTATGTAGCCAATGTTGACGAAGCATCTATGCATACAGGGAATCAATACTCTGAGCAATTGAAAAAAGCAGTGGAACCGGAAGGTGCACAGGTAATTGTGATGTGCAACAACATTGAAGCGCAAATTGCTGAACTGGAAAATCCGGACGACAAACAAATGTTCATGGAAGAATACCAGATGAAAGAGCCCGCTTTGAACCGTTTGATTCGATCTGCTTATAAATTACTGAACCTTGATACTTATTTCACAGCTGGTGTGCAGGAAGTTCGTGCCTGGACAATTCACAAGGGCTGGAAAGCCCCTCAGGCTGCCAGTGTAATCCATACCGATTTTGAAAAGGGATTCATTAAGGCGGAAGTAATTGCCTACGAAGATTTTGTAAAATACGGTAGTGAATCTGCCTGCAGAGACAATGGCCGTTTAAGAATTGAAGGGAAAGAGTATATTGTGAAGGACGGTGATATTATGCACTTCCGATTCAACGTTTAATATGCTTTCATTCTGGGAAAAAGACAGTTATTATACCCACACCGATATCATCATTATTGGCGCGGGCTTAATGGGTCTCTGGACGGCACTGGAATTAAAGAAACAAAGCACCTCTCTATCGATTACCATTCTGGAAAGAAACAGCACACCTTTGGGTGCATCAACACGCAATGCGGGATTCGCTTGCTTTGGTAGCCTTACAGAATTATTGAGTGATGAAGCACAGATGGGCACCCAAGCCATGCTGAAAATTCTGGAATCCCGATACAAAGGCATACAGAAAATTAAATCCTATTTTTCTGAAGCAACTATACAATACGATCCCTGTGGAGGTTATGAAGCCATACCCAATTCACATGCTACAGCTGCAAATTTGGATGAGCATATCCACTATTTAAATCAGCTACTCTCCCCCATTACCAATCTGAATCAAACCTTCACCAACCGGACTGCACAAATGCAGGAGATTGGACTGAAAAACTTTGACCATTTGGTGGGTAATGTATTGGAAGCGGGCATTCATAGTGGCAAATTGGTGAATGCATTATCAAAGCTGGTGATAGAAAAAGGTGTACGTATTCTGTACGGACTGGAAGTAAAAGAATGGCATAGCAATCAGAACGGTGTTCAGGTTCAAACAGAAAATGGAGTAACACTTACAGCAAATCAAATGGTTAGCTGCATGAATGGATTTACGCAGCAATTGATGCCTTCGCTGAATATAGTACCTGCCAGAGGACAAATCATTGTCACCAACGAATTTGAACATCTGCCCATGAAAGGCACTTTTCATTTTGATGAGGGCTTCTATTATTGGCGCAATTTGGGTAACCGAATTTTAATTGGTGGTGCCCGCAATCTGGATTTTGAAGGGGAAGAAACCACAGACTTATCCGGCACAGAAAAAATAAGAACCCATTTATTACATTTTCTACAAGAACATATAGTGACTGAAGAAAAAATGGAGATAGTGCAATACTGGAGTGGCATCATGGGATTTACGCCTACTAAAAAGCCGCTTACTGAATGGGTTGCACCCAACACCATCGCTGCCATCGCCTGCAACGGCATGGGGGTAGCCCTCACGCCTGTTATTGCAGAAAATTTAGCAAAGATGGTTACCGCTAATCTATAACTTTAATAAAAATTGAGCATGAGAACAGGATTATTACTGATGTGGATGTTATTGGGATTTTTTTCCTGTAGAAGCGGAGCAGAATCAGAAACACAGGGCAATGAGAATATAACCGTTGTTCAGGAGCCCGCGAATTTAAGTTACCAGATACTAAAAATATATCCACACGATACATCGTCTTTTACGCAGGGTCTTGAATGGTATTTGGATCGACTTTGGGAAGGTACGGGTTGGTATATGGAAAGTAAACTATTACAGACCGACTATGCAACGGGCAAAGCCATTAAAAAAGTAAAATTACCCGACAATGAATTTGGGGAAGGCATTACGATATTTAAAGACAAAATTTATCAGTTAACCTGGCAGGAACACAAAGTATATCAGTACGATGCCAAAACCTTAAAAGTAGAAAAAACTTTTGACTGGCCTTATGAAGGATGGGGACTTACGCATAATGATACATCTCTGATTATTTCTACAGGTGGCAGTAATATTTATTGGGTAAATCCTGCCACTTTCAGCATAGTTAAAACACTTGGCATTACAGACAACAACGGTTATGTAGACAGCATCAACGAACTGGAATGGGTGGATGGATTTATATATGCCAACAAATACCTTACCGATTATATTTTGAAAATTGATCCTGCAAGTGGTCTGGTAGTGGGCAGAATGAATCTGGCCGGACTATTGCAACAAACGAACCAACCCGTATCAACCAATACCGACGTATTGAATGGCATTGCTTACAGGCCTTCCACTAAATCTTTTTTTGTTACCGGAAAAAGATGGCCAGCGATGTATGAAATAAAACTGAACTAATTTTTCTCCATTACATAAATAACAGAACTGCATTTCGCAGGATTGCCAATGGCTGCCAGGTTAGACTTTAAGCCTTGTATAAAGGCCGAAACATAATTAATCTTACCGGTTTTATATTGCTCGCTTAACATGGCAACATAAAAAGCATCAAACCACAGGGGTTGCATTTTCACCATGCGAAATCCATTTTTTGCAGCCAGATGATGCATAGAATCGGGTGAAAAATGGTACAAGTGTCGGGGAACATCATAGGCAGCCCAGTTTTGCTGATAATGACGAGCATCAGCAGATGTATAATTGGGAACAGCAATCACCAGCTTCCCTCCTTTGGGCAAACAGGAATGAAAGGATTTCCAATAGCCGGTTAAATCGTGTACATGTTCCAATACATGCCATAAGGTAATGACATCAAAACTATTTTCAGAGAAGCGATACAATTCATCGGGCAATTGCAATGCTAAACCGAATGTTTCTTCAGCCGTTTTTCTTGCATTCTCATCCGGCTCCAGTGCCGTAACATTCCATCCTGCTTTTTTCATGGTGGCGGCAAAAGCGCCAACCCCTGCCCCAATATCCAATAGCCTGCCTTTTGACAAGCCTGTGAATTGCTTAATTTGTCTGGCTTTTAAACCCAGGGTATAATTCCTTACCAAATGATACAATTGATTGATCAATCCCTTTTTGGTATTGGAATGAGAGATATAGCTGGCTGACTGATAAAAAGCACCAATATCCTGAATCGAAGGTATATCCTGGGTAAAACGGAGTGAGCAATCCTTACAATGCCACACATCAAAGTCTGTATGGCTAACAGTATGGTCTTTTGCAGTTAAAGCAAACTCAATATTGCCTGAATGACAGGCAGGACAATTAAACGAATGAACCGGTGTAAACATAGATCTTGGAAACATTAAACATAATAAAACAACAAAGCACCCAGACCTATCATTAATAGTATGACTGCATAAATCCACCAGTTATCACTAGATTGAATCTGTGTATCCTGTCCCAGCAATTCCCTGATATCTTCCTCTTCCTGTTCGGTTAAATTTCTATCCGCATCATGGTTAATTTTAACCACTTCTTTTTTAGCCATTTCAATAGAATCATTCACTTTTACCTGTGGTAAAATTTCCAATAGATTTTTTTCAGGCGTAAACAAGATGTATCCGTTCTCTTCTTTACGCATCATCCCGATACCAGGAATAACAGCACCCTGAGGTGTGGTTAAAGAAGTTTTTATTTTATATACGTAGTCGTGAAACTGCTTGATAGCTGTGATTTGATCTACACCCATTTCTTCTGAAATAAAGTCGAATAAGAATTTATCAGAAGGGGGTGTTGGCTCCTGTTTAAAACGAATGGCCGGAGCAGGTGCAAATAAGAATCCATTGGCACTATCCAGTTTTGCAGAATTCTGCTCAATCACAAAATTACCTATATCTGGTATGCTTAACCGATGGTTCAGGACAAGGTATTTATGCAAATATTGATACATTCAACAGCTGTTTATTGAAACGAATATACAACTCCTCCTAAAACATTGAACCCAAAAACAGGATATTGGTTCCATCGCTGATAAACATTATTGAAAATATTGTTCATCTGGATCCATGCATTCAGCCTGGGCAACACCCCAAACTCTACACCTAAGTTCACATCTACTGCAGGGGAAAGTCTTTGGGTGGCTCGTGAAAACAGGTCTCTGTACAAGGAACCATTTCTATAAAAAATTTCAGATTTAATCTGTAAATCATTCAGAGGCTTCCATATAAGTGCCCCAGTAAGCTCCAGCGGAATCAATCCAAATGCATCTGTTGCTGAACTGATTTTACTGAAATGGTTATACTGTGCACCCGCACTCAATGTCAGTTTTTCCTGAACAGCATAGCTCATTTCACCAGCTAAATGAAAAACATTCATATTGGAATACAATATGTCAAAAGACTTTCCATCACCCAATTGATTGATGAAAAGCGGCTGATCTCTTAACTGTCTGTAAGCCAATCTGGCGTTGTAAGAAAAATGATTCCCTGTATTTCCTTTGAACCCAATAAATTGCTCAATCATACGGGTATTCTTAATGGCATTGGGTAATGCAATCCAGGGATTGAATTTTGCCAACGACCTGAAACTATTCTTGGTAAAGCTTCCCTGAAAGCCAGCTTCCAATTGAAGGGATGTTCCACTTAGGCGAGTTTGCAAGGTTAGATTGGGTAGTAATTGAAAATCTGAGTTATCCCAGCTGGGTCTGATTCCTGCTTCCAGATTAAATGCGTTGGATCGGAACTTAACAGAGGGAGCCAATACCAATAAATTGTTTTTCCAGGTATTCGTATTGGTCTTGTAATTGGCCAGATCCGCCTGAAGCGCTAATTGCAAGCCCCATTGGCTACTCAATTCTTTTTGGATAGGCGCATTCAAAATGAGATTATTCTCTCCTGCATTGTCTGCATTTGTAAAACGATTGAACTGAATAACGGGATTAAAACGAATATTAGAAGCGGTTGAAACTGTATTCTTTACACCCACTTCCAGTTGAAGTGCATTGTATACCAGCTGCAACTGATCTTTTGGATAAGCAAGGTAAGCAGGTAAAAAACCATATCTGTACCGGGTAGTACTATTAAAGCTTGCCCTGGAAGTCCATTCCAGATTTTGTTTAGAAGTAAAATGGTTCAATACATCTAAATTGAATTTGCTGTATTGCTGTGCATATAATTTACCCTGAGAACGAATATAGCCTGCCTCAATTTGGGTAACAGAACTACGAATGTCGCCAAAACTGAATTTACCTTCTCCCATAAACGTGCTTAAATTACCTGCTCCCAGTTTTACCGAATGGGTGTTTTTCCATACCATCGGGGAATCGCTTGGTAATGCCAATGGCTTTAATGGAATGGGTTGGTATAAGAAAAACAAATTGGACGAAGGTACTTTATATGTCAGTGGCAATCTGCTTGAATCGGTAATTCCTGTGGCCGCTGTGAAATTTATTTTTGCTGCATTTTGCAGGGAGGGCTTAAATGCAGAGGTAATAATTACAGTTTTGGTTGAACTACTATCCTGACTATTCGGAATGGAATATGCTACTGAGAGGCTCTCTCCTTTCGAATTTTGAACTTGTGTCGTTTTCTGGTTACTATTATTCTTCCTGGCTGCAAAAGCTTTGCTTTTCTTTTTTGTTTTGGATGTTTTTTTGGAAACTGATTTACGAGTTACCGTTTTTTTGGATTTAGCAGTTTTTCTCTTTTGCTGCGCGGTGGCATCCATAGTAAACCCAATTAGCAGCAAGACAAATAGAAAAATGGAACTTGGTTTCATGACAAAAAATTTATGCTTGGCTACTTAATTGATTTTTGATTTTTCTGAAAGAACAGCGTTTAACTTATTGGTAGCTTCCGCTTTCAGTTCAGGTATGATGGAATTCTCGGCAATGCTTTTGAATGTTGCTTCTGCGTTGAAAAAATCTTTTTGGGTAAAATAGATATCACCTGCCAACAAATAGCTTTTGGTTACCCAATACGTGTAAGACCCATATTTTTTAATGACTTCAAAACAAGTCTTCTCCGATTCATCCAGCTTGCCTGTTAAAAAGAGAATTTCTGCGATTCTGAATTGAGACTCAGCGGTAATTTCAGATTTACCCAAAGCAAGCAGATTCTGGAATCCGGCAAGTGCAGAGGGATATTTCTTGTCGTTGAAATCATTTTTTGCAATCACAAAACCAGCCATCAAACGATCATCATTCGCAATACCTTTCTGCAATAAAAGTTCAGCAGCATTCGGGGCTGCCTGAGCAAACTGTTGTGTTTTAAACTGGCAACGCAGCAAACCTCTCATCGCTTCCAGTTTGTTTTCTTGTTGTAGGCCAATGTTTTTTACAATTGCGTAGTAATTAGCGGCATTGCTATAATCCTGCAAATCAAAATAATATATTCTACCTGCCTGCAATGCGCTTCTTTCTGCATATTTATTGGGGGCTTCATTGGCAACTGCCACATAATATTTCAATGCCTCCTGATTCAATTTCTGAAGCAAGCTGATTTCAGCTAAGAAATAATTTGCTTCTACAGCATATCTGCCTTTAGGGAAACTTTGAATATAAGCCTTGAATCCGGCTTCTGCACCAGTATTGTCTTTCATTTCAAAGCGAACTATCGCAGATTTAAAGGTAAGAGAATCCGCTTCTAAAGTGCTTAATTCCTTTCCATTGGCTTCCATGAAGCTGATATAGTCCTGTGGCTTTTGCTGTTCAATGAAAATGTTGCGGATATACTCTACAGCTGCTTCAGCTTCCGGGCTATTGGGGTATTTCGAAATCAGTTTTTTAAACTGGTCTAAGGAAGCATCGTTCTTATTCAGATTAAAATAAGCAATCCCCAGTTTTTGATACGCCTGCGGATACAAGGCAGAAGCATCTTTCTGACTACTCAAGGTAACCAGTGGATCAATTGCTTTTTCAAATGCTTCGTCAGCAATATATGTGTTGGCTATTTCCAAACGTGCCTGACTAGTTAAGGCAGAATTTGGATAAAACTGCAACAGATTATTCAATAATTCCAGTTTCAAATTCTGATTATTGCCTGCTCCGGCAATGATGGCTTTTTGATATGTTGCATAATCTGCACTAGCCCAGTTTAACTGAATAACCTGATCGTAAAGCTGATTGGCCTGTCTGTTTTCCTTTAACATAAACCAGCAATCAGCAGTCCTAACAACAGCATCTCTCTCAATATTATTCTGTGCAGTAAATGGATTTTTATTTACCCATTCAAACTGTTCTTTGGCTTGTTTATATTGTTCTTTTTTTAAGAAAGCATAACCCAGATTGTATCGTGCATTCGCAGGATTGACTTCTCCATTTTTCTGTGGCAATTTCAAGTATTGCTGCAGATAATTAATGGCATCATCCATTTTCCCGGAACGATAGCTTAACTCCCCTTTCCAGAATAGAGCATAAGGCAGATAGTAACTATTATTGGATGCAGCTATCAATCGATCCAATAATACCTCTGCGTCATTGGCTCGCTGATCATTCATCAGTTCTACAGCCCTGCCATATAGTAACCTAGGTAATAAGCCAGTGGCTGAAGCAGTTTTATTGGGCAGCGACTCATATAGTTGCAATGCATCTTTGTAGTTGCTTGTATTGGCCAAAGTACTAACCAATAACTCTCTGGATTCATTCACATATCCGGATCCGGGAAACTGATTAATAAATTGTTGAAAACTATTGACTGCTATATCAAAATAGCCAAGTTCGTAAGAAATTTTAGCATAATGAAAAAGCGAAACTTCTTTTTGTGATAAATTACTGTTATTGGCAGCACAGAACTGAAAAGCATTTCTGGCATTTTGCAAATCATTCATTTTTAAATATGCATCCGCCAGTAAATACATGCTATTTTGTTCAAGAGAATCTTTGGCACTTCCAATCTGTTTAAATCCCTGAATGGCTTTGTTCCAGTTTTTGGCTTCGTAATAACAATAAGACAACTCGTATAAATCCTCTCTTCGGATTTTGTCGGCACCGGCAACATACGCTTCCAGATAAGGTAAGGCACTAGCAAATTCCCGTTTCTGAAAAAGCAGGTGGCCTACCAGTTGCTTTAACTGTAAATCGTAATACTGTCCATTTTTTTTGATGGCGCTTTCTCCATAAGAGATCGCTTTGTCTCTGTCTCCACTGAAGTAATATAATTCAGTTAAATAAAAAGGAATAACATGCTGATAGTCGGGATGCGATTCAGCAATCAAAAGACATTCGATAGCCTGACTATACTCCTTGTTGCTAAATGCCAGAAATCCATAATAATAATTGGCATCAATATAATTGGGATCTTTAGGTAATTGCCTGATGGTATTGAATAATGGCCTTGCCTTTTCAAAATCCTGCTGAACAAAATAAGCATATGCCTGATGAAATTTCATATTAGCGATTTGCCTGTTGCTCAAATTGGCAATACCTGCCTGGCTAAAATTGGAAATGGCCGAAACATAGTTTTTTTGCTGAAAATAATACTCACCCAAATAATATGCAACCAATTGCTTATAGGCTGGTTGATTGCTGTTTTTCAGATATTCTTCTGCTAATGCTACCATTTCGGGCATACCCGTTTGAAGCCCGCAACTAACGTACAAAAACTGTACTTCTTCTTTTTGTTGCAGCGGCATATTCGAGGCTGCGTATCCGGTTTGATACAAATGCTTAATGTATGGATATGCCAGACTATATTTTTCCTGCTGAAATAATAACTTGGCTTGTTTAACTGCTGCATCCGGGTCAGACAGCACATGCGTTTCCTGTGCGTTGGAAGCAGAAAAAAAAGCAGTCAAAAGTATAATCAGTGAAAAAGAAAATGTCTTCATGTGAGGGGTATATATTGCAAAGGTTTTTTTATTTATCCGTATATAACTGTAAAACATTGTTAAAGATAGGTTTAGCAATTATTATGCCTGATTAAACTGTGTATTTGTGGAAAAACAGGATAAGGTTGTAAGTTTGTCAACAAATTAGCAGGATGTACGAACATATTACCACAGTCAGGGTTAGATATGCCGAAACAGATCAGATGAATATTGTTTATTACGGTAATTATGCACAGTATTTTGAAGTTGGAAGAGCAGAATGTATTCGATCCCTCGGATTCACATACAGAGAAATGGAAGAAATGGGCGTACGCATGCCTGTTGTTGCCATGGAAACAAGATATTTAAGGCCGGCACGATACGATGATCTGATTTCAATTAAAACCATTTTAAGAAAACTGCCAGATGCTCACGATATTACTTTTGAAAGCGAAGTATACAACGAAGAAGGCAAGTTATTAACCACAGGAAAAGTTACCCTCTATTTTATAGACAATGCTACCAATAAAAAAACTGGTATGCCTGCCGCTTTAAAAGAGACACTGGCCCCCTATTTCCCCCCTCTATAAGAAACCTTAGCATGGAAAAAAAGTTTGCAGGCATCATTACCATTGGCGATGAATTGCTGATAGGACAAGTTGTTGATACCAACAGTAGCTGGATTGCCCAGCAACTAAATCAGGTTGGCATTTTAGTAAAAAAAAGAGTGGCAGTTGGAGATAACCGGGCAGATATAATGGGCGCATTGGACAGCATGATTAAAGAAACTGATCTGGTATTGATTACCGGGGGCTTAGGTCCTACAGCTGATGATATTACCAAACCCTTGCTCTGCGATTTTTTCGGGGGCAAAATGGTGATGCACCAGGAGACCCTGAATCATGTTAAAAATATCTTCGAAAATATATTGAAGCGCCCAATGATTGACCGTAACACTTTACAGGCGGAGGTTCCGGATGTATGCACTGTTCTAAAAAACGAAAAGGGAACAGCACCCGGAATGTTATTCAAAAAAAATAATACGAGAATCATTGCTATGCCGGGTGTGCCCCATGAAATGAAATGGATTATGCTAAACCATGTGTTGCCGAATATCCCGAACTGGTACAACACTGGTTTTATCGCACACAAAACATTACTTACGGCTGGAATTGGCGAATCATTTCTGGCTGAGAAAATCAAAGACATTGAAGAAAATCTACCGGCCCATATCAAATTAGCCTACCTGCCCAATTACGGTATGGTAAGACTCAGGTTAAGTGCATGGGGAAGCGATAAAAATATTTTAGAAAAAGATTTAGATAACCATATTAATCAGCTGAAAATCAGGATTAATCAATACTTAGTTACCGATCAGGACGAAACCATGGAACAGGTAATTGGTCGTTTATTAACAATCAGAAAACAAACCCTGGCAACTGCTGAAAGTTGTACCGGTGGCTATATAGCCCATTTACTAAGCAAACATGCAGGATCTTCCGTTTTCTTTAAAGGTTCCATCATTGCTTATGCCAATATTATTAAGGAAGAATTACTAGATGTAACCCATGAAACCTTAATAACCGTTGGTGCAGTTAGCAAAGAAACTGTCATCCAAATGGTTAAGGAAGTTAGAGTAAAAATGAATACCGATTACGCCATAGCAGTGAGTGGCATTATGGGGCCCGGAGGAGCTACTCCGGAAAAGCCTGTCGGCATGGTTTGGATAGCTGTTGCTTCCAAAGAAAACGTAGATGTTAAGGAATTTTATTTCAGATTTGACAGGGAAAGAAATATTGGTTTAACCGCCATCAATGCCTTGAATATGTTAAGACAAATGATTGTGGATAACAGGTGATAAAAGAATGGGAATCAACTACTATCTTTGTTGATTAATAGTGGATTGTGTATATTAACTATACCTTATTAACCCGCTTAAAACAGTAGTACAATATGGCAATAGCTGAATTGGTGATGCCCAAATTGGGCGAAAGTATAATGGAAGCTACGATTCTTAAATGGCATAAGAAAGTTGGCGACCATGTTAAATTAGATGAAACCATATTGGAAATTGCTACTGATAAGGTAGATAGCGAAGTACCCTCTACTGTTGAAGGTATTATCACAGAAATCTTATATAATATTAACGATGTTGTTCCTATTGGTACAGTAATCGTTCGCGTTGAAACCGGCGCCGCTCAAGCAGCCGCTCCAGCTGCACCTTTAGCAAAACCGGCACCAGCCATAGCTCCGGTGGTTCCTGAACCAGATCCTGTTGCAGTGGCTCCGGCACCACAACCTGTAGAACCACAACCCGTAGCGCCTTCGGTTCAGTTGGCTCCTCCAGCGGCTACAGAAGTTCCTTACACTCCTTCTGCCCCGATGGTAGAACTATTGAGCAAACCAGCATCCAATCGTTTTTATTCTCCATTGGTATTGAATATTGCCAATAGCGAAGGCATTAGTTTAAGTGAATTGGAGCGTATACCTGGTACAGGAAGCGACGGTCGCGTTTCTAAAAAAGATATTTTACAATATATAGCAGATAAAAAAGCGGGCAGGGCACCTGCGTTTCAGGCAGCTGCTCCGGTTTATCAACCAGCAGCAACACAACAAGTACCAGAGCCAGTTGCACAGGAACCTATCAAACCTGCATCCAGATTCCCTGAACAACAGGCCACTGTTTATAGTGCACCTGTTCCACCAGCACAACAGGTAGTATACGCCACAGCCTCTAACAAAGTAAGCGACCCATCAGGGGTTCAGATTACTGGTGCTACAGAAATCATTGAAATGGACCGTATGCGCAAATTGATTGCCAAGCATATGGTTGACAGTAAACATACCAGCCCGCACGTAACCAGTTTTGCTGAAGCGGATGTTACCAATATGGTGATGTGGAGAAACAAAGTGAAGAATGAATTTGAACAAAGAGAAGGGACTAAGTTAACTTTCACTCCAATGTTTGTAGAGTGTATCGCCAATGTTATCAAGCGCTTCCCTTATATCAACTGTTCTCTGGATGGCGATAAAATCATTGTTAAGAAAGACATCAATATCGGCATGGCAACTGCCCTACCGACCGGCAATTTAATTGTACCGGTAATTAAAGGAGCAGATCAAATGAATATTGTTGGATTGAGCAAAGCTGTTAATGGATTAGCAGACGCAGCCAGAAATGCTAAGCTTAAACCAGAAGACACTACAGGCGGCACTTTCACCTTAACCAATGTAGGAACTTTTGGCAGCCTGATGGGAACTCCTATCATCAACCAACCACAGGTTGCAATTTTAGCAGTGGGTGCAATTAAAAAACGCCCCATGGTTATGGAAGGACCTGAAGGTGATACCATTGCCATTAGACATATGATGTATTTATCCCTCAGCTATGATCATAGAATAGTTGATGGAAGTATTGGAGCCAGCTTCCTCACTGAAGTGGCCAAAGAATTTGAAAAATGGGATATCAATAAGAGATGGTTTCATTACCTATAAAATTGAAAAAAGCCCTGATTTTTGTCGGGGCTTTTTTATACTACGGATTGGAAGTGCAATCCCAAACACCCGGAACCGGAACATGGAATGTACTCACAGGCAGGTTTAATATTAACGAACGTTGGCATGTTTTCACTGAATTGCAGTTGCGTTCTCAACAAACCTATTTCCATTTTAATTATCACGAAGTAAAAGGTGGATTGGGATATAATTTCCTCCCTAATCTTTCAGGATTAATTGGAACAGGCAGGTATGTTACCTATCCCGTTAATGAAGAATTCGGGAGACCAATATTGGTATCTGAACAAAGAGTTTGGCAACAATTGATCTATAATCAAAATCTGAAAGGAATCCGAATTGAGCACAGAATCAGAGCAGAACAACGCTATACTTCTTCAGGATACAGGAACCGATTCAGATATAGGATTAATGCAATTATACCTATTAATAAAAAGCAATTTGCAGACAACACTTTATTCATGTCGGCTTCCAATGAATTCCATTTTAATAATGAAAATGTTTTTTACGAACAGAATCGCTTTTACTTAGGTGCAGGATATCAATTGAATAAGAGCTGGAGCATGCAAATGGGATGGATTTATCGGTCTGATTATTTTAACAACCATCGGGCTCAATATAAAAACTTCATCCAAACTAGTCTTCAATATACCTTGAATGCAAAAAAAAGCAACGCTCCACGTATGGTTGGCTCGGTTGATTAATCAGCTGTAATGCTTGGTTTACTTTCAATAAAGTCTGACTATTCAGTCGCAACAAAAAAGGAAAACAGTGTTGTTCCGTAATTGCGAACAAATGAAAATCCCTCAAATTTTTCGTAGGCATTCCTTGGTGTATGCTCGAGAACGAAGAAACCACCGGGCTTAATCATTTTTTGTTTTACGATGATTTTAGGTAGTTCATCTATGGTCCCCAATGCATAAGGTGGGCCTGCAAAAATGAAATCAAATTGTTTGTTGTAGGATTGCAGAAAAGCAAAAACATCCATTTTAAGCAGTTGCAGATTCTCAATTCCCAACATGGCGGCATTCTTCCCAATGAATGCATGCATTACCGGATCCTTTTCTACAATCGTCAGTTTTTCTGCTCCCCTGGATGCCAGCTCGTAACTGATACAACCGGTGCCGCCAAATAAATCAAGCGTTTCAATTCCATCAAAACTCATTCTGTTTTGTAAAATATTGAAAAGTCCTTCTTTGGCAATATCAGTAGTAGGTCTGGTATGTGGCATATTGGCCGGAGGGATGATTCTTCTCCCACCCCATTTTCCAGAAATGATTCTCATATAGCGAGTTTAAAAAACGGAGCAAAATAGTGAGCTGGATATTCTTTCTCCACTTCCTGCATCACACCAGTGGCAGGAATGGTATCAATCTCAATATTTGTGTACACTTTTTTAAGTTGTTGATAGAGTTCTGTATGCAATTCTATCATGCCGCTCAACTCAAGAATGGCAAATGAAGTGTCAATATTGAATTGCTGAGCGGTTCTTAAAATATAATACAAAGCGTCCTCCGCAATTTTGTAATTGAAGGTCTGAATCAATTGAATCTTTCCTTCTTTAAAAATCGCAATGACAAAATGACCATTGTAGAATTGCAGTTTTACAAACTGATCCTCTCCTTTTCTACGTTCCATTACGTCATTTAACAATGAAGTATAAACATGAGAGGTCTGAAAAATAATAAACTGACGTGTCAGTAATTCAGCAAGCGACTTCTTGATACGGTAAGTATTGATGAAACTTCTTGTAGCAAGTAATTTTTCATACTTCACTTCCATACGGCTGCTTTCTCCGTATACCAGATTCAGGTAATCTTCTGCAGAAGTAGCCGTTAAAAAATTCTCCGGAACCAGTATGGATTCAGGCGTACAAAAAAAACAGGTCACCTGCTTGTACGTCCGGTTGAATAGTTTTGAAATGGTTTTGATTTCATAGAAAATATCATTCCAGTCTTCAGTCTGATCTTTATCTAAACTAAAGTATTCAAATGCTACTATTGTACCACTATCCAAAGCCTTAGACAGGCACCGCATTTCCTGATCATCCAGTTCTATGATGAGCTGAAAAGCGGAACCGCTTATTGGGTCATTTTGATAAAATCCTGCTTTTTTCCTGGCCATTCAACTTAATTACGTTGCAATAATATATAAAAAAGCAATAAGACAGAACTAAGAAATTATGCGATTCCATTTTACTAACTTCGCAAGCTGCCATGAGCAATCATCCGAATTTAAATCTTCAGGTAAATACAGGGAATAAAGCCATTCTAAAGATTGCGCTTCCTATTTCTGCATCCATTGTTGTTCCTCAGATCAACTTTATAACCAATAATATATTTCTGGGCGGATTGGGACAAAAGGAACTGGGGATTGCCGGCATTACCGGTGTGTATTACCTGATGTTTGCGGTAATTGGGAATGGGCTGAATAATGGCCTGCAGGCTTTGATTTCGAGAAGAGCAGGTGAAAACAGAATTGATGAAATCGGGAGTTTGTTCTGGCATGGGGTTCGGATTGCCCTGTTCTTTGCTTTGTTTGGCATACTAACTACCTGGTTTGTGGCACCAATGGTATTGAAATGGTCATTGCATAATGAAGATGGCATCAATATGGCCATTCAGTTTTTATCTATTCGTATATGGGGTTTGCCGCTCTTATATATTTATCAAATGCGAAATGCTTTGCTGGTTGGTATTAACCAAAGCAAGCTATTGGTATTAGGCACCGCCACAGAAGCTATTGTCAACATAGTGTTTGACTACGGACTTATTTATGGAAAATTAGGAATGCCTACTTTGGGATTTAATGGGGCTGCCTATGCCTCCATCATTGCAGAAGCTTCGGGGCTACTGGCGGTATTTCTGGTTATTCGCTTTAATGGAATGAGCCAAAAAATAAACCTCTTCAAAAAAGTCCCCTTTCAGTTTAGGTATATAAAATTAATACTGGACCAATCCTACCCGTTGATTTTACAGCATGTTATCAGCATCATGAGCTGGGAGTATTTTTATATTCTGATTGAACATCATGGCGCCAGAGACCTGGCAGTCTCCAACACCATGCGAAATCTTTTCGGTTTCTTCGGCTGTTTTACCTGGGCATTTGCAGCAACAACCAATACCATGGTAAGCAATGTAATTGGTCAGGGAAGAAAAGAGGAAGTGATTCCTTTGATTTACCGGATACTGAAATGGAGCATGGGATTTGCAACCATTATTTTTATTTTCCTGAATCTCTTTCCTACTGCGTTTCTTAGTATTTACGGACAGGGAGAAGATTTTATTAAAGCCGGGATTCCTGTATTAAGAGTCGTGTCGGTTGCCATGATATTGATGTCTGCGGCTACCATCTATGTAAATGCAGTAACGGGAACGGGCAATTCTAAAATGAATTTATTCACTGAGATTACAACGATTGTTTTCTATCTCGTGTATGTATATATTGTTCTGGAAAAAATGAACCTGCCCATCACATGGGGATGGGCAAGTGAATGGTTATACTGGTCTGTTATGTTTATTCCTTCGTTCTGGTATATTTCAAGTAACCGTTGGAAAAAAATCAAGATCTAAGTACAAAGACCAATCGTTATTTTTTGAATACTATCCTCTCAACTGATTCACTAGATCAATGTACTGCTGCATAGCATCTTCCTTGGATAAGCCTTTCAACTTAGCCCAGGCTTCATGTTTGAACTTGGCAACAAAATCAAACATATTAGAAGGGCCTTCCTCATTGTTATCACCTTCTGTAGCTTGCTTGTACAAAGAATACAGCTTTAACAAAGTATCATTATCCGGTTTTTCAGCCAGGGTTTTGCTGTTGGCTACAGCTTCGGTAAAAATTGATTGTAAGTCCATATGGTTTTATTGTAATGATGCTAATAACTTGGCTCCCTCTGCTTTTAATGCAATATCGTTGAAACTGCGATTGGGCATTTTTACCAACCGCTCCAATATCTCAATCGCTTTGGCAGGCTGCCGGTTTTCCTTGTATGCTTTGGCTAAATCTAACTGATTGGTTACAAAATAAGGCTCCAGTGTCCGACACTTCTCCATATATAAAATGGCTTTATCCAGATCCCCATTGGGCAAGCCCCCGTAAAACAACTTAACAGCCGCCTTCTTAATACCTGATAAGGTAACCATTTCATAATGCCATTTCCCTAAAGTATAATTGGCTCTGGCGTGATTGGGCTGAAGACTCACGGCTTTATCTGCATGATCTTTGACTGCCTTTACGTAAGCCACAATTTTTTTGTTTTCAATATCCAGGTCTGTCATTTTACCGGATGCTGTTGCCATAGCATAATGAGCATCTGCACTATTGGCATCGGTATTCAATGCTCTTTCTGCATAAGCGAGTGCCGATTCATAATACAGCCTTTTGTTATTGGCATCTTTTTCTCTGCTGCCTATGGCAATCTCGAGTTCCGTTGCTTTTACCAGGTATTTGATATTGGATGGTTCCTGAATAAGTATCTGCTTGTACTTGGCCAGTGCTTCGGGCTCTTTCAACTGACGTTCAAAGTTTTCAGCCTCTTTCGCTAACAAGGTAAGGTCCTGAGCAATTGCATCAGCCCTAATCCCCCAAAAAAGCCCCATCAACAATAAAAACTTTGCTTTCATATCTCTTCTCTGTTCAAGGTTAAAGACACGCCCAAACTACCTGTAAACTGAGGAACTGGTGGACGCATTTTTTCAATGGTGATGCTTATATAGTCAGATAGAGAAAACTGTGCCAGAATTTCCCTGGCAATATCCGAAACCAAAGTTTCCAACAATGGTGTGGGTATATTCATTCTGCTTTTTACCAATTGATAAACAGCTGCATAATCAATGGTGTCTTCAATGTGTTGAACAGGAAATTGTTTGGGCGTATATCCAATTTCCAGGTTAACCAGAAAATCATTCCCCAATACTTTTTCCCCTTCATACAGTCCATGAAAAGCAAAAAACCGCAGGTCTTTCAAAAGAACGCTTGCTGTTGGCATGAATTAGTGTCCTATAGAAGTTAAATATCTTTCCGCGTCTAATGCAGCCATACATCCACTACCTGCAGCGGTTACTGCCTGACGGTAATTTTTGTCCTGCACATCTCCAGCTGCAAATACACCGGGTACATTGGTTTTGGAAGTTCCGGGAATCGTGTTGATGTAACCGGTTTCATCCATATCAATATAATCGTTGAAAATAGCACTGTTGGGCTGGTGTCCGATGGCTACGAAGAAAGCACTAACAGGTATTTCCTGTGTTGTGTTTTCCTTATTGTTTTTAATACGAACCGCTTCTACTTTTTTCTCACCCAGTATTTCATCTGTCTCTGAATTCCAGTATACCTGAATATTGGGTGTAGCTAATACGCGGTCCTGCATGATCTTGCTGGCGCGCATCTGATCTCTTCTTACAATCATGTGCACTTTGGTACAAAGCTTACTTAAATAAAGCGCTTCTTCTGCTGCCGTATCGCCGGCACCTACAATGGCCACTTCTTTCCCTTTGAAAAAGAATCCATCGCAAACTGCACAGGCACTGACACCATATCCGTTTAAACGCTCTTCGCTTGGTAATCCTAACCATTTAGCGGACGCACCTGTACAAATAATAACCGCATCAGCATGAATCTCTTTCTCGTCATCAATCCATACTTTATGTGGTGTACTACTGAAATCAACTTTGGTTGCCAGTCCGTAGCGAATATCTGCTCCCATTCTGCTGGCTTGTTTTTCAAAATGAATCATCATTTCAGGCCCCTGAATACCTTCAGGATAACCCGGATAATTCTCCACTTCAGTTGTAATGGTCAACTGTCCGCCCGGCTGAATTCCCTGGTATAAAACAGGTTTCATATTGGCTCTTGCTGCATAAATAGCAGCTGTATAACCTGCAGGTCCGGAACCTATAATTAAGACTGATACTTTTTCTATCGCTGAATTTTCCATATTCGTTTTTTAATCTTTGCAAATGTAAGTTTTGTATTGAGAACCATATCCACAAAAAGCACCCAATGCTCCGTTGCTGATATTGCCTTTTACTACGCCTGGTGAAGAAAAAGGATTCCCAATGGATTGAAAAGCAAATTCCCAGGTTCGCCAGAATTCATAACTGGCTTTATCAATATTGGTCAGTTTTACCGTGATAGTATCACCCAGTTTAAAGAAGCCATAATTTTCTCTTTCAAAGGGCAGATTCTTATTGACACCTCTGTCGATGGTGATATTGTATTTTTTACCATCAATGATATCATCGTTGAACACGCTGTTAAAACCAGGGTAAAAAGGTTGGTTATTAACCCGCGTAAAATAACGGATATAATTTCCAAGGCCGGGGGGATCAATAATGCTACCCTTTAACACCCTGAAACTATCGTTGGCGGGCCGGTTGGGGACTTTATCAGACCATAAACTGTCGATGGTCTTGGTTATATTCGGAATGGTAGTGATCGACTCAAAGTCCTGTCCGTTGTGTTGTATGCGTAGCTGATAGGTTTTACCCGTTTCTCCCACGATCATATTATTAAGAGGACTTGTATAAAAAACCAATCGGACTCCTTCAGGTGATTTAATTTCATTTTTAACCAGATTAATGGTTCTGGTTCCGTTGCTCAATTGAACGGTGGCATTTTGCACATAGGAAGAAAACAATGTGGCTGTATCAATGGTCGAAAAATAATTTAGTGAATTAGACAAAACCACAATTGGAGGGCGTCCATTCTCAATTTCCGCATCCACTACCAATCGGGTTTGATTATCCGAAGGTGCAATCTGAATATCCTTTTCGCAGGAAACCAATCCCAAAAAGCCCCACAATATCAAATGAACTCTTTTCATGCATTTATAACACTCAATTACTAAAATAGATTAAAGTCAACAAAAAAGCGCCCGGATTTCGGTGCGCTTTCTTTAAAAGTAGCTTCAGACTATCCTCTGCCTGAAGCGGTATTATTAACCCAAATATGCTTTTAAGGCATTGCTGTATCTGGCTTTTTGTAAGCGCTTAATGGCACGTTCCTTAATTTGTCTGATTCTTTCTTTTGTTAAATCGTACTTCATTCCGATTTGCTCAATGGTAACCCCATTTTCTCCATCCAAACCAAAATAAGCATTTACAATTTCTGCTTCTCTTGGGCTTAATGATTTTAATACACGACGGATTTCTTCTCTTAATGAATCTTTCATTACATCTTCGTCGGTATCATCAGATCCTTCCAGCAAATCACCCATAGCAACGTCTTCTGCTTCATGCACAGGAGCATCCAGTGAAGTATGACGGGTATTGCTCTGGAAAATATTGTTGATTTCTGTTTCGCTCATTTCAAGGATTTCAGCCAACTCTTCAGTTGAAGGTTCACGCTCATGCTCCTGTTCAAATGCCATATAAGCTTTATTGGCCTTGTTGTAAGTACCAATTTTATTTTGTGGCAAACGAACCAGACGACCTTGCTCAGCCAATGCCTGAAGAATAGACTGACGAATCCACCATACTGCATAAGAAATGAATTTAAAACCCTTGGTTTCATCAAATCTTTGCGCAGCTTTAATCAGACCAAGATTTCCTTCATTGATCAAATCACTCAAAGACAAACCCTGATGCTGATATTGCTTCGCAACGGATACAACGAAACGTAAGTTGGCTTGCACCAATTTATCCAAAGCTCTCTGATCACCCATTTTAATTTTCTGCGCCAAAGTAGTTTCCTCTTCGGGGTTGATCATTGGGATTTTGGAAATCTCTTGTAAATACTTTTCTACTGCCTGCGAATCTCTGTTGGTTATCTGGGTTGCGATCTTGAGTTGCCTCATGTTGTACTGTTGCTTTATTGTATAACGAGCAGAATACCGGATTTGTTATAATAAAAATTAAAAACGGTATAATTCTCCAAAATTTACGATAAAGACGAAGGTACAATTTTACTGTGAATTTCAGGCTTAAACCAGCAAAAAAACTTGGTAATTCCATCAAAATCAAGCTTATTTGTAAAAAAGCTGATCTTATGATTGATTTCAGATCGGACACGGTAACCAGGCCTACAGCGGGTATGTTGAAAGCCATGCAGGAAGCCGTTGTGGGAGACGATGTGTTTGGAGAAGACCCTACTATCAATGAACTGGAGCGCTTAAGTGCTGAAATGTTTAATATGGAAGCAGGTCTGTTCTGCCCTAGTGGAACCATGACCAATCAGATTGCCATTAAATGTCATACCCAGCCAGGAGACGAACTGATTTGCGAAGCCCTCTCCCATGTTTACCTTTACGAAGGCGGTGGTATCGCTTCCAACTCAGGCGCATCGGTACAACTGATCCCAGGGAATTTCGGGCGGATTACAGCCGACCAGGTAGCAGCAGCCGTTAACAATAAGGAAGATGTACACCGTCCGCTAAGCCGCCTGGTGAGTCTGGAAAATACAGCCAACAGAGGGGGTGGAACATGCTATAATTTCAATGACATTCAATTAATTAAACAAGTTTGCTTAAATAATAACTTGAGTCTTCATTTAGACGGCGCCCGCGTTTTTAATGCCATTATTGCCAAAAAGGAACAGCCCGAACAGTACGGCCGGGTATTCGACTCCGTATCTGTTTGCCTAAGCAAAGGTTTGGGTGCCCCGGTTGGAAGTGTATTATTGGGCAACAAGGATTTTATCAAAAGAGCCCGCCGCATAAGAAAAGCCCTGGGTGGAGGCATGCGTCAGGCAGGTTATCTGGCAGCTGGTGCTTTATACGCGCTTAAGCATCAGGTGGATCGCCTGGCAGAAGACCATCACAATGCAACCCTGATTGTAGAAGCATTACAGAAAAAGGATTTTGTGGGGTCTATCCCACCCGTGGAAACCAATATTATTTTATTTGAGGTAAAGGGAAGATTTACCCCAAAGTCATTGGTGGAAGCATTGGCTACAAAAGGAATTTTAGCCATTGCCATGAGCCCTACCCAGGTGAGAATTGTTACACATCTGGACATTTCTGAAAGCATGGTAAAGCAAACGATTAGGGAGATTGAATCCCTTTAAATAACTTTGACGACTCTAAATTGAACTGCAGATACATAAAATATGCTACCAAGAATTAATCCTACGAGTACACAAGCCTGGTTTTTATTAAAGAAGCATTACGACGACGAGATGAGCAGAAAGCATATGAAAGATCTTTTTGCTGCAGATCCGGAAAGATTTCAACACTTTTCACTTTGTTTGGACCAGCTGGTATTTGATTTTTCTAAAAATATTATCAACGCTAAAACCATGCAACTGCTGTTTCAACTGGCTGAAGAATGCCAGCTGAACGAAGCCATCCGGGATCAGTTTGCAGGGATTAAAATCAATGAAACCGAAAACAGAGCGGTATTGCATACGGCACTCCGTAATTTTTCAGACACCCCAATTTTGGCAGATGGCAAAGACATCATGCCCAAAATAAAAAAGGTTCAACAACAAATGGCTGCTTTTTGTGAGCAGATACACAACCAATCCTGGAAAGGATATACAGGCAAAGCCATCAAATACATTGTAAATATTGGCATTGGTGGCAGTGATCTGGGTCCCGTAATGGTAACAGAAGCGCTAAAACCGTATTGGGTGGAAGGCATTCAGTCCTATTTTGTAAGCAATGTAGACGGGACCCATATTGCAGAAATACTGAAAAAGGTAAATCCGGAAGAAACCCTGTTCCTAGTTGCGTCCAAGACCTTTACCACACAGGAAACAATGACCAATGCCTTCACTGCAAGGAATTGGTTTTTGGAGCATGCAAAAGATGAAAAACATATTGTACCACATTTTGTGGCATTAAGCACCAATGAAAAAGCAGTAACTGCTTTTGGTATTGACAAGAACAATATGTTTGAATTCTGGGACTGGGTAGGTGGCAGATACTCTTTGTGGAGTGCCATTGGCTTATCCATCGCCTTAACCATTGGATACAATAATTTTGAAGCCTTACTAAAAGGAGCGCATAAAGCCGATGAACATTTCAGAACTGAAAAATTTCAGCAGAATATTCCTGTAATCATGGCATTACTTGGTATCTGGTACACCAATTTCTTTGGTGCGCAGAGTGAAGCCATATTGCCTTACGATCAGTATATGCACCGCTTTGCAGCCTATTTTCAACAAGGAAATATGGAGAGCAATGGTAAGAGTACAGACCGCAATGGCAATCCGGTGAATTATGCAACAGGCCCTATTATCTGGGGTGAACCAGGCACCAATGGACAGCACGCATTTTATCAATTAATCCATCAGGGTACAACCTTGATCCCCTGCGATTTTATTGCCCCTGCCATTTCACATAATCCAATTGGCGACCATCACGTAAAACTTTTGTCCAACTTCTTTGCACAGACAGAAGCCTTAATGAACGGCAAGTCTGAAAACGAAGTGAAAGTTGAATTGATGAAGGCCGACAAAAAAGATGAGGAAATTAAAAAGCTCAGTCCCTTTAAAGTTTTTGCGGGCAATAAACCCACCAATTCTATTCTGGTAAAGCAAATTGATCCATCCAACCTTGGTATGCTGATTGCTTTATACGAACACAAAATATTTGTTCAGGGAATCATCTGGAATATTTTCAGTTACGATCAGTGGGGAGTGGAATTGGGTAAGGAACTTGCCAATAAAATTTTACCTGAGCTGACCGATGAATCACCTGTCAGCAGCCACGATTCTTCTACGAATGGTTTAATCAATAGCTTTAAGAATTTCAGAAAACAAACTGAGGCTTAATATGGATTCGGTTGCCATCAGACCAATACAGCCAGCGGACAATGCAGCAATTGCCAATATTATTCGGTCTGCATTAACAGAGTTCGGCGCCAATAAGCCCGGAACTGTTTTTTATGATGACACAACCGATCATCTTTTCGAGCTATTTTCCTCCACTCCCAAAAGCGGCTATTTTATTGCTGAAAAAGATGGAGTAATTGTGGGCGGTGCCGGCTACTTCCCTACCGAAGGTTTACCAGGAACGACCTGTGAACTGGTAAAAATGTACCTGAATGCGTCAGTAAGAGGTATGGGATTGGGAAGAAAAATGATTGACTATGTGATGTCTGCAGCAAAAGAAGCAGGATATGAAGAAGTATACCTGGAAACCATGCCAGAGCTGAACAAGGCAGTTAAAGTATACGAGCAATTCGGTTTTCATTATTTAGAAGGACCGATGGGAAATTCAGGTCATAATGGTTGCGATATCTGGATGCTCAGAAAGCTATAAGGTCTACCAAAGTTTTGTAGGACACCAGTCTCCAAAACGGTTGCCCAATAAAAAGCCAAACAAAATTTCATGCGTTCCTTTACTGATGGTATTCAAACGGGAAGTCTGAATATCATAGGAGTAACCAATATTGAAAGTATTACTGATATTGATTCCTACCATTGCCGCAAATCCATCTTTATACCGGTACGAAGTACCCGCCCATAGTAAATCCTGGTATTGCAATTTGGCATTGATATCAAAGCCAACGGGCAATGGACTAATGTATCGGATTAAAGTTGAGGGAAGCAAAGTAAAATCTTCTGAAAGCGGAATCCGGTATCCGGCGCTCAAAAACAAATGTGGCACCAATTTCCCTTTAGTAAGAGAAACTGTATTATCCGAGAATGCAATATTCTGCGGCATGATCTGTTGTGCCGCCAAACCAATAAAATAATCTTTGGAATAGAGCCAAAGGCCGGCACTGATATCAGGTTTGATTCTATTGATTAATCCGCTGGATGCTACTGCCGGATCAACCGTTGTATTGCCAAAATTCAATTTGGATGCGTCCAGACTCATATTGGTAATCCCCGCAGAAATACCAGCAGACAAATTCATGGTTGGAGACAAACCGATATGATAGCTATAGGTTCCGTAAGCAGCAAATCGGTTCAAAGGACCAGTCTTGTCATTCAGAATCGTAAGCCCTGCTCCGTGATGCGCAGGGGATGCCTGATAATCTCTCCAGTAGGCTTCTCCCCTAGGATTCATTCCGGGTGCTCGGAAACCGGTTGCAGAAGCCGATTGATAAGCATCTTTTTTTAGCGGACCATGCATCGAAAGATACGTGGTAACAGGCGCATCCTGCAACCCCACCCACTGCATGCGGTGACTGGCTTTAACATCCCAATAATTTTCAATACCGGCAACCGCAGGATTGATCATGTAATTGTTCATGATATACTGGGTGTAATAAGGGCGTTGCTGCGCGCTTACAAAAAGCATCAGCCCCAATCCCACCAAAAAAAGAAAACCCTTATGCCTCATTTTATCTAATAATTGTTACAGATCCGGTGATGATTTTTCTACCGTTCTTTGGGTTAATTACATAATAATAGGTTCCAATGGGCAATGGCTTCCCGTTGCGGGTACCATCCCAATCTACCGCATATTCAATACTACTAAATACAAGTCCTCCGTATCTGTCGTACACATCAACCGTTGCTCCCGGGTAACTTTCCAGGTACTGGATTCTCCAGCGATCGTGAATGCCATCTCCATTGGGCGAAAACGCATTGGGTATTACAGGTGCCAGGAGCAATTTAACAAATAGGGTATCTGTAACCGAACATCCACCAATGCCTGTAAGATTCAACCGATAGGTAATATCACCCAGCGGAGTTGTTTTAGGTATAGAATCCGTTGTACTGTTTAAATAATTAGGAGGAGACCATTGATACGTTAAATTGGTGCCATACACCCATTCTGGTTTCAATGCCTTGGTTCCTCCTTCCAGCACAACCAAATTAGGTCCCAGTTCCAGCACCGGATAAGGATGTACCGTAATTACCTGACTCACTGTATCACTCACGCATCCCTGTGAGTTGTAGAAATAATAACTCACTGTAAAACTTCCTGAATCGGTAAACGCTTTGGAAGGATTTTGAAGGGTGGATCGATCAGAACCGCCGAGATTCCATTCCCAACGCACAGGTGCACTGGTAAATCCATTGCCCTGATCACTAAACTGAATCATATCTCCCATACAAACTTCTGTTGTTGAAGCAATCAGGTTGGCTTTGGGCCAGGGGTAAATGGTGGTAAGGGTTTGCGTTAAAGAATCCACACAACCATCTTTAGTTGTGATGGTTAATTTCACATTCTTATTACCAGTTGTAGTATAGCGATGAGTAGGCTCTTTTAATGTTGAAGAACTGGGATCATTGGGGTCTCCGAAATTCCAGGCATAACTGAATAAGGCTTCTGAGCCATCAGCAATACTGCTATTATTCAGGAATTTGCCTCTTCCATCCGGCAAGCAGATTTCAGGTAAACTGAAAGCAGATTTAGGAAGATGATGTATACGTATAACTTGTTGATTAACCGGACTTACACAACCACTATCTGTAATAACCTGTAGTGAAGCAGTGTAGGATTGCGCTGTATCAAAAACGTGAGAGAAAGTAGTATTATTCGTTCTTGAACTGTTTTGTCCATCTCCGAAGTTCCAGTTCCAGGTAACAATATTGCTGAAATTGGCAACAGAGCTATCAGTAAAAAGCAGATTGTTTTTTTCGCAGGCAGGATCGGCAATGCCCCATTTAGCTACCGGTGAAGGCCATACTGTAACAGGCTGATAAGCAGAATCCTTACATCCTGCGTTGTTCTGTACATAATATTTTAAAGTGTCGTTGCCTACTCCAGTTGTAATAGGATTGAGCAAACCTGCAGCACTAATTCCCTTTCCTGAATAAGTTGCTGTAGCCGGCAGGGCTGAAATATAGGTTCCCTGTGTAATGAGCCTGGGGGTTGCATCATAGCATATATCCCTAATATCTGCGAAGCTAACTGCAGGTGCATAAGTTACCGGAACGATTTTAGTGATGGTTCTGGAACAGGATTCCGACTGACCTGAATAAGCTTTAATCATTACAGAATAATCCTTGGTAGCCGGAGTTAGAGATGTGGTTGGGATGCCATATCGGATTGCGTATTGTTTGTTCATCACAGGTGTCTGATCTGTAACAACAGATGCAGGTGCTCCGGCGAAATCCCAATAGACTTCCAGCTTTGTTACGTCTCCAAAATCAACAGTACTCTGATTGATGATTTGGATGGTATCATTAGTACAAAGCGGAATACCATTCAACAGATTAGCCACTTCAAACTTAGGAACCGGTGTACTACCGTTTACTATAAAAGCTTTGCTGTCTGTTGCAACACAACCCTTATTGGAAGTAACTTCCAGGCTAACTGTATAATTCCCGAACCATTTATAACTGGGCGATACCGTTTTTGAAGTAGTACTTGTACTCAAAGGAACAGGCCGTTTGTCGGCCGGAACCGTAGACACACCATCATCAAATTTCCAGAGATAGCTGAAGCCTGCTTCAGAACCATCTGCAATTTTGGAAGTATCGGTAAAAGTTGCAGTTGCATCGTTCAAACAAACTTCCGGCAAAACAAAACCCACAACGGGTAAAGGATTTGCACTGAAACCTCCTGGCAATCTAAAGGTATCACTAACACAACCTGTGTTACTTACTACATTTAGATAAACGTTTTTTGATCCCCAGGTTGGGTAGGTATGCGATTGGGGTGCATTGGTATTTTGGATAACTACTCCTGCCCCATTGTCCAGGTTCCATTTCCATTGGGCAATGGTATTATTGGCAGCTCCGGCCGTAAGAGTGGAAGCATCGGTAAAAACAATATTGCTGTTCTCACAGGTCACATTAGGAACCGTAAACTTAGCCTGCGGCTTATTCGATAAATTAACAGCAAGTGTTTCAAAAGCGACACAACCAAAATCGGAAATGGCTGAAAGTTTCACTGAATAATTCCCTGCAGCTGTAAAAGTCTTGAGTGGATTTTTATCTCTAGATGTAGTTCCGTCTCCAAACTCCCAATTCCATGCAACAATGGACCTTCCTGAACCAGTAGACTGATCGGTTAATTGTACAGGAGCCGCAACGCAACCTGAATCAACGGAAGCAATGGTAAACTTTGCCAC
>JBDLUU010000050.1:0-22974 GCA_039805185.1 Bacteroidota bacterium
AACAATGTAAAGGATAATTTTTTATCATAATTATCCTATCGATTTCTTCAAATTGGGAATCCACCATTCTATAACTAAAAAATAACTTGCAAATGCAATTGAAAAAATAAATGACCATATAAGAATAATGAATATAAAATAAGATATTTTATTTTTTATTTGCCATTTCCTTGTCAGATATATTTCTAAAATAATCAAGTTGGGTACATAAAAGAAAAAGTTCAAAATCATATCTACCACACCATGAAAATCATTAGTATGTCCAAAATCACCTAAAATTATTCGAGCGAGTGCTGATTCGATTCTATATAACCAGGATCCAATTGCTAACACAAAAAGCCGAAGTGCCCAGCGGCGATGTTTTGAAAAATCACCTTTGACAGCATGTTTCCAAGTCATGATAGAACTGATAAACATAAGGAAACCGTATAGTCCAAATCCTATATCCATTGAAAGGCCTCCTACAGTACCTTTAAAGAAAATAAAAAAGAGACCGCCAATTGCTGTGGCTAAAGAGCTGATTATATAGATTCGTCCAATCCATCTATGCCATAAAGGATAATTAATTCTAATTCTTTCAACAAGTTGTATGCTTCCAAGTACAAGAATCAATCCCCCTGCCGCAAAGTGAAGTCCCATCCCAAATGTAGATTTGGTATTTTGGCTGTCATAAAGCCCTGGTAAAATTCCCAAATTCCAGTTATCTAAATCCCCAAGGATAAATGAGGTAAAGTAAAAAGCAAGAATATAAAGACCAAAAGCGACCGCACTTATCCAGGATACTATCGCAAGGATCCTAACAGAAAAATCAAATGCTTTAGAGAGGTTATTAACCATTTTTGAAATGTTTTTTGTGAAACAATTTAATAAATAAGATCGAAAAAACTTTTCGATTGAATGAAAAGTACATCTTTTAGCCTAATTTTTTACAAATAGCAAGGGCTATTAATTGTGACCTGCACTTGACTTAAGTTTTAATTTAATGTTTAGGGTATTTCAAATCTTGTCCGTATTGTTTTTTCTGATTATTATTTATATCTCAATAAACAGTTCTATCTGATTTTTTTTAATCCCATTTAATAGGGTTTCATAAAAAGATTTCTAAACTTATTCATTATCAAATTGAAATACTACATAATATCATTTAATTTATCTGTTTCGATGATTAAATATAAGCATTGAACGATTTTATTATATTAATTCAAATTAAAATATCAACTATAATATATTTCTTCGTTTACTATTATTAACACAAATACATTTTTTGTACCCATTACTTAAATCCTTTCATTGCTTATGAAAAAGAATTATTTCAAATTGAGTTTCTTTCTAATGATTATTCCAATGTTTGTCATTAGCTGCGCAACCATTTTAGGGAAGTCTTCTTATCCTGTTTCTATTAATACTAATCCTAATGGTGCTACAATCAGTATTACTGACAAAAAAGGGAATGAAGTCTATAAAGGACAGAGTCCCTCAACTGTTACGTTAAAATCAGGAGGAGGTTTTTTTGTAAAAGCCGAGTATCAAGTAAAAATAACTGCCAATGGATACAATGAAATGATTGTTCCTGTGAATTATAAATTGAATGGATGGTATTTTGGAAACTTACTACTTGGTGGTGTTATTGGAATGTTGATTGTGGATCCTGCTACCGGTGCAATGTGGAAATTGGATACACCACCTATCAGTGTTACCCTGTCAAAGCCAACGGTAATGAATGAACCAACGTTGAAAATTTTATCTGTAGATGAAGTTAGCAATGCTGTTAAGCAAAATATGGTTCGTGTTAACTAGCAACGAATCTATGGCATAAGCCAGTGATGTACTAGTATACAAATACAGATAAAATGAGTACTTCTAGAAGATCATTTATTTCTCGGGCTTTACTTACAACAGGTGGGTTGAGTGTTTCTTCTTCATTTGCAGCATTTTTAGAGAATAATCTGGTTCAAAATCCAAAAGGTGCTACTGGCAAATGGGTGGAACTTGCAAAGTTGCTAAAGGGTTCGTTGCTTATGGCTAGTGATCTTGATTTTGCAAAGTTCAATACACAATATGCACTTGCCTATTTGACAGATATACCTGAAGCAATTGCACTTTGCACTTCTGAAAACGACGTTATTGCTTGTGTAAAATGGGCTCGTAAGCATAAGGTTCCCATTGTTCCTAGATCAGGAGGACACTCCTACGCTGCATTTTCTCGTAATACTGGTTTGATTGTTGATCTTTCTCAAATGACTGATGTCAAATTTGATGGAACTACTAATTTAGCTACGCTAGAAGGAGGGGTCCACAATCAGCAGGTTTATAACTTCGGAAGGCTTGCATCTGTATCTGTTTCTCATGGTCGCTGCAAGGGTGTTGGAGTTGCCGGACTTGTTTTAGGTGGAGGTATTGGTTTCAATATGCGTAAGTATGGTTTAACATGCGATCAATTAATTTCAACACGTATTGTTTTAGCAAACGGTGAAGTCATTGTTGCTAGTGCCACAGAAAACCCTGAAGTATTTTGGGCAATTCGAGGTGCTGGTGGTGGCAATTTTGGGATTCATACACAATTTGTAATGCAGATGTTTCCCGTTACAACTGTAACATGGTTTCGAATCCAATGGAGAACATCGCTTGAGCAAATATTTGATATATTTCAAGATATAGCAATGGATGCACCCCCTGAGCTGGGTGTAAAATTCATGATCAACGCGCAAAATGGTAATCATGAAAATGGGAATGATCTCTATATAGAAATTTTAGGTCAGTTTGCAGGTCAGCAAGACCAGTTAAGATCATTACTATACCCACTTTATCAAATTGCAGCTCCCTCTCTTGAAATTATTCAAAACTTACCTTATTGGGATGCGCAAGAATTCCTTTCTGAAGACGGCAATCCAGAATATGCACATGAACGTTCACGTTTTTGTTTTAGTAAAATATCTCAGGAAGGGCGAGATACAATTTTTCGCAATTTGAGGAAATGGCCTGGCACATCGGTTGATGCTATGTGGAAATTTTTTTTATTGGGAGGTAAAATTAAAGAAGTTCCAAAATCAGCCACATCATTTCCATTCAGACAAGCAACCATGATTACTTCAATTGATTTGGAATGGTTACCTCCTGACCATAAAGATTTAGAAGCGAATTTTAAATGGTTGGATGCTTTCCATGATGAAATGGAAAAATATACTTCACCATATTGCTATGTTAATTTTACAGATCGGCGACAAAAAAATCATCTGAACGCTTATTATAGTGATCACTTAGACCGATTAAAAGCTGTAAAGCGTCAATTGGATCCTGATAACATTTTCTGCAATCCGCAAAGTATACCTGGCAAATAATGCAGAATCGTTTATTCCTCTATTTGCTGATGTTTTTAATAAGTTGTTCAGCAAAAGTGTCTGCTGAAATATCAGATTCACTTGAAATGGACAAAGGGAATATACTTGTTGGTGAATTCTTGGGATGGCAGAATAATGAAATTAGTTTTTGTATTCCAGATGTGGGAGTAGTAGCTATTAAATATGACAAAGTAAGAAAGCTGAATGCGAATTCGAATAAATATCATATTGAGACTTATGGAGGAAAAATATTTTATAGCAAGCTTGAATGTATAAATTCTCGTGATTTTCTTTTTATTGAAAATGGTATCCCAATCTCAATTAATTTCAAGGAAATTGAAATGATAAGTCCACTTAAAAAGGGGGTAGTAACTAATGGATTTATAGGGCTTGGTTACAATTATTCAAAATTCACCAATTTTGGATTAATTAGTATTGATGGCGGAGCAAACTTTAAAACTGAAGATTGGGTATTTAATGTTGGTGGTAATAGTATGTTTATTCATAAAGAGTCAAATGGATTAGAACGTATTCGTGAGTCTGCAAATGTTAAAGCAAATCATAATATGAACGCCCGATGGCAATTGGGTATTAGATACATCTATCAACGTAATAAAGAACTTGGTCTTGCATATAGACACCTGGCTGGTGGAGGTCTACTTTATAAGATTATTAGAAGACCAAATTTGCATATAAATTTCTCTACAGGAATTGCCGCAATGGCAGAAGGTACGTTTGATAATCAAAATTATAATAGATTTGAAATTCCGTTTCTTCTCGAGGTAAGTTTATCTAGACTTGGCAATTCAAATATGTCTTTATATCATACTCAGATTCTGTTTATTGGCTCTGGAAATAATCAGCGGATTAGACACGATGGTGAGTTACGGTTGAATTTGTTTTTCAATAAAAAGTTATCCTTGACCACATATATTTTTAATAATTATGATAGTGCCCCTGTTCAAAAAAATGGAACAAGTAAGTTAGACTATGGATGGAACACTGGGCTTAGATATGCATTCTGAAATAAACAAGATATTCTATTTTACAAATAATAATGCTACATGAAAAGAATTTTAATAATTGTGCTGGCTATAACCTTTGTGATAGCTTGTAACACAAAAGTAAATTTTGAAGGATTTTATAAACCCGAGTCTGTTCAATTTGCAGAACAGGGCTGGAGTGAAGGCGAACGTGACTACTGGCATCATCTTAACGCTGGTCAGGAGTTTGCTCCTCTCAGTTGGTTAAAATCCTTACAAGCACCAGATACCAGTCTTTTATTAGCAGACCCTGCATACCTCAGGAGTTTAGGTTTTTTAGATAAATCTGTTACTGAAAATAATCCTGAGGGACTCCCCATTGGCTTTTCTATAAAGCCTGCAGATAAAAATGGACGCGTTATGGTTGGATTAAACTGTGCTTCTTGCCACACAGGTCAAATCAATTTTAAAGGAAAAGCATTACGAATTGATGGGGCCTCAGCTGGTTTCAATATTTATCAATTTTTTGTTGATTATGGAATTGCTCTAGGAAAAACAATACAGGATAGTGCTGCTTGGAGAAGGTTTTCTTCTAATGTATTAAAGCAAGAGCCCGGTGATGAATTGGTTTTGCGAAAAGAGGTAGAAGATCAGATTCGAACTGTACAATGGGAGTCAGAGGCCTATGCAAAAACTGGGATTCCTTCCGTTAATGCGGGTCATGGGCGAATGGATCCTTTTAATAGAATTGGTAATGAGGTTTTCGGACTTGGGCTAAGAGATCAGTCTAATTATTATGCCAGTGATGCCCCTGTTGGTGTTCCATATCTATGGGATATTGCCCGATTGAATTGGGTTCACTATAATGCATCTTTTAATCATCGAGTTTCAAGAAATATTTTGCAAGTATTGGGTAATGGCGGGAAAACCTATTTTTTAGATGAAAATGGTGATGTTAAAAAAGGTAATGAAAAATGGGAGAGCAACTTTAATATAGAACGTTTACTTGAAACAGAAAAAGGATATGCAACTTTAAAAGCACCCCAATGGCCTGATGAAATGTTAGGAAAAGTGGATATGAATAAGGCTAAGAGAGGTAGAGAACTATTTATGACAAATTGTGCAAATTGTCATGCGCCTCGCCCTATTAATGGCTCAAATTCTTCTAAGCCCGACTGGGCAGTTGTTACTTTGCCTTTTAATGTAATAGGAACAGATTCCAGCGAGGCTGCTGGATTTGTGAATAGAAGGTATGATGCATCAAAGCTTTTGGGTAAAAAGTCAACAAGTATAGATGCGGCTACCGGACTTGAACTACTTATTTCTGAAATGGCCAAGTATGCCTACAGCAAATTAGGCTGGTCAGCAGAACAAATTGCTGCAGCTAATGGAGATGATCGACCCAATAAAATCAGAGCTTATGCCGGATACAAAGCAAGGCCTTTGGATGGGGTATGGAGTACTCCTCCATTTCTACACAATGGGTCTGTTCCCAATTTATATGAATTGTTAAGTCCACCTGAGGAAAGATCAACTACTTTTTGGTTAGGTACTTATGAATATGATCCTATTAAATTAGGTTATGTGAGTATGCAGTCAAATAAATCATTTTTGTTTGATACGCGATTACCTGGAAATTCAAATGCAGGTCATGCATTTTCGGACGAGAAAAAAGTAACAGGGAAAATTGGGCGTAAACTGAGCCATGAAGAACGAATGGCAATTATTGAGTATGTCAAGGTACTTACAACTATGCCACCGGCGGCACAAAAACCAGTTGAACGTAATTGGAATAAATAACAATCAAATAAATATTTTATGTGTAATCAATTTTATATTATGCGATTTCTTAAGGCTCAAATTGTGTGTCTTTTTGTTTTTTTATTGTTTAGTTGTTCTAATCAGCCTAATCAAAAAAATGATTCAGAAATTTATAATGGGAAGCTTATTCGTGCAGACAGTATTACAAAGTTTGATACGTCTAAACTAAATCGTATTTTAAATGAAGAACTACAAGAGTTTTTAAATGGTTCTACTTTTGCTTTTACGGAAGTTAAAGGTAAATATCAAAGTCCTACAAGTGCAGTGACTTTATATAGGCTTACCTACCAAAGTTCAATTCCCGAAAAAGATAATAAGCCTGCAATTACAACTGGTTTAATAGCCATTCCTTCCCAATTAGCTTTAGGTAATCCTATGATTTCTTATCAACATGGTACCGTTTTTGGAAAAACAGAAGTGCCAACATTCATTGAAGAGTCAATGGAAACCAAATTAGCAGTGGCTCAATTTGGGGGGACTGGTTACATAGTAATAGCTCCTGATTATCATGGCTTGGGCTCATCCAAGGAAAAAAATAGTTATTTAATTCAAAAAAGTTCTGAGCAGGCCTGCCTGGATTTATATAAGGCCGCTCAAGAATTTATAAAAAAGAAAAATATTGCTGTCGGACATTTTTTTACCTTCGGATGGTCGCAAGGCGCCTATAATACGCTCACATATCTTCGTCGCTTGGAGCAAACTGGTATACCTGTGAGAGCTTCGGCTACAGCGGCTACGCCTTCCGATGTTAATTATTTTATTAGTCAAAGTATACTCAATCCAAGGCCTGAAGATCCGGATTGGAGCCCTGCTTGTTTTTCCAATCTTTTATTTGCTTTTGAAACCTATTATAATCTGGACGGTTTAACATCTAAGGCAATACGTCCGGAGTTTCTGCAAGCCGGAAAGGAATTTTATGAGCACAAAATTGAATTTAAGGAGTTCTTTAAAAGAACTGCACCAACCTTGAAATCTTATCTTACTCCAACGTTTATAAATGAGATTCAACTAGGCTCAAATCCTCTTTGTAAAGTACTTACTGCATCGGAAGGGTATCGATGGAAGAGCGTAACACCACTTCGATCATATTATGGAGAGCGCGATGAAGCCATTCCTGTAGATCTAGCCCAATTGGCCATTCATTACCAAACTTTATTAGGCAAAAAGGATGGAGAACTTTTTAATGCTGGCAAAAATGCAGATCATAGAGGAACATATGCCTATGCCTTATACCATGTTAAACCATGGTTTGATAGTTTTTTAAACCAATAATTTATTATTGAAACATAAATTTTTTTATCCAGTACAATTTTTTCTTTAACTATTAAAAAAAAACATTAAAAAATTCTTTCCTTTTTATGGTTCATTGCTCTACTTGCTTCCTGCTCAAAAAAAGAAACCTCTGCCCCCGCAGTTAAGACTTATTCAGTTGAGTATAAGCTCGAGCTAAGCAAGGCAACAAATGCCGCCGTGGCTGGAATAGTTAGCTATATTTCAAAGACATCTACATCTACTACGGCAACACTTGCAAGTCCAAATTGGGAAGTCATTCAAAGTAATTGGGCCCTAAAATCGGGTGATGGTGTAGGCTTTAAGGCAAATATTACTCAATTGTAGAATAAAGGCCTTTTTTCATTTACTTAGCTCCGAATGCAAATGCTTCAGTCGTTTCGAATGGTCACACAATTCAACTAGATTTAAAATCCGATGGATTACTGGCTGCGAATAGTAGGATTACCCTATTGGCTGACTCTGTTTTATCCGCATCTGTAGATGGAAGTGGAACAGGAGAAGTTACCGGGAATCTGCACTTTCAATCCTATCGAGGAATGGTTATGGATATAAATACCTGGGATCACCCTTTCAGGTGGCAACAGTTGGTGCATTGGCTTCTTATGTTGATTTAAATGCAGGATTTCCTTCTGTTTATAAGTAAGATGAAAACGTTTTGTCGAATGGTTGGGTTAATTACATGTCTGGTGCCAATGTATTGGAACCCATGCGGGGATATGCTTTTCAATTTGGGAATAGCAATGCAGCCAAAACCCTTTCTGTAACCGGAGTTGTTAATAATGGTCCGATCTCCCTTTCGTTAAATAACAACAATCAGATTTATACCAATGGGTTTCATTTAGTAAGTAATCCGTATCCCTCACCCATTAACTGGGATGCGGCTGCAGGATGGACTAAGGTGAATATGGACAATGTACTTTACTATTTTGATACAGATGAACAATCCATATACACAAGTGTGTACAATACGTATATCAATGGGATATCCAGTGATGGGAAGGCCAATAATTTTATACCTGCCATGCAGGCTTTCTTTGTAAGGGTATCCGATGGTACTTATCCGGTTGCTGGTACTCTCGCCATTAATAATAAAGCCCGATTAACTCATCTTTCAGAAACACATCGAAAGATTAATTCAATACCCTTTCACACTGCAAGACTAAATGTAAAATTTGCCAATAGCAAAATTGCTGATCCTTGTGTAATTTATTTTTCTGCTGATGCAACTGCTACATTCAATAAAAATCTGGATGCAATCAAATTAATGAATACCAGTGAAACTGTTCCCAGTATCTATTCATTGAAAGGGAAGCATAAACTCTCCATTCAATCTGCACCACCGGTAACGCTTAGTTCAAAAATCCCATTGGGTTTGGCAGTAAAAAGATCCGGTGAACACAGTTTTGAATATTCGGGACTTTCTACTACGCCATCAGGGCTATTTGTTTATTTATATGATAGTCTGAATAAGAAATACATAGATTTAAAGCATGATCCAGCTTATCGAATCCAGTTAAGTGCAGGTGAACACAATCAACAATTTTCATTTATATTCAGCTGGCACCGTTTGAGTAATCAGTTGCTGGCCGAAAGTAATACAACCCCTGATGCATTTCAGCTTCAGGTTCTTCATCGGAATCTCTTCATAGTTCTTCCATCCACAATAAACGCAAAAAAATCGGTTCAGCTTTCTAATGTCCTTGGTCAGAAACTGATTCAAAAGGATTTTATACAGGGTGGAAAATACCTGATAATGCAACAGCTTTCTTCGGGTGTTTATTTTGTTACGGTAATTGAAGGGAAGATTGTCTCATCTAAGAAAATTCTAATTGGCGAATAATGAAAGTATTGAATTTGATCTTAACCCTTTTCACTGCAAATACAGCCTGGTCACAAGTGCCACAGCCTCCCCCAAGACCCATTGAGATTTTTGCTGATCCTTTGCAAGGTTTGTTTTTTGGTGCAGTATTCCGTGGCCCAACAGGTGGATCTATTATTGTATATCCGGATGGGTCAAGGGCGGTAACCGGCGATTTGCAGAAAGCCAATACGGGCACACCCGTTTCTCCTGCTATTTTTGAAGATGTACCAACAAGTGAAGTTGTTTTTGAAATCTAGTTCTTTTGCTTCTCTCTTTGGCATTGAATGTACTTTCGATTACAGGTCCTTGCTCATTTTTGTTCAGTCAAAAAAAGAGTTGCCCATTGTTGGCTTTCAGAAACAGCGTTTGTTCCGACAGAATTTGAACAAGTTGAGTAATATAATCAAAGTAGATAGCTTATTAAAAGGGTCAAATAAAACTGTGAATCTTTGTGTTGCTGACTGGACAATCAATAATGTTTTAAATGTAAATGGAAGACCAGAATTACAGGCTAATCTTGCTTTGGGTGGAGCTGTTTTCGGTGGTGAAATGAATGCAGCTTTTCAATACAACGATAAAACAAAGTTTGACAACCGTCAGCAGTTTTATTTATGGCGACACGTAAATAATGATAATCCAATTGTTAAACAGGTAGCCCTGGGAAAAGTAAATACCAATGCTATTGCAACTTTGTTTGCACCCGTTGTGGGCGTAAGGATAAGCAATACGCCAACTATTCAAAGAAATGATTTTGGTACATACCGGATAGACCGTTATACTGAACCCAACTGGACAGTTGAATTGTATATTAATAATTTATTGGTCAATTACACCAAGGCAGATGCTGCTGGTTTTTATCGCTTTGAAATTCCGGTTTCGTATGGTAATTCTCAGATTATGCTGAAACAGTATGGGCCTAACGGAGAGCAGAAAATGAACAAGTTTAATATCAATATACCATATAATTTTTTGCCAAAGAACAAACTGGAATATATTGTGAATGCAGGTATAGTTGAAGATACCTTAACCAGCAGGTTCTCCAAAGCACAATTGAATTATGGGTTAACCAATAAACTCACTATTGGTACAGGGGTTGAATATTTATCTTCTGTTTCAACCGGAACCACTATGCCATTTGTCCAGGCTAATCTATAGTTGGGTAGCAATATTTTCTTAACTGCTCAATATGTGCAGAATGTTAAGTATACGATACAAGGAAATGTCCGGTCTAAGCGAAATTTAATGATTGAAGCTTTATTTACACGGTATCAGGAAGGACAAAAGGCAATATTTAATAATTATCTGGAAGAGAGAAATGTAACTGTTTCTTTGCCAGTAAGATTCAATAAAATGCAGCTTTTCACCCGACTGAATATTTATCAGATTATTTTGCCTTAATTACTGAAAACAACAAAGCCTTCTTGTATACTAATTACTCCTTTAGCTATAATCTTAAGAATGGATTCCTGCTATTGCCAATGTTTCAGTTTGAATACAACACCGGTAGGTTTATTTCTTCCAGAATTCAAGTGGATAAGCTTATTTCTCAAAAGACCTTTTTGAATTTCTTTTATGATCACAACTATAAAAGTAATATTCGTAGCTATAACGTTGGCGTCAGGTACGATTTGAAATTTATGCAGGCAGGATACAATTTCCGAACGAATTCAGCTTCCTCTACTGGGTTGATTTCTTATTTCAGGGGAAGTATAGTGCAAGACAGGAAGTCTAAGTATATAGGGTATTTCAGCCGGCCTGGTATGGGCAGAAGTGGTTTGGTTGTTTATGCCTTTCTAGATTACAATCACAATGGGATAAGAGAATAGGATGAACCTAAAGTGACTGGCTTGAAATTCAGTTTAATGGGAGGTTCTAAAGACTGGAATAAAAGCGATACATCTTATGTAGTAAGAAACCTTGAGCCTTATTACAAGAATATCTTAACAATTGATAAAAATAGTTTTGAAGAAATTGCCTGGAGGATTTCTAAGTCCGTTTTTCAGATTCATTTATCTCCGAATCAGTTTATGCATATTGGTGTTCCTGTTGAAGTGATGGGTGAAGTGTCCGGAACCATTTATCTGCATAAAGGAAATCAGAAAATCACTTTGGAAAGAATCTTATTGGAAATTGTAAATGATAACGACATTGTTGTTGCCAAAACCATTTCGGATGAAAATAGCTTTTATAATTATCTGGGTTTGCCTCCTGGTAACTATCGAGTCAGAGTGAATACTATGCAAATGGGAAAGCTGGGATACAGGTTAAAGGGTGAATTACCTGTATTTTCAATTGTTCCAAAAAGAAACGGAGATAGTAAAACAGGAATTGATTTGGAATTTATTTCTGATTAATTTTAGTTTCACTGAATACAGATACTTTGTTATATGAAAAAACAGCTTCTTTTACTATTGGTAAATATTTTCCTTTTTAGTTTTGTTTCCGTCATTGCACAAACACCAGCCAATCCCACGTATGTAATTGTACATGGAGCCTGGGGTGGTAGTTGGGCTTTTAAAAAAGTTGATTCTCTGCTCACGGCAAAAGGTGCTTTGGTGTACCGACCCTCTTTAACAGGACAGGGTGAGCGAGTACACCTGGCCAATCCTGAAGTAGGATTATACACGCATATCAAGGATGTTGTCAACATGATTCTTTTTTAAGACTTAAAAAATATAGTACTGGTAGGGCATAGTTATGGTGGGATGGTAATAACGGGGGTGGCAGATAGTGTGCCTGAAAGAATTGCCCAGATGATTTATCTGGATGCTTTTGTTCCGGAAAACGGAGAAAGCGTTTTTGCTCAGGGGAAAACTCCTGAAGCTATGAAGCCTCTAGTTGAAAATGGATTCCTGGTTCCCAAATGGGTAAGGTCTGATCAGGTACTGCCTAAAGATGTACCCCATTCTGTTAAGACATTCACAGATAAAATCAGTCTGATGAATCCAAAGCGAATGACAATACCTACCCATTATATCCTTACAGTAGATAAAGGAAAAGATCCAACCAAAGATGATTTCTCTACTCAGGCAGATAAGGCAAGAAAATACAAATGGCCGGTTTCTGTGTTGGAAGCCGATCATAATCCCCAATGGTCTACTCCTATACCTTTTGTCGAGATGTTGCAGGATATTGTGCGTAAGAAGTGATTTACTCTCTAAAAATTATGAACATATGCCAGCATAAACCCTGCTGAAAGCTTTCTTGAAGGAACCAGATCCTTTGTGCCTTCCAGAAAATTCATTTCACTGGGGTCATCAAAATTAATCAACTGCTGATGGTTTCTGTTTCTGCCATATGTTAACAAAATACCTGCGCGCAAATTGAATTTTCTCTTTTTGAAATTGGCACCTCCCTGGAAATGATAAAGGTTGTGGCTAACGGATGAAGCACTGAATCCACTTTCATTCTCTAATAATTCTTTCCCCATATTGCTGTAATCTGTTCTTAGTGAAGCGAAGCCTTTTATATTATTTTTGATGGGGAAACTCACACCTACTGAAAAATTAAATATTGATTTGCCTGCGTTCAGGAATCCTATTTCCGCGGCACTGAATTCTTTTACAGTGCCAGTGTCAGGTCTTAAAAAAGCTTCATCTCTGGGCTGTACCATATTGTATCTGTTGATTTTGTTAAAGAACTCAGAGGCAATGTATATTTCTCCTCCTTTGTAGTAGTGCGTGTAACCTAAAGCAATACTTAACGGTCTTTTATAAGTGCCGGAAAGTTTGGTTTGTCTTGTGCTTCCCAACAGGAAGATCTCTATGTCGTCAATCCTAAGATTGTTTACAGCAAATTCTGCAAGGATATCAGAATTGCCCCATACTTTAATAGATGGCAAGGTTACCATTAAACCCAGATGATTTTTGTCATTGACGCTATACGAAACACCTGCTTTAAATTGTAAGTCATAAGCCCTGGTATTTACTACATAGCTTTCTGAAACTGTAACCAGTTTCTGAAACAAATCTGTATTGTCATTAATAAAAGCTCTCGCAGTAATATTATGATTGAAATACTGTCTTCTGGTATTAAAAGTACCAGAGAATCCAATTGCCAGTTTATTATTTACACTTTTGCCAAATGCAAACATGGCAGAAGTTTCATTAATGGTATTGGCATGGACATATTGCCCAATATAGAATTCTTTACCTGGGCTGTAACTGTCGTCTAATACATTAATCATGTCATCTCTTCGCTGAGAAGTCTGAAATTGAAATGACGGATTATACATAATGGCATATGCAAAGGTGATTGGCTTTTTTAGCTTTAGATAAATGGTATTGGACGCAATCACCGGCATAATATTCGTGTACGTTTGTCTTAGGTCTAAACCCTCACCTGCACCATTTTTTATATTAATCTGGTTGAGGTTATATATGCTACCACTGATATTGGATGCGTTTTTAGTATTGTAAGCCAGCAATGCCGGATTAAAAAATAATACACCACTATCCCCGTTTTTTGCAATGGTGGCACCCGGAACAAAAAAGCCTCCTGTGCCATAACTGGTAGACCAGTAATTGGCGTCTTGTGCAGTGACACTGGATAGAAAAAATAATAAAATTAGCGTGGTGGCTATTTTCCTCATGACTAAATATTATATAAATAAAATGAATAAATTACACTTGAATTCGTAGTCTTATGTTCTATAAAGTTATTTTATTTTCCATTGCTTTTTGCTTGTCTTTTCCTGCTTTTAATCAATCAAATTCTATATATTCACACCGCGGGTTGATTGCAGGTATTCCTGTGTTGTCAGACCTTTCAGCAGAAGCACTCAATACCTCAATTGATAAGCATGCGTTTCAATTTTATTGGAAAGCAAAGAACGGTAAATATTATTTGGTAAATGATAAAGCATCATCCAAAATAAAGATCAACCAATTTTTATTGTACTATTCTTTTAAACAAAATCCTATACAAGATGCCGATTTTGTGTTACTGCCACAATATTTTAGAACCAAACACCCGGTACAAATTTCCAGGTTAAGTGAAGCCGAATGGAAGGTCTATTTTTTGGCAGAAAATAAAAACGTGTATGAAGCTGTATTAAAAGAATATAACACTGCCAAATGGATGGAGAATTTTTTGGGTCCTGATACCAGTTCTTTGTCATTAAAAGATATTGTTTTTCCTGGTTCTCATGATGCCGGTATGAGTGTATTAACTGCAACAGGTGGACAGCAGAAGGGTACCATCAATGCCTGTAATACATTAACCCAATTAATTGGTATTGAACAGCAGTTGCAACAAGGCATTAGAATGTTTGATTTGCGAGTAGGAGCTTATAATAAGATGCTTTATACCAAACATGCAGCATCTGACTGTATGGAAGATGCCATTGGTGGGGGATATGGAGAAAGACTTAAAACAGTAGCTGTTGGTCTGAAAAAATTTCTGGAAGAAAATAAACAAGAAGTAGTATTGATTTCCTTCAGTCATTTTTGCGAAAAAGAAGTGCCCTTGAGTCAATTACAGGATAGTTTGCTGAACTGGATTGGTCAGGAACATATCTATAATAATTCAGCAGCTACCATTGCAGATGTTCCATTAAAACAACTGGCGGGCAAAGTGATTCTGAGCTTTGAAATTCCTGGATGGAATAGTGCTTTGTTTCCCCGCTGCGACATGACAGATACTTCCAATGCGTTTATCAATTTCCGACGGGCCTATGCCAGTACCAATAATTTGGATAAACTCCTTCAAACAGAATTGGATTTCTTCAACAAATTGAAATCAGGCGTTTCTAAAAATGATTTAATTCGTTTAGACTGGCAAATTACACAGAGTGCAGATGAAGCTTCTGCCATCTGTAATGATTTTCAGGACGAAAAGTTAAATCCGATTGTGAACGGTGCCATTCTCTTGGCGAATATGATCCGTAAAAACAAGAGCATAATTGATCATGCAAAAATCGCCAATCTGCAATTGCCAGTGAAAATTAATGAATGGATTTCCAATAAAGTGATCAATAAGCAAAACAAGCCGAATGTCATTTACGTGGATGTGGCCGGAACATGGGCTACAGATTATTGTGTAACCTTATTACAAAATCCATTATATCGTTCCAATTAACATTTGAATCTTTCTGCTGTTGTCCGTTCCAATTCTTCCCGATGGTCCGGATGTGCAATGCTGATTAATGCCTTGGCTCTCTGCGCCATATTCATACCAAATAAATTAACGGCACCGTATTCTGTTACTACCCAATGAATATGACCGCGGGTGGTTACTACGCCTGCTCCCTGTTTTAAGTAGGGCACTATTCTGGAAATGCCTTTGTTGGTAACGGATGGTAGAGCGATGATGGGTTTCCCACCCTCTGATAAGGCTGCTCCTCTGATAAAGTCCATCTGGCCCCCAATCCCTGAATACTGATACATGCCTATTGAATCGGAACAAACCTGTCCGGTTAAGTCTACTTCAATGGCACTGTTGATAGCAGTTACTTTCTTGTTCAGGCTTAATACCCTTGGGTCATTTACGTAATCTATATCGAGTGCTTTGATGATAGGGTTGTCGTCTGCAAAGTCATAGAGCTCTTTTGTTCCCAGCATAAAAGAAGTAACACAATATCCTTTTACAATTTTCTTTCTGCTGTTGTTAATAGTCCCGTTTTGAATTAGCGGGATGGCTCCGTCAGAAAACATTTCTGTGTGCAGACCTAAGTTTTTGTGATTGGTGAGATTTTTTAAAACTGCATCAGGAATACTTCCGATACCTAACTGTAAAGTTGCTTCGTCTTCTACCAGCTCTGCTACAATTTTTCCGATTTTTTCGTGAACGGCTAGTAAGCCCTTAGAATAGCTTACTTCCGGTAGCGGATCTTCTGTCCAAACAGCAAAATCAATTTTTGAAAAAGGAATAAATCCATCCCCGTGTACCCTTGGCATATTAGGGTTTACCTGTGCAATCACTTTTTTTGCGGAACGCAGCGCAGATTTCACAATGTCTACAGAAGTACCCAAAGAGCAATATCCATGCTTGTCTGGCGGAGAAACTGTAACGATGGCTACATCAACTTCCAGTATATTTCTGTTGAACAGCAGTGGAATTTCACTCAGGAATACAGGTGTGTAATCCCCCATTCCCATACTGATGGCCTTTCGGTTGCTTTCTGATACAAACAGAGAATTCATGTAAAAATGTCCCTTCAGTGATGGATCATTAAAGTCTACACCTTGTTGCGTAATGCTTATCAGTTCTACATTGTATAAACGGTCTTTTTGTGCAATCAATTCATTGATTAGCCTGATAGGTGTGGCCGCACTTCCGTGAAGGAAAACTTTTTGATTAGAACTGATTTTTTGTATGGCTTCAGAAGCAGATATGTACATGTTTCGTTTTTATGATTTGATTGCGAATGGCAAAATTAATATATTCAATAAGGAAACCGATTTATACAGACATGATAAAATTCATATTTACTGTTTTCTTTTTGCAGACTCTATTACTGGTTAGTGCCCAATCCTCTAAAGTTAAGTATTGGCTGACTCTTCCCAATCAATCTGCCCTTTTACAGGAAAATGAATTGATCTTGCAAAATATTGAGCCTGATATTAAATTGCCGATTATCAGACTTGACAAGCATACGAGGTTTCAGGTAATGGATGGTTATGGATATACTTTAACTGGTGGTTCAGCTCAGCTGATCAACAGTCTTGATCCCAAAAGGAAAATGAAACTGTTAACTGAGTTGTTTGGAAACACCAATACTTCAATAGGAATTAGTTTTCTGCGAATTGCCTTTGGCGCTTCTGATTTAAGTGCTCGTGTTTTTAGTTACTTAGATTTGCCCAAAGGGCAAACAGATACAAGTTTGCAATATTTCAATTTAAGTGATGATACACTTCATCTGATTCCGTTATTAAAGCAAATCAAGCGAATTCAGCCGGCTATCAAAATCATGGCTACTCCCTGGAGCCCACCTGTCTGGATGAAGTCGAACGACGTTAGTAAGGGTGGGAATTTGAAACGGGAATATTTTCATACTTATGCAAAATACCTGGTGAAATACCTGAAGACAATGGAAAAGCTGGGGCTGCAAGTGGATGCGATGACGATACAGAATGAACCCGAACATGGTGGTAATAATCCCAGTATGCTGATGACAGCAGATGAACAGGCTTTATTTATTAAGCATCATTTAGGGCCTTTGTTTCAACAGCAAAAAGTTAAAACGAAAATAATTATTTACGATCACAATGCAGACCATCCCCATTATCCCATTCAGGTATTGAATGATACGGTTGCCAGAAAGTATATAGACGGGACCGCTTTTCATTTATATGCCGGAGATATCAGTGCGCTATCTCAAGTAAAGCAGGCTCATCCGGATAAGAACATTTATTTTACTGAACAATGGACAGGTAAGAACGGAGATTTTGGAGGAGATCTTCAATGGCATATCAAAAATGTAATTATTGGATCCGCATTGAATCATAGCAAGATTGCCCTGGAATGGAACCTGGCAAACGATGAATCATTTGGTCCACATACGCCTGGTGGATGTACAGCCTGTAAGGGCGCATTAACAATCGCTGATAATCAAATTATTCGGAATGTTTCCTATTACATTATTGCCCATGCTTCAAAATGGGTAAAGCCTGGCTCAGTAAGGATTGCTAATTCAACAGTGCAGGGGCTTCCTGCTGTTTCTTTTTTAAGACCAGATAATACAATCGTGTTGATTATACTCAATGAAACATCTCTAGAGAAAACTTTTCAGGTACAAATGAATAAATCATTTTTTACATCAAAGTTACCGGCAGGCGCTGTAGCTACTTTTCAAATTAAATAAAGGACTATCTTTCCATACCTAACGAATAATTATTACAAATTTTTCTTATGAAATTCTTCTCCAGTCTTTTTTTAGCAGGGTTGATTACAACTGCTGCCAGTGCACAGGTAAAACTTGAATGGACAACCGTGTTTGCCAAAATCAATACAGAGGTTGATCGGCATTCCAAAGCTTATAGTAGTTTAAAAACGGCAACAGAAACCATTGGACATCGATTAACAGGATCAGCGAATGGTAAGAAGGCTGAAGAGTTTGCCTACAATTTATTAAAGTCTTATGGCTTTAAAGATGTGAAGTATCAGCCCTTTGAAGTAGAAAGCTGGAGCAGGGGAACACTGACAGTTAAAATTGGTTCTGATAAAAATAATTTACAGGCCGTTAAGGCTGTTTCCCTGGCACATGCTCCGGTAAAAGCCAATGTTCAACTGGAACTGGTGGATATGGGGAATGGACTGGAAGAAGATTATACCAGTAATCCGGGTAAGGCAACAGGAAAAATTGCAGTAGTGTATCTGGGTATTTTGCCTGGTTCTAAACCGGGTTTAAAAAACCTGCATCGTTCAGAAAAAACGGCATTGTCAACCAAATATGGCGCGAAAGGAATTATTATCATTAATACAGCCAATGGAGGTATTCTGTTAACTGGTACTGCTTCCGTAACCGGTAAGTTAATTCCTGATCCGGCTGTCTGTATTGGTAAAGAAGACGGGATGAAGCTGAAAGAAGAAATGAAGAATGCAACTCATTACGCCTCTATTGATATGACCAATCAATCAGGATTGATTAAAGCCAGAAATGTAATAGCTACAATTAAGGGTAAATCACAGCCTAATGAAAAAGTAATTATTGGTGGTCACCTGGATAGTTGGGATCTGGCTACCGGTGCTATTGATAACGGAATCGGATCTTTTGCCGTGCTGGATATGGCCAGAACCTTCCAGGTATTGAAACTGCAGCCGGAAAGAACGGTTGAATTTGTCATGTTCATGGGGGAAGAAGAAGGGTTGTTAGGCTCCAGAGCTTATGTGGATCAGGCAATGAAAAATAAAAGCATTAATCAGATCCGCTACATGCTGAATTATGATATGACCAATGATCCCAAGGGTTTTTCTACCACTATTATAGAGAGTAAGGAATTATTTGAAGGGATTGGAGCCATAGCGCAAACTTTTGATACCAGCTATAAAAATCTGTTTAATCATGGTGCTGGATTACATAGTGACCACCAGCCCTTTATGTTACAGGGTATTCCAACAGGTGGTGGGGCAGGAGGCCGCTTGCCCAATAATGCAGGACCATGCTACCATGCAGATTGTGACGATTTTAAATTGGTAGATGAAAAAGGACTGAAGAATACCGTTCGTTATGGAGCCATGTTGCTATATGGTGTAGCCGATTCAAAAGAACTGAAGGCGAAACGATTTACCGATTTGGAAGTAAGAGATTTTATGATCAAAAACAATTTGAAGGAAGCCCTGCAAATTGCCGGAGAATGGCGCTGGGATTAGGTTCTTTTTTAATTACTTTTTCTTTTTTACGTCTGCCCATTGTTGAATTTTTAAAGAAATCCAAATAGAACAGAGTGCACAGTATATGCCTGCGCCAACATCCAAAGGAAAATGTTGGGCCAGGTATACTCTGGAATATCCTGCTAATATGGCCATTACAATTCCAGGAATCCAGAAATAAGGGTAAGGTATTACAAGTGTCCCCAATAAGAATAAACTAAAGGCAGTGGTAGTGTGGCCTGAAGGGAAACTATTGCTGGTATGAACTGTTACCCCTTCAACCGTATGAATAGGATTAGCTCCTGTAGCTTCAATGGCTGCATTAGGTCTTGCTTCGTTGGGATAAATGATTTTTTTGCCTACCTGTACAAATAGCGTAGAAAATATGATAGCACTTAATACCAAAGGGAGTAAGCTTCTTTTGTAGAAAATAAAATAAAGCCCAACCGGAACCCAGAGTATTCCATCACCTGCATAAGTGAATGCAGCAAAGAAATAATCCGCTATAGTACCCAGATCCCCATTCAACAAAAGAAATAACTCTTCTTTACCTCCCAGATAGCTGAATAATAGTAAGAGGCTTCCCAGAATAATACTCAGGGTACTTGCTGTTTTAAATGTGTTGATATTAAGCGTTGCCAATTGGTTGGTTTTATGCAAAGATAGGGGCTGACAATAAAAGGAACCCCGCCCCACAGAACGGGGTTCCACCCAAACACAAGTAGCTATTTTAAATAACGCCTGCCAGTTCCAGGCTTTTCTTTTTCAGGTTTACTACATCAATATCATCTATGATACCATCATGTACCAGAATTAATGAAGTGTTGTTTTGTTTCCACCATTGCTGGTTAATGAGTTTACTACAATGCAATACCCCAATCAGGTATTTTCTTTCCGCCTGTGCATGCCATTCTTCAATCCATTCAAATTCTTCTTTAGGTATATATTTCAGGTCATCAAAACTAACGTACACTTTTAAATAGTAGTCGTTGGTTAACTGATGTGGTTTGTGATGGTAGAGTTTTTTATATTCGTAACGGTAGTTGTAACGCAAAGCGGCAATATCACTTAATACAGCAGATGCGGTTGGAAAACTTCCTGCTCCCTTTCCATAAAAGAATTGCTTATCCGCAAAACCTGATTCAATCACTACGCCATTATATTCATTTTTCACAAACGAAAGTGGGTCTTGCAATGGAACAAACTGCGGAAGGACAAAGGCGGCTACTTTTCCGTTTTTTAATTTTTTGGCTTGTCCAATCAGTTTAATATCCAGATTTTTTTCTCTGGCTAATACTGCGTCGGATCCCTGCACGTTCTGAATACCAGTAAACAAAATTTCAGATGGTGCACTTACCACACCATAGGCATGATTCAAAAGTATTGTCCACTTGTTGAGTGCATCGTATCCTTCCACATCCAGTTTGGGATTGCTTTCTGCAAAACCCAATTGTTGCGCCAGCAATAGGGCAGAGGAAAAGTCCAGTTTTTCTTCAAACATTTTGGTTAAGATGAAATTGGTGGATCCGTTAACAATCGCTTTGATAGAGTGAAGTAAATCGTTGTCATAGTACTCTTCAAGGTTTCTGATAACGGGTATAGAAGCGCAGGCAGCTGCTTCATATAGAAATGGCAGGCCTGTTTCTTTTTGCAAAGCCAGCAAGGCAGGTAAATTATCAGCAATCATTTTTTTGCTAGCACTCACCACTGATTTCCCGTTTTTCAATGCAATTGACACAATGTCAAATGCTGCTATTGAATCATCAATCACTTCTACAATCACATTTATCTCCGGGTCCTGTAATAATACATTCTTGTCGGTAGTAAATAAATCAGCGGGTGCATTTCTTTTCTTTTCTGTATTCTTAATACATACTTTTTTAATACTTGCCTTTAGTGAGGGGGTCTGTTGTAATACCTTGTACAATCCTTCTCCTACAACGCCAAATCCAAATAATCCGATTGTTAACTGTTTGTGTGTTTCCATTTTAATTTTTGATTTTGCTACTTGTAAATGTTTTTTTTAGGTCTTCAATCAGGTCTTCTGCTTCCTCCAGTCCAATGGATAGTCTGATTAAACTATCGCTTACACCCGCTGCTCTTCTTTTTTCTGCCGGGATTGATTTGTGGGTCATATTGGCCGGATGCGATATCAGGCTTTTAATTCCTCCCAGGCTTTCTGCCAGTTTGAACAATTGGGTATTACTTGTTACTGCAATAGCAGCTTCATTGGTATCATTCACCAGTGAAAAGGATATTATGCCTCCCCCTGTTTTTCCCTGCTGAATAGCTAGTGCATGATTGGGATGGGTAGGCAGCCCGGGGTAATTTACATGGGCCACTGCAGGGTGAGTAGCCAGGTATTGCGCCACTTTCAATGCAGTTCTGCTATGGTGTTTCATGCGCAAATGCAGGGTTTCAATTCCTCTGATCACCAGCCAGCTATCAAAAGGTGCCAATACGGCTCCGCAGGCATTTTGAAAAAATTTCAGTTTTGCTCCCACCGTTTCCTCTTTCGCTACCAATATACCAGCGATTAAATCGCTATGACCTCCCAGATATTTCGTGGCACTATGAATAACAATATCGGCGCCCAATAGCAAGGGTTGTTGCAATACTGGTGTTGCGAAAGTATTGTCTACGCAAAGCAGGCAGTTATTGGCTTTGGCTATATTTGCTATAGCTGCAATATCTGAAATTTTTAAAGTTGGATTGGTTGGTGTTTCCAGCCAGATTAATCTTGTTTGATGCGTGATAGCTGCTGTAACTTTTTCCAGGTCACTGGTGTCTACAAAATTTACTTTGATACCATATTGCTCATACACAGCAGTGAACAAGCGATAAGCACCTCCATAAATATCATCAACGGCCAGAATTTCTTCTCCGCTTTTTAATAGTTTCACCACTGCATCAATGGCGGCCAGTCCACTTGCAAAAGCCAAACCGGTTGAGCCTCCTTCCAGTTCTGCAATGAGCGATTCCAATGCCGCTCTTGTTGGATTATTGGATCGGGAGTAATCATAGCCTTTGTTCACTCCCGGAGACTCCTGTACAAAAGTGCTGGTTTGATAAATGGGTACCGAAATGGCCCCGGTAAGCGGATCTACCGGAATGGCATGAATGAGTTGGGTTGCACTGAGCATTTGACGATGTTTTTAATTAAAAAAAATCGTTCTCTTCAATCTCTAGGTGGCTTCCCTGGTAGTTACACCAAAAAAAAACCCACCTGATAAAATCAGATGGGCGTATATAATTTTCCTTGCGGTAATAATAAAAGCTTGACTCTGACTTATCTTCCCCGTTAAAGCATTGCTTTATCAGGATGGAATTGGCACCTTCATACTACTGAGTTAAAGTAATATGGGTT
>JBDLUU010000051.1:0-8970 GCA_039805185.1 Bacteroidota bacterium
TTTCCGATCACCAATATATTTCAACCACCCTTTGGTATTGACTAATTCTAGCATAAACTTACTATCTACCAAGTTTATAGGGCGAATATTTAACCTACTCGTTTTTAGTTCGCAATACATAAATTGTGTTTAATTTCTATGACCAATCGCTTTCTTCAAGTTCAAATATGTCTTGTACTTTCACTTCAAATATTTTTGCCAATCTCAATGCCAATACAGTGGATGGTACATATTTTCCCAGCTCCATCGCATTAATGGTTTGTCGGCTTACTTTTATTAACTCTGCCAATTCAGCTTGCGTAATATTTTTCTTGGCCTTATCGGCAATTGGATTCAGGCTATTTGAATATGGAGCATCTCCAAACAGGCTGGCTGTGCTGGGTTCCAACATCCTGATATTCCTGCACCTGATTGCTGTTACCAGGAAACTCATCCTCCTTTTCCAAAAAAAATCAGGAACTCAGCAACTGGAAAATACCATTGGATATTTTCTGCCAGCATACAGCATCTGGACAGCATTCGTTACATTTATTCTGCCATTATTGTTTGGGATGCAATAAGGCACGTAGCCACGCCTACTTCTTTGCAATTCTGAATAATTCACCCTTACTATTAATTTTAAGTTTTCTGTAAATATTTTTAACAAAGAAACGAACTGTATCCAAAGAAATACCTAAATCAGAGGCAATCATTTTATAGGATAGACCCTTCAGAATGCTGTTTGTAATTTCCATCTCTCGTTTTGTCAATTGTTCGAAATTATTTTTAATCTGCTGAAAACTGTCAAAAACTTTTCTGGCAATCAAAGGAGTCATATAAGCTCCTCCATTGGCGACAGTGTTCAGTATATCTTCAAAATTTAAATTCAAAGACTGTTTATCAATATAACCAGAAGCTCCTTTTTTTAAAGCTGAAAAAATAGTATCCGGGTCATCCTTTATGGTATTCATAATGATTGAAAGGTCAGGATACTTTGCAAGGATTAATTCTATAAAATCTATGCCATTTATACCTGGCATGACAATATCAAGCAATAGTATATCTGCATTGGTATTCTTTTCTAGAAATTGAATAGGGTCTTCGTATACAAAATGACACTCAAATCCATTAAAAGAATTGATTGAATTCTTTAGAATTTCTCCAATAATAAAATCATCTTCTACGATAGCAACTCTTAATTTAAATGGTGTCATACAATATAGTTATAAAGGAATGGAAATATCTATCTGCAAACCAAAACCAGATGATGAAATCGAAAATAAAATAGTCCCTTTTTGTTTTTTTATTCTTTTGCGCAAATTCAATATACCATTTCCAGTACCCGAAAGAAAGGTCAAATTATTGAGTGAACCATTATCTTTAAACATCAAATGAAACAAGGTATCATGTACTGATACTTTTACCTCTAACCTATTAGCACATGCATGCTTGATCATATTATTTAAAATCTCATAAAAGCAAAGTTTAAGGCTTCGGTACTGGCTACCTGACAAAATAACAGCATCCAAATCATAACTTTCGATAGAAAAAGTGTAATTCAAAGGTGAGAAGGAAACATGCATCAATTCCTGAAATTCAGAAACAAGCTGACTTGCTGATAGCAATTCAACATTCATGGTGTTGATATATACACGAAGACCGTAAAGCGCCTCACTGAGATAGTTGCTAATTTGTTTATCTCTGTCAGGATTATTCTTTGTTTCAGAAACCAACATAGCTCTTGCAAGAAGTGTGCCTATCTCATCATGAAGATCCATAGAAATATTCTCTTTTATTTCATGTTCCCTTTTTTTGGTTTGAAGGATAAAAAATATGATGAAAACAAGGGAAGAAACTATGAAAATAACAAGAATTAAAATAAAGAGAAGGGATTTATAGAAGGGTACAATTGCTTTTATAACAACAGTGGGAAAACTTATTTCAGCTCCCAGGTTATCAAAAGCTCTAATATCCAATTTATAAGAACCAGCAGGCAATTTATAAAAATTAATAAAAGGTAAAATTGAATGTGCAGACCAAGAATCATTATTAATTCGATATTGGAATGTATAATTTTCAGGCGATAACTTTTGTTTAAACCCGAGCAGAATACGAAGAGATCCCTCGTCTGTATTAAACTTTATAATATTATTCTTAATATGATAATACTGAAAAAATTCTGATTTTGTTTTTGTAGTAATTTCAAAACCAGTGATTAGTCCGGAAGGTGATATTTTTCTGATCAAAAACTTATTGGGATTGATAACATCGTAACCGGTTAAACCACCAAATATGAACTGTTCATCACTGATTTTAGAGGCTGCAGTAAAATTAAATTCAGAATTAATAAGGCCGTTTTGCTTAGTCAGCGTAATCAAGCCTTTGGATAAAGGATCATATGCAATGATACCGGAATAGGTACCCATCCAGATTCGTCGGTTATTGTCTTGCAATAATGATACAACTTTAGGATTTTTAAATAAAAAAGAAGGTATACTATCACCATCAAGTAAATTGTTCTTTTTGACCTTTAGAACACCATTTTCATGTGCTATCCAGATGTCTGAACCATTCATATCGAGTAAAATATCATTTACCTGATGGCCATCGGCTACAATTGCTTTTCCGGATGATGACTTAAGCAGTCGAAACTCCTGATTTAACTTAAAAGCACCGTCTTCCGTACCAATCCAGTAATCCTTCTGTACAGAATCATATCGTATAACGCGAATGAGTTTATCAGTAATAACTGATTTAACTGTTTTGAATTTCCTGCTCCGAAAATTGTAAATGAGTAATGTGTCATTGAAAGCAGAAATCAATAGAGAGTCTTTGGGATTATAACAAATACAATAATACTTCCTTTTATATGAATCAAATTCTTGTGTAAGATCTCGATAACTTCTTGTTTTCAAATCATAAGCAAGTATACCCTCACCTTCAGTAGCTATATATATCTTACTATTTATTTTTACGGCGTCATAACTGGAAGATTTTTTGGGAGAAAAAATAGTTGTTTTTCCAGCGGAATTGTATACATAATTATATGGATGACCCAGCAGTAAAAGTGACTTGTTATCCAAGGGGATTATTTTTCTTCTAATTCTAAGTCTTTCCAATATTAGACCTTGTACATCTTTAAAAGAGTAATTTCCTGTTCTTCTATTATTCAGATGAATTAAACCTGCATTCGTGCCAATTAGAATATTGGAGGAATCCTGAACAATTAGTTGTTTCAACTCAAAATTATCCAGTCCCTTTAATGGTATTGTCTCAGACTGATTGTCATTGTAGCTGAATAAAATACTGTTATTCAATATAAAAAAACCCTTATTCTGAAAAATGGGAACCCAGGCTGTTAAATTGTCGAATACACCATTTCTGAAAGTCCTTAGTAAATTAATTTCACCATCTTTATCAACTGCGTAAAATACACCATTCCCAGAAAAATGTAATCTCCCATTATGAATGCCAAATGAATTTTTCAAATCAATGTAACTGATATTCCATTTTCTTTGAATGTGCAAATTTGATTTTTCAAGAAGAATTATATTTTGACGGGGTATAATAACTGCCAGATCTTTTCCCCAATCAGCTATGATGCCATTATCAGGTGAGGTTTTATAATTATCCCCCAAATTGATTGAATGAATACTTTTTCCGTTTATCCATTTATGCAGCTTTGATTTCTCCAATACAAAAAAAGTTGAATCGTTATCCTGGAGAATATCATCAATATGATCATCACTTACTTTGGAAATTGTAAAATCGTCAGTGTTAAATTTTATGCAACCTTTTTTCTCATAAATCAGGTATAAACTATTCCTGAATATATGAAGTTTGATAACGCCTGGGTACATCCCATTTCGCTCAGTTGATGGAAATGTTGTAAAATTATTCCCATCAAACCGAACAATCCCTTTCTCTGTGGCCAGCCAGTAGAAACCATCTTTATCTACCTTGATGTCGTTAATATAATTCCGGTTAAGCCCGTTGCTTTCATCATAAATACGAATATCATAATCCTGTGCACAAACATATTGTGTTACAAAGATCATGGCTATGGATAATATCTTTTGAAAATAGTAGCCACAGAATTTGAACATTTGAATGCTACCCTTTATGTAATAATACATCATTCCAATTATACAATTTCAACTTAATTCACAGTGTAATTTAAGTTAAAATAAATCAACAAAAACACACCTACATATTGATGTAGCTACTTGTACAAAAGATTGAATAATTCGTTGATTTTCAATAAAAATAATCAACAACATGAACCAATTAAACATTGCACTACACTAAGATGTAGTTTATTAAACCAATTGAAATTTTACTTTCACATACACATCCTACAATCCTGTCGAAAATCTTCCATTAGAGTTATTTCTTCCAATATCCACATTTACTGAATCAATAATTGACAGCTGTTCACGACAGACTGAAATAATAAATCTGTACTTAATTTATAACCAAACCAAACAAAAATGAAAAATGTAAAATTGATTCTCTTTCTGTGTGCTTTATTTTTGGGCATTGAACTTACTCAAGCACAGCCTATTCTGTATGGCATAACGCCTGCTGGTGGTGAAAATACCCAAGGCACAATTTTAAAACTTAATACAAAGGATAAAACGCTTTCCGCTGCGAAAAGCTTTAGTTCTTATGATCTTGGGACTCCTACCTTAGGTAATGGTTTTATCAAAGCTAGCGATGGACTTCTTTACGCACCCATTGCAAATTATGGTAATTTTGGAGCAGGGGGTATTATTGCCTTCAATCCTTCTACTTCTGTTTACACGATCAAACACCACTTCAAATATGATGGTAATGGAGCTAGTCCGACCGGTAAATTGGTTCAGGCAAAGGATGGGAAATTATATGGACTTACCCAAGGTGGAGGTGTTAATAGTAAGGGCGTAATTTACTCTTTTGATCCAGTTACATCAAACTATATATTGATTTATAGTTTAAACGGGTTAAGTAGTAATGAAAATAGTTTGATACAAGCATCCAATGATAAATTATATGGAATTGCCTCAGGTGGAGATTACGGAAGTCCAACAGAAAACGGAGCAATTTATAGCTATGATCTAGTTACCAATACCTTTGAAACGATAGCTGAATTTAATTCTTCGACCATAAGTCCAAGAGGAAGCCTGATACAGGTTGGAGATGAAATTTTTGGTACTGCGAATGGGGCAATGAATTATACTACTTATCAACCTGAGCCTGGAGTAATTTTTGGATATAATTTGACTACCTCAACTTTTACAATACACCATACCTTCAATGGCCTCGATGGCAGCTTTCCATGGGGTTCCTTAATTCAGGCTGCTGATGGAAAACTGTATGGCGTAACTAATGAAGGAGGACCAGCATATGATCCAGCTAATTATAGGTATGGCCGAGGAACAATATTTTCTTTTGATCCCAAAACTTTAACCACAACAACAAACTTACACAATTTTGATCCTCAAAACATAACGACTATTGGTTATGCACCACGTCCTTTGATTCTTGGATCTGACAATAAATTGTATGGAGTAACTTATCGTGGAGGTTTGCCAAATAAGGATATAAGTAATGGCAGTGGGTCTGTTTTTAGCTTTGATCCTACAAATTTGGAGTTCAATTACTTGGCTAAATTTGGTGGAAAAGAAAAAGACCCAATGCAGCCAATTGGTAGTTTAGCAGAAGTGAATGGTACTTTATTCGGACTTACACAAAATGGACCCAGTAATAGCTGGAGTGAAGGTCGCTCCAGAGGTAGTATCTATAAGTTAACAATAAATGGTGTAACACCCCAATCTGTTGAAGATGGAACTTCATATGAGAATGTACGCAGGTTTGGTTCAAATGAAACGGGTAATGAAGGCAATGGTGGCCTCGTAAAAGTAGGCAACTTATTTTATGGAACTTCCAAGCACGGCGGATTATATACAAATGGTACAATTTTTTCCTTTAATCCTGAAAATGATACTTATACTGTTCTGTATAATTTTGGTGAAGAGGGCATCAGTGGTATTGAGCCAGCAGATACACGTTTGTTGCACATTGATGGCAAATTATACGGAGTAACTGAGCGTGGTGCTGTTACAACTAATAAAAATCTCAGAGGCGTCATTTATTCATTTGACTTACAGACTAAAGCGTATCAAGTTTTATATACAAGTGGTGATAACCCTGCAACAGGAATTGATGGTTTTATGGCTGACCTTATTAAAGACCCTAATTCTAACAAGGTATATGGTACTATTAGAAATGATAACAATAAGGGCAGTATTTTTTCATTTGATTTTAGCATCCCCAATTCATTTCAAATTGAATACGAATTTAAAGATGTAGATGGCGGTAGACCTAGAGGTTCAATAGTAATGAAAAATGGAGTGTTATACGGAGCTACCAATGGCAACGTAAGTTATCCGCCCCCTAATTATGAAGAAACCTTGGATAAAGGAATTTTGTTTTCTTACGACCCTGGTACCCAAACATTTTCTTCTTTGCATGCATTTAATCCAGATGCTTCATTAAAACAACCATATCCAGCTGCATTTGGTCGTGGTATTACACCTATAGTAGGTAAAGATGGAAACTTATATTTTACAACAGAAAAAGGTGGTGATTTTGATGCAGGTACATTGAGTAAATATGACTTTACCACATCTTCTGTATCTGTGTTAAAAAGTTTTCAATCTTCTTCTTTAAGTGAAGGCGTTTCTCCTGTTCCGGGAATCATGCAGGGGTCTGATGGTCTGATTTATGGTATGACAGAAAAAGGTGGTGGCCCTGATGATTTTGGTACTATCTTTTCTCATGACCCCTTGGATCCCAATAGTTTTGTAACAATAGCCAGTTTAGATGCCCAATCTGGTAGTTTTGATGAAATAAATAATAAAAAATCAAAGTATAATGTATTGGCAGAATATGATATACCTGTGGCAGGTCCTGCATCTTTCACCACAGAGCCTGCTGCTACTATAGTAAATGAAAATGCAACATATACTACAGAGTCGGGTAAGAGTAATTATGTTTGGACTGTTCCTGGAGTGTTGAATACGGACTATTCAATCGTTTCAGGTGGTCTTGGCGCAACAGACAACACCGTTACAATAAAATGGCTGACTGCAGGATCAAAGAATGTAAAAGTAACCTATACTGATGCAACCGCAGAAGCAAGCAATAGCACTGCTGTAAGTGCACCTACTTTCCTTGCTAGTCCCGCTGCCAATCTTCAAAATGAGGATGCAACGTACACTACAGAATCTGGGAAAAGCAACTACGTATGGACCATTCCTGGCGTGCTTAACACTGATTATGCAATTGCATCAGGTGGAATTGGATTAACTGATAATACTGTTACGATTAAATGGCTGACTACTGGTTCAAAAGCAGTTGAAGTTACCTATGGTAATGCAGCGCTGAAAGCCACCAATTCTACCAGTATCAGCGCACCAACGTTCACTGCAAATCCAGCTGCCAGCATCAACGTAAATACCAATGCCACTTATACCACACAAGCTGGCAAGAGTAATTATGTATGGACAGTTCCAGGAGTATTGAATACGGATTATACAATCGTATCTGGTGGAATTGGATCAACTGATAACACAGTAACCCTGAGTTGGTTAACGGCAGGTTCAAAAACAGTTGAAGTTACCTATGGTAATGCAGCCATCAAAGCAAGTACAAGTTCAACTTTAGTAAATTTACCAGCTGCAACATTTACAGTAAAGCCTGCGGATCAGATTTGTGTCAACACAACTGTAACTTACACTACACAATCTGGTAAGTCTAACTATGTATGGACAGTTCCAGGTGTAAATAAAGTTGATTACATAATTAATTCAGGAGGTCTTTCAAACAAGAGTGCTTCAGTAAAACTCACATGGAAAACTCCTGGTCAGAAAATTGTTTCTGTAAATTATGCGAATACATCTGCAGCTGCAATTCACACTACAACCGTAAATGCAACGCCTACAACAACTTTCAGTGGTCCTGCTACAGTTAACCCATCACAGGCTGGAATTGTAGAAAGCATTCCAAGTACCGGAAATGGAGCTACCTATACGTGGACTATAACAAATGGTACAATCACTGCTGGTAAAACAACCAACAGCATCATCTACAACGCAGGTGCATCAGGAAAAGTAACCTTATGTGTTACTGTCAAAAACAGCACCGGTTGTACGGCAACTGCTACCAAAACAGTAACTATAGTCAAAATCACAACAATTACGCCTACTTTCGATCCTATCGCCAGCATTTGCAAAGGCGCTAAAGCACCTTCACTTCCTTCAGTATCCAAAAATGGTGTTAGGGGTACATGGAGCCCTGCTGTCATCAACACAGCAACTGTGGGAACCAAATCCTATACCTTTACGCCAGCGGCGGGTCAGGCTGCAAAATCTGTCTCGATCAGTGTAACCATCAAAAACTGCAAAGCTGGTTCAGGAAGTGCAGCGAATGCAACTGCAGCAGGCATTGAAAGCAATGGTTTAACACTTGATGCCGTGGTTTTCCCCAACCCTTCCAACGCTAATTTCAAACTCACCATCAAGAGTATGTCTGCAGAACGTGCTTCTGTAAGGGTAGTCAGCATGATGGGTACAATCATGGATACAAGGCTTGCTAACAGCGGAGAAACTGTTCAGTTCGGAGATAACTACAACAAAGGAATCTACCTGATTGAAATTGTACAGGGTAATGAGAAGAAATTGATGAAAGTGATGAAGCAGTAAAAAACCAATTACAATCCTCTAAAGGGTGTATCAGTGAAAACTGGTACACCCTTTTTTTGATTTAGAATCTTCTAATTAAACAGAGATTAATCTGCATATGGACGGCATTCCTTACATTTATTCTGCCTTTGCTTTTTCAGTTCAAATAATCACGAACCAGTCCTAATATGCGTTGTATGTATTGTTCAGCATCAGTTACATTATGCACTTTCCGATCACCAATATATTTCAACCACCCTTTGGTATT
>JBDLUU010000052.1:0-76412 GCA_039805185.1 Bacteroidota bacterium
AGTGATTTAAATAAACTGGAAGCATTGTATAACCGGGGTGTTCGCTACATGACACTAACCTGGAATAATTCTACAGAATGGGCCAGCTCTGCAATGGACGAATCTTCATTGGCTAATCAAACAAGTGCTACAGGTCTTTCTGCCTTCGGAAAAGAAGTAATCAAAAAAATGAATGATCTGGGTATGATGGTAGATCTGAGCCATGTGGGAGAAAGAACTTTCTGGGATGCCATACAAACCACTACCAAACCGGTTTTGGTTTCTCATAGCAATGCCTATACCCTTTGTCCGGTTTTCAGAAATTTAAAAGACGATCAAATTGATGCTGTTGGAAAAAACGGAGGTGTGATTCAATTGAATTTTTATTCTGCCTTTATCGACAGTTCCTTTAAAAAAAGAGAAAAAGCTTTTCTTCTGAACAAACAAGCGAAGATTGATTCCCTTATTGCTACGGGAATGCAGAAAGAATATGCACAGTCGATGATTGTGGACATGTATAAGGAAGAATCCATTGCCATACAGCCTCCAATGGAAATGCTGTTAAAGCACCTGGATTATATTGTTAACAGAATTGGGGTTAATCATGTTGGTATGGGATCTGATTTTGACGGAATCAGCGCCAGTCCTAAGGAGTTGACCGATGTAACCAGCTATCCTTTAATTACCAAAGCCTTATTGGAAAGAGGGTATTCAAAAAAAGATGTTTATAAAATAATGGGCGGGAATTTATTAAGAGTGATGAAAGCCCAGTAGACTTAATATTTATTCAAACAACTGTTTATGAAAAAAATTTTTCTTGGCCTTGTTATGCTATTAGTGGTAAACGGGTTGATGGCACAAGCCACGCAGAAACCCCCGCTTCACGGAACAAACTGGATGGCCATTACAGGTAAACCCCTAGCTGCTACAGCCGGATCTATTGTTTTTCAACAAGGTGGCAATGCAGTAGATGCCGCCTGCGCTATGCTGGCCGCCACTTGTACCATGTGGGATGTATTAAGCTGGGGTGGCGAAACCCAGGCACTGATTTACAACCCCAAAACCGGAAAAGTTATTGGTATCAATGCATTGGGTGTAGCACCAACAGGGGCAACACCAGAATTTTTTAAATCAAAAGGATATCAGTTTCCTCCGGAGTATGGCCCGTTGGCTGCGGTTACGCCGGGTACAGTTGGAGGACTGATTCATATGTTATCTGAATATGGTACCATGAGCCTGAAACAGGTGTTGGCTCCTGCCATGCAACTGGCTGCAGGTTATCCAATTGATGCACAGACCGCCAATAGCATTGAAAGAGGAAAAGACAGAATTAAACAATGGCCTTATAGTAAAAAAGTTTTGTTGCCCCATCTGGGTGAAAAAAGAGAAGCACCGGAAGCGGGTGAAATATTCGTACAACAGGATTTACTGAATACACTTACCAAGCTGGTAGAAGCGGAGCAAAATGCCCTGAAAAACAAGAAGACAAGAAAACAGGCTTTACAAGCAGCATACGATCGTTTTTATAAGGGAGATATTGCGGATGAGTTTGTAAGAGGCGCACAGGAACAGGGCGGCTTAATTACCAAAAAGGATTTGGCGAACTGGAAAGTAAAAGAAGAAACCCCGGCAATGGTGAATTACAAGGGGATTGATGTGTATAAATTAACCCAGTGGACCCAGGGACCTTCCATGTTACAGGCATTGAATATTCTGGAAAATTTTGACCTCAAGAAAATGGGATATAATTCTCCTCAATATATTAATACCGTATATCAATCCATGAGTCTGGCATTTGCGGACCGTGATTTTTATTACGGAGATCCGGCATTTGCTCCTACCCCACAACCCATGAGCGGTTTATTGAGTAAAGGGTATGCCAAACAAAGAGCAGCTTTAATCAACCCGGAAAAAAACAATGCCCTGGTAGCACCAGGAGACCCCTATCCTTTTGAGGGCAGACAGAATCCCTATACAGAACAAATAAAACAATGGAATTTTACCATTGATAGTACCGGTAAAAGAAATTTTGTTCCGGCGCACGATAGTTCTGTTATAGCAAAAGCGGAATTTGATGAATACATGGATCGTTTGTGGAGAGGCACTACTTCTGTTGAAGCAGCAGACAAAGATGGTTGGGTTGTTTCTATTACCCCTAGCGGGGGATGGTTACCGGCTACCATTGCGGGAAATACAGGCATTGGCATGAGCCAGCGTATGCAGAGTTTTGTGTTGGATGAAACCATCAATCCCTTTAATGTGGTTGCTCCCGGAAAAAGACCCCGTGTTACTTTAACCCCTTCCATGGCATTAAAAGACGGCAAACCCTATTTATCATTTGCTGTTCAGGGAGGAGACACACAGGATCAGAACCTGTTGCAGTTTTTCCTGAATATGGTTGAATTCAATATGACAGTGCAGCAGGCTTCTGAAGCGGAAAATATTAATACCAATCAGCTTTGGTTATCATTGGGTGGTACCAAAATAAAAGACAGAATGCCCAGAGCTGGTGATTTACTCCTTTCTGCCAGAACCCCCGAGCCCACCAGGGAAGCATTGAAGAAAATGGGTTACAAGCTGAGTTTTGGTCAAAGAACCAGCGGACCCATTAATGCTATATTCATAGACCGTAAGCACAATAGTTTATGGGGAGGATCTTCCAATAACGGGGAAGACTACGGTATTGGCTGGTAAGGGGTAAAAAACGCCTGAAGACCTGAATAAATACGCTGCCCACTTATCGGGCGGCGTATTATATTTGGTACCTAAACGAGAAAACTAAACGGATTAGTAAAAAAATACTAAAAATATTAGTTTAATTCATTTGTATTGATTAGTTTTACTTTCTCATTCATTAAGACACGTTAAAACACACACTATGAGTAATGCAGAAAAACTAAAAGCCCTTAAACTGACCATTGACAAGATTGATAAAGATTTTGGAAAAGGCAGTGTAATGATGATGAATGAAAAAAGTGCTGCTCCTATGGAAGTAGTATCTACTGGTTCTTTGGGATTGGATGCTGCATTAGGTGTAGGGGGCTTACCCAAAGGCAGAATTGTAGAAATATACGGACCAGAATCTTCTGGTAAAACCACGGTTGCCATTCATGTAATTGCCGAAGCGCAGAAGAAAGGCGGAATGTGTGCCATCATAGATGCGGAACACGCATTTGACAGTGCTTATGCACAGAAATTAGGCGTTGATGTAGATAACCTTTTGATTTCACAACCCGATTATGGTGAACAGGCGCTTGAAATTGCCGACCGTTTAATTCTTTCCGGAGCACTGGATGTGGTGGTGATTGACTCTGTTGCGGCATTGGTTCCTAAAGGAGAATTGGAAGGTGAAATGGGAGATAGTAAAATGGGATTGCAGGCCAGATTGATGAGCCAGGCTTTGAGAAAATTAACTGCCACTATTAATAAGACCAACACCATTTGTATTTTCATCAATCAGCTCCGTGAAAAAATCGGTGTCATGTTTGGTAATCCGGAAACGACCACTGGTGGTAACGCCTTGAAGTTCTATGCTTCTGTTCGTCTGGATATTAGAAGAATGACACAGATCAAAGATGGCGATGCGGCTGTTGGAAACCGTGTTAAGGTAAAAGTGGTAAAGAATAAGGTTGCGCCTCCATTCCGCGCTGCTGAATTTGATCTGGTATTCGGAGAGGGAATCAGCAAAGTGGGTGAAATCATTGATATGGGCGTTGAAATGGGCATTGTGCAGAAAAGCGGATCCTGGTTCAGTTATGAAAGCAATAAACTGGGTCAGGGTAGAGAAGCAGTAAAAGCCCTAATACTGGATAATCCTGAATTATCCAATGAAATAGAAGCGAAAATCAGAGCCAAGTTAATTACTGTTACTGAAGCACCTGCTCAGGCTGCGGAAGAATAAAATCGTTTTTTGATGGGTTAGTAAACGGCCCTGGCTAGCAATAGCCGGGGCTTTTGTATTAAATAATGACTTATTGAATAATAATTCACCCTATTCGGCCCTATAAAAAAGATGTCGTTTTCTCCCTCTATGGATATAAAAAAGAATTGTTTCTGCTTTTGTTTGATGAGCTTATCTCCTTTGTAGTGAACGTTAGAAGGATTGACAAGAAATACGAGAAAGAGTTAAATCCCGAAAATAAAGAGCAGATCACGCTAAATCCAGAAGACAAAAATACCCATGTGTACAAGGGCATTTATATTGACTATATTCGTGCAGTTGATTTTATTTTTGCACACGGGCATATGGGAATGGACCTCAACAGGGTAACCACATTTGGTATCACAAACTGTTAACACAAAATTTAAACCGAACTTACAATTGAATAAAGATTTCAATACGGCAACTTTAAATATGATGAGTATTGGAAGAAAAATAAACAGATCAATTACACCCACCATCCAGGGATATTATACGTTAATATGTAGAAATGCCGGATTGTGCATGGGTGTCAATTTCTTTGTCACTGTAAGATTGCCATAAAAAATTATTTTCCTTGTTATACCGGATTATCAAGCCATTTATACGATTAGTGTTATGTTTTTTCTTTAGAAAAATTCATGCAAACTATTCTAAAGTATTCGCAATAAGTGGGCCGTTATTAATCACCGCCAATCACCCCAATTCTTTTTTAGACGCTATTTTGATTGGAGCATACTTTAAAAAGCCGGTTCATTTTTTAGCAAGAGGAGATGCGTTTAAAAAACCTATGCACCGGTTTTTATTAAGCCTGCTCAATATGATTCCCATATACAGATTAACCGAAGGAAAGGAAAATCTTTACCTGAATGAATATTCATTTAAAGCTTCTCAGAAAGTACTGCAAAACAATGGCATTCTACTCATTTTTATCGAGGGAATTTGTTTGTTAACCAATCAGCTGCAGCCCTTTAAAAAAGGGGCAGCCAGAATTGCGCTGGATTATAAAGGAAAAAAACCACTGCAGATTCTGCCATTGGGCATTGCATATAATCGTTTTAACACCTGGGGCTCAACCGTTAACATACAGCCAGGAAAACCCATACATTCAGAAAAGCTTAAACCGTATGATGACCCCGCTAAAAATATGCGCTATTTCAATGAGTGTATACAAAAGGAACTCAGTCAATTAATTAAAATCCCGGTTAACCCCAACGCCAGTGAAAACATATTATTGAGAATCATGGGTACGCTGGGGTATATTTTACACCGACGGTTTTTTCATCTATTAGATGGTGTTGTAAAAAGAAAAACCAGGAATACCGTTTTTCACGACTCGGTTTTATTTGCCGCTTTGCTTATTTTTTACCCTGCCTTAATTACACTGATAGGGTTCCTGTTCATTTCCTGTTTTAGTCTTATGGCTATTTTGCCACTATTCATGCTCCTTATGATGGCCAGGTGCATTGTTCTGGTGAAAAACCCAAACGAATAGTGGTGCAGCCCAATAATATTACTAATTTGTAGGAATCATGAGAAATACATTACTTCTGCTAAGTCTGATCTTTTGTACAGAAATCAGTGCACAAGACACAATTTCCAAAAAAGATATTGTTTCGGCATCAAGGCTTTTTCATTTACAGTTCACTGAAAAAGAAATTGATACCATGTATGATGGTGTAAAAGACAACCTGAGAGTTTATGCCAGTATGCATAAAAAAAGCATACCCAATAATCTTCCCATGAGTCTTTGGCAAAATCCTATAGTGCCGGGATTGGTATTGCCTGCCAAACAAAAATCCATCAAGTGGAAATTGAATAAACAGGTCCAGCTTCCTTTGAATAAATCAGAGCTGGCGTTTTACAGCCTGTCTGATTTGGCCGCACTCATCAAATCAAAAAAAATAAGTTCAGTAGAACTTACCCGCTTTTTTATTGACAGAATCAAACAATACGGCGATAGCTTACAATGTGTTATTTCAATAACCGAAGACCGGGCAATGCTGCAGGCCAAAAATGCGGATGAAGAAATGGCATCGGGTAAATACAGGGGGCTCTTACATGGTATCCCTTATGGATTAAAAGATTTGTTTTCTGTGAAAGGTACCAAAACAACCTGGGGTGCAGCACCATACAAAGACCAGCAAATAGAAGAAGATGCTTATGTATATGATCGCCTTACAGAAGCCGGTGCGGTATTGGTTGCTAAATTTACATTGGGTGCTTTGGCAATGGGTGATTATTGGTACGGAGGAAGAACAAAAAACCCCTGGAATCTAAAAACAGGCTCTTCGGGATCCTCAGCAGGTTCGGCATCTGCAACGGTTGCCGGACTGGTTCCTTTTGCCATTGGAACAGAAACATGGGGTTCTATTATCTCCCCTTCTTCAACCTGTGGTGCCACGGGTTTAAGACCTACATTTGGAAGAATCAGCAGAACCGGTGCAATGGCCCTGAGCTGGAGTTTAGATAAAATTGGACCCATCTGCAGATCTGCAGAAGACGCAGCAATTGTATTCAGCTATATACACGGAACAGACGGATTAGACCATTCTGCAGTAAATATTCCTTTTAATTATCAGCCAGATACAGATGTTAAAAAACTCCGGATTGGTTATGCAAAAAATTATTTTAATCTGATTAGCGACACATCCAGAAATGAATGGAAAGTGTTGAATGCATTTAAACAACAGGGAATTGAATTGATACCGGTTGAATTTCCGGATACAGCAGTATATAAGGCAAATATAATGGATGTTATTATCAGTGCTGAATCTGCTGCGGCTTTTGATGATTTGACCCGCTATAATATTGATGATGAATTAACCAGACAGGGACCATTTGACTGGCCCAATAGTTTCAGGGTTTCCCGATTGGTTCCTGCTGTTGAATATGTAAATGCCAACAGAATGCGTTACGAACTACAGCAAAAAATACATGCTGCATTGAAGGATATTGATGTATTGATTTGCCCAACCAGGGGAAGCGGAAATCAATCTGCTATTACCAATTTAACCGGGCAGCCGGTAATTTGTACCCCTACCGGATTTGATAAAAGAACAGGGCTTCCTACCAGTATCAGTTTTATTGGAAATCTATTTGATGAGGCATCCATCTTATCAATGGCCAGGTTTTATCAATCAATTACCGATTGGGAAACAACGCATCCACCTTCCTTTCTCAAATAAACATTCATTTTTACAACCAACAAGTTTGTTGCCATCGTTGTAAGTGTGTTGCTCTTTGCCGGTTTGTTTTTTTCCCTTTATACGTTAACGTAATCGGGAATACGTTTTGAGCAGGCAAATATGAAAGTGCTGGTGGATATCAACAGCTTCTCCAGCTAAACCCGTATATTATGTTGGAGTGCAAGGCCCTGGGTGTAAAGGGTTATATCATTAAAAACCTTTTTTCAGACGAGTTGATTGAAGCCATTGAAACAGTAATGCACAACCAAACCTGTTTTATGTGGGGTAACGAATGAGACGCATTGATAAAAGAGAGAAGGAAATTGCTGATGCCATTAATTTGAGTGTTTTGACTATAAATACCCATAGAAGAAATATCTTGCATAAATTAAATCATTTAATGGTAAAACACCTTTGATGAGAAAGACTTTATTGTTTACAGCCCTGACTGTTCTAACTTCTTGTACAACGTATAAACAACTTACTGTCCAGCCTGCTGAGTCTATAAAGGAACTAAAGTACTTACACACTTATACCATTCCATTCAATTTACAATTTAAGGAGACTACAGTTGGAGGGTTATCCTCTATTGATTATGATGAGAAATCGGATTTGTATTATCTGGTATGTGATGACAGATCTGCCATCAACCCCGCAAGGTTTTATGCAGCGAAAATTAAAATAGGACAGCAAAAAATTGATACGGTTATTTTCACTAACCGCTATTTCATGCTCGATCAAAACGGGAAAACTTATCCGGGCATAAAAGAAAATGCTTTCAGGGTTCCTGATCCTGAAGGCATGCGTTTTATTCCGGCTGGTCGTAATCTGGTTTGGTCAAGTGAGGGCGAAAGGTCTTTCAGGGCAAAAGACACGATATTGAATAACCCGTCTATTTACCTGATCAATAAGGCGGGTATGTGGAAAGACAGTTTCAGGCTACCACCTAATTTATTCATGTCTGCACAGGAAAAAGGACCCAGACAAAACGGAGTTTTGGAAGGAATGAGTTTTTCTCATGATTTCAGGTATCTGATGACCAATGTGGAAGAGCCCTTATATGAAGATGGGCCAAGAGCAGCGCCAGAGCGAAATCAGGCGATGATTCGTTTTTTTGAATTTGAAACGAAAACCAAAAAAGCAACGAGACAAATTGCGTACGAACTGGAACCGGTTGCGCATTTGCCTAACCCGGCGAATGCATATTATATCAATGGTGTTCCTGAGTTTTTGTACATCGGTAACGATCAGTTAATCGTATTGGAAAGATCTTATTCTACCGGAAGAATTCCTTGCACCATCCGTATTTTTTTAGCAGATTACCGTAATGCAACAGACGTAACCTCTCTGGAATCTTTAAAAAACAGGCAGGCATACGAACCCATGAAGAAAACCTTATTGCTCAACATGGACCAGTTGGGAATTTTTACAGACAATATTGAAGGAATTACCCTGGGCCCCATACTCCCCAATGGGAATAGAAGTGTAATCCTGGTTTCTGATAATAATTTCAGTCCAACGCAGCAATCTCAGTTTATGTTATTAGAATTGATTACCGATAAAAAAACGGAAAAATAATGAGTAAGCGCTCATTGATATTCCACGTAAATCTATTCGTATTTTTTTTGCTTGCCGCTTGTTTCATTGCATGCAAATCCCCGGAAAAGACCGGGCTGCCACATGTTATTATTGAAACGGGATATGGGGAGATTGAAATTGAATTGTATACCGATAAAGCACCCTTAACGGCAAATGCGTTCCTTCGTTATATTGATTCGGGTTACTATGATCAGTCTAATTTTTATCGGGTATTGAATATGTATAATCAGCCATCCAATGCACCGAAGGCTTTTTTAATTCAGGGAGGAATCTGGAAATCAAACAATGAATTGGCGCAAAGCCTTCCGGGTATTCCACACGAAAGCACAAAACAAACAGGCATATTACACAAAGAAGGAACCATTTCTATGGCCAGAAACGAGCCTGGGTCTGCCGGTCCTGAATTTTTTATTATGGTGGAAGACGAAACCGGCTTTGACTTTGGGGGGGAAAATATGGAAGATGGTCTGGGCTTTGCCGCTTTTGGTTCTGTAGTGAAGGGAATGCCGATTGTAAGGAAAATACACAACCTGAAAGAGGCTAATCAATACCTGCAACCGCCCGTTTATATACACAGGATCAGAAGAAAGTAAACCCTATCGCTGAGCTGGCTGGTATTCATATACCACTTCAAATGCCTGTTTTTTCAAAGAAGGAATTCCCTGACCAATTTTTAAATCCTTCCATTGTGGGGTGGGTTCGCACACCCAATAAGGATTTCCCTTGTACATGATAGGATTGCTCTGAGGATCATCAAACTGAACGGCAACGGTTACGTGTTGCGGATAGGATAATACAATCATTGGAAGATTGTAAATTTCTTTTATTAGATAAAAGAAAAACGCAGCCCGGTCTTCGCAGTCACTGTAATCTGAGTACAAGGTTTGCTCAGGCGAGAAACGCATATCTTTTCCGTATATCGTTGCGTCGTTTTCAAATGCGAATGAAGATCTGGTTAAGTGCATCAGATAATCCACCCCTTTTTTCTGATCCATTTTGCCTACCACTTCTTTTAATGCTGGGATTAATGACTGATAAGTGGTGTTGCTTAGTGGTGCCGTAAACTGCATAGCATATTCAACGGAAGGATAGTTGTTGAATAATTTGTTGATGGACTTGTTCACTTTTACTTTAAACTCATAATTCCGCTGACCATAAGCAAACTGGATAGGTTTTACTTCGTAACGGTCAAGATGAAAGTCGGGCATCCGATTGATTTTGTAAGAGAAAGCTTTTGCCTCCGGGCTTCTCTCTGTCAACTGTATGTTTTGAAATGGGCCTGCTTTAAAATCAATTTTGCTCCCGTAATCGTGATAGTTCAAACAAACATACTGTTCTCCGTTGGATACCATTGAGGGAATATCATACACGCTTTCATTTGATTGTACATACATAAGCAGCGTATCATTCCTTAATCGGGTAATGGCATTGTAACCCGTTTGATTCAATAAAAACCATTTGTATAAAGTGTAGCGATGGTAATTGTCTTTTTTAGGACTGATGGCTTCAGCGGTGGTTCTGATCAACTGATAAAACAACCAGTCATCCAGTTGCTTCTCTTGTTTATATGCCTGCAGGTTGTTTACCAATTGCTGATAAGGCAATAATGAAAGAGCTGTGTAAAAATCTTCAATAGCAGCGTGACTAAAGGGTGTTGTTAACGGAACTTTCAGTTGATGAACAATGGGAGTGTGTACTGTGTCCCCATAGAAATCTACAAAAGCAGACTCAACAGGAATAGATTGTTGCTGAGCCCGGGCAGGTTGTCCCCAAAGACAGACCCCAATAATTAATATAGAACAGATATCCCTTTTCAATGATAGTGGATTCATCTGAAGTTACAAAAAGGTAACAATTAATTAATATTAAGGTTTTTCAAAGCCTTGTTAAAAACCAGTATTCTACCCTTTTTGCGCTATTTACGGTTAAATTTGCCCATAATTAAGCCATGCCTTTTCAATTACACACGAATTATCAGCCAGCAGGAGATCAGCCCAAAGCCATTGAAGCCCTGGTCCGTGGGGTAAATGAAGGGGAACAGTACCAGACTTTGCTGGGAGTTACCGGAAGCGGTAAGACCTTTACCATTGCCAACCTGATTCAGCAGGTACAGCGTCCCACCCTGGTTTTAACCCATAACAAGACCCTGGTTGCTCAATTATACGGCGAGTTCAAGCAGTTTTTTCCCGAGAATGCCGTTGGGTATTTTGTGAGTTACTACGATTATTATCAGCCGGAAGCCTATATGCCAGTTACCGGAACCTATATAGAAAAGGATCTGAGTATTAACGAAGAGTTAGACAAACTAAGACTACAGGCAACCACCCAACTCCTGAGCGGCAGAAGGGATATCATAGTCGTAGCCAGTGTTAGCTGTATCTATGGTATGGGAAATCCCACGGAATACGAAAACGGGATTATCCGTATTCAGAAAGGACAGGTATTATCGAGACAGGGATTTTTGCATTCACTTGTTAACTCTTTATACAATCGTTCGCAGGGCGATTTTACCCGCGGAACATTCAGGGTAAAAGGAGACACAGTAGATATCAATCTGCCTTATGTGGATTTTGGGTATCGTATTACTTTTTTCGGAGACGAGATAGAAGAAATTGAAAGCATTGATACGGCAACCAACAAGCGCATTGGCCTTATGGATGCGGCTGCTATCTTTCCCGCAAACCTTTACCTGGCGCCCCAAGACATGATTACACAGGTAATGCATGAGATTCAGGATGAAATGATGTTGCAGGTGGAATATTTTAAATCGGTGGGCAAGTTTATTGAGGCATCGCGGTTAAAAGAAAGAGTGGAATATGATCTTGAAATGATTAGAGAGCTGGGCTATTGCAATGGTATAGAAAACTATTCAAGATTTTTTGACAGAAGAAAACCCGGCACCCGTCCTTTCTGTTTGCTTGATTATTTTCCCAAAGATTTTTTATGTGTGATTGATGAAAGCCATCAAACCATTCCGCAGATTGCGGGTATGTATGGTGGTGACAGAAGCAGAAAGCTGGTCCTCGTAGATTATGGCTTTCGTTTGCCCAGTGCCATGGACAACCGGCCACTCAACTTTCATGAGTTTGAGAGCTTGACGGGTCAGACCATTTTTGTGAGTGCTACTCCCGGGGAATACGAACTGGAAAAAACAGGGGGTGTAGTGGTAGAGCAGGTGGTACGTCCTACCGGTTTATTAGATCCCCCGATTGAAATCAGACCTAGCACGAATCAGATTGATGATTTACTCGATGCCATTGATGATCGTGTTAAAAAAGGCGACCGTGTGTTGGTAACTACGCTTACCAAAAGAATGGCGGAGGAAATGGACAAATACCTGGGAAGAATCAACATTAAATCCAAATACATACACTCGGATGTAGATACACTGGAGCGCGTAGAAATCTTACGAGATCTGCGTTTGGGCGTAATTGATGTGTTGGTTGGTGTGAATTTATTAAGGGAGGGATTGGACCTGCCGGAAGTGTCGCTTGTGGCCATTTTAGACGCAGACAAAGAAGGATTTTTAAGAAATGAAAGGTCGCTTACACAGACAGCAGGTCGTGCTGCGAGAAATGTAAACGGTCTGGTGATTTTTTATGCCGATAAAATGACCGAGAGCATGCAACGCACGATTGATGAAACCAATCGCAGAAGAGCAAAGCAGATTGCGTATAACCAGGAACACAATATTATTCCCACTACAGTTAGCAAAAGCAAGGAACAGGTTTTTGCCCAGACTTCGGTGCTGGATATCAAGGGCTACGATCCCTCCAATCCTTATGCCGTGCAGGCCAGCGAACCATTGGTGGCGCATGCAGCAGAAGAGCAGGAAACGTTTAGTACCATACCACAGGTTGAGAATGCAATTAAAAAAGTGAAGAAAGAAATGGAGAAAGCGGCCCGTGATTTAGACTTTATTGAAGCCGCAAGACTAAGAGATGAAATGTTCAACCTGCAAAAAACCCTGACAGAGATGAAATAAACAAGGCCAAATAAATCCGATATTTACAAGGTAAAACAATACTATGAGTTTCAGGAATTTTAAAATGGTCGGTTATGTGGTTTTCGGCCGCGGAAGTTTTAATCAGTTGGATGAAATTTTAACGCCGCACAGAAAGGGAGATGCACCCATGGTGTTTATGGTGGACCATTATTTTGAAGGCAAAGCTTTAATCAACAGAATTCCTTTAAGAGGAAAAGATAAAATTATACTGGCTGATGTAACCTATGAACCCAAGACCACACAGGTGGATGCATTGGCCCGTTCTTTAAGAGAAGAATTTGGAACCATCAGCGGAGTAATTGGTATTGGAGGCGGATCTACCATGGATTTGGCTAAAGCAGTTTCTTTAATGATGACCAATCCGGGTTCCTCTGCAGATTATCAGGGCTGGGACCTCGTGCAGGTGCCAGGCGTATACAAAGTAGGTATTCCCACTTTGAGTGGAACGGGAGCTGAAGTGAGCAGAACCACGGTATTAACAGGACCTACCCGTAAACTCGGAATGAATTCTGATTTTACTCCTTTCGATCAGATTGTGCTGGATCCTGAATTAACAAAGGATGCGCCGGTGAATCAGCGTTTTTATACAGGTATGGATTGTTATATCCATTGCATTGAAAGCCTGGAAGGCACTTACTTAAATGAGTTCAGCAAAAGCTATGGCGAGAAGGCCTTACAGCTTTGTCAGAAAGTATTTGTAGAGAAGAAGCACTGGGACGATGAATCTGATGATCAGTTGATGATGGCTTCCTATGCAGGTGGAATGAGCATTGCCTATTCACAGGTAGGAGTAGCACATGCGGTGAGTTATGGCTTAAGCTATTTACTCGGTACCAAACATGGTATAGGCAATTGCATTGTAATGAATCACCTGGAAGAATACTATCCAGCCGGTGTGAAGGAATTCAAATTAATGGTGGAGAAAAATAATATTGAAATTCCACAGGGTATTTGCAAGGGTTTAAACGATGAGCAATTTGACACCATGATGAATGTATCTTTAGGCATGAAACCCTTATGGGAGAATGCTTTGGGTAAGGACTGGGAAAAAATTATGACCCGCGAAAAACTCAGGGCATTGTACGAGAGACTTTAATAAACTTTATAAAAGCTTAGCTGCTTTGATTAAATCTTCGGGCGTATCTATTTCTACACCCATATATTGGGTCAATACCATTTTTAAAGGAACCCCGTATTCCAAATAGCGAAGGCATTCAATTTTTTCAGCAGCTTCCAGTGGTGTCATCGGCCAGTTGGTAAAATTAATCAGAGCCTGTTTTCTGAATGCGTATACACCTATATGTTCGTAGTAAGGGATGGAAACGCTTTTGTCTCTGGGATATGGAATGACACTGCGCGAAAAGAACAGCGAATTCATATTTCTATCCACCGCTACTTTTACATAGTTGGGGTCTTCAATAGATTTTTGATCTTTTAGTTCCTGCATCAAAGAAGCTACCTGTACTTTTTCATCAGCAAATACCACCAGTAATTTTTCCAAAGGATCTTTCTGTACAAAGGGCTCGTCTCCCTGAACGTTTACAATAATGTCTACATCCATGTCCGCTGCGGCTTCTGCAATACGGTCGCTCCCGCTCTCGTGATTCTTTTTACTCATCACTGCTTTACCGCCATGGCTGGTTATTTCGTTGAAAATAATATCGCTGTCGGTAACCACTACCACATCGCTGAACAATCCCGTTGCCATTGTATTGTCATAGGTATGACGAATGACTGATTTATATCCCAGTTGCTGCATTAGCTTAGCAGGAAAACGAGTGGCAGCATAACGCGCAGGAATCATGGCAACAATCTTCATATATCTAAAACTAGTAGTTAGTCTTAATGCTGTTGTCGAAAGGAATCTTCAACTGATAATTCAGTTGTTCATCCGTACTGTCATCCAGTACATCCAATCCGTAACGTAGAGAATCTACGGGTGTGTAATTATAAGTGCCAAACAAACGGTCCCAGATAGAAAAGATATTGCCGTAATTGCTGTCTGTTTGTGGTTGTTTATAATGATGATGCACTTTGTGCATATTCGGAGAAATGATGATCCAGCTGATGGCATTGTCTAACCAAAGCGGCAGGCGCATATTTGCATGATTAAACTGAGACAGTACCGCACTTAAGCTCTGGTACAACATTACTAGCCACATGGGTGCTCCACAGATAATTACGCCGATGGTAGTAAAGATAGCTCTGAAAACACTTTCACCCGGATGGTGTCTGTTGGCAGTGGTGGTATCCACATGGGTGTCTGCATGATGCACCATATGAAACTTCCACATCCACTTTATTTTGTGTTCAATAAAATGGATGAAATAAGCTCCAACCAAATCAAGCAATAACAAACCACCAATCAATATTACCCAGGCAGGTAGTACAGTTATTTGTAGAATACCAAACTGGTTAGCGATAGCCCATTCACTGGCTTTTACAATCACCAATGCAAAGGCAAAGTTGATGATGATGGTAGTGGCAGTGAAAAACAAATTGATACCTGCGTGACGGTATTTATTGTATTTAAACCTGGCCAATGGAACAATCCCCTCAACAATCCAGAAAAACAAAATACCCCCTGCTAATATCAGCGCCCTGTGTAAACTGGGAATGGTATCGAAATAGTGAATGATGGATTCTATCATGACCAATTCAATTAATTATTCAACATCAACGGCATCACCAGCATCAAAATATCTTCGCCTTCTGCCTGCTCGGTTGGTTTAATTAAACCAGCTTTGGTTGGTGTAGACAATTCCATTTTAACATCATCAGTATCTGCTGCGTTCAGCATTTCAATTAAGAAACGTGCATTGAAAGCAATTTGTAAATCTTCTCCATCATACTGACAGCTCATGCGCTCGTTACCTTCAAAGCTGAAGTCAACGTCTTGTGCAGCCATCTGTAATTCAGCACCGGTAATATTCAAAGCTACCTGGTTGGTGCTTTTGTTAGAGAATACATTCACGCGACGCAATGCATTCTGGAAAGAAGATTTGTTTACAATCAACTTATAAGGATTGTCTGCAGGAATTACCACTTTGTAATCAGGGAAACGCGCATCAATCAAACGACAAATCATATGCGTAGAACCATGCTTCACAAACAAATGATTGCTGTTGTAGCTGATGGTTAGCTCGTCCTCATTATCAGGCAAAGCATTCTTCAATAAATTCAATGGCTTCTTAGGCACAATGAATGAATCGGTCTTGGTAGCATGGGTATCGGTGCGCTTGTAACGTACCAGTCTGTGGGCATCTGTTGCTACAAACTGAACTCCGTCTTTACTTAGTTCAAAAAACACACCTGTCATCGCGGGTCTTAAATCATCGTTGCTGACTGCAAATAAAGTTTTATTGATAGCCGTCAACAAAGCACCGCTGTGCATGGTAAAGCTGGTGGTGTCATCTGCTGAGGGTTCTTTTGGAAAATTATCAGGGTTCTCTCCCATTACCTTGTACTTACCATTGTCGCTGGTAATTTCTACCGCAAAATTTTTGTCAATGGTGAAAGTAAGCGGCTGGTCTGCAATATTCTTTAATGAATCCATTAAGATTTTTGCAGGAATACAAACGCGGCCATTGGCCTTGCTTTCCACATCCATCTGAACACGCATAACCGTTTCCAGATCGGTAGCCACTACATTTAGTTTTTTATCTTCTATTTCAAACAAAAAGTCTTCAAGAATTGGAAGTACGGTATTGGCATTAATTACACCACTGATCTGCTGCAAATGCTTTAACAGGGAAGAGGAAGAAACGATAAATTTCATATGAACGTTTTAATCTGGACAAACTTACTGTAAAGGGACGATATTTCACAAGCAATTTACACCCAAAATATCAGCCATTGTAGAAGTTGAGCCGGTCTATCATCTCCTGGTATTTGATCTTGTTGATGGGCTTGGCAATTTAGTTGGCAACCCCGCTGTATTCCTTATAACACTTTCTACTTTCTCTTTAAAAAATCCAATGGCTTCACTCCCGTTATAAAAAGACAATATATTCTTGGCAAGTCCGGTGGACTCCAAAATTTTTCGTGAAGTAAATTAATAGATTTTACCGTCGTCTATCAAATAAATATTGTATTGTGTAACAGCACATTTTGTACAGGACAACAGTTTTACCGGGGGATATTTGGGGTCCTGAAACAAATATAATTACTTTACCTAAAAATACTAACAGTTGTTTTCAACGGACCCCAATAGCACCATCGAGAAAGCCTACATGAAGCTGAAGCACTACTGCGGCTACCAGGACCGTTGCCATCAGGAAGTAAAAGAAAAGCTGTACAGCCTGAAATTGAACAAGGCCACCGTAGAACAACTGCTTTCCCGTTTAATAGAAGAAGATTACCTAAACGAGGAACGATATGCCAAAGCCTTTGTGGGAGGGCATTTCCGGCAAAAGCAGTGGGGGAAAGTTAAAATTGCCTATGCCCTGAAGCAGAAAAGAGTTAGTGAATACAATATCAGAAAAGCCTTGAACGAAATCCCCGATGAGGATTACCGTGCACTGGCTGAAAAACTGGTAACCGCAAAATGGAATAGCTTAAAGAATGACCAGTATATCCACAGAACCGTAAAGACCAAAGCATTCTTACAGCAAAGAGGCTTTGAGCCAGCACTGGTTCAATCCATTATCCAGCAAATCCGATTCACCCCATGACAAATCGTATACTAATTGTATGGATGGGAATGCTGTTTAGTTGTCAGGGCTTGCTGCATGCACAGTTGATAGGACTTACTACAGAGAACGATGCCTATTTTCTGAAAACGGAAGACGCTTATTATACCAATGGCCTTTTTTTTCATTACAGTTATGCAAAATCCGGTAAATCAGGATCCAGACAGATTCACCAGTTTATGGTGGGTCAAAAAATATTTACGCCTTTGTTTAGAAATACCCAAACACCGGCAGATATTGACCGGCCCTATGCCGGCTACAGTTTTGCTCAATACAGCCAGACCCATTTTTTAGGAGACAGGTCTGTGTTGCAATGGGCTGGAATCCTTGGCATCATTGGTCCGGCTTCTGGCGGAGAGGGCCTGCAGAATACCTATCACCGATGGTTGAACTATGCCCGTTTCAAGGGGTGGAGATACCAGATTAATAACCAGCTGGTCTTAAATGCGGCGGCATTGTATGGTTACGATATGGTCAATAAGCAGGGGTTTAAAGGCATTCTTATTTCCGAAGCACAACTAGGTACCGGATTTGTGAATGCATCTTTGGGAACCAAATGGGTAGCTGGTAAACTAACAGCATCAAAACATAGCCAGCTCTGGAATGCAGCACTGGAGCCCAAGTTGAATAATAATAAAGAGTTTTATTTTTATTGGCATCCAAAAATTACCTGGCAGGGTTATAATGCCACTATTTCCGGTGGGAGTAAAACCGCCGCTGATTCCTCTGTGAGGCGGACTCCGGAACGCCTCGTATTCCAACACACGATTGGCCTGGCATACAGTGCGGGAAGATGGGCGGCTCAGCTGGAACTGGTGCACCAGTCCAGAGAAACCCTGGAACAGTTCAAAAAACATCGTTACCTGGGTCTGCAAATACAGTATCGAATCCATTAACTTGCTGTTTCAAAACAGCCTTATGCATCCCTTATCGGTTACCCTGATTCAAAGCGATCTACACTGGGAAAACAAAGAAGCGAACCTGAAACAGTTTACTGAAAAAATTACTAAGCAGACTGCGCCGGGTCAGCTGGTTATTTTACCCGAAATGTTTACCACAGGGTTTAGTATGAACCCTGCTCAACTGGCTGAAACCATGGATGGCCCTACGGTTCAGTGGATGAAGCAAATGGCCGCTCAGCAGAAAATTATTCTGACCGGCTCTGTTATGATTGCAGAAGATGGAAAATTTTATAACCGCCTTTTGTGGGTTTTGCCCAATGGAGTGGTTGCGTATTATGATAAAAGACATTTGTTTGCCTATGCCGGAGAAGACCAGTTTTATACATCCGGCAACAAAAGACTCATTGCATCAGTCAATGGATGGAAAATTAATCTGCTCATTTGCTATGATCTGCGCTTTCCTGTGTGGGCAAGACAACAAATAACAGACGCCCCCGAATATGATTTATTGGTGTATGTAGCTAACTGGCCCGAGAGAAGAAGTCACGCATGGAAGACTTTGCTCACCGCAAGAGCTATCGAAAACCAGTGCTATGTGATAGGCGTGAACAGAGTAGGTGAAGATGCCAATGGCATTAATCATAGCGGTGATACCATGATTGTAGATCCGCTTGGCCAGATCCTGTACCATGGTGCTCAGGAAGAGGCAATTACTACTCATACACTGAACCCGGAACATTTACAGGATTGCAGAACCCGCTTTCCATTCTGGAAAGATGCCGATGCATTTTCCATTTATTAAAGAGATCTATGAAAAGAATTGTAGCAGCAGAAAAATTATTTACCGGTACCGATTGGTTGATGAATCATGCAATGATTATTGAAGAGGATCAGCTTCAATCGATAGTACCAATAGTTTCTCTAAATGAAAAGCCCCATCCAATATATCCTTATATTATTCCCGCATTAATCGATTTGCAGATTTATGGTGCCGGGGCGCACTTGTTAAGTGCTTTTCCAACGGTAGAAGCATTGGCATTACTACAGGAATATTGCATTAAAGGCGGAGCTGCCTGGTTTCAACCTACAGTAGCCACTAATAGCCATGAAGTAATTCATGCCTGTATTGATGCAGTAAGAAAGTTTCAGCAGACACCCGGACATCGTTGCATTGGTTTGCATGTAGAAGGTCCCTGGATCAATCCGAAAAAAAGAGGAGCACACTTAAGCGAATATATTTATCAACCCAATAAAGAGCAGGTTGCCTCTTTGCTAGAATATGGCAAAGGGGTTATTACTATGATTACCCTGGCTCCGGAAATGGTTAGTTCCGATTTGGTTGACTACATACAATCCAGGGGTATTGTAGTTTCTGCAGGCCATAGCAACGCAGATTATGCAACGGCTACAAAAGCGTTTAACCAGGGAATCAGAACTGCGACCCACTTGTACAACGCTATGAGTCCATTGCAACACCGCGCCCTCGGCATGGTGGGGGCCATTTTTAATCACCCCATGGTCAACTGCAGTATTGTACCCGATGGTTACCATGTAGATTTTGAAGCGATACAAATTGCCAAAAAACAAATGGGCGAAAGATTATTTGCCATTACCGATGCGGTTACGGAAACCCATACAGGTCCTTATCCGCATCAGTTGAATGGAGACAAATACGAAGCCAATGGTATTTTAAGCGGATCGGCCTTAACCATGTTGGCTTGCATGCAGAAGCTGCATTGGCATGCGAATATTGAATTGGGAGAAGCCATCAGAATGTGTTCTTTGTATCCTGCCAGGGTGATTCAAAAAGAAAATATTTCCGGAATGTTAAAGCCAGGCCAAAAAGCAGACTGGATTGCCCTTGATGCGCAATTGTCCTGTGTTAGAGCTGTAGAATAAACACTAATTGTTTTTTGAACGAATCATTTGAAGAATAGCCGCCATTTTCGGATCCCATCCTTCACCGATGGCTGTTGAAGATGGCGGTATTTTTATGTCCGGAACAATCCCGCTCCCCTTGGGCCGGTTGCTATTGATTACCATTCTGTAAAGCGGTAATCTCACCCTGATTTTTGAGTTGGGTAAGGTTATATTCGGAATATGCATGGCGGAGTTACCGTAATATCCACCGCCGGATTCTTCTCCCACCACTTTAATATTTTCCTGCCCTTTCAATGCGCCCACTACAAGTGTTGCTGCACTAAATGTGTATCCTCCCTGTACCAGGTATACCTGACCCCTGAAACCATTTTTTATTTTCGGTTGAAAATAATGTTGTTCAAACCTGCGGTAATGAATATTACCGTCTGCTGTTTTGTGTGCGCCAAAGTTCATAGCCAGCCAGTACATCCAGCTATGTTGTATATATCTTCCATAGGTTAATTTACGATTGGTAGCTACTACCGAGTCGGCCACTTTAAAGGGTTGTTGTATCAGGTATCTGGTAAGATAATTGCTGTTGCTGATTTTGCCGCCGCCATTTTCTCTCAGATCAACAATCAGGTGCTCGATATTTTCTTTTTTCAGTTTTTTAAAACTTCTTCTGAAAAAACTTTTTAAGCCTCCTTTGCTGAAGCTAGTAATTCTTAAATAGGCACTATTTGTAAGGGTATCAATGGATAATGAGCGAATACTTAATAGTCGCATTTGCCTTTTTGAAATGGTAGGCGATGTTGGTTGAGTGGGTGTTCTCTTGCTCAGGCTGTCTTTGGGAATGGGTGAAAAATTTCCCAATGATACCGTATCTCTTTTTCCTACTGCGTTTATATAGCTTATTAAATAACTGCTGTCTAAACCAAATACTTGTTTATATAAATCAGGGAATCCGTTACTGATTACCTGATAGGAATGATTGATGGCGTTTCCATCGTTGGAAATCTGCTGAAACAAACGATTTCTGTACCAGGATAAGGGTATCCCGTTGATTTGATCAACAATGCTTCCTCTTTTTATTGTTGAGTCTTTTGTGTATCCATTGCTCAATACTACCGCACTGTCTTCCCAGAATTTAATTTGTAGCGGAAATCTGGGATAACGAAACTGACTTGCATTTCTAAGAAAGCTTTTTGAAAACAGGGTACTGGTATGTCCGCATTTGATCAGTGCAATCCAGCTGGCTATTTTATTTTTGAATGCTATTTCATTCAGTGAATCATTCAGCGAAACCAAGAGTTGGTTAAAGCTGCTGTCTAAGGTTTCTTTAGAAGCATACCAGTATAAACTCGGATGATTGGCCTCCAGTATTTTTTTCAGGAGTTCAGCATCATCTTTTAATGCAGCAGGAGAGAACTTGGGTAGGGCGGCCATTGATTTTTGAGCAATGACATCTTGAGTCGGGATGATTGTATGTATCATGCACAACCATATCCATCCCATCCATACCTTTTTCCTCATGCTTAAGAATTGAATGCATTCCAGCCCTGCGCTTTCAGATCAAATGTATTACCTCCCTTGGTCAGCAATTTTACTCCCTCCGTTATTTCAGTCATGTATCCAATTACACTGATTTCTTCGTTGAGTACAATTTTATCATGATCTTCCTGACGAATGGTGAAAATCAATTCATAGTCTTCTCCGCCATTCAATGCACATACGGTTGGATCCAAGCCAAATTTGAATGCTGCTTTTCTGCTGGCATCTGCAATCGGTAGTTTTTCTTCGTATATGCGTGCACCTAAGCCAGATTGTTTACAGATATGCAATACTTCACTGCTGACACCATCACTTACATCCATCATGGCAGTTGGAATGATTTCATTTTTGCTAAAGAATTCAACAATGTCTTTTCTGGCTTCAGGTTTCAACAAACGTCCAACAATATAACTTTCTCCTTCCAGGTCTGGTTGAATATTGGGATTCTCCTGGTAGATTTTCTTTTCTCTTTCCATCAGCGTTAAACCCAGATAAGCGCCACCGAGGTCTCCGCTTACACAAATCAAATCTCCTTTTGAAGCGGTACTTCTCTTGATAAATTGATCAGGAGCCACTTCCCCAACTGCGGTTACTGAAATAATAAATCCTTTTTGAGAAGAAGAAGTATCCCCGCCAATTAAATCCACTCCGTATTTTTCACAGGCAAAATATACGCCTTCATAAAATTCATTCAATGCCTCTACACTGAAACGATTGCTGATGCCAATACTCAGGGTGATATGAGTTGGTGTTGCATTCATTGCATAGATATCGCTAAGGTTTACCACCACCGCTTTATATCCAAGGTGCTTCAGTGGCGTATACATTAAATCGAAGTGAATTCCTTCCAGTAAAAGATCGGTGGTGATAACGGTTTGCTTACCAAAATGGTCAATGACCGCCGCATCATCTCCAACCCCTAATATGGTAGAAGCATTCTGTGTTTCTGCATTTTTGGTAAGGTGTTCAATCAAACCAAATTCACCTAAACTCGCTATTTCTGTTCTTTGTTCCATAATTCGTTTTTATTATGACCAATAATCTCAGGCTAGAATGCGCCTCCGTTTACAACAGCAACCAGCTCATCGTGAATCAATCCGTTGGTTGCAATGATATGCGGTTGATAGGGTGAATAATAATCACCTTTAAAGTCGGTTACTTTACCGCCCGCTTCTTCCACCATTAAAAATCCGGCTGCACTATCCCAAGCCTGTAATTTATGTTCATAAAATCCATCAAATCTTCCTGCTGCAACCCAGCACAAATCGATGGCGGCACTTCCCAGTCTTCTCACGGGTACGCCCTTTCTGATTAATTTTTCAAAAACCTGCAAAGGCCCGTTTGGCGCGTCTAAATATGTGTAAGGGAATCCGGTTACCAGACAGCTGGTAATCAGTGTTTTTTTATTGCCTACCTGTATTTTTTTGTCGTTCAAATAAGCACCCTGACCCTTTTCTGCAAAATAAAACTCATGCATAAAGGGGTTATAAACCGCCCCCAGTATCATTTTTCCGTCTTTTTCAACCCCAATACTTACACAGCAAATAGGGATGCTATTGGCAAAATTCACGGTACCATCAATCGGGTCAATAATCCATTTATAAGTGGAATCCTGTTTTAGCTCTCCGGATTCTTCACTTAAAATAAAATGATCTGGAAAAGCAGATTGTATGGTGTTCATGATGGCTTTTTCTGCCGCATGATCTGCTTCTGTAACTAAATTATTGATCCCTTCTTTATTACTGATAACAAAACTTCCATTAAAAAATCTTCTGAGTTCATCAGCCCCGGCTTCGGTGGCTTTTAACAAGGTTTCTTTAAGCATGAAGCAAAAGTAACCCAGATTCTGCATCTTTGAAATATTATTGTGACTGCATTACTAACCATAATTATTGTAAACTATCGGGTGTATCATCACCTGGATCATTGTCTGGCATCCATTCAGCAGTCTCATCATTCTTTTCGGGTTCAAATTATAGTGGTAGATAATGAGTACAGTCAGGAAAAACAGGCTTTGCTTGCTTCAAAATATCCGGAAGTTCAATGGTTATCAGAATCCAAAAACATTGGTTTTGCCAAAGCCAATAATCGCGCTTTGCAGCAGGTATCTAGTGATTATGTTTTGTTTTTGAATCCAGACACCCTTCTATCTACAGATGTTTTACAGCAATCTATTACCTATTTGCAAGCACATCATGAAGTAGGGGCACTGGGTGTTCAAATGAGAAATAGCCAAGGTGCTTTTTTGCCGGAAAGCAAAAGGGAAATACCCACCATTAAAGGATCGTTTTTTAAGTTGACGGGATTGGCTGAACGCTTTCCCGCTTCTACCTTTTTTAACAGTTATGCCCTGGGACATTTAAATGCCGGGAGCCTGCACAAAGTGCCCGTTCTGGCGGGTGCGTACATGATGATACCAACCGAAGTTGCTAAGCGGGCCGGTGGTTTTGATGAGTCCTTCTTTATGTACGGAGAAGACATAGACCTGAGCCTAAGAATATTGGGGTTGGGAAAGGAAAACCATTATCTCGGAACAGCTTGTATAACGCATATTAAGGGAGCCAGTTCAAAACAGAATCCCGATTATCTGAATCATTTTTATGGCTCCATGAAAATATTTCTGGATAAATATCCTCATTTGTACGGAGGTAAATCAGGGATATGGATACTGACGTTTTTTATACAAACAATATTGTTTGTTTCCCGCATAACTAAAAAGTATAAATAACCCTTTTCACAAAATATTTTATATAATTCATTTAGTTTAGCTTCGTAACTCAACTGTTAAAGAAAGCATGCCAATCTTTGATCTGAAACTCCCCAATGCTATTTTGAAAGCCCTCCGGCTTCCTCAGAACAATCTCAGAAGAGAACAGTTACGGGTTTTGAAGAAACTATTAAAAAAAGCTAGGTTCACTTCGTTTGGACAGCAATACCGTTTTGATGAAATCTTGTTGAGCAAGCATCCCGGGAAAAAGTTTCAAGAGATTGTACCCACTTTTAATTACAATAAAATTTACAATGAGTGGTGGCATAAAACTATTGAAGGGCAATCAGATATCTGTTGGCCTGGCAAAATAAAATACTATGCGCTCAGCAGCGGCACCAGTGAATCTGCCAGTAAATACATTCCCATAACGAATGATTTATTGAGAGGAAATAAAATGGTGATGATAAAACAATTGCTGAGTCTGAGTAAATACGAAAATATTCCTTACGCTTCCATTGGTAAAGGCTGGCTTACATTGGGTGGCAGTACCGAATTGCAAAAAGGTCCGGGCTATTTTGCCGGAGACTTAAGCGGGATCACTGCCAAGAAAGCTCCGTTCTGGTTTCAGCCCTTTTATAAGCCAGGTAAGAAAATTGCCAAACAGAAAGACTGGAATAAAAAAATAGCTGAGATTGTTGATAAGGCGCCACAATGGGATATTGGTTTTTTAATTGGCGTGCCAGCCTGGATTCAGATGTGTGTAGAGCAGATCATTGAGCGGTATAAATTGAATAATATTCACGAAATCTGGCCCAATCTCGCCTTCTTTGTACATGGGGGCGTAAGCTTTGAGCCCTATAAAAAAGGCTTTGAGAAAATGCTGGGCAAGCCTATTACTTATATAGAAACCTATCTGGCAAGTGAAGGGTTTATTGCCTATCAGGATCGTCAGTATGCAAAGGGCATGCGATTGGTTACCAATGAACATATTTTCCATGAATTTGTGCCCTTTGATGATAAAAACTTTACGGCTGAGGGAGAAATGATTGACAATCCGGAAGCTTTAATGTTGCACGAAGTAGAAGAGGGAAAAGATTATGCTCTACTAATCAGTACCACTGCCGGAACCTGGAGATATTTAATTGGAGATACAATAAGATTTGTTGACAAAGAAAGATCTGAAATTATCATAACCGGCCGAACCAAACATTTTTTAAGTCTGGTAGGAGAACACCTGAGCGTTGATAATATGAATAAAGCAGTGCAAATGGCATCTGAAGAATTCAATATCAGTATTCCTGAATTTACAGTAGCTGGAATACCTTCCGGAAACTTCTTTGGGCATCACTGGTTTGTTGCCTGCAATGATAATGTAGACGAGACCAAGCTGTGTAACTATATAGACAATTGCCTGAATGAACTAAACGACGACTATGCGGTTGAAAGAAAAAGTGCATTAAGGGAAATCAAACTAACCGCATTAAACGAAGAAGACTTTTTAAATTTCATGTTGAGTAAGGGTAAAATTGGCGGACAGCACAAATTCCCAAGGGTATTAAAGGGATCCATGTTGCAGGACTGGTACCAGTTTTTAGAAAAGAAGAACTAATGCGAAAACTTTTTATTGCTGCTTTGTTCTTATTAAATCCTGTATTCATTTATACTGTTTTGCACAGATACCTTGGTTAAACAAAAGCACTTACAATCATTTGTTGCTTTTGCCAGAAGTGGTAAACATTCCAGAACAACGCAGTTGTTTGTGAATATGCAGGATAATCCCAAATTGGATACAACCATGCGGGAAGGCGTACAAGGTTATCCTCCTTTTGAAAGAGTAGTAAAAGGTATGGATGTATTGTTTAAGCTAAACGGAAAGTATCGGAAACAAATACTGCCCTTGCACGATTTGGTTTATAAATGGGACAACCCTTATCTCGACAAGCATTTCCCCGGGCTTGACAAAATTATTAAAGCAACAATTAACCGATAAAATAGCCTCAATCAGTTATTTTTGTAATTCAACTTTAAATAAGTTTAGATGATTGCACCATTGATGAAAGGGCTGGTTTTAGGACTGATTCTGAGTATTTCAGTAGGGCCGGTAATTTTTGCCATCATCAAACAAAGTCTTGCAAACGGCCACAAAGCAGGTTACACATTTGTTGCGGGTGTTTCTGCCAGTGATATCAGTCTGGTTCTGGTTTGTAATTTATTCACCAGTTTTTTTACTACAGCCCTTTCTCACAGTAATACCATTGCCATTGCAGGAAGCATTTTTTTGATCGGGGTGGGTATTTATACTTTTTTCTTCAAGAAGGTAATTGTTGGCGAAGAAAATAAGGTTGAAATTAAAAAGTTTCGCAAAAGAGACCTGGCCGGTATTTTTTTGTCGGGATATTTTATGAACATGCTCAATCCTGCTGTATTCCTTTTCTGGTTTGCCTGGACGGCGGCTATAACGGGTGATGCTGCCACAACTTCTAATCCTGTACAATATAAGTGGATTGTATTCATTTCCTGTCTGGTATTTGTTTTATTAGCCGATATTGCCAAAGTGGCCCTGGCTGGAAAATTGAGACAACGCTTAACCCCCAAGAATCTACATTTTATCAATAAGCTATCTGGCATTATCCTGATAGGATTTGGAATTGCTTTAATATGGGGCGTGCTTAATTTTGGAGACAAGCTGAAATAGGTTGTATCTTCCTTTCGAAATAAATATTTGTGATTAAAAAAATCTGGAAGAAAACTGCAAGGATCCTTTGGATACTTTTTTTGAGTTCTTTGCTCTACACCATAGTCTGCAGATGGCTGATGCCACCCGTGACCATTACACAGATAGCTAATTCTTTTGGATACGGATTGAAGCGTGACTATATTTCCTGGAATCAGATTAATTATTCGGTAAAGCTGGCGGCCATTGCCAGTGAAGATCAGGCTTATCCGGATCACAGCGGTTTTGACTGGGATGCCATTGAAAAAAGTCTTAAGCCCAAGAAGAAAAACAAAAAAACCAAAATACCTTTGGGTGGCGGTGCAAGCACCATTACTCAGCAAACAGCAAAGAATGTTTTTTTGTGGCAGGGAGGATCTATCACCAAATTTATCAGAAAGATACCAGAATTGTATTTCACCAAATTGATTGAATGGATCTGGGGTAAGGAAAGAATTCTGGAAGTATACCTGAATGTGATAGAAATGGGTCCTGGTATTTTTGGTATTCAGGCTGCAGCAAAACATTATTTTAATAAAGATGCATCCAAATTAACTCGTGCCGAAGCTGCCATGATCATAGCTTCACTTCCTAACCCCAAAAAATTTCTGGTTAAACCAATGAGCCGAAGAGTTGCCTGGCGTTATCCGCAAATTTTAAAACAGATGAATAATATAGAAGGGGATGAGGATATCAAAGCACTCTTAAAATAATTGCAGGAATTGATTCGTTGCCCTTATGGCTGCTGCTGTTCTCTCTGCATCTGTTCCACTAATCAAAGCCCAGGGAACCGGTTGGTTAATCAACAGGTCTTTGTATATAGCAAATAACTCTTGTCTGGGCTTTTCATCGGGGTATTCCCTTAGTTCATCTTTTACCCATGGCAAATCAATATTACACAAGAGATAACCATCGTATTTTCTTTTGATGATGGTATCCAGAATAAAAAAATCACAGGTTCCGAAAACGTATTCACTCCAGACTTTCATTACATACATATCTGTATCAACAAACAGAAGTGAAGGGACATTCCCTTCCTGAACTTTTCTGGTATATTCATCTTCCAGTTCCAATTGACCCTTGGCAATGGTCAGTAAATCGGATGCGCTGTAATGGGTTCCATTTTTTAGTAAGTAATCTCTCGCGTATTCCGGACACCATAAAGTATGATAGTGAGCAGCAAGCGCTTTGCTCAACGTGCTTTTACCTGTACTCTCCGGACCAATGATGACTATTTTGTTAATTTCCTGCATAGCTGGCTTTTTTCCGCCAGCTAATTAAACCGGCAATCGCTAATATGAGTAATACGATAAACTGAAAACTGGTAAAAACGTATCCCTTCATAAAGTATAACGGAATAGAAGCAATATTTGTTGCTATCCACCAATACCAGCTTTCTACTTTTTTTCTGGCCATCAGCCACATGCCTGTATAGGCTGTTGCACTGGCAAATGCGTCTGCCCAGGGTATGGCTTCCGGGGCAAAGGAAACCTGCAGCTGTTGCAATGAAAAAAACAAAACCAGATAAAAGCCAATAAAGAAAAGAATCTGCTGTCCCCATTCTTTCCGGCTGCAGAATTCAACTTTCAGTACCTTCTCATGTGTCTGGTTATTTCTTTTGGACCATAAAATCCATCCATATATACTCACAATGGTATAGTATAGATTAACGCTGGCTTCCCCATATAAATGTCCCTTTATACTCAAATAGATATAAATAATCGTATTAATCAAACCAATCGGATAAACCCAGATATTTTCTTTTCTGCTAAACCAAACACTTGTAATTCCTGCAAAAACAGCAATGAACTCTAAAAGCGCGGTTTCTTGTATTCCGCTAACAAAAGCATCATAGACCTGTTGTATCGTCATTGCTGTTGATTTCTGGTAAAATAAAAAATGGAACCGTCTTTAAATTGCCATTCGCTTGTTTGACGATAATGTTTCCGGATAAAATTATCGTCTATCAGGTCATTGTTTTTTCCGTAGACAAAACAGACCAGATAAATATTGGGAGTCTTCAGAAAGGTCCCGATTTCTGCAGGAATATCTTTATGTGGTAAGGGACTTGCTTTTATTTCGGCCATAAAAGATACCGCATCATTGGCATTTGAATAAATGGTTGCTTGGTATTGCTGATGATGGTTTTTCCAGTAGATATCTGTATAACCCGGTACACCTGCATAACCAATTCCCCCTTTTGAGGTATAAAAAGCAATCCAGATGCATCCCAACGCAGATGCAAGATAATGCACTACTGAGGTTTATTCCGCTTCAGCAACTACTTCTTTCACTTCAGGAATCATTCTCTTCATCATGCCTTCAATTCCCGCTTTAAGGGTAATCATGGAAGAGGGGCAACCGGAGCAAGAACCCTGCAACATCAGGTTTACAACTCCGTCGTTATAACTTTTAAACTGAATGGCGCCGCCATCCATTTCAACTGCAGGCTTTACATAGTTTTCCAGTAATTCCTTCACTCTCTTCACAATATCATCGTCGTCTGCACTTACGGTATTGCTGGCTTCCTGTTTTACTTTAGCAACTTCTTCTTCGTTAACTACCACACCACCGTTTTCAAGGTATTGTTTTAAAAACTCCTTGATGGTAGGTATAACATCCTGCCAGTCTTCTGTATCTGCAGTCTTGGTTAGGGTAATAAAATTACTAGCTATGAAAACGCTCTTGATAAATGGAAAACTAAACAATTCCTTTGCCAGCGGCGAGGGTGCCGATAGGGTTTCATCTGCAAAATCAATGCTTTTTCCAGGATATAAAAGCTTGTTGGCTACAAACTTCATTGTCTCAGGATTTGGAGTCATTTCTGTATAAATGCTGATGACAGGGTTGCCAGTCGTTATCATGGTATGCGTTTTTTAAATGTGAATCGGATACAAATTTAAAACAAAAGGATGGGAGGGAAAGTTCAAAGCACTGAGATTAACGGATTGTACGTCTTATTTTTCGGATATCGTAAGTAAAGCCAATATTCCGGCAAATTTTGCGTTATGAGCTATGCATTTCGCCTTTTTTAAGAGCAGCAAATGAAATAACTCATGCGAAACTTAGTCTTTTTATGTATCTAGATGGTATTTTCAAGCCAATTAAAGGCTCAGACCGATCCATTTTTGCTTGGAATGACCTTGGGCGGGGATATGGATTATGGTGAAATAAGTAAAGTGGTAACCTAGGCTTCGAATCGGAATATGGAGTGGATAATGTTGTTTGCTCTTATTCGGTTAGCAGGCAGTATTTTGCAGACTGCTGGAATAAAATCGCCAATGCTTTTGCCGGATACCATAGTACATTGTCGTTTAGCTAACAATTCTCAATTTCGCGTAATTCAACATTATTTTCTTTTCGCCGTTTACGCCAAAATCAATGGTAGCAACTGGATTATGGGCAGAACCTTCCATTGATTTTACGATACCAAAGCCAAATTTCTGATGCTCTACTTTTTGTCCGGCTTCTAAATTGGAAGTGTCACTGGGTGTAAAATCCGGTGAAGGTATATGTGCCACTACTTTGGGCGCAAGAGGCTGAATAGGCATGTATTCAGGTTTGCTGCCTGTTGGTTTTTTTGCAGGAGGCGGACCATATTTCTGTGCAGCTTGTTGAGCAGAAGAACCAAAACCCCTGTTCATTCTTTCAAAAGCCGAACCCCATTGTGAGGCACCATGATTTCGGGCGCCTCCCCCGGCATAGGATTTATCCAGCGATTCTTCCGGCATTTCTTCTATAAAACGGCTGGGTTCGTTTTGTACCAGTTGCCCAAAGCGATAACGGGAGTTTGCATAAGTTAACCAAAGTCTTTCTTTTGCTCTGGTTACCGCTACATAGAATAATCTTCTTTCTTCTTCCAGTTCTTCTCTTGTATTAATACTCATGGCACTGGGAAACAAAGTTTCTTCCACACCCCCTACAAATACGCATCCGAATTCAAGTCCCTTTGCAGCGTGAATAGTCATCAGCTTAACCACATCGTTGTTTTCCTTATCGTCGTCTGCATCGGTTAATAAAGTAATTTGTTGCAAGTAGGATCCTAATGACTTATCACCTAATTCCCCATCCTCATTGCTTGGACTTTCTGTCCATTCCTTGATAGAGTTAAAAAGTTCCTGAACGTTTTCGTATCGTGCAAGCCCTTCTGTGGTTTTATCATTAAAAAGCTCTTTTACAAGGTTTGTATGTTTACCTACCTGTGTTGCTACGTCAAATGCATTTTTATCTGTCAACATGCTCTGGAAATAGCGAATCATGGTAGCAAAATTCTGCAAGGCTTCCAGCGTACCTGCCCTGAATCCAAATTCACCGGCTCGAACAACAACATTAAATACCGGGATATTTTGTTCGTTGGCAATGATGACCAATTTTTCAATGGTGGTTTTTCCAATCCCTCTTACCGGATAATTGATGATACGCTTTAAGGCTTCTTCATCGTTGGTATTTACAATTACTCTTAAGTAGGCAAGTAAATCTTTGATCTCCTTTCTTTGATAAAAGCTTACTCCACCATAAATCCTGTACGGGATTCCCATTTTTCTCAGACTTTCTTCAAAAGAACGGCTCTGTGCATTGGTTCTATAAAGAATGGCAAAGTCTTTATTGTAATAATGATTGCGTAGTTTTTGTTCCTGTATGGTCTCAGCAACAAATTTCCCTTCCTCATTATCTGTTAATGTTCTAACTAATTTTATTTTTTCACCTTCCTGGTTTTCGGTCCAGAGGTTTTTGGGTATCTGGCCTTTGTTGTTTTTGATTACCTGGTTAGCAACTTTTAAAATCTGCTGGCTGCTTCTGTAATTCTGTTCCAGTTTAACTACTTTAACATCATCGTAGTCTTTCTGGAATTGTAAAATATTTTCAATGGTTGCTCCCCGGAAACTATAGATACTCTGAGCGTCATCACCTACTACACAAATATTTTCATGCGCTGCAGCTAATAACTTACTTATTTGATACTGAACAGGATTGGTATCCTGGTACTCATCAATCAACAGGTATTTGAATTTGTGCTGGTATTTATGCAATGCTTCTGGAAAATTATGCAGCAGCTCATACATTTTTAACAACAAATCATCAAAATCCATTGCGCCGTTCTTAAAACAACGTTTTGCATAAGCAGCATATACCTGTGCAATAGCAGGACGGTTGGCCCTTGCATCCTCCTGTTGAATGGCATAGTCTGTGGCATATTCTGCAGGACCTACTAAAGCATTCTTGGCAGAAGAGATTCTATTGCTTACAATATTGGGCTTATAATGCTTATCGTCTAAATGTAATTCGTTAATTACCGTTTTTAATACGGATCGGCTATCGTCGGTATCGTAAATAGTAAAATTACTTGGATAGCCCAATTTGTGCGCCTCAGCTCTTAAAATCCGTGCAAAAACGCTATGGAAAGTTCCTACATATAAATTTCTGGCTTCTGAATTGCCGAGAATTTTCTCAATTCTCTCTTTCATTTCAGCGGCAGCCTTATTGGTAAAGGTAAGCGCTAGTATATTGAAAGCATCTACACCATTGGCCATCAGATGCGCAATACGTGTAGTGAGTACCTTTGTTTTTCCGCTCCCCGCACCTGCCACAATCATCAGCGGTCCTTTAATATGAGTAACCGCTTCTCTCTGCGAGTTGTTCAATCCATTCAAATAGTCCTGCATACAAATTAATTCAGCTGCAAGATACTCTCTTAACCCGTTTTATTGAGGGTGAATTCCTGTATAATGAAGAATAAGCTTAAATAATTCTTTTTCAATTGTCTGAGCCTGTAAAAAGAAAGCAGCCTTGAGCTACAAGAAATGGATTTTAATTGCTAATTCAATTTATGATTAAAATTTATATAAAAAAAGCGTCGAAGAATGCTATCTCCGACGCCTAGTTATCAATCAGTTAAAAGTTTATTTCTTTCGCTCCAACAATTTAAAGAACTGATCCAGTTGAGGTAGAATAACAATACGGGTTCTTCTGTTGGTTGCTCTGCCTTCTGCTGTTGTGTTGTCAGTTAATGGAACATATTGACTTCTTCCTGCAGCGGTCATACGTTTTGGATTCATGCCATAAGATTCCTGTAAGATTCTTACTACGGTAGTTGCTCTTTTAACACTGAGGTCCCAGTTGTCAATCATACCTCCGCCTTTTATTAATGGAATAGAATCGGTGTGTCCTTCAACCATGAATTCTATATCGGGTTGTGCATTTAACACTTTCGCTACTTTACCCAGCACATCTTTTGCACGCTCAGTTACATCATAGCTACCGCTTTTAAATAAAAGTTTATCCGAAATATCTACATAAACAACTCCCTTGTCTACTTTGATGTTCACGTCTTTATCATCCAAATTGCCAAGTACACCCTTCAGATTCATTACCAATGCCATATTCAGAGAATCTTTTCTGGCAATAGATCCCTGAAGGTCCTGAATATATAAATCCTTGGCTCCGATATTTTCAAGTGATCTTCTGATACTTTCAGCCTGTGCTCCGGTTACAACCGATAGGTCCTTTAACTGATTCAGAACCAAATTATTGGTTTGTTTAACATAATCAAGTTGTGAGTTTGTAGCACCTAATTGTGCTTCAACTGATTGTTTCTGTGTCTGTAGATTGCTAATCTGGTTCTTTGCTTTGTTGAATTCTTCTTCCAGGTTTCTGTATTTTCCCTGCAATTCCGCGTAAGCTCCATTCAATTCGCCATATCTTGCTTCTGCTTGTCTTAATTGTTTCGGGCTAACACAGGCAAATAAACTAATTGAGGCCAAAGCGGCTAAAGTGTAGATTTTCATTTTCATTGGTCTAACATATTATTGGTCAATTGATGGTACAAACGCATTCCTGTACCAATTATTGTTGCAAGTTACACAAAAACCACTTTTACATTCTCGTTATACCAGTTGTTATAGAAGTCTTTAAATGTTTCGTCCAGTACTTTGCGCTTGATTTTTAAGGTAGGTGTTAAAATTCCATTCTGGATGGTCCACTCTTCGGCCATAATAATCAATTTGGCTAGTTGTTCATGGTGTTCCAGTTCTTTATTTATCCGTTCAAGTAGCTGGTGTAAATAATCCTGCAAATGCGTTTGTGCCAGATTTTTTGCTTGTTCAGAGAGGGTGCACAATAAAAGCGGGGCAGGCATACCCCATCCAACCACACAGGCCTGAGCAATCATGGCGTCTGTCAGTACTTTGGATTCTATGGGTGCCGGCGCCACATATTTTCCTTTACTGGTTTTGAATTGGTCCTTGATTCTTCCAGTAATACACAAATAGCCTTCTTCATCAATGCTTCCCTCGTCTCCTGTTTTTAAATAGCCATCTTCAAACATTTCTTCTGTTAATTCGGGTTCTTTGTAATAACCTAACATATTTGCTTCACTTTTGACCAATACCTCATTTTGCTCACTAAGCTTAACTTCAACACCCGGATAGGATTGTCCAACTGTCCCCATTTTGCAGGCGCCTTTCCGATTAGAATGAGACAGGGCAGAATTCTCGGTCATGCCATAAGCTTCCTGAATTTCCATCCCCAATGCTTTGTACCAGTTAAGTACTGCAGGGTTTATTGGAGAAGCTCCGGTAAATAAGTGTTTGGCTCGTCCAAGCCCTAATTTTTTACGAATCAGATTTTTTATCATTACCGAAACCAGCGGAATGCGCAGCAGTCTGCTGAGTTTTTGCTGAGGCATTTTGCGTAAAATTTCTTCCTGTATTTTTTCCCAGATTCTGGGTACAGCCAGAAAAATAGTAGGCTGGGTGTATTGCAGATTTTTGGAAAAGCTATCCATGGATTCTACAAAATGAATACAGCTTCCGGTATAAATAGCACCGCATTCAACCAGCATCCTTTCGGCTACATGGCACAAGGGTAAATAAGAAAAAAAGACCTCGTTTGCCAATGGTGGCGTGCTTTCCAGAAATGAATATACTGCAAAGGACATGGTATGATTGCTATGCATTACTCCTTTGGGAGTACCGGTAGTTCCGGAAGTATAAATGATACAGGAAAGTGCTTTTGGATCTTTCTTTATGGGCTCAACCATTGGATGGGTCGCAGCCACTAAATCATTCCAGTTCAGGCAGCCCGCATTAAAGTAGAAAGGAAAACTGATTTGGGTTAAGGAATCCGGAATTCCCATTCTGATTAATTCCGGATTGTCCAGTTTTCCTACAAAAATGGCTTTGGACTCACTATGCACCAGAATTTCATTGACGGCGTTGCTGGTTATATTAGGATATAAGGGAACAGAAACCAAACCGGCCATATTGATAGCCAAATCAGCCATAATCCAATGTGCGCAGTTTTTGCTAAGGATAGCTACTTTATCACCAGGATTCAATCCTGATTGTAATAACCAGGCCGCCATTGATCTGATCTCTTTTCCAGCATTGGCCCAGGAAAAATCCTGATAGACGCTTTTTACCGGTTCTGATAAAAAGAGTTTATTAGGCTGTATTTTTTCGTAATGGCAGAAACGATCAATAATGGTAGGAAAAGTTTGACTCATATGGTTTAGGGGGGATTAATGATCTAAATGTTTCAGGCCGTATTCGGGGATTTTTCCCTCCTTATCGGCAAAAAAGTGAATGATTTTTTTCAGGTCTTCATCCATATTTCCGGTTGGCAGGAAAGGTTCACTAAAACTGATTTCTTTTCTTCCAAAATCCAATCCAGCCAATACTATAGGAACGCCAGCCTTCATAGCAATATGATAAAAACCGGTCCTTAATTTATCAACTCTTTTTCTGGTCCCTTCAGGAGACAATGCCAGAACAAACTGATCGCGGATCCTGAATTGTTCTGCAACCTGATCTACCACATTGTTATTGCTGAACCGGTCTACCGGAAAACCGCCCAGTTTCCTGAAAAAAAAGCCAAACCGGCCTTTGAATAGTTCTGCTTTACCCAGAAAATTCAGGTGGTATAATTTAAGTTTACTTCTAACAGCCAGTCCAACAACAAAATCCCAGGCACTGGTATGTGGCCCAACGGCTATTACACATTTTTTAATTTCATAAGGAAATTCACCAAGGATTTTCCATCCCTGCAGTTGCAGAAATAAGTTCCAGCATATACGCATAGCAATCGGTTGCGAAAATCAAGATAGAAAAAAAACAGAATTGTTCCTAAAATTTTAAGTGTCTGGCACTTGCATAAACCGAATGTGTCATACTGTCCCAGTTTGCATACCCTTGCATAATAATGGTTGCCCCGTATTTTCTCAACATTTTGTTTTCAAAGTCTTTTAATTCAACACCACATTTGATTTGAGAAAAAGCTTCAAATGTGTTTCTCCGGTCATCTTCCTGTACAAATTCTTCTTTAATATTCAACACGCATAAAATATCTAAGGAAGCATCCGGGTTTTTCTTTATTTTTCAGTGTTTGTACCTGAAACCTGAATTTTTGAGCCTGTCTGGTTTTCACCAGATTAAATTTTCTGAAGATATCGTCCATTTAACAATTGCAATCTCGGTTTCCTTCCAAACTGTTAAATTAACTACCTGTGCCAGAATGAATGCAAAACTTTCGTCTGGATTGGTTACTACGGACGCGGTCACAAAACCCTACAAGGTTTTACTGTTTTTATGAATAAACTTTTATCGCACTCCTTTCTTTTTGTAATACCAGTAGTTAATTCCTGCAAGTGTATTTTATCCAGTACACTGTATTACGCATCCGTCACATCAAAAATCCGCATGCTGCCCAATTCCTGTTTTGAATATCGGATAAAATTGATGTAGCACTACTGGTATTAATGTATTCCCCTTCTTTATTAATGATAACCATACCCACAACAGCATTTTCAAATGCAGTTAAAGCTGATTTTAATCAGTAAAATTTGGCCGCAATAGTTCTGCCTAAATACTGTTTATTTGCAGAAACATTTCTTGCATGGGAGCCGATACTCGCAAAATCATCATTATTGCCGCACCATCCGGATCGGGTAAAACATCTATAACGCGTTACCTGTTGCAGAAATACCCGTTACTTTCTTTGTCCATTTCGGCTGCTACCAGAAAACCCAGAGGTGAGGAAAAAGACGGGGTACATTATCATTTTATCTCAGAGGCGGAGTTTAAGCTAAAGATAGAAGAGAATGCATTTGTAGAGTGGGAAATGGTATACGAAGGAAGTTATTACGGTACTTTAAAGGCGGAATTAGAAAGAATCTGGAATCTCGGAAAAGTCCCCATCCTTGATATTGATGTAAAAGGAGCCATTCATTTGCAAGATCAGTTTCCCAACCGTTGTTTATCCATTTTTATAGAACCACCGTCTGTATCAGAATTAAAGAAAAGACTGGAGAGCAGAGGAACCGAAACGCCTGAAAGTCTTGCCAACAGGGTAAACAAAGCCAGTTACGAACTCTCTTTCAAAAACCATTTTCACAGAAACATTCTGAATGACAATCTGGAGAAAGCCTGTAGCGAAACCGAAAAAGTCATCAAAGATTTCCTCGGTTGGTAAATTGCTTTGGCTTAAATTGAGTTTCTAAGCTTTTATTTATGTCATCATTTGCCAACAGAACTGTATTCATTACCGGTGCCAGCAGAGGAATCGGAAAAGCCATTGCATTGAGACTGGCCAAGGAAGGAGCCAATATTGTAATTGCAGCTAAAAGTGTGGAAGAAGATCCCCGATTGGGAGGAACCATTTATTCTGCAGCTCAGGAAGTGGAAGCGGCAGGTGGTAAGGCATTAGCTGTACAGGTAGACATAAGAGACGAAGCCCAGATCATTACTGCGGTTCAACAAGCAGTAGATAAGTTTGGGGGGATTGATGTTGTCATTAACAACGCATCCGCTATTTCTTTAACCAATACCGAGAAAACAGAAGCCAAGCGATTCGACTTAATGCAAAGCATTAATGTCAGAGGAACATTTTTAGTTGTAAAACATTGTTTGCCCTGGTTAAAAAAAGGAAACAATCCACATATCATTACATTATCTCCACCTATTAGTTTAAAACCTAAGTGGATGGGGGGACATATCGCCTATACACTTACCAAATACAATATGAGTATGCTGGCGCTGGGTTGGGCGGCAGAATTTAAAAATGACGGTATTGCTTCCAATGCATTATGGCCCAAGACAACCATTGATACGGCTGCAGTTCGAAATCTATTGGGCGGCGAAGCATTGGCTAAAATGAGTAGGACTCCTGAGATTATTGCAGACAGTGTTTATTATATACTTTCCAAAACAGGACTGGCTTATACGGGAAATACCTTCATTGACGAAGAGGTTCTTGCCAAAGAAGGTATTTCCAATTTAGATCAGTATGCAGTGGTGCCGGGAGGTCAGTTGTATCCCGACTTGTTTGTTGATTAGTCTTTGAAGTTTCTAGTCTTCGAATTTTTCAGGTCTCATTTGAGGGAACAGTAACACATCCTGAATGGATGGTTGATTGGTCATCATCATACATAAACGATCAATCCCAATACCAATTCCGGAGGTTGGAGGCATACCATATTCAAGTGCACGTAAAAAGTCGTAGTCAATAAACATGGCTTCATCATCTCCTCTTTCCATCAGCTTTACCTGCTCTTCAAATCTTTCGCGCTGGTCAATGGGATCGTTAAGTTCCGTATAGGCATTTGCCAGTTCTTTACCATTCACCATCAGTTCAAATCGTTCTACCAGTCCTGGTTTACTGCGGTGCTTTTTGGTTAACGGACTCATTTCTACCGGATAGTCAATAATGAAAGTTGGCTGTACATAAGTATGTTCGCTGGTTGCACCGAAAATTTCATCAATCAGTTTTCCTTTACCAATGGTTGGAGGTACATCAATTTTTAATTGTTTGCAAACTTCTCTTAAGCCGGCTTCATCCATTCCGCTTACGTCTATACCTGTATTTTCCTTGATGGCATCATGTATGCTGATTCTTTTGAAAGGAGCTTTAAAGCTTACAATTTTATCACCCAGTTGCACATCAGTGGTTCCGTGAATCGTCAAGGCAATTTTTTCGAACAACTGCTCGGTCACTTCCATCATCCAGATATAATCTTTATAAGCAGTATACCATTCCAATACAGTGAACTCTGGATTATGGGTTCTGTCCATACCCTCGTTTCTGAAGTTGCGGCTGAATTCATATACCCAGTCAAATCCACCAACAATCAGTCGCTTCAGATACAGTTCATTGGCAATTCTTAAGTAAAAGGGAACATCCAGGGCATTGTGATGGGTAATAAAAGGGCGTGCAGCTGCACCTCCGGGAATAGCTTGCAAAACAGGTGTATCTACTTCAACAGCACCCTGTGAATTTAAAAAGTCACGGATGGTATTGATGATTTTTGTTCTTTTAACAAAAGTGTCTTTTACATCCGGATTGATAATAAGGTCTGCATAACGCTGACGATATCTGAATTCCGGATCGGTTACGGCATCAAAAACATTTCCTTCCTCGTCTCTCTTAACTACCGGTAAGGGCTTTAAAGATTTGGTAAGGAGGGTGATTGTTTGTGCATGTATGGAAGTTTCTCCGGTCTTAGTGATAAATGCATAACCGGTACATCCTATGATATCTCCTAAATCCAATCCGTGTTTTACAACTGTATCCCAGAATGACTTGTCTTCTTCAGGACAAATATCATCCCGTTTTACATATAACTGAATAATGCCTTTGCTGTCCTGAATCTTGATAAAGAAAACTTTTCCTTTATCATTCATGCTCATAATTCTTCCTGCAACACAAAGATTGGTAAACTGATCTTTCTTCTCTTCGGTGTAGTTATTTTTAATATCAACAGAAAAACTATTGACAGGATACAATGGTGCGGGAAATGGATCAATCCCTGCGGCCTGCAGTTTTGCCAGCTTCTCTCTTCTGATTAATTCTTGTTCTGAAAAATGTACTTCGCTCATAAATTGGGTGTTCAAATTGATACAAAACAAAAGTCTCGCAGAAGCGAGACCTTGTATATGGATGGGTTAGTAAGTACAGGGAAACACGTTTCCCTACACAATATTAAAAAGACTTTTAACTTATACAAAAATTTTTTTGAACAATTTTATTAACATTTTAAGCTTAAATGTGAATTGAGCAAAAATTTCGGCGCGAAATAATTCCATGTTTTTGAAGACATTTTTTAACTCACAAATATTCAAATGATTTTATCATCTCCTGAAACACTTATGAATAAAGCATTTTATTGAATTATAAAATTTTGATTTGCGAATCACAAACTTTTTCTTTTACCGGTTTACATCCCTATTTTGATTGATTTTTCGGCGAACTGATTTCAAAAAAAAATTTTCGGGAAAGCTTGTCTCAGTACCTTTATCACCTTAAAAATTCACTCAAATGAAGTTTCCCTCTCCTATTTCGGTTTCCTGGATGTGTAGTTTTCTGGATGCAAAAATTGCCGGAAACGCGCATGCAGAAATTTTAGGTATCAATGAAATTCATCGTGTAGAAAAAGGAGATATGGTCTTTGTTGATCATCCAAAATATTATGATACCTGTTTAAATAGTGCAGCTGATTTTATTATTATCAATACAGAAGAGGTAAGTATTCCTTCCGGTAAAACCATATTTGTTGTTTCAGATCCATTCGAATCCTATTTAAAAATTGTACAGCACTTCAGTCCGTTTTTTCCTGCAACCCAAGCCATCGATAACTCATTGCAGTTGGGAGAGAATTCGATTATTATGCCAAACGTTTTTATTGGTAAGCATGTGGTGATCGGAAATAATTGTATCATTCATCCGAATGTTACCATACACGATAATACCATTATTGGAAACAATGTAATTGTACAGTCAGGTTCTGTTATTGGAGGAGATGCTTTTTATTACAATACCAAAAAGAATCGACCTGTCTGGTATAAGAAAATGCTGAGTTGTGGAAATGTTGTACTGGAAGATTTTGTAGAAATTGGAACCGGCTGCATGATAGACAGAGGAGTAACAGCTGAAACTAGAATTGGGCAGGGTACCAAACTGGACAATATGGTACATATAGGTCATGATGTAACCGTTGGAAAAAACTGTCTGTTTGCTGCGCAGGTTGGAATTGCCGGTGGTACTAATATAGAAGACGGAGTTACGCTATGGGGTCAGGTAGGGGTCAGTAAAACACTTACGATAGGAGCCAATGCGGTTGTGCTGGCACAAAGCGGCGTTCCTTCTTCTTTGGCAGGAGGTAAAACTTATTTTGGTTATCCTGCTGAAGATGCTTCCGTAAAGCGCCGTGAACTGGTCTGGATCAAGCGTATTCCTGAACTCTGGAAAAAAGTGATGGAATCATAGCCGGTACTTTTTCCTGAATTCGGCACAAATTCTGTTGATACTGGATTGAAGGGGTGTATAGGTAAATTCAGGAAACGCATTTAGTAGCTTGGTGTTGTTAAAAACCACTTTTGCCTGAGCCGTCCTGGCGGTTTCTTTTGTAAGCAGGGGATCTTTACCCGTAAACATGGCTTTAATTGCTTCCCATCTCCATACAATACCCGCTAATAAGGGGGTTACTTTTTTGTGCGGCGGTTTCTTGTTAAAGCCAGTTGCAATCAAACCAAAAATATCTTTGTAGCCAGTGTTATGGCCGCTTAAAATAAATTTTTCGCCATTTACATGGCTGTTCATCAGCAGATACATGGCATTTACCACATCCAAAACATCTACAAATCCACTGGTTCCCTCTGTATACCAGGGAAACTCTTCGTAAGAGGATTTGAAAATGCCAGACGAGCCTCCGTTCCAGTCTCCACTACCCAATATGATTACAGGATTTACAACTACTACAGATAGTCCTTCACTCATTCCTCTCCACACTTCCATTTCAGAGAGGTATTTGGATTTACCATATTCGCTGTTGCTCGTTTCCGGCGTCCAGCTCATCGTTTCATCTATGGGCTTATCTTCTCTTATTCTTCCTAAAGCAGCAACTGAACTAACAAATAATAATTTTTTTACTCCACTGTTGATGCAGGCGTTCACTACATTGGCAGTCCCTTCCACATTTGTATGAAACATGGATGCTTTTTTTGCCGGATTAAATGATACTACGGCTGCGCAATGATAAACCTGTTCAATATTTTGCAAAGATTCTTCCAGAGAGACGATATCAAGTATATCTCCTTTTATCCATTCCACACCTTCTGTTCCAGCTATTTCTGGGGGATTGTTTCTATATAATGCTTTAACTCCATGACCTTCCCGGATCAACTTTTGTAATAAGTGTGACCCAACCAGACCGCTTGCGCCTGTTACTAAAATCATTGCTCACATTTATTACAGGTTCCGCTAATTACCAGATCAGTCTGCGCAGCTTTAAATCCCTTGGGTAGTTTTACTTTTGGTACACTTACTTCATCAATGCAGTAGGTGGTTCCGCAATCATCACAGATAAAATGAACATGGTCGTCGTGATGATGACCTGCTCCGCATTCGTCTTTGCATAATGCATAACGTACTGAATTATCTGCAGTGGGTATGGTATGTATGATTCCTTTTTCTACAAAAGTTTGTAAAGTTCTGTATATCGTTACCCTGTCGAATTCATCACTGCTTTTTTGTTCAATATCGCCATGGGCCATCGCATTGCCGCTTTCCCAGAATAGTCCGAGTATTTTTTTTCTGGCTTCCGTAATGCTTAGGTGATTCCTCTTTAGTATGTCACTTATTTTATCCTGCATGTTTCCCTAAGGATTATTGTTAAAGATACCGTTTACAAAATTACTGTTTGAAGAGCGCTCCTGTAATAATTCTCTGATATCTTTCTTCAGTTTTTCAATTTCGTCTTTCTTAAGGCCATCGTAAATTTGTGAGCGTACTTTTCCGTCTTTATCTACCAACGCAAAAAATTGTGTATGAATAAACTGATCTTCAATTTTTTGTACGCTGTTTTTAGGATCATCCAGTAAATATGACGCTCTTGCCATCTGGTACAAACTGTCTTTGCGACCTGTTACCATGACCCATTTTCTGCTGTTAACCTGCAAGGAATCTGAGTATCTTTTTAATTTGGGAACAGAATCTGTTTCCGGATCGCAGGTATGTGATAAAATCATGAAATCCGGCTCTGACTGGAATAAGTCGTAAATCTCTTTCATATTCTTGTTCATCTTCGGGCAGATTCCTTTACAGCTGGTAAAAAAGTATTCAACCACGGTTACTTTACCCAGTAAATCACGGTCGTTAAAGGGTAATCCTTCCTGTGTAGTAAATTGAAAAGGTTTTACATAGCTGATTACAGATAATTTCTTCTTCCATTTATCGGTTCCTCTGAATAGAAAAAAATAAAATCCACCCAACAAAACCAGAAAAAATCCCAAATAGGCCAATACTCTCTTACTCATATGCTTATTTAAGGTGTAAAGGTAATACCATTTTACAACAAATATTTTGCAACAAAGTTGCATTGTTGTAGTTTTGCAATTGATGAAGTTTAAAATTAATTGGGATGCACTGGGAATTGTAGCTTCTGTGGCTTGCGCCATACACTGTGCCCTGCTCCCGCTTTTTTTGAGTAGCCTACCTTTATTCGGAGTTAATATTATAGAAAACATTCATTTTGAATATTTTATGATTGGGCTGGCATTTTTACTGGGTACTTATGCTTTATACCATGGTTTTAAAAAACATCACCATAGCTGGTGGCCTGTTGTTTTATTTACGGCCGGAATTCTACTACTCATTCTGAAAGTAAACTTTCATCAATTAGAATGGATCTTACTGATACCTTCTGTTGGATTTATTGTGGTTGCTCACTACCTGAACTTTAGACTTTGCAGAAAACACGATCATGCACACAGCGATGATTGTTCTCATTAAGCGAAAAGGGATACCCTTAAGTATAAAGTAAAAGTTTTATGAAAACGGCCCAGCTTTTAAATAACCTGATTTCCAATGCGGTTAAGTTTACCAAAGACGGTACCATTACCATTAGGGTAGAACTGTTAGCAAATAATAAACAGGATGTATTTTATCTATTTTAGGCCTTTTACCTAAGCTAAAAATGTCTTCTGCAATTAAATAGTGGATACCAAAATGGTTGCACAAAAGTTCTACTTCTTTTTTTCTGATGTCATCTACATTAATCCAGCTGACCCGGCCATTGTTTTAAATTGTTCACAGGATTCAATTTTGACAAAACTGATTTCCTTAATTTCCTTTTTATCGTAATCAAAAACAGAAACTCCAATCTGATCAGCTTCCTTTCTTTCCGGTGTTACTGTCGGATTCACTTTAAAAATATCTCTGGTACGCCTGGTATTAAATAATGCAAGCGGGTGTAATAGTTTTAAATACTAGCTTCCTGTCATAGAACGAATTTAATTTAAATGAGGTATTTAATACCTTCGTGCATAAATAGCATTATGCCCCTATTAAATCCCGCGAGTTTTAAACCCCCTCTTCTTCAGTTCAACGGGCATTGGCAAAGTATTTATCCCAGTTTATTCAGAAAGGTAGATTTTGATTATGCAAAGAGAGAGAGGCTTGAATTGTCAGATGGCGATTTTCTGGATCTGGACTGGTCTGTGACGAAAAAAAAATCCGATAAACTGGTAATCATAACTCATGGTCTGGAAGGAGACTCCGGCAGGCATTATGTAAGAGGTATGGCTAAAATATTTTCTGCTAACGGATATGATGCTCTCGGATGGAATTGCAGAAGTTGCAGTGGCGAAATGAATAGGCTGGTAAGGTTTTACCACCATGGAGATGCCAACGATTTAAGGGCCGTAATAAATCATAGTATTCAACAGTATGGCTATAAGCATATCGTCTTAATAGGATTCAGCATGGGAGGAAGTTTAACCTTCAGGGCTATTGCAGAGCATTCATCTGAAGTTCCACAACAAGTTAAGACAGCGATTGGCTTTTCTGTGCCCTGTAGTTTAAAGGGAAGTGTGGATGCTTTATCCACTTCTGCAAACCGGATTTATTTGAACCGGTTTTTAAAAAAACTGGGAAAGAAAATAAAATTAAAATCAAAGCTTTTCCCTGATCAGATAGATGCTAGCGGATACGATAATATCAAAACCTTTATTGAATTTGATAACCGGTATACAGCACCCTTGCATGGGTACGAAAATGCACTGGATTTTTATGAAAAAGCCAGTGTAGGTCCTTTATTACATCAGGTGGCCATACCTTCTTTGGTAGTACAGTCGGTAAATGATCCTTTTTTATTACCCAACTGCATGCCTATTGAAACAGCAAAGCATCACCCTTGCTTGTTTCTGGAAATGCCAGAGGAGGGAGGACATTGTGGATTTATGATTAGGGGTCAGTCTTATACCTGGGCAGAAATCCGAGCATTGTCATTTGCAGAAGATACATCCATAGCGTAGATACAATCTTAATATAGATAAAACCCTACTATATAGGCCTGATCCAGATATTTCTGAAACTGACGGGATTTCCCCCATCCATTCCATGGTCTTGTATAACCAGGGATTCCTTGTCTGTGTGTTTTTTATAGGAAGCAGGACCAATCCATTCAGTACCACCTAAAATGGTGATACTGTTTTGTACCAACACTCCATTGTGGAATACAGTTATAGTTGCAGGTTGCTGTAAAGTTCCATCAGAAAAAAAGCGGGGAGCATTAAAAACAATATCATAGCTCTGCCATTCGCCTGGTTTTCTGGAAGCATTCACCATTGGAATATGTTGCTTATAAATACTGCCTGCCTGACCATTGGAATAAGTAGGATTGTTATAGGAATCCAATACCTGTAACTCGTATTTACCCATCAGAAAAATTCCGCTATTGCCTCTGCTTTGACCATCACCTGCAATAGCAGCGGGCGTTCTCCATTCAATATGCAACTGGCAGCTGCCAAATTTTTCTTTGGTTTCAATATCACCGGATCCTTTTACTACATTCAATATTCCTTGAGCATCTACTTTCCAGCCGGGTAGTCCCCCACCTTTTTTCTGAAACGCATTCAGGTTTTTACCATTGAAAAGAACAATGGCATCGGAGGGAGCATCACTGGCTGATTTTCCCGGACTAACCATTACAGGAACGGGTTCCCACACTTCTGTTTTTTTAGATTCTTTTACCAAACTGTCTATGTTGGGCTGTTTTTGTCCATAGCTGCTGCTCACTAATAGAATGCCTGTGATGGTGGCAATAACGGTTTTTTTCATGATTCTAATATCGTGAAAAAACGCTGAATAATCGTAATAATACTATTGTGATTCCTTAATTGTTACAGGAATTTAGATATCCCTTTTCACTAAAAACTAATTTTATGCAAACAACGATTACCGTTTTCATCGCCGATAATCAAATGATGTACAAGCTTGGTTTAAAAACAGTACTCCAGGCTTTCCCTACTATTAAACTTGTTGGAAACAATGAGTTTAAAGAGAACTGGGTGAATGATATTGTAGAAGCCAAACCCGATGTTGTATTGATTGATCTTGAATCAGACTCTCCAGAAATAACCAGGCATATTTTGAGTCAGTCACCGGAAACTGCAGTGATATTTTTATCCTACCAGATTACACATCAGTTGATGTATCAGCTACTGGAAGTAGGAACGATGGGTTTTGTTTCCAAGCAAGCAAGGGAGACAGAAATCATGGAGTCCATTCAAACCTGCTACGCACACAAACATTATTTCTGCAAAATCAGTGCGGAGTGTTTAAGTTATATTGTTGCCAATAATTATCAATTACCAACTAAGGTTGCCGCCAACTTTACAGAACGGGAACTGCAGATTATTCAAAGAATCTGCAATGAAAAAACCAGCAAGGAAATTGCCAGTGAGCTACACCTGAGCAAAAGAACAGTGGAAGGACACAGAATCAGAATCATGGGAAAATTAGGCGCCAAGTGCAGCGCAGGAATTGTTACCTACGCTATTCAAAACGGGCTTTACCATCAAGCCTGATTTTAATTCCAACCTCCTCCCAATGATCGGTAAAGGTTAATCAGGTACACAAAAACCGTTTTCTTGGAATTGATTTGATCCAATTCGGCTTCCAGCACACCCCTTTGTGCAGTAACTACCTCCAGATAGGTTGCTGCACCTCCCATATATAGGTCGTTAGAAGAAGCTACAGCAGCCTGTAAACTCTTTGTTTCCTGTACTTTCAGGTCATAGATTTTATTGTACTGATCAATCCCACTAAGATTGGTTTGTACTTCGTGATATGCATAAATAATATGCTTTCTGTAAATTTCAAAAGCTTCCTGTTGAGCAGCACTTGCCAGCTGATAATTTCCTTTCAGCATGTTTTTACTTAGCACCGGAGTTACTAAACCTCCAAGCAAACCATAAGTTAAAGATTGCGGACTAAAAAGAACAGATGTTTTGAAGCTGTTCAATGCAGTGTATGCACTAATATTTAAAGAGGGTAAAAATGCTTTTCTGCTGGCTTCTACTTCTGCACCGGCTGCCTCTAATAAATATTCAGCTTCTTTGATATCTGGTCGGTTTGCCAGCAATTGAGCAGGAATGCCGATTTGTAAAGTTGCAGGTAATTGTAAGTCTGTAATACCCACTCCTCTTTTAATTTTGAAATCGTACTTACCGGCAATAGCACTCAATAAATTTTCAGTTGCGGTAATTCTTTGTTTCATTACATTCAGCATACTCTTGGTGCCTAATAATTGAGCCGTAAATTGTTGAACGGCTAATTCAGTGGCTCTTCCACCTGCTTTCTGAACTTTTACAATTTCTACTCCATTTTCCTGAAGCCTGATATTTCTTTGTAAAATTTCCAGTTCTTTATCCAGTGCCAGTAATTCGTAATACAATTCTGCAACTTGTGCAACCAGTTGTGTGGTTACCCATTTTCTGGCCTGTTCCGTAGCAAGGTATCGGTTTAAGGCTGCTTTTTTCTGATTTGACAATTTACCCCAGATATCGGCTTCCCAGCTACTCCTAAAACCCAAAAATAAATCAGGCATGTTCAGTGGAATCTGCTGGTCTTTTCTAATATTCGGTGAAAGGTTCATGTCATAGTTACCCAAACCATTCATGGTATAATCCCCAAATTTGTCTACTCCTGTAGATACTACCGCATCAACCCCAATTTTTGTTAAGCCCTGCGCTATTCCCAAACCTGCTCTGGAAGACGCAATTCTTTGAACTGCAATTCTAATATCCGCATTATTGGCAATAGCAGTATCAATTAGTTCCTGTAAAAAAGGATCAGGAAAAAATATCTTTTTAGGGAGCGTTGCAATACTGGCACTATCAGTTGATTGCTGAAAAGCTGCAGGAAGTATTTCAGATTTATTTAGGGTTACAGGTTTCGGCATGGCACAGGAAATGGCCATGAAAGTGATACCTGTATATAGTAAAAATTGGAAATTATTCTTCATAATGTATTTCTATCTGTCTGATAATTGTTCTGGATGATCAATCACCGGTACTACTGTAGCCGGGCTTTTCTTTTTGGAAAGTTTTTCGGATAGCTGTGCAAAAATCACATAGAGACCCGGTATGATTACCACCCCGAATATGGTTCCAAACAGCATTCCTCCTGCAGAAGCAGTTCCAATAGAACGGTTTCCAATAGCACCAGCACCTGATGCAATCACCAGTGGAATTAATCCTGCAATGAATGCAAAAGAAGTCATCAGGATAGGTCTTAAACGAGATACGGCACCTTCTTTGGCAGCTTCCATTATGCTGAATCCCTGTGTTCTTCTCAGCATGGCAAACTCCACAATCAGAATGGCGTTTTTACCCAATAATCCAATCAGCATAACCAGGGCTACCTGCGCATAAATATTATTTTCCAATCCCAAAGTTTTCAATGCCAGGAAGGCACCAAAAATTCCGGTGGGTAAGGATAAGATAACCGAAAAAGGCAAGATGAAACTTTCGTACTGAGCAGAAAGAATCAGGTAAACGAAAATTAAACATACCAGAAATACTACACCTGCCTGACCACTGGAGGCAATCTGGTCTCTGGTAATACCAGACCATTCATAACTAAATCCACGGGGTAGTTTTTCTTTGGCTACCTTCTCTACTGAAGCAATGGCTTCACCACTACTAAATCCTTTATTGGCATCTCCGTTTACCATGGCAGCATTGTACATATTATACCTGGTTAATTGCTCTGGTCCGTACACTCTCTCCAGTTTGATGAATGTTCCAAAAGATACCATTTCGCCTCTATTATTTTTTACATACATATTCATTAGATCATTGGGTTTAGCCCTGTAGTTTGGATATGCCTGTACCATTACTTTGTACATCTGTCCGAAACGAATAAAGTTGGTTGCGTAATAACTACCAATCAGGGTTTGTAAATCGGTCATGGCGTTATCTACAGTCACCCCTTTTTTAGCCGCCATATCATAATCAATATGAATCATGTACTGCGGAAAACTGGGATCGAATCCTGTATAGGCAGAACCCACTACACCAGCTGATTTAATGTCTTCAATTAGTTGATTGGTTACCGCAGCTGTTTGCTGTAAATCACCTGTTCCTGTTTTATCAATAATGCGCAACTCAAATCCACTCGTATTTCCAAAACCCGGTACGGTTGGAGGAGGCATGAATTCTATATTGGCATCTTTGATTTTACTGGTCCTGTCTCTTAAAACCGGAATGAGTTCAGCAACCGTCATATCCCTTTCTTTCCAGGGTTTCAGGTTAATCATCATCATACCATAGGATGCACCAGCTGCTTCTGTAATTAAGCTGTAACCACTGAGAGTGGTGATATTTTCAACGGCTGGAATATCCTTGATGGCTTTTTCCAGCTGAACCAATACATTCTCTGTTCTTTCAACGGTAGCTCCCGCAGGTGCCGAAACATTCACATAAATAATCCCCTGATCTTCTGTTGGAATAAAACCACTGGGCAGAACCTGATTAATACCAACAGTACCCACAAAGAATACAACAAGCATTCCCAAGGTTACCAGTTTTCTTCCACTAATCCAGGTTACAATCTGTTTGTACTTGAATTCTGTTTTTGAAAATCCATTATTGAAAGAGTTGAAAAACTTACCCAGCCAATTTTTTCTCTTGGGTTGACCGTGTGTGTTTTTAATCAATAACGCACAAAGAGCCGGGGTTAAGGTTAATGCATTGATACCAGAAATAACAATGGATACGGCTAATGTTAAAGAAAACTGTCTGTAGAATACACCTGCCGATCCGCTTAGGAAGGCAGCTGGTAAAAATACCGCAGACATTACCAGGGTAATGGCAATTACCGCACTGGCAATTTCTTTTATGGCAGCCAGCGTAGCATCCATCGCATTCAGATGTTGTTCTTCCATTTTAACATGGACTGCTTCTACCACTACAATGGCATCATCCACCACAATACCAATGGCCAGTACCAGTGCAAATAGTGTTAACAGGTTAATGGAGAAGCCCATCACCTGCATAAACGCAAGCGTACCAATCAGGGCAACCGGTACAGCTAATGCAGGAATCAATGTAGAGCGGAAGTCTTGAAGGAAAATAAATACAATAATGAATACCAGGATAAATGCTTCAATCAATGTCTTTAATACCTCTTTGATAGAGGCATCCAGGAATCTGGATACGTCATAGGCAAAATTGTATTTCATACCGGGAGGAAAAGAAGTTTCTTTTAATTCTGCCATCCTGGCTTTTACCTTGGTGATTACTTCTTTTGCATTGGAGCCTGGTCTTTGTTTTAACATGATGGAAGCCGAAGGCTTACCATCTGTTTTGGAAATCATGCTATAGGTCATGGCACCAAACTCAATATCAGCAATGTCTTTCAGGTATAAAATCGATCCGTTGTTCTCTGCCTTTACAACTACATTTTTGTATTGATTGGGCTCAAAAAATTTACCTGTGTAGCGCAAAATATATTGTAAACTCTGCGGGTTCATACCGGAACTTTCCCCGGTTTTTCCTGGTGCAGCTTCTACGTTCTGGTTTCTTAATGCATCAATTACATCCTGAGCAGAAACGTTGTAGGCCAACATACGATCAGGCTTTAACCATACACGCATGGAATATTCCTTCTGCCCCATGATTTCTGCAAAGCCCACACCGTCGATACGTTTTAGTTCCTGCAGAATATTGATGTCGGCAAAATTGTAAATGAACTGTTCATCAGCAGCAGTGTCCTCACTCATTACATTCAAGTAAAGCAACATGCTGTTTACATCTTTTTCGGTGGTAACACCCGCTTTAATTACTTCTTCCGGCAATTCATCTAATACGGTACTAACCCTATTCTGAACACTTACTGCAGCAACGTCAGGATCAATCCCCACTTTAAAAGCCACCGTAATCAATGTAATCCCATTATTACTGGATACGGAAGACATATAAGTCATGCCAGGCACTCCATTGATGGCCCTCTCCAATGGAGTTGCTACGGCTTTCGCACATACTTCTGCGTTGGCTCCTGTGTATTTTGCTGTAACGGTTACAGAGGGAGGAACAATATCCGGGAACTGGGTAATAGGTAAGGTAAATAAAGACAATACCCCCAGTAATGTAATGATAATAGATATAACCAGTGATAGAACCGGCCTTTTAATAAAAGTTTCTAACATGATTCAATTAGTTGATGGTTAAAGCAGTTTGCATTAAGCTGTCTAAGTTCATTTTGACAGGTTTAATTTTTGCACCCTGGCGTATGCTTTGTACTCCTTCATAAACAATTCGCTCACCAGGTTTCAATCCGGCTTCAACTATATAATATTGAGCAACTCTTCTACCAGGCTTAAATGCCCTGGTTTGAACCATATTGTCTTTGTCTACAACAAAAACGAAGGTTTTATCCTGAATTTCAAATGTTGCTTTTTGTGGAATAATGATAGCATTATCAACTTCTGTAGTAAGTCTTGCTTTACCCGAAGCACCATGTTTTAATAGCTTATTGGGATTGGGGAATCTGGCTCTGAATGCAATGGCACCCGTGTTTTCATTGAATTCGCCATCGCTGGTCTCAATTTTTCCAGTGTATGCATATTCCGTACCATCTGCCAGTATTAAATGAATCAGACGTTCTTCTTTTAATCCTTTTGAAAGGGACTTTCTGTAACGTAAATATTCGTTTTCAGAAATATTGAAATAAGCAAAAACATTGTGTACATCTGAAATGGTAGTCAGCAGTGCTCCCGGATCAATCAGACTTCCAATTTTTAAAGGAATCCTGTCGATGATACCATCAAATGGTGCTTTCACAAAAGTGTAAGACAATTTGGTTTCAGCACTGGTTTGTGCAGAAAGGGCTTCTTCTATCTTTGCTTTTGTTGCTGCCACTTTTGAAGCTGCCAGTTCATATTCCGTTTTAGATATCACATTCTTTTCAACCAGAATCTTTGTTCTTCCCAGTTCCAGTTCTGCGGCTTTAGCCTCTGCCATGGCATTGGATACCGCTGCTTTTGCTCTGGCCAATTCTGTTTTGTATTCAAGGTCATTAATCTGAAACATGGGTTGTCCTTTTTTCACTTCCTGACCTTCATCTACAAATATTTTTTCCAGAAATCCTTGAACCCTTGCTCTGACTTCCACATTTTTTACCGCTTGTATATCGGCCACATAGTCCGTTTGTAAAACAGTGTCTTTTTGTACAACTTCAACAACTGGTAAACTGGGGATAAGCTCAGCGGTCCCATTTTTATCCTTGTTTTCACAAGCAGCAAATCCTAAAGCACTAAACATTAATAAAGGAGTCAATCCTTTAAAAGGGGTTGAAAAGGTGATTTTCATGTCTTATTTTGAATTGAATAATCTACAAATATACTGTTTTAATGTTTTTTTAATAATTACATTTATAAATGGCCGTTATGAACGGGATATTGCGGTGAAGCCCGGTTTGTGAGTCCTCAAATTAAAATTGGCACTAAACAGAACAGCTGATATTTTTATGCATAAGCCTTATTGAACGCATTAAATCAAACGACAATTTAAAGAAGTGGGTTTTCTGGATGATGGTTTCCGAAAATAATCCCGGATGCAGACTTTGGGTTAGGTTGTTTATGAATCCTTTTGTTCATAAAGTTTCCCGTAAATCAGTTATAAGGTCAAACGCAAGATTGGTTTGGCACCCTGGTAAATGTTTTCCCTGAGTAAGAAAGCGGTGATAGAAGACTTTTGTTGTATCAACAATATGGTGGGTGATGTATATATTGAAGATAATGTACATGTAGGCTTAAGTAACACAATCATTAGTCCGGTAACAGTCGGGGCCAATACTATCATGGCACAGAATATTGTTTTGTCCGGATTAAATCACGGATATGCGGATCCGGATATACCCATTAAAAATCAAAAAGAAACAACGGCACCTATTGTTATTGAAGAAGATTGCTGGATAGGAGACAATGCTGTTGTTGGAGGAAATCGTGCGAAAATTTTAAAACAGTATAACAGCGAAACAAAGAAATGGGAGAAGCTTGTTTAAGAATTATCTTGCGCGGCCTATGACGGCCATATTGATATTCTTAGTTTTACATTGGTACTTATCTCTTTTTGGACAAACATTTTACCTGCACAGATATGCAGCCCACAAAATGTTTACGATGAACAAATTCTGGGAAATTTTCTGGTATATCTATACCTGGATAACCCAGGGAACTTCTTATCTGAACGCAAGAGCCTATGCAATTTTACACCGGATGCATCATGCTTACAGCGACACAGAGAAGGATCCGCATACCCCTCACTTCTTCAGAGAAGTTTTTTCTATGATGTGGCATACAAAAAAAGTATACCATGGCGTACTGAAAGGAACGATGCCGGTTGAAAAAAAATTCGATAAAAATTTTCCTGTATATCCCATTATCGATAAAATAGCAGATAGCTGGTTCATGAGAATTTTATTTGCTATAGGCTATGTAGTTTTCTACTATTTCTTTGCAACCGAATGGTGGATGTATTTGTTTCTGCCAATACATTTTTTAATAGGTCCTATTCAGGGTGCTGTTGTAAATTGGGCTGGTCATAAATATGGATACAGAAATTATCCTGATGAAAAGGATCATTCAAAAAACACGCTGATTATAGACTTTCTGATGATGGGAGAGTTATTCCAGAACAATCACCATCATGCCGGAGCCAGACCTAATTTTGCTAATAGATGGTGGGAATTTGATCCTTGTTATCCCATTATTAAAATATTCCACTGGTTGGGAATTATTAAACTGGTTCCCATCAAGGCAAAATATTAATCGCGGGTCCAAATTTCATAAATAGGATCCCCTTTAGAGCTTAACCCACTATGATGCCATTTGCCCTCTTCAATCTTTGCAGAGAACTGTAAGGAAGTACCCACTCTGCTGCTATCCCTGCTAAAGAATTCAATGTTCTCAGTGTATTTGCCATTTATAAATTGATAAGTGCCTCCCCCTGTTCCGGAAAACTCACCCGTTTCAATATTGATAGCAAACCACTGAAAACGAGTACCGGTTAATAATTTGTACGTGCGCCTTGCTCTTAGTGGATTCTCTGAGATTTGATCACTGGTCTTTCTGCCACTCATTCTCCAGTTTCCGGCCAATGCATTCTCTCCTTTATCTATTAATTCCAGATTTTTGATATTAAAAGGAATTTCTCTGCTTTTACCTACAACAGATTTATTTCTGGAATCAAAATGGGTTAATACTATCAGTTTATTTCCCTCTTTTGTAAAAGGCCCGCCCCAGGTATATTCGAATGCTTTGGTAGTAAGATTGAATTTGATTTCTACAAAATATCCATCAATTAAACTATATATGATATCAGCTTTTTCTTTGCTTCTGTAAGACCCCTTAATGGTTTGCTGAGCCTGTGATTGTATACCCATTAAACAAGTAAGAAGGAGTAGGTAAATTGTTTTCATATTGATTGGTTATTTTCAAGTTTCATTAATAAGTCGGTCTGTCTGTCTTCACCAAGTGTAAATACATGACTGCTAAAAACCCTGAACCCATATTTCTCATAAAAACGAATGGCTCTTTCGTTTTTTTCCCAAACACCCAGCCAAATATAACTTGGCTTCATTTTGTAAGCAATCTCCAGCGCAGCATTCATTAAAAAAGCCCCCAATCCCTTTCCAAGATACTTTTTTAATACATAGATTCTTTCAATTTCAAATGCTGACCCATCTATTAATTCAGTTTGTGCGCTACCCCAATTTAATTTAAGATATCCAGCAGCCTCATTATTGATTTCCCCGAAATAAAATGCCGAATCCGGATGTTGCATTTCTTTCGATAATTTGTCTAATGAAAGTTTCTCATGAAGGTATTTATTTAGGTCCTCCGCAGAATTATATGCTTCAAATGTTTCTCTGAAGGTAGTTCTGCTAATCTCCTGCAGTTCATGAAGGTCTGAGGGCACTAATTTTTTCAGGGTGTAAATGCTCATAACTGGTTCTGAATAAAAAACTGGATGGCCTGGTCTTTTTGCGTTTCGCTGATATCTGCCAGACTTATTTTTCTGGCATACTCATTATTAAGTGCTACCGTTTTACGGATTCGGTTAAAATCGGTAATGGGTATTTGCGCAACAATTTGGCTTTCTTTTTGCTTCCATGCTTCTGCATCAATAATCATATCTGCCTGTCTTCCATTGATTCCTAACTGATCAATTAATTTTTTACGGTATTTGGTTTTATAGACTACAACCAGCTGTGCTTTTGATAAGGTATCATAAGCGCTGATAGGCTTTAAATCTGTGATAGCACACCCACTGGCATAGGCTCTGTTCAGAATGGACTTTGCTTTATCTCCGGTAATTGAAATGGCTTTATATTTTTTAAGTACTTCCTGATTTACCTCATTCACTGTTGCAAAAGTATCATTGGTGTTGGCTTCAATTTTTAGTTTCTGTAAGGTTGCCCAATAATTAATTTGTCCAATCTTGTTGGCTGTTTCCTCTGAAATACCTAACTCCTTCATCAGGAACTTTTTTTCACAATATCCAAATAATTCCAATTGCTCCTCTGGTGTCCAGTTTTGAGAAAAAGCAGGGCTCTGGTTGAATACAAGGCAAGCAAACAGGTATACAAATATTTTTTTCATATGTTCCTTTTTATTTAGTCAATCTTATTAGTGTAGCTTTGACCTAATGTTCGAAGTATTTTTTTCTCAGGTTAAAGATAAAGTCTTGATTTCCGAACAGGAACAAAACCTTGTTAAAACCTTTTTTTCACCCAAAAAGATAAGAAAAAAGCAATACTTGTTGCAAGAGGAAGACGTATGTAAACATCTCGCTTTTGTAGAGAGAGGACTTTTGAGATCGTATAGTGTAGACGAGAAGGGTACTGAACATATGATTCATTTTGCCTGGGAGGGATGGTGGATGGCAGATATTCTAAGCTTTCTTTCAGCAGAGCCATCCACGTATTTCATTGACGCGATTGAAGAATCTGAATTACTGCTGATTAGCTTACAGGGCTTTGAAGAAATGCTTTTGAAAGTACCCGTAATGGAACGGTACTTCAGAATTTTGTTTCAAAATAATATCATATCAAAAGAACGGAGATTAATTCAATCTCTGGCTTATTCAGCAGAAGAGAAATATTTACATCTGTTAGCCAATAATCCACAGCTCGTACAAAAAATTCCACAGAATCTGGTTGCATCCTATTTAGGCATCACCCCGGAAACACTTAGCCGCATTAAGCGAAAAATTACTAAGTAACCAAAGATTTCATTGATATAGATCAAGTATATTTCTTGTTTTATCTCAATTGTGTTCAAATGAATGCAAACTAATTTTGCATTTCAATTTAAACATATGCAGTATAACAATATTGTAGCGATTCTGGGTGCCAATTCCGTTGTAGGTCAGCGAATTGCAGAAAGCATTTCTGTGCAGTATCCTGTTTTACTGATGGATGCAGACAAGGAAGCATTGGCTCAATCCCAAAAAGCAATACAAGCCAGATATCCTGATGCGCACATTACCATTCTGGAATGCAGTAAGGAAGCATCTTGGGAAGCTGATATTGTAATTATAGCAGTGGAAAAGGAAGAAGAACAAGAGCGGATTGCAGAAAGAATCAATGAATTCACCACCTGCAAAATCGTTATACAGATACGTCCTGAAAACAACCCTGTACAGCATTTACAGCACAAGTTGCCTTATGCCAAATTCATGCTGGTAGACTGGGGAAATACAGCCGCCATCGTGGAAGGTAAAGATGAAATGGCGCTATCGGTAACGGGAGAAATTATCCATTTATGCGGGTTGAAACCCATTTTTAAGAAGTCACTAATTTAATCAATACATATATGAGTAGTAATGTTTTATTTACGCCGTATCAACTGGCAGATTTAACCTTGAATAACAAAATGGTTATGGCCCCAATGACCAGAAGCAGAGCAGACAACCCTGGCGCTGTTCCTAATGCTTTAATGGCTGAGTACTATGCACAAAGAGCAACAGCTGGTTTAATTATTACAGAAGGTGCACCGGTTAGTACCTGGGGAGTTGGTTACATTAATGTACCTGGAATCTATAGTGATGAGCAGGTAGAAAGCTGGAGGCAGGTAACCAAAGCGGTTCACGATAAAGGCGGTAAAATCTTTGTTCAATTATGGCATGTGGGTCGAATGTCTCACCCGGATTTTCATAATGGAGCTTTGCCCTTGGCACCATCAGCCCTTAATCCAAACGAAAAATCATACACAAAAAATGGATTTACCGATACGGTAACACCACGCGAAATGACGATTGCGGATATTAAGCAAACCGTACAGGACTTTAAAAACGCAGCAGCAAATGCCATCAAAGCTGGTTTTGACGGAGTAGAAATTCATGGCGCAAACGGTTATCTGTTGCAGCAGTTTTTCAATGCTACTTCTAACCAAAGAACAGACGAGTATGGCGGATCTGATGAAAACAGAGCAAGAATTCTTTTTGAAATTCTGGATGCATTCAAAGAAGTAATCGACTATAATAAAGTTGGACTTCGTTTGAGCCCGAGTTTAAATGGATTGTTCGGCATTGCGATGGATGAAAGTACTATTCCAACTCATGAGTACATTGTAAAACGCTTAAATGATTATGGTTTGGCTTATTTGCACTTAACAGAGCCATTTGTGCCGGTAGATCATTTGCCTTTTGCTGTAACAGAAGTGGCAAGGCATTTCAGACCTCTTTATAAGGGCACATTAATAATTAACAGAGGGTTCAATAAAGAAACGGCAACTGCGGTATTGGAAGCAGGAGATGCTGATTTAGTTGCCTTTGGTGTTCCTTTCATTGCTAATCCTGATTTAGTAAAAAGATTTGAAACAGGTGCTGCATTAAACGAAGTAGATACTCAAACATTTTATACACCCGGCGAAAAAGGATATACCGATTATCCTTTCTTAAGCGCATAAAATATTAAAATGGAATCATTACAAAATAAAGTGGCATTGGTTACCGGTGCCGGTAAGGGAATTGGAAAGGCAATAGCCATTGCATTAGCCAAGGAAGGGGTACATGTTGGACTAATGGCAAGAACTGAAAATGACCTGCAACAGGTAGCATCAGAAATTAATGCTTTAGGTGTTAAATCAACCATTGCAACAGCCGATATCAGTAATATCAATGCAGTAAACTGGGCGGTAGAAAAAGTTGAAGCTGCATTAGGACCTATTGATATTTTAATCAATAATGCCGGAACCGGAACTTTCGGAAAGTTTCTGGACCTGAGTCCTGAAGTGTGGGAACAGCAGGTGAAAGTTAATCTCTTTGGTGTTTACTACACAACCAGAGCAGTTTTACCTCAAATGATGAAACGCCTGACAGGTGACATCATCAATGTTTCATCTACTGCGGGTTTAAGAGGAGCGGCTACAACCAGTGCTTACAGCGCATCTAAGTTTGGTGTAATGGGATTAACAGAGTCTCTAATGCAGGAAGTTCGCAAATACAATATCAGGGTAACAGCAATGGCTCCGAGTACCGTTGTAACCGAACTGGCTCAATCAGCCAATCTGATTAACAATAATGAAGAGCGTTTGATGCATCCGGAAGATTTTGCTGAATTGATTATAGCACAATTAAAATTAAACAGAAGGGTTTTTGTGAAAGAGAGTTCAATTTGGTCAACCAACCCTTAAATTTATGCATCCTATCACCCTAAAGCGGTAAAGATGCATCCAATTAAATTTTTGTTATTTAGCCTGAGTCTGCTTTTGAGTCACTTTTCAAACCTAAGTGCACAAAACACAAAAGCAGACGCTGCTATTTTAACTATCATGAAGGAAATGCCTGTAATGGGCTTATCCGTAGCTGTAGTAAAAAATAATCAAGTAGTTTTTACCAATGCATACGGGTACAAAAATGAGCAAACCAGGGAGCCACTGGCTACCCATCATCTCTTCAGAATTGCTTCTATTTCTAAGTCTTTTACTGCAACGGCTATTATGCAGCAAATACAGAAAGGAAAAATTTCTTTGGATGATGATATCAGTCCTTTAGTTGGTTTTATTGTTCGCAATCCAGCCTATCCGGAACAACCCATCACTTTAAGAATGATTTTATCTCATCGTTCTTCTATCAATGATAGTCAGGGGTATTTTAGTCTGGATGCAATCAATCCTTCCAAAAATGCAAACTGGAAAAATTGCTACAATTCCTACGCGCCGGATTCAGGATATCAGTATTGTAATCTGAATTACAATATGGCAGGGGCAATATTGGAAAAGATTTCAGGACAAAGATTTGATCAATACATTCAGCAGAATATACTTCAACCACTCGGTTTACTGGGAGGGTATAATGTGGATCAATTAGACAACCAATTGTTTGCCCAGATATATGAGTATAACAGAGACTCTGCTAAATTTTTATTCTCTACGGGAGCCTATACTTCAAGAAAAAAAGAATTGGAGAATTATACACAAGGTTATACAACCCCCATTTTTTCTCCAACTGGCGGCATGAAAATATCCGCCCCTGATTTAGCAAACTATATGATGATGCATGCTAATTATGGCAAGTTTCATGGTAAAAGAATCATTGCAAAGAAGAGCGCTAGAAAAATGCAAACCATGTTTTCTGAAAAAGAGCAATATGGCCTAGCACTATCTAAAACCACCAATCTCATTGAAGGAAAAACTCTGGTTGGTCATACGGGTTCTGCATATGGACTCTACAGTATCATGTTTTTTGAGCCCAAAGAAAAATTCGGCATAGTAGTAATTAGTAACGGTTGCGATCCTTCTTATGAAAAAGGTTTTAATAACGTGTTGCGAAAAGTTGCCAATGTATTGTATGAAAATATTGTGATGTAGATGGCGATGGTGTACCCCGTACTTAATTATATATTTTCTACTAATTTGAGTTTAACAATTCCGGATCCGGATAAGGTAAAGGAAACTTATGAAAAGTTGCTACTAAATAATGCAGATGCAGCGTTTCCTTTCTGGTCCAGATGCTGGCCTTCTTCTTTGGCAATGCTTTCTTATTTGAAGCGCTATCCAGATTTAGTACAGCAGAAAAAGGTATTAGAACTGGGTGCAGGTATTGGCTTGCCTTCTTTTTTTGCAGCAAAAACAGCATCTTCAGTAATCATAACCGATTATGCCAAAGAGGCTGTGGAGCTGATGCAAATAAACATTGATGCTCTTGGATGTAAAAATGTAAACGCATTGGAACTGGATTGGAATGATTATGCCGGAGATATTCCCGCAGATATTCTTCTCTTAAGTGATATTAATTATGATGAGAAGGATTTTGAATCTTTGAAATTACTACTGAAATCATATTTAGAAAAAGGGGCCATTATTCTATTAGCAACCCCTTATCGTATCAATGCAAGTTCTTTTGTTTCCTTCTTTTCATTTTTCATTCAGAAACAGGAATTGATTGCAGTTCAAAACGAAGGCACAGAAGTTTCGATAGGTTTATTTGTATTGGAACAAAAGCGGAAATAAAAAAGTTACAATAAATGCCCAACCCCCATAGATGGGTAAGTAAGCTACTATAGTATTGGCAACTTCTTCAATTTCTACCTTCTTTTTAATTGCTTTAATTAGTTTGAAGAATACAAAAATTAGATTGACAAAAATAATTAGGTTGACGCCCAGCACGGCTATTCTGTTTGCACTGATTCCAAAAGCAGATAGTCTGAATAAAATGGCAGATAATGCAATTCCATTTACTATAATGGTAACCAGTGCCAATAAGAACACCAGAATGGTATTGACCTTATTTTCTTTTTGTTTGTTCGCTTCAATAACAGAAAATAATATCAAGGCCATTACTCCTATCAATACTACATTGAATATGAGCAGAAAATCTCTGTTGCTATAAATACTTTTGCCTGTTGTGAATAAGGTAATCGTAAAGATGGTGAGCATGATTAAAACAATCGGTGTGAATATTTTGGCAATCAAGGGGGTAATTTTGTTTACCAGTCCTGCATTGTTTTCTACCAGGTAACTGGCAATTAAGGGAATGGCAGACAGTCCTGTAATAACAACATAGCTAAAATAGAATGTTTCAATTTTAACCTCAATCAGGTTAAATAAGCCAATGGTTAATGCAGAAAAGATAAAGCCAGCCATTACCAGAAGCGCAGACATCACTGCCAGATTGCTGTTGAAAATTAAATACTCAATTTTTGATTTAGCATTATTTACTTCTCCTTTGATGTAAATAAAACCCAGTATGCTCCAGGCAAAAATGGGCATATGCATGCAGGCCAATATCAGCGAGTCTTTAGATTCAACCGCTGGCAACAGGTTCATGTACACCCATGAAAAAATAATTAGCGATAAAGCAATAGCTGCTTTTTTAATGTTGATTTCTTTTTTCCAGATAAAGTATCCCATCAAAGAAGGAACTATAATGAATGAAAGGTTCTTTGCATAATATTCGTCTTCTACCAGCCCAAAAAACTGAGGTATTTTGGCTATACAGGCAGCGATTATAATCCCGCAGGAAATCAGAAACAATTCTGAAAATTGTTTGCCTGTTATTTTTAAAATGTTTTTTTCCATTTTTAAATTGTTTGTTTGATTAACTTTTCAAGTGCATTGATATGCTCTTTAAATGCTTTCTTCCCCTGAGTAGTTACTAAATAGGTTGTATTTGGTTTTTTCCCAATAAATTTCTTTTCAACTTTTATATAGGTCAATTTTTCCAAGGCAGTAATATGACTGGCTATATTTCCGTCTGTAACCTGTAGCTGTTCCTTTAAGGTTACAAAATCAACCTGATCTGCTACCATTAAAACAGACATGATGCCCAAACGAACCCTGCTCTCAAAAGCTTTATTCAGATTTTCTATTCGGTTTTTCACTTTTCGTTTTTATAGTAGATAATGACTCCAAATACAATATGTAAAAGCCCAAAACCTAATGTCCAAATCAAGAACCCATGGGCAGAAAAAAATGAACTCATTAGCCCGAGTGCTATCATACATATACCCAAATAGCGCATCAGATCAATGGTATATTTGCCTGCGTTCAACATCCCCATTCCATAGAACAGAAGTGTAGCAGGTAGTATCAATTCAATATGTCCCTGCTGTAATAGAATTGCGCTATATATGGCTCCTGCCAGTAATGGAATAGAAAAGTTCAATAGCATTCTTCTCGCAGTTAGATCGAATGGGCTACTTCCTTGTTTTTTGGCATTCAGCGCAGATAAATAGACTGAAATTCCAAATGCGAGAAATAGCAATATTCCCAGATTAAGACAAATCAGTACCCCCTTGTCTGTTAGCGTTTCTGAAGATGCTGACCATATTTCTGCATAAGATATTGGTTCGCCCAATGGGGTATCTAATATAGAATAAGTGATAAAACTGCTAATCAGGGCAAGCAGCCCCGCAATAGCTCCGGAAAGGCCACTCAAGGCTGAAAATCTGGAAGAGCGTTCCATCATCCTTTTAATGTCCTGGATGGCGTCCAGCTGTTTTTCTTGTTTGCTCATTTTGATTTAATTAAAAGTACTTTGAAATTCAAAGTAAATGTATTTTAATTAATTCTGCCAAATTTTTCTTTACTGATTTCGTAAATGGAATTCCTGCTTGCGTTAGTCTGCTTCATTAACCACGCATAGTTTCGCGGCTCAATTATTAAGTATCAATGAGCAAGACTTCAACTAAAATGCGCGTTTACCACCGTTATCTGGGATTTTTCCTCGCAGGAATCATGGCCATCTATTCTATTAGCGGTATTATTTTGATTTTCAGAAATACCGATTTCCTGAAGAAGGAAAAGCATAAAACAACCATTGTTAAACCCAATCTGGATGAGGAATCTTTGGGTAAGGCAATTAAGGTAAAAGAGTTGAAGTTTTTGAAAAAGGAAGGCGATATGGCATTTTTTAAGCAAGGGAGCTATCAAGTATCAACTGGAAAAGCCAGCTATACAGTAAAGGAATTGCCTTTTATTGTCAGTAAGATGAATAATTTTCACAAAGCCAACACCAAGCATCCCTTGTTTTATCTCAATATATTTTTTGGACTGTCGCTGATGTTTTTTGTGATCTCTACTTTCTGGATGTTCGCTCCCGGAACCCGAATTTTTAAAAAAGGTATTCTGTTTACAATTTCTGGTGTGGTTCTTACTGTGATACTACTCTTTGTGTAAGAAATTCATGGCTTTATTTAGCCTGCTGATTCATAAAAGATAATTTATCCCAATAACCTCTTTGGTAAATAATTTTATCATTTCCAATCCAAAAAAAAACATCCTCTCAGGCCTTTTGGATTCTTCCACTCAAGGATGACAACATTTCCATCTTCAAAAATATTTTCCACGATACAAACCATTGGGTGTTTGATGATTTATACAGTCTAGTCTTCTGCATATTACTCGGCAAGCTCCTCAAAATCATATTGATTGAATAATTCAACCTATTGTTGTTTTTTTCATGCTTACAAGGTATAATTTGAAACATATTACTATTAATATATTTACCACTAATTTTAACATGTAATACTTTACAAGTTATACTTTGAACGAAAATGCAAGTGGAACAAGAATTATTTCAAAAGGCAACTAAATTTATTCAAAAAGCATATGCTGAGTTAGGCCTAACAGAGGTTGAAACACGGCTTGTAGACATAAGACAGGAAATTGCTCTTACAGGCACATACAAGCATACTTTTAAAGAACTTGAACATGGGGTGCGGATGGCCTGGAGAAATAGTAATCGCTGCATAGGTAGATTATATTGGAAATCACTTATTCTGAATGATCAAAGAAACATTAAAACTGCATCAGACTTATTTTCAGCTTTAGAGAATCATATCCTGCAAGCAACCAATAATGGTAAAATTTTACCACTTATAACTGTTTTTCCACCAAAGGAGGCAAATGGGTCTATCCCCTTTCGTATATGGAATAAACAATTAATTCGATACGCTGCTCATGAACAAGCAGATGGAACCATAATTGGTGACCCTGCACAGCTTGCATTTACAAAACGCTGCAAACAACTGGGGTGGGATGGAAATAATTGTAGGTTCGATATACTTCCCATTGTTATCCAGGAAAAAGATAATTTACCTGAATTATATCAATTAAATCCTTCTTCAATCTTGGAAGTCAATATTACCCATCCTTCTCATAAATGGTTTGAAGAGCTAAACTTAAAATGGCATGCACTACCAGTTATTTCTGATATGGTACTCGAAGTAGGAGGCATACATTATCCAGCAGCTCCATTTAATGGGTGGTATATGGTTACAGAAATTGGCTCAAGAAATTTTGGTGATGAAAACCGTTATAATCTACTTCCAACAATTGCTGACAAACTTGGATTAGCGCTAAACAAACAAAATCCATTTTGGAAAGACAAGGCAATTGTAATTTTAAATGAAGCTGTTTATTTTTCTTTCAAAAATGCCGGAGTAACCATAACCGACCACCATTCCGCATCCGAACAATTTATCAAGTTTATTCAAAATGAAAAGTCCGAAGAAAGGGTTGTACATGCAGACTGGAGCTGGATTGTTCCGCCGCTTTCAGGCTCAACGCTAAAAGTGTTTCATCAGGACTATACAAATGAAATGATTACTCCTAACTTTTTTTATAATAACGAGGCTTGGAAGCCATTACCGCAAAAAGGAAGATGTCCTTTTCATATTGACAGTCAAGTATAGATAAGAAGAGTTACATTAACTTTTTCAGAATCACCAATCCCTCTTCCCAATTTGTATGACCAGAAGCAACATTAATATGCCCTGTATCTCCAATGTTTATAAAACCACTACCCCGTTTTTCAGCAAAATATTTAGCTCTATCTAAAGAAACCCAAATATCATTTGAACTGGCTACAACAATAGAGTTGAAGCCAATCAAAACGATGGATGGTGGATCAAATGAAGTTACCATATCATTAATATTTTTTATCCAGTCTTTGCAGGCCGGAGTATCCCAATCTGATTGTTGTATTCTGGTGAAATTAGGAGCGGAGTTTTCAAAATAAGTTTGCCAATCTTCAGGGCCTGAATTTCCCAAGCCAGGAACAATTAAATAATTTATCATATCAAGTATTTAAAATTCCTTTTTTCTAGCTCTTGCAAGGCAGATTTATATTGTTCCAGCTTGTTTCCATCTACTTCAATTTTTGCAATTCTATAGATGGGGTTTTTGGTCTGTGCTTTTGAAACAACCGAAAGCAGGATTAATATCCCAGTAATGAAGAGCAAGGAAATAATATACTTAGTCATAACTTGATAAATTAAAAAATGATTTCTCCACAGGGAACCTTCACAATATCCGAACCGGCTGTAATCTGGTAAAAGAGTTTTTTGTCCTTTAATAGATATTTTCACCTGACAGGCCATTTTGATTTATGGATGAAAACTACGTTATAAAGTAAATGATTTTTAAACCGATAAATTCTAAAATTCAAATATTTCAACTCTCCTAACTCATAGTTTAAAAGAGATGTTATATCCTTAAGACCAAAATCAAATTCTTCTATTTTGTCAATAGTCATAGTAGACTCATTTATTACTTATATTGGTCCAAAAAATAAAATAATTATATTCTTTTCCTTTATAATTAACTACTCCACCTCGGTGAGGTAAACTATTTGTAATAGTGGTTTTCTTTCTGTTTGAAGCGGTGAAATCAATATTATAATCCACCCAATTCCTTTTTTGAACAATTGTCCAATTAAGTTTAGCGAGAGAAAAAACAAAATGATGGTTGAACACTTTTTCGTAGAATGAAAATAGAGTAACACTATACAAGTATAACCGATTAACCATTATTAACCTAATTCCCATCTTGCTTAACCATATCTACATAAGCATCAAGTTAGCTTTGGCCCAAACACTTGTATATGTGGAAAATTGTACTACTCTTATCACTAATCACTTCTTTTACAGTTAACGCACAAAAACAAACAATATCTGGTAAGATCTTTAGCCAACTAAACAAGACACCTTTAGCTTATTCGACAGTTTCATTAGTCAATAATAAAGATTCTAGTATTCTTTTTGTAACCATCAGCGATACCACCGGACGATTCACCATTCCAATATTCACTTCCGGAAATCTATCGCTATCCATTTCTTATACTGGATATATTCCCTTTTGGAAAGATGTCATTATTCAGAAAAATCAATCGCTCGCTTTAGATACGATTTTTCTTCAGGAAAGATTTTCAATGGATAGTATAGTCGTAACCGCAAAACGTCCTCCGGTTGAATTTAATAAAGATACCATCCAGTTCAATACTGAAAATTTTAAAACACCTCCAAATTCTGTAGTTGAAGATATGCTTAAACGTATGCCAGGCTTCACTGTAGATAATGATGGAACAATTCGATTCAACGGTAAGGTTCAACGAAAAGTAATGGTGAATGGAAAGGAATTCTTCTCGGGAAATCCTAAAATGGCTACTCAAAACCTCAATGCAGATTGGATAGATAAAGTACAAGTCTACGAACGAAAGTCAGACAAGGCTCAATTCACTGGTATGGATGATGGACAAACCGAATCAACAGTCAATCTTGTTTTGAAAAAAGATAAACTCAAAGCTGTTTTTGGAAGAGCTTCTGTAGCAGGTGGAACTAATGAACGAATTGATGCACAAACCACCATAAACCAGTTCAACACAGGTAAACAGCGCTCATTCATAGGCATGGCAAACAATATCAACAAACAAGGATTTGCGCTTTCAGATATGCTCAGTTTTAATCAGTCAATGCTTAAATCAGGAAGTATAAATGCTGGTGATTTTGGGCTACCTGTTGCAGATATGGGATCCCAACAACAGGGTATCGCCAATACCTATGCAGGCGGATTGAATATAAATGAAAGTTGGAATAAAAAAACTGATCTGAATGCAAGCCTGCAAATAAGCGACATTCAATTACAGACGGATAAAACTACACTCAGAAACAATCTATTTCCCGGAAATAACTTCACCTATGAAGCGAAGTCACAAAATGAACGATCAACTAAACAACAACGTTTTAATGCTACAATCGACCATAAGATCGACAGTTTTCATTCCGTTCGTATCATTCCCCAACTATCCTTTCAACAAGAAGCTAACCAATCGCTAAACACATTTAAAACGTACTCAGCAGATAATCTGCCTTTAAATAACGGATACACAGAAAACAGTATTAATACTAACAGAGCTGTGTTTAACAATAATGTCCTGCTTAGAAAACGCTTTAGAAAAAGGGGAAGAACGTTGTCTTCGAATATTTTTTTTGGATTTAACGATGACAGATCTACTGGCAAACTACTAATGGAAAATCAATTCTATACTTTGGGTATTCCATCACGTGATTCTTTGTTTAGTCAAATGAATACATCATCAGTTCAATCTTATCAATTCAACAGCTCGTTAACCTTCACTGAACAAGTAGGCAAAAGAACACTGATAGAGCTAACTGGCTTTTACAATACTACCAATGGAAGCAGCGACAGGCATACTATGGATTATAATAATCAATCCGGGAAATTCGATATCCCGAATAACGCACTATCAAATGTCTTTAACATAAAACAAAATGCATCTGGTGGTACACTTAGATTTAGATCTAACTTTAAGAAAATAAATGCAGGTATCGGTGTAACTGTACAGAAATCCATCCTACAAAGTCAAAATATAACATACGGCAATAGGATCGGCCAATCCTTTACCGATATTCTGCCAATAGCTAATCTTCGCTATACCCTAAATGCAAAAACAAGTATGATGATCACATACACAACCAATACCCAAATGCCCTCTGCATATCAATTACAGCCTGTAGCGGACATCTCGGATCCCCTGAATATCTATAAAGGAAATCCAGAACTTAAGCAATCGTACATACAATCAATAACCGCTAACCTTACGAATATCAATTTGCCGAGAGCCAGAAATATATTCCTGATGACTTCAATCAATAAAACAAATAATGCGATTGTACAATCGGATGTTATTGATGCGAATGGGCGAAGAATTACATCGCCTGTTAACGTAGATGGTCTTATTAATGCATTTGCAAATATCAACACAGGATTAGGAATCCGTCAATTAAAATCAAATCTATCCATAGGTTTGGGCATAAACTATAATGAAACATTTACATTCATTAATGGCCTTAAAAACAAACTCATTAATCAATCCATAAGTCCAAGCTTGACTTGGAATTTCACTCTTGAAAACAAATTACTAATCTATGCTTCTGCAAGATGGAATATTACCAAAGCATCCTACTCTCTTCAACCTTCATTAAATAATCGTTTCCTTCAACAATCATACAATTTTGAAATGACTAATTATTTACCGTTTAACATTCTCTTGAAAAATAATTTAACGTACACAATCAATAGCGGAAGAGCTTCCGGATTTAATACTAAAATTCCTTATTGGACAGCATCTCTTTCAAAAAGCTTTTTGAAAAACAATCGAGGCGAAATAAAATTAACAGCTCTCGATTTACTGAATCAAAATGTGGGCGTAAGCAGAGTTGCCAATCAGCAATTTGTTGAGGACACCAGATATAATGTACTAAGAAGATATTTCATGGTATCTTTTTTGTATATTCTCAACAAAAGTGGTAAAAATACGAGTGGAGTAGTATTTACAGCAAATTAAAAGCAAAGGACCTTCGTCCTTTGCTTTACTTTATTAATTTCCACTTTTAATTTGAATAGGTCCATTGCGCATGTTTTCAATAACTTTTTTTGTTTCGATTACATACTCATCTTGTGTAACCTTACGTCCTTTTTTAGGTTCTTTCAGCTGACTTATATTGTCTAATTTACGATATTCCTCTGCCAAAAATACAGTTGCCCCATTATCGAAGTCTAGCTCCATAATAACCCCTGGAAGGCCAGAATAATTTTCTGGTCCTGCAGGTGAACTGAGCTCAAGCGCATACCAAGCAATTACTAACATATCTTCCTGTTTTGGAGGTTCTGGACTAACATTACTAAGTGGATTCATAATTCTTGCTACAGAACGAAACGCTTTGTAATTAGTTGTTGCTTTTTTGCATACATAACCTGCGATTGTTTTCGTTTCATCAGTCAACTTCCAATCATATTTTCTTATCGTATCCTGAATTAAATAGGCATTGCCAAACAGATCCGTTGCAGTCAGTTTTTTATTTTGTCCGAAATTAAGATAAGTTTCAGAGGTTCCACCTCCCAGATTGATTGCCATCCCACTTCTATTATTAAATGGATCGGGAGCTTCATCCTCAGGCATTATTTTATACAGCGAATGCTGTTCTGTGAAAAGCAGCATATGCTTGCTCGACCTGAATTCTGGTATCATAGCACGCATCTCTTCAATTACGCTTCGGTGCATATTCTGCTTACGTTCATAAATAACTACACCTTGGTTTTTTTGAGCGAACAAACTCGAACTTAATATTAGTCCGATGGTGAATAACGATAATTTCATAAAATATATTTTGGAAACAAATCTATCCTATACCCTTGTTAGCTGCAGTTGAAATAAGGTTAATTAATGTTAAGAAGTTGATTCAGTATAAAGGCTGACGTACCTTTAAATAGTGAAAAGAATTCTTTTATCCCTTTTGCTGATGATCTTTACCATTTTGTTGGTAGCCCTAGGACAGACCTACTGGTTGTTCAAGCTCTATGATCATGAATTTGACAATTTTAAAAAAGGAATGAATGCACAATTCAGGACGAGCTTCCATGAATTACAACGTGTTCGCTTTTTAAAAGACAGTTCTTTATTCAGTCATGTATTGGACACTGTATACTTTGAGGCTGAAAAAAAGAAGATCACGAAAAAAAAAGCAGAAAGCAATATATTGCTGAATGTGGATGGATTAAATTTTGCAGATACTTCTTCCACAAAAAAGCTAAATGATATAAAACCAGAAAATATTAGGTCTATAAGTATTGTCAATGCAAAAAATCAACCGCTTCCACCAGAATTTTATGAATCTATAATTCTTAAATCCGGTGACAACAGCGAAACTGATTCTATTAAAAAATTAAAAGGAATAAGGACTCAAGGCCTGAATATTTCACTGCTCAAAAAAAATCAAGTTAATGAGCCTTACTTAATTGGGATTCCAATTCAAGAAGATAGTCTCTTAACAAAAACGAAAATAGTTCCATCAAAGACCTTAAAATACCAACAGGATTATAAGGCTAAGTTTCCGATAATCCAGGTCATCTCTAATAATAAAACATTAAACGACTCTATCCCGCTAACAGATATAAAACGATATTTCCATAAATCACTCTCCCCTAATCAACAAAAAATAAACTATCAGGTTGTTCGGAAAAGATGGAATCGAATCGAATTACCCAATATTGACCTGACGCGAGATACGCTAAAGGGATTTATCTCATCGCCCCAGTTATCGGGTATTCAAAAAACATTCAGCTATCAAATTCTATTTCCGGATGTGCGAGATTTTATAATCAAACAAATGAGTGGCCAAATATTTGGATCTATACTGATGACATTGATTCTCATTACTGCATTTGCTTTCATTTACCATACGCTGCGCAGGCAGAAAAGACTGTCAGATATCAAAAATGAATTCATCAGCAATATTACACATGAACTTAAAACGCCAATAGCTACGGTTCATGTAGCACTGGAAGCATTACAAAATTTTAACGCTATAGATGATTCTAAAAAAACCAAAGAATATCTTGATATTTCGATATCAGAATTAAATAGATTGGAACTTCTTGTAGACAATGTTCTCAAAAGATCTATGCTTGAAAATGAATCCATAAAATTAGTGTTATCGACCATAGATCTGCATCAAATTCTAGAGAATGTACTACAAACATTAAAACTTCAATTTGAACATACCGGGACTTTCGTCAGTATTAAGAAAGTAAACGATCATTTTACGACAACTGGCGATCAACTTCATATAGAAAGTGTAATTTATAACCTCTTAGATAATGCTCTAAAATATAGTAATGGCAATCCTAAAATAACCATAAAGCTTTACAAAGAAAATAATACTATTGTTTTATCTATTCAAGATAATGGTATAGGTATTCCAAAAGAGTATAAGGATAAAATATTTCATCCCTTCTTCCGCGTTCCAAATATGGACAGACATAACGTAAAGGGTTATGGTTTGGGGTTAAGCTATGTGGCTCAGATCATCAAACTACATAATGGGACAATCAATGTATCTGAAGGATCTAATAAGGGAAGTGTTTTTAGGATCAAATTACCAATAGTATGAGTGCAAAAATTTTATATGTAGAGGATGAACTGTTTCTAGGAAAAATCGTAAAAGAAACACTTGAATTCAGAGGCTTTGAAGTGTTTATGGAATATGACGGAGCATGCGTTATAGATGCATTTAAAAAATATGACCCCGACATCTGTGTATTAGACATCATGCTTCCGAATAAAAGTGGATTTGAACTTGCAAAAGAGATACGCAATATTAACCAGTATGTTCCCATTATTTTCCTGACAGCCAAGACGCAAACTGAAGATGTAGTTAATGGGTTTACACTGGGAGGCAATGATTATATACGTAAACCTTTTAGCATGGAGGAACTTATCGTACGCATGGAAAATTTGCTTAATGTTAAGAAGCCGGTTGTAAATGGTAATGATGAACTGTATATTGGCCGCTATCGTTTTCAACAACAAAGACAACTGTTGGAGATAGATGGCAGGCAAAAGAAACTATCACATCGAGAAGCAGAGTTGCTGAAATTCCTTTATCGTAATAAAGAAGACATTATAAACCGAAAAGAATTATTAAATCATATTTGGAAAAACGATTCATTTTTCAATAGCAGAAATCTTGATGTGTATATCACTAAATTAAGAGGCTATTTAAAAGATGATTCCAAAATAGAGATTATTACCATCAAAGGGGTAGGCTATAGGTTTGTCATGTAGGATATTAACAGCGTTTTCAATAACTCAGCTTTCTTTTGGTTTCATAAAAATTAAAAAAGGATTACACTATACAAGTATAATCCATTTTCTTTTATATCCGCTCCCACTTTTCGACGAAAGATGTAGCCATATTACGATCATTTAACTGGTGACAATTAGAAAAATACACACGAATCAAAAAGGGGAAAGTTGATTATGTATTAATTTTGAATTCAATATTTATATCCATTCAATGAAAGATAATAAAGTAAATCTGTCAATATTTTTGGGTTTCCTATTAATTGCATTCCTTGGAATTATATATGGAAATGAAATTAAAGCATCTTATAATAGTTTAAGAATCTGGTCTGTAGAAAACTTGCTTTGGCTTGTCTTAGGCGTTCCATTCTTGTTTCTTCAAACTTATGTTGGCATTCCCAATTTATATCAGCCAAGTATTTCAAATAAAATCAGGTTTGCACAACCAATCTTCATAGGAGCTTTATTTGGGATATTAGATATTCTTGTAATCAAAATTATTCAACATCCTCAAGCCTACACAGAATTACCTCCATTTTTACAGCCATTCCCTTACTCTATATTTTTATATTTTTCTGGTGCATTAGAAATAGAAGTTTTTTATCGTTTAATTCCAATAACGTTACTCCTGCTCATTGGGAAAAAAATAGCAGATGGTCGTTATTTTAATTATTTCTTATGGACTGCAATAATTGCGACTTCATTAAGGGAACCATTAGAACAACTTCCTACGGGAGAATATTGGTATATTACTTATGCATTGCTTTCTGGTTTAATAATGAATTACTTGCAAGGAATATATTATAAAAATGCTGGTTTCATAGCTACCCTTAGCTTAAGGATAGGGCATTATTTGTTTTGGCATATCTTATTGGGTGTTTATGTTCAGTACTTTGAACTTTTGAAATAAAATCATTTGGGTAAAAAAGATGCAGCACACCTAACTCACTGACGGACAACAAAAAAGGCGACATTTCTGTCGCCTTTTGCACTCTCGCTCCCCTTACAGACGAAAGATGCAACTATAATAAGATGATTGAGTATGTGACTATTAGGAAATTGAAGGGTTGAACTTCTTGAAATTATTTCAATTTTCAATTATTGACCTTAAATAAGCGAGATAGATTTCTCCTCTTCGTTCTGCAAAGAAATCTAAAAGTAAGACTAGGCTTGATTGAATAAACAGACCTAATCCAATTCCATTCCATAGCAAATTTTGCCTAAAACCATACATTAGGATAATACCAACTATTATCAAAGTGATTTCAGTGTACCTGAAAATTACAAAATTTCGCATCACAGCTTCCATCCTAGGAATCTCTTCTTTTTGTATCATTTCATTTTTTTCAGATAGGTAAGTCTCGACCCTTAAGATATCCTTTGGGCTTCGATATATCAGAGTTACCCCCACTACTATTTCTAAAAAAGAAACCAAAAGAAAGGGAATAGCAACTCCTTTTAGAAAAGATGTTTTGAGAATAAAAAGGAAGAATAGGGCTAGGGCTAATCCTAAAATTCCCAAACCCAAAAACAAAAAGCTCTCTAACCTTTCACCAGTAAAATATTTAACAATCGGATTCATATCTTACAATTTGAAAAACTTTTTATTCATTTTGAATATGAAGCCATACCCCAATAACTTATTCAATAGATTGTAAAGTTTGGCGTCTTTTCCTGCCATATATCTTAATCTATTTTTTCCATCTGTTGCTGCCTCATAAATAACTTTAGTAACCACATTTGTTGATGATGCATTCTTAATCATTTGTGGGAAGGCTGCCATAATTTTACCTACAATTTTTTGATAGGCACTCAACTTTTCATCATTATTAAAATCAAAAGAACGACCTGCAAAATCTGTGGCTATTGCACCGGGCTCAATTATTTTAACTTTCCCCCCAAATTGTTCCACCTCATATCTTAATGATTCTGAAATACCTTCAACAGCGAATTTTGTCCCGTGGTACAATGAACCTAATGGGAAAGTCATTTTGCCTCCCATTGAGGAAACATTCATTATTATTCCTTTTTTATTTTCTCTAAAATGAGGTAGAATTGCTCTTGTTACATCCAAAAGTCCAATAACGTTGGTATTGAATTGACGTAAAATCTTTTCTCTTGGAAAAGATTCTAATGGGCCGTAAGCACCATATCCAGCATTGTTAAGCAATACCTCAATTCCTCCAAACTTTTCAATCCCTTTGGTTATTGCTTGGTTGATTGATTCCAAATCCAATACATCAAGTTTCGTCACAAAAACATTCTCCAAACCATTCAATTCCGTTTCTTTTTCAGGATTTCTCATTGTTGCAATAACATTCCATCCATTTGATTGAAAGAATTTTGCTGTTTCTTTTCCTATACCACTGCTTGCGCCTGTAATAAAAATTGTTTGTCTCATTATCTAATTATTTGTTTGATTCACAAACATATTGTCATAATTTTAAACCTATAACAGTAGAGCATAGTCTATAGTTGATATTTATTTTTCAACACCCTATATTTGTGATATGTTAATAAACGAGCTATCCAAAAAAACAGGCATCTCAATCCACACAATCCGATTTTATGAAAAATCAGGGTTGATTGAGGGCAAACAAGATGAATCAGTCAAATCGAACAATTACTTTCACTATGATGAGGTAACCGTTGAAAAATTGGAGTTCATTAGTGATGCCAAATCAGTTGGATTTACCATTAAAGAAATAGGTCAAATCATTGACGCCTGGTACAGCAGGAAATATACCAAGAAACAAAAACTTGAAATTCTTGATGAAAAGTTGATTTCTTTGGAACAGAAGATTAAGGAGATTAAGGAAATGAAGAAACAAATCCTACAATTTAAGGACGACGTGGTAAATGACAGGTGCTAGAAGTATAAATAAAAAAAGGGTCATACTATCAAAGTATAACCCTTTTATCTTTATATCTGCTCCCCTTACAGACGAAAGATGCAGCTATAATGCGATGATTGAGTATGTCACTATCAGGAAATTAAAGGGTTGAACTTCGTGTTAGATTGCAGGAAGTTATTTTTTCTTTTTAAATACCCCAGCAAGAAACAGAGTCAAAAACGTTGCCGATAGGCATAATAAAATCCACCAAATCATAATTCAAATTTTTTCAAGTAGGTTTATTATTTTTTTCAGATAGCCATCCAAAGATTATTCCCAATGACATTCCAGCTCCAACTCCTATTGATAACCATAGAGCAATATCTTTTTTGACTATTCCAATCATAACTCCCAAGATTGCCCCTAATGCAAATCCTATAGTTAGTCCTATTAACATTTTATTTTTTTCCATAAAAAAGGGTTACACTATGCAAGTATAACCCTTTTATCTTTATATCTGCTCCCCTTACCGACAAAAGATGCAACTATAATGCGATGATTGAGTATATGACTATTAGGAAACTGAAGGGTTGAACTTAGTGCAAGTTTGCAGGAGGTTTATCTGGCTACTTTGCCTGCTGTTCCATAAAGGATAGTTTATCCCAGTAACCCCTTTGGTAAACTATCTTATCATTTTCAATCCAAAAAAAACCACATCCACGAAGACCTTTAGGGTCTTTCCATTCTAACATACCAACATTCCCATCCTCAAATATGTTCTCCACAATACATACCATCTCAAATTTTTCAAATTCATCCTTGAACATATTCCTGATGTTAACTCTCCCTTCCGTAAAACCATTGGGAGTCTGATGATTTATGCAATTTTCAGCGTACAATTCGCCTAATCCTTCATAATCGTAACGGTTGAAACATTCAACCCATTTTTGTAAGATCTCTTTCGGTGTCATAAATAAAAAAGGTTACACTATAAAAGTATAACCTTTTTATCATTTTGCTCCCCTTACAGACGAAAGATGCAACTATAATGCGATGATTGAGTATGTGACTATTAGGAAACTGAAGGGTTGAAAATTATTTTAAACCTTTCTTGATTGCTAGTCCAATTTGGCCTGAATGATAGGAGTTATGAAAAAGAATATGGGCAAACAATTTTGCTTTTGAAACAGCTCCAAAAAATGGCGTATCAATTATTTCAGACCAACCTGAGTTTGA
>JBDLUU010000053.1:0-33416 GCA_039805185.1 Bacteroidota bacterium
CAAAGAAACTTACTATTTCACTTTTGATAGTGATTTAAAACTAATTAAAGATCCAGTTAAAAAAATCTTATTCCCAAGAATCAAACATTGGATTTTACATAATAAAGAAAACGAAAAAAAAACTCACTTTAAAGAGGGACATTATTGGACATTTGGTACTTATGATTTTTGGGCTGAAGAATGTGGTTTAGAAACTAAAACTGTCGGAAATCATTTACGTGAATTGGTTACTTCAGGAATTTTAAAGTCAGGTAATTTTAACAAAAAAGGGTTTGACAAAACTATTTGGTACAGGTTAGCAACAAGTGAAGAATTGAAAAATGTAAACTTTCGATTGTTATATTATGGGAAGTCCAAAGAGAAAAATGCAGACAATCATAGTAATGAAACATTACTTTGGATGTATCAAAATGGGATGCTCAATGTTGAAAATAAAGAAGATGTAAAGGAAAATTTGGGATTACCAATACCAGAGTATAAAACAAATAATACTTCAAATCATATAACAAATAATATTTTAGATAATAATGCAGATGATATTAATAATATTAAAGATGAAAATGATATATTAAAACATATTGAATTTTTATCAAAGAATAAATTAGAGGATATACCCAATGAAATTATTAGATTTTTTATAAATAAATTTCATAAATCAGATATTGATTCAATACAAACAAGCGATGATTTATTTTATTTTAAATGTAACTTTGATGTAATAAATCATTCTCAAATTGGTTCATCCAATATTAATTTCTGTTTCAACCTAATAAACAAATATCATCCGATATTTTACTCACCTCAACCTGCGGAGCAGAAATAGACGAAATCCGTAAATATATTCCTTGTCACCCCAAATTTTGCTAAACCTCTTCTAAAAATATTTTAAAGGTGGAAAAATTATAAAAATAAGTTACCCAATATAAAAAGTAAAACTTTCAAATTTTATTAATAATTTTGCAATATGATAATAAGTTCGGGGTTAGTAATAAAAGCATCAATGGCATTAATGAATGCCATCCAAGCCTATTTTTTCTTCTTTGCTGTTCCAGCACCAGAAGATAATCTCAAGGCTTGGCTTGATGCTGATGATTTTGAAGATTCAATCAAGAAAAATAAATCCAAGGCCTATCTTTTTGATGAACTAGACATAGTAAAAAAAGATTTTATTGAATTTCTTGATTCCAACGAAAAAATGAATTCAATGATTTCAAATACGAGTGGAGCAAGAATGGTGAATCAATACATTCATGCATATATGAATCGAATTAAAAAGTTAAGAATGATGATTCAACTAAAAGTCTATTTCAATAATTCAAGAAACGCATACGGTACCGAGTATTTGGTTGCTAAATCATGCTGGATATCAAATACCACTGGCAAGGTGATCAAGAAGTTTTCAAAAGTTGTTGGTCAAAATGACCTGGTTAGAGTTAAAGGTAAAATTCCAGCTAAAGTATTAGAACAAATCATAATAGAATTGGAAAAAATCATGTGGCAAGAATATCAAAATGAATATTCTGCCACTCCCAAATAAAATAAATCTATTTAAAAATGATTACTGATTTAATCTATGAATATCTAAAAGCTCGTGCTGAATTTCTAGATGAAGAATTTAACATCAACCAGGTAAGTGATTTGGAGATACCATTCTTTGCAGGATTTAGGTCTTTGTATGGTATTCAAGTAAATGAACGATGTTTCCCATTATATGATGATTGGGAACCAATAGAACATCGTGGATTATTAAATGCATTCATAAACTATTACATTACCAAGAACTTTATACAAGTGACTCAAAACGTTAATTAAAAGTTTCATTATGACTAAAACATTCCAAATTCAAGAGGTAGCAACACTTGAATCAAAACTGTACATTGATTTTAAAGGTAATCAACTTTTAATTGAACATTTAATAGAATCAATTTCAGATCTTGAGGATAATTCTTCCTTTTTTTTATCCTTCAACTCTAAGGAAACTAAAAAATTAATTGAATATTATAAAACTGATAGTATAGAAGATTTAATCGATTCTATACACCAACATTTCACCACCTACAACTCATTAAAGCGCTACCAAGACTTCTTGGAAAAAAGAGATATCTATGGCACCATATCTTCAGGGTGTGCGTTAATAGACTAGTTTTCCAATTTTCAGAAAAAATGGGCCACGGTTTTAAAATGGCATAGTCCCCCTTTATAGTATTTAAAGGTTTTTATCCCGGAAGGCCGGATACCAGGGCGGAAGGTCACGGGGGCCGGGGTCATAAAAGCCCTGAGCAGCGCGAAGGGCGACATAAGAACACAATTAGAGTATAGTTAGAAGAGTCTGCAATGATAGTGTCTTAAATGGGCTAAAAATGGCTTAAAATGATACATTCTGGGGTTCGACCCCAACCATATATAAACAGTCTGTAAAATGAGAGTAAAATACATCAGATGCTCAAGCATAACTCAAAACCCGGAACGTCAAGATCAAGACAAAAGTTTTGATTACATCTTCACTGACTTCTGCTCCGGATCTATTCCATTATTCCAAAGACCAAAAGGTCAACAGATCAAAAGACTAATGGATGAGAATAAGCTCACAGAGCTTCATATTCATTCCATAGATCGATTGGGAAGAAACACCCTTGATGTTCTATCAGTTTGGGAAGAACTAACCACCAAGGGAATAATAATAGTATGTGCTAACCCGTCAATCAGAAACATAACCACTGATGGTAAGGTTGATAAGTTCTCAGAACTATTGATGTCAATATTATCCATGATGAGCCAGTTCGAAAAGAACCTTATCAAAGAGAGACAAATGGAAGGTATTCGTCTAAGACAAGCCAAAGGATTATATACCGGAAGAAAGGTAGATAGCAAAACCACCCCTGAACGTCATATCCAAAAAGAACGTAGCCAAAAGATCCTAAAATATCTAGCAGATGGAAACTACACCTTCTATGAGATATCTAAAATCCTCAAGGTCTCACCAGTAACCATCAGAAAGACCAAGAACATTGCTAAAGAACTTGGTGTACTTGCTTAAGACCAAAAGCCCAGCACCCCTTTATGGGGCTGGGCGGATATAAGCCGCTGAACATCGTGAGGCGGCGACTACTATAGATGGCTGGAAGTTGATAGATAAAAAAATAGATCTATTTTTTATCCAAGTACCAAGGTTCGATTCGTTAATGATTATATTTGGAAAACAATCGATCTTTGATGTAGTAATTGCAAGGTTAGGTGCAAAAAAGGGGAACTGAGAATTAAAGAGAATTGGTTAAATCATTAATAATAAGGGGCTTACAGGCTGTCGGTTCGATAGACTTTAGTCTCCACTAAAAACCCCGAAAATTTCGGGGTTTTTTTATTGGGATAAATCAAGTATTATATTCAGCCTTCTAAATGATTGTCTGTTAGTGAATTTGAAAGAATCTTTTCTGCCAGATTAAGTTTTCTAAGACGAGTAAGTTGTTATAACCTGGACTGTAATAATAAAATGTGCCCAATTTAGATTTGGTTAAAAACTTCTTTACCTGATCGGGATAGATGGATCCCATATTGGCAATGAAAAATGAAAAGGTTTCATCTTCAATTAAAGAAATTAAGTCCTGATCTGGGCCTATTGAAATTTCTGGCGGTTTAGCTCCCCACTTAAGTAATGAAGTACTCAATAAAATCTTTTCCATGAAAGAACCGGATTGATGAAAAAGATTGGTCGCCTGATTGATAAGTTGTGGTTTCAATAATTCCAAAGCAGGTATTGGCTTGACTGACATTAGTCTGGAAAGATGATATAAAATAATAGCGGCTTTTGCATAATGATGAGAAATATAATTAGCATGGTCAATATGCTTTCTTGTTTCTATAGCATCTATTATTAGTTCTAAACTGGCTGAATCTGCAGCGCTCCATTCCAAGTCATATTTCTGAACAAAGTATAGTACATTCATCAACACACTGATGTCAAATTCAGTTGGCATTTTTTTGCCAAACCAGGTTGAGTAAGCACCCAGCTTTCTGTATTCTTTAAATGTGTTTCTTACAGGATTGGAATTGCTGTTAATATGTTTTTGCATCAACTTATGCACTACTCTGGCGATGGAATCATTGGACTGTAATGCCATTAAAATGATGACCGTATCATCCATGTCATCGGGCAATGACCGGCTTTTATCCAACAGATTCATCCAGCCTGCATTTGGGAAAATCTGAGGGGTGTCTGTTGGCCAGAAATTATAAGTGGGATAATTGTTTTTTTTGTTTTTGAATTTTTCAAATACGGGGTAGCTGTTGTGAATAATTTGATTGGCAATTTTCTTTTGTTGATCTTTTAAATATGGATGAATATCCAGTAAGCTAAATGAAACCAGGCCGGTAAAGAAAGGGTTGATATCTGCTTTGTATCGGTCTTTGTTGTGCGCATACATCCTATAAGATGGTATAGTACCTTTAGGAAAAATTCCTTCTTCTTTGGTTTGCAAAAAAGCAATTCTCTCCAGCAGTTGGGTGATAAGTGAACTGTCATTGGCAAAACTGCCTGTGTAATTGACCAATAATAAGAAACAAAACAAGTATTTCATACACTTATCGATATTCAAATGTATTGAAATGATTGCAGAAACAATTTTATAGCTCTTTTCTATAAAAAACTAGTTCAACTAGCCAAAAACTTCAGGATATTTAAACCATATAAAATCTTTAATCAAACATAAATTCAATTGTTTTATGAATCTCTTTCGTAAGATTTTGATTGCAGTAGTTTCGTTTTTTTCGCTTCAGAGTTTTTCTTTTGCACAGGAAGCCCCTGATGCAATTGTTGGCGTTTGGAAAACCGGAGATGGGAATGCGATGGTTCGTATTTACAAGAACGGGGAAAAGTTTCAGGGGAAAATAGTCTGGTTAAAAGAGCCCAATGATCCGGAAACAGGTAAACCAAAGCTGGATAAGAATCATGCCGAAGAAGCCAACCGCAGCAGACCAATCATTGGACTGGTTAATGTGTGGGGCTTCTCGCATAAAGAGAAGAATATCTGGGATGAGGGCAATATATATGATCCCAAAAACGGAAACACCTATTCCTGTACAATGAAACTGGTAAATGCGAATACCCTTGAAGTTCGAGGATATATAGGCGTTTCTCTGATTGGCAGAACCGATACCTGGACCAGACAAGTGGCCAAATAAAATCAGGTTACGGCTGTTTTTACGGAGATACTAAATTTAATCCGATGCTGAAGTACAATGGATTGCCGAGGTTGCTGCTAAAGTAACGCTGGTTTTCTCGCTTTCCGTTGTACTCATTCATTACATTGAATCGCCAGTTGTATCTTAATCCAGCTTGTGCATTGAACCATACGAAGCCAGCTATTTTTTTCTCCCAGACAATCCTTGGCTTTAATTCACCGCGTTGAATAAATACTACGCCGTTCTGGCTATTGGGTAAATTCATCCAATACTGATTACCATCCAGCTCAAAGCCCAATTGTAACATATTGGTTGTTGAAAAATTATAACGCAGGTGTCCTCTTGCAGGTAAAAGCAATTCCATTCCCCATTTGTCATTAAAAGTTTTGTTCCATAAAAAGACAGGAATATGTAATACGCTACCTGCCCTGTAAGTTCTGGAAACACCAAGGCCTACCATGTTTTTGTCTGATGTTTTCCATCCATATATCGCTGTTCCGCTAATTGTTAATGATTGGTGATTGATGGTTTTAATTGAAGAAAAGAGCCCATTAAAATCTGCGCTTGCTTGCAGAATGAGGAAGTTTGTTTCATTCAATGGTTTAAAAACCAGGCTATTGATTCCTACACTGGTCAATGCATTCGCATTCATACTACTGGTAAACGTATTGCTGGATGCATTGGGTATACTAAACTTACTTGACCAATAATTCAATCCCATCTGCCAGATAATTTTATTGTTGGACACTACAGGGATATTGGCTTGAGCCCTGATGGATTGAACCTGTTCAACACGAAAGTCCTGGAAAGCCGGTAAAAGCGGTCCTAGTTTGACTCCAGGCATGGTAAATCCACCCTGGTATTCGTAACCAATGCTTAAAATTCGCTGTGGCGTTTGATTGATTACTTTTTGGGTAGCATATCTTTTAACTCCTTCTGCGTCTCCGAATTTGCTGTAATCAAAATTATCTGTACTGTCTGTTTGCGCAGATGTATTTAATGAAATTAAAACCAGACAAGCTAGAATATATTTTTTCATGCACAGGTATTTGTGTGTTAAAATGAGCAAATATAATCTGCATATATCTAGCTTGTCTGGAGTGAACTTCTCTTTTTACAACCAGCGGTTATTTTTTAAGCACTTTCTGCTTAATATCAGCTTTATAATTTGTAATCAATTGATATATAATTAATTAAAGTTAGTTTTAGATATCCTGCAATTACATTGATATATATTATAATCTAGATCATTTTAATTTAATTTTAATTTTTATCTGGAATTAATGATCATTTTAAAGCATGTATTTATTTTGCATATTTGCTTTATTTGCATCATGAATTCCAAAATAGAAGCCATCAAGAATGCCTACCAAATGCTGCCTCATCCAGAAGGAGGATTTTATAAAGAAACCTATCGGTCCGATCTTTTATTAGTGGGAGAGAGTTTGCAGAATGGAATGAGTGGAATGAAGAGTTGTTCTACAGCAATTCTGTTTTTATTGGTAGAAAATTCCTTTTCTGCTTTTCATCGGATTAAATCTGATGAAGTTTGGCATTTTTATGATGGCGATCCTGTGGATATTCATGTGATTGAATCCGATGGGCATTATAGGAAGATTAAATTGGGAAGGAATCCATTGCAAAAGGAAGTTTTTCAGGCGGTCGTTCCTGCAGGAGCCTGGTTTGCAAGTAAAACAGAAGGGGCATATTCACTGGTAGGCTGTACAGTGTCTCCTGGATTTGACTTTGCCGATTTTGAATTGGCAAAAGCAGAGGGTCTGGCAACCGAATTCCCGGATCATAGAGAATTGATTTATTCTTTTTGCAGGGATTAGCGGCTGTAATGAATTAGAAAATATCCAATAATGCTTAAAAGCAAAACAACAAGGGTAACCACAATAATCCATTGTTGATTCTCGGGTTTTCTTTTTCTTCTTTTGGCGGCACTGTTGCTGATTTGCTTTTTCAGCTGTTGGTTTAGCAACTGAGTAGTTTTGGCAAGGCTGGATTTGTCCTTGAATGCAGATAATCCTTCCAATGCATCCATATTAAAGTCTGAAGCAGCAATTTTTTCTTCCAGTTCTTGAATATCAGCAGCATCCACCTGATCTTTCAGATAATTCAATAACTCATCATCTGTAAGCGGCTCTTCTTTTTTAAATATGTTTTTCCAGTATTTCATAACCTGGTTTGTTTTTTTAATAGCATCAGTTTTAGGTTACGCTTTCCATTTTGAATATTACTCTTTACCTTTAACAGAGAATAGCCGGTTATATCGCTGATTTGCTGGTAGCTTTTTTTATGATGATAAAATAAAGTTATGCAGGATTTCTGTTCCTGATTTAATTCTTCAAGTGCTTCTTCCAACAGGTTTAAATTTATTTCTTTTTCGGCTATGTATTCTTTGTCGGTATCTGTTATAAATAGCTTTTCATCCTGTTGATCCAATTCTATGGTACTTTTCCTGTCTCTTATTTTCATTAAGCAATGGTTGCAGGCTATTTTATACAGCCAGCTTTTGGGATAGTCCACCTGGTATTTTTCCAGTTCATTCAAGGCCTTCAGGAAAATTTGCTGAACCGCGTCTTTGGCCTCTTCTTCATTTTTAAGATACTTCATGCAAACCCCCAGCAATAGAAGGGTATACCGCTGCAGAAGAATACCCAGCCATTCTTTATTCAGATCTGACTGATACTTTTTCAGTAAATCATTATCGGTAATATGGTTAAATGCAGCAGACTTCACAACTTAAATAAAAGCATTTTTCTTAAGATGCAGGCATAATTAAATTCCATACCTTTCATTAAAAATTTAGATGACCTATATCACTGCCATTGTTGCTGTAGTGCCTATCAGAGCAGAAGCTTCTCATCAATCAGAAATGGTTTCTCAGTTATTATTCGGGGAACTGGCAGAGATAATAGAGGGTAATCCTCAACTAACAACAGGCAGTTTTGTCAAAATAAAAACCCAATTAGATGGTTATGAAGGCTGGTGTCAGTCGGCGCAATTAGCAAGAGTGCCGGAGGAATTAGCCAATCAGTATACGGCTGCCTTAGCTGCGGATTATTTGAATCCAATTGAGGTGAATGATACCAATATGCAATTACCCTTTGGTGTTTCATTGGGGCTGTTCAGGCATCAGCAATTGAAGCTGGAGGGGTATCAATTTACTTATCAGGGGCAATTAACGCATCCGGAGAATAAAATGCTCACCGCAGAAAAAATGAAAGAAATTGCCTCTCTTTTTTTGAATACGCCTTATTTGTGGGGAGGCAGATCCTTGTTTGGGATTGATTGTAGCGGCTTTGTTCAGCAGGTTTATCGTTATTTCAATATTGTGCTCCCCAGAGATGCCTACCAGCAGGCCGAAATGGGATCCGATATTGCATTTTTAGCAGAATCAAAATGCGGAGATCTTGCATTTTTTGATAACCCTTTAGGTAAAATTACGCATGTAGGAATACTGCTCAGTGGGTCGCAGATAATCCATGCATCTGGAAAAGTCCGTATTGACAGCATTGACCAGGCAGGTATACTGAATACAGATACTGGTGAGAGAACGCATTCGCTCAGATTAATAAAGAGATATTCCGGAGAGTAGAATTACATTAAATCCATACCCTTGGCGAAATAGGTAACCACGCCAGGAAGGGCAAGCCAGAAGAATTCACGGTATACAATCAGGAGTACAATCATGGCAGCAAGCCAGAAAAAGAACAACATCCAATATTTACCAGTAGATTGTTTTGCTTCCATTGTATCTTAATTTTTTACAAAGATAAGGAGGGTGAATCAATTCACCCTCGTCTCTTCAATAGATTGTTTGTTTTTTGTTGTTTGACTGGTTTCAGCAGGCTTTTTTTTGTCTAAAAACAACATTTTCAGACTCAAAAAAAGCATTACAATAGCAAAAATCTTTTTCATTTTATCATCAGAGAGATTCAATGCCAGTTTACTTCCCAGATAGCCTCCTGCTAAAAATGCCAGCGCTATTACAAATACATAGTTGAAATTAATCTGACCCTGCTTGTAATACTGCCATACAGCCAATGCTACAACTGGTAAAACCAAGACTCCGAGTGATGTTCCCTGTGCCTGTTTTTGGGTGAAACCCAATACAAAAACCAGTGCAGGTACCATGATGATACCTCCTCCAATCCCTACCAGGCCACTCAGAAATCCGGCGGCAAGTCCAATGATGACTAGTAATAGCAGGGTGGTCGTACTCATATTATTTATTGTCCAAAGGTTTCTTTGTAAAAGCTGATGGCTTCTTCCACAATAGTTAGTGCTTTTGCCTTGTCTCCAAAATCTTCCACCAATACTTCTTTTTTCTCCAGACGCTTGTATTCCTGGAAGAAGTGTCTCAACTCATCAAAGAAATGTCTGGGTAACTCTTCAATATTGTTATAGTGATTTACACCCGGATCGGTGGCGGCAACTGCAATGATTTTATCATCGGGTTCTCCTCCGTCAATCATTTGCATTACACCAATTACTTTAGCTTCCATTAAAGTTAAAGGCTGTACAGGTAAAGAGGTAATTACTAGAATATCAAGCGGATCTTTATCTCCACCATATGTCTGAGGAATAAATCCATAATTAATAGGGTAGTAGAAAGAAGAAAAAATTACCCTGTCCAGTTTTAGTAGTCCGCTGGGTTTGTCTATTTCATATTTACATCTGGATCCTTGCGGAATTTCAATAACTGCATTTACAATGCGGGGTGCGTTTTCTCCATAGTGAACTCCGTGCCATGGGTGTAATACTGTTGTCTGCTTCATATTTTTTTCTTTATTAATTGGCCTGGTTTAAGTTCACAAGCCAGCGATTATTTTGTTTGATGACAATTGTCTTTTTCCCGGTCGTATCTAATGAATTGCTATGGGATAAAATGACTGTGCTGTCATTGGGTTCTGAAACTTCTCTGATATTAATAGAAGCTGTTCTTAGTTCCTGTCTTCCTTCTTTGTCTTTTTCTCTGTATGTTGTTTCTATCTGATTTAGAAGGGCCTTGTTTTCATTGGACTCCACCATATAGAAAGCAGCTCTTTCAAAATCACCTTTCAGGCAGGCGTTTATAAATTCTCTGCCTGCATCCAATCCATTTTCTGCTGGAACCAGCGGCGCAGACGCTGTACTGCAACTTGCCAGGGTAATAGCTATACCAATTAAAATATGATTCAATTTCATTTGCCGAAGGTAGTTAATTCAACCCATTGCCCATATGGGATCATTAAAACGCCTGATAGTAGGGCTTTAGTATTGTTTTAAATTCAGGGGAGTAATCAGGCCCCATTTTTATGCTGATTTCTTCCCTTTTTTCGGTTAGTCCTGTTTTGCTCATCATTGCTGATTTATGTAATAAAAACATGCTTCTGAAAAAAGGATGGTCCTGTGTTTGCTTTACACTGCAGCTGCGAAAAACAGTCAGTTGGTTTTTCTGTGCTATGGTTAACCATTCACTGGATCGTTGATAGGGGAGCAGAACGGATCCAATTCCATTATCCGATAATACATCAGCCATACTTCCGGCTAATAAATTTAAACTGAATTGCTGGCTGTGCATGGCAAGATTCCTGTCATTCTGAATACTTTTAAGTTGGTTTTCAAAAAATGGAGGGTTGCAGATGATTAAATCAAATTTTTTCTGCTGCCCACCTGTGAAGTCCTCCAAAGATTGATGGTGTACAAAGAGTTGTTCCTTCCAGGGGCATTTATTGAAATTTTCTTCTGCCTGAATTGCGGCACTCTTATCTATGTCTACCGCATCAATTTTGGCCCGTGTAAACTGTGCCAGCATCAATGAAAGTAAACCCGTACCAGTGCCTATGTCCAATATATGTTGTGTATCTGGTTTAAGGGTATGCAAAGCTGTCCATGCCCCAAAAAGACAGGCATCCGTACACACTTTCATGGCAGCTTTATCCTGATGAACCGTGAAGGATTTAAACGAAAAGAAACTATTCGCCATTGGTTTATTCCTTGATGCCTTCCAGGGCAAACAGGAAGGCAAAGTTAAACGCAGTCTCTTTTAAATAATCAAATCTTCCTGAAGCACCACCATGGCCATAATCCATATTTGTTTTTAGCATCAGAACATTATTGTCTGTTTTCAGACTGCGTAGTTTGGCTACCCATTTGGCTGGCTCAAAATACTGAACCTGACTATCGTGGAGTCCGGTGGTAACCAGTAAATTGGGATATTTATTTGCTGTAACATTTTCATAAGGGGAATAACTCTTCTGATAATCGTAATAGATCTTTTCTTTAGGATTTCCCCATTCATCAAATTCGTTGGTAGTTAAAGGAATGCTTTCGTCCAGCATGGTATTCACAACATCAACGAATGGTACTTCTGCAATGACGCCGTTCCAAAGGTCCGGGGCCATAGTGCTGATAGCGCCCATCAGTAATCCGCCTGCACTTCCTCCGTTGGCGTACAAATGTTCTTTACTGGTAAATTGCTGTTGTATCAGGTACTCTCCGCAGTTGATGAAATCGGTGAATGAGTTTTTCTTTTTCAATAACTTCCCCTCTTCATACCATTGCCTTCCCAGGTCTTCGCCTCCTCTGATATGGGCCAGTGCATAAACGAATCCCCTGTTCAATAAACTGATAATTGTGCTGTTGAATTCAGCATCCAGCGAGTATCCGTATGATCCGTACGCGTATAATAACAATGGAGATTTCCCGTCTTTCTTTAATCCCTTCTTATAAACCAATGAAATCGGAATTTTAGTGCCGTCGCTTGCTGGTGCATAAATACGCTCCGTTACATAATCATCAATTTTATACCCTCCCAGCACTTCTACTTGTTTTTGTAATGTTTTACTCTTGTCTTGAACATTGTAATCATACACAGAGTATGGAGTGGTTAATGAAGTATAGATGAATCGGATGGAGTCTGTAAAATAATTGGGATTCGCACCTAAGCTTGCAGTGTATGCAGGTTCATCAAAGGCAATATAATGTTCTCCGGAACTAAAGCTCTGTTTAATATTCAGTTGGATGAGTCCATTCTTTCTTTCTGTAATAACTGTGAATTTTTTAAATGCATCAACACTTTGAACCAGAATATCTTTTCTGTGTGGAATCACTTCTTTCCAGTTGGTAACACTGGTTTTATTGAGGGGACATTCCATCACTCTGAAATTAAGTGCGTCCAGATTTGTCCTGATTAAGAAACGGTCATCCAGTGCAACAACGTCGTATAATACATTTTTTATTCTGGGCTGAAAGGAAACAAATGCATCGTTGGGCTGATTGGCATTGATGAAAAAAACCTCGGCCGAAAGGGTAGCCTGAGAAGTAATCAGGATGAATTGTCCGTTTTTGGTTTTGCTCACCCCGATATAATTGCTTTTGTCCTTTTCTTCGTAAACTGTTTGGTCGGGACTGGAACTTCCCAACTGATGCTTCATGATTTTTTCAGACAGTAAAGTAACCGGGTTATTCAAAGTATAAAAAATCGTTTTGTTATCGTTGGCCCATACGCCCTGGCCACTGGTTCCTTTAATGGCATCTGATAATATTTCTCCGGTCTCCAGATTTTTGATTTTTAAAGTATACTGCCTTCTGGACACTTCATCAACACCAAAAAGCAGGAGCCGGTTATCCGGGCTCACTGTAATGCCAGTGATGTAATAATAGGCTTTTCCTTCGGCCATCTGATCTACATCGAGTAAAATTTCTTCTTTTGCGGTAAGGCTTCCTTTTTTTCGACAATATTTATAATATTGTTTGCCTTCTACTGCACGGGTGTAATAATAATATCCATTATTGAATACAGGAACAGATTCATCTTTTTCCTTAATCCTGGCTTTCATTTCATTGAAAAGCCTGGTCTGTAAATCTTTGGTTCCAGCCATCAATTTCTCTGTATAGTCATTTTCTTCTGTCAGGTATTTGACTACTTCTGTGCTGTCAGGACCTTTTTTAAAATAGTCAATCATCCAGTAATAAGGGTCTGGTACCGTATCCCCATGCAATATTCTAATATGTTCTTTTTTAGCGGCAACCGGTGCCTGCACTTTCGGCCATTGATAGCTCATTTCTTTATTGTTTTTTACATTGGAACAACCTGTCAGCAGCAGGGAAAAAACACATATAGACAAAATCAGTCTCATGGAATGGTTCTTTTTATGAAAATACTGAATAATGAGAAAACCTGAGGGGATTATATTTCGTAAATAGGCTATAAATACATCCCTATGGTTTCAATCATCTCCAAACAAAGAGCTGCTTCGCGCAGACTTATTTCCTTTAGTGTTGTTGCACTCGCCGTTATACTGGGTACTGGCATTACCAACCACTTGAAGGGATTATGGTTATCTGCATGGCTTTTATATGCCTTCGCTTTTATCATAGGTATCATTATGTTACTGGATTACCGGGGTTACAGCAGGTTTAAAAATATTGCGGTTGTGTTGACCGTAAATGTTTTTCTGGGCGCGATAACCAAAGTGGAAGGATTAAATGCAGGGCTTATTTGTATATTATTCCCACCATTTTTGCCCTGGTATTTCTGATGGGTAATACCAGGGCAGAAGTAATTGTATGTTTTGTTATCAGTGTACTAACTTTTGCTGCGACCATTCTTTTTGTGCCTGTATCCAGTTACTGGTAGGACATTAGCGATGATATTTATAGAAAAATGTTTGTGCCCAACGCGATAGCAGTAGTAGTGCTGTGCGCTGTTTTTGCCTATATCGGGATTTATTTTGAAAGGAAAGTGTATGAACGATTGATTAATGAACGAAACAAGGCAAGACACCAGGAGCAAATATTCAGAGAGCAAAACAGTTATTTAAGAGACATTGCATTCATGGGTTCACATAAGGTCCGCGCACCTCTTAATGATATATTGGGATTGGCAGCATTGATGCGGGATGTACCGAATGATCCGGATACATTTATTCTGGTAAAAGAGGGGATTGCAACCGCTGCGCAGGATTTGGACAAAGACATACACCATATGGTTTCTAAAACATGCAATTTGATTAAGCGATAATTGCGGGATTGTAAAAAAGAAAAGTCCCAACTTGTTGGGACTTTTCTTTTTTAATTCGTTGCAAAATTTATTTCTCTGCACTCAAACTTGCACTCAGGTATTCTGAGTTTAATCTGGCAATATTGGTTAAAGAAATCTCCTTAGGACAGGTTGCTTCACAAGCTCCGGTATTGGTACAGGCGCCAAATCCTTCTTTATCCATTTGAGCAACCATATTTAACACACGGGTCTTGCGTTCTGGTTCGCCTTGTGGCAATAAAGCAAGATGACTCACTTTTGCACTGAGGAATAACATAGCAGAACTGTTTTTACAAGCTGCTACACATGCTCCACAGCCAATACACATAGCAGCCGCAAAGCTACTGTCTGCATTGTCTTTGTTAATAGGTAAGGCATTACCATCAACGGCGTTACCAGTGTTTACACTGATATAACCACCTGCCTGAATAATTCTATCAAATGCAGTTCTGTCTACTGTTAGGTCTTTGATAACCGGAAATGCATTGGCTCTCCAGGGTTCTACTACGATAGTATCTCCGTCTTTGAATGCACGCATATGTAACTGGCAGGTTGTATTTGCCTGCCATGGACCGTGCGGCTTACCATTGATATACATTGAGCACATGCCACAAATTCCTTCTCTACAATCGTGATCAAATGCAACAGGCTCTTCACCTTCACTAATCAGTTGTTCGTTCAGTACATCAAACATTTCCAGGAAGCTCATTTCTGATGAAATGTTTTTTACCTGATATGTTTTGAAATCACCTTTTGTATTGCTGTTTTTTTGTCTCCAAACTTTTAAGTTCAGATTCATATGATAGTGTTCCATTGCTAAAAATTAATTCGGTTTTTAATTTGCTTTAATGACAACGATTATTTGTAGTTACGTTGAGTTGGCTTGATAACATCGTAGTTTAAAGGCTCTTTATGAAGATCCCACTGATGTTCCCCCTTGAATTCCCAGGCTGCTACATACATATAGCCGGCATCATCTCTTAAAGCTTCCCCATCCGGAGTCTGGAATTCTTCTCTAAAATGTCCGCCACAGCTTTCATTGCGGTTTAATGCATCTATACACATCAACTCACCCAATTCAATGAAATCTGCTACACGGTTTGCCTTATCCAGCTCTGTATTCATTTCATTGATTTCTCCTGGAATTCTAACGTCGCTCCAGAACTCTTTTTTCAAAGCCTGGATTTCTTTAATCGCCTGCTCCAAACCTTCTTTATTTCTGGCCATACCGCACTTGTCCCACATGATTTTACCCAAACGCTTATGGAAACTTTCTACAGACTGCTTTCCTTTAATGCTCATCAATTGATGAATTCTATCGCTTACTGCTTTTTCTGCTTCTTCAAAAGCAGGGTGAGAAGTTTCAATGGATTTGTTATAAATCTCGTCTGCCAGGTAGTTGCCTAAAGTGTAAGGTATAACAAAGTATCCGTCAGCAAGACCCTGCATCAAGGCAGAAGCGCCCAAACGGTTGGCTCCGTGATCACTGAAATTGGCTTCTCCCAATGCATATAAGCCAGGAACAGTTGTCTGCAATTCATAATCCACCCAAAGTCCACCCATGGTATAGTGTACAGCAGGGTAAATTCTCATTGGAACTTCGTAAGGGTTTTCACCGGTAATCTTTTCATACATATCAAAAAGGTTACCGTATTTGGCTTTCACCACTTCCTTACCTAAGGCAATGATTTCTTCCTGAGAAGCATTTAATTTACCTTGCTTACCTGCTTCAATTTTACCATATCTTAAAATGGCATCCGCGTAATCAAGATAAACCGCCTGCTTACTGCTACCTACACCGTATCCTGCATCACAACGTTCTTTAGCGGCTCTGGAAGCTACGTCTCTTGGTACCAGGTTACCAAAGGCAGGATATCTTCTTTCCAAATAGTAATCTCTTTCTTCTTCAGGGATATCGGTAGCCTTTCTTGTGTCATTTTGCTTTTTAGGCACCCAGATTCTTCCGTCATTTCTTAAAGACTCTGACATTAGCGTCAGCTTACTCTGATGGTCGCCACTTACCGGAATACAGGTAGGGTGTATCTGAGTAAAACAAGGGTTGGCAAAAGCTGCCCCTTTCTTGTGTGCTTTCCATGCAGCAGTAACGTTGCTACCCATTGCATTGGTAGACAAATAAAATACGTTACCATAACCACCAGAACACAATAAAACTGCATGTCCGAAATGTTTTTCCAGTTTGCCGCTTACCAGGTCACGGGCAATTATACCTCTTGCTTTTCCATCAATGGTAACTACTTCCAGCATTTCGTGTCTGCTATACATGGTTACATTGCCTAACGCAACCTGACGCTCCAGAGCCTGGTAGGCACCAATCAATAATTGTTGTCCTGTTTGGCCGGCAGCATAGAAGGTTCTCTGTACCTGCGTGCCACCAAATGAACGGTTACTTAACAACCCACCATATTCCCTTGCAAAAGGTACACCTTGTGCAACGCACTGATCTATGATATTGGCGCTTACTTCGGCCAATCTGTGCACATTTGCTTCTCTTGCTCTGTAATCCCCACCTTTAATGGTATCGTAAAACAAACGGAATACACTGTCTCCGTCGTTCTGATAATTTTTTGCTGCATTAATTCCACCCTGTGCCGCAATGGAGTGTGCACGACGAGGGGAATCCTGAAAACAAAATGCTTTTACTTTATAACCCAGTTCACCCAGAGAAGCAGCTGCAGAAGCGCCCGCTAATCCGGTGCCCACAACAATCACTTCCAGTTTCCGCTTATTGGCAGGGTTAACCAGTTTGCAATGTCCCTTGTACTCAGCCCACTTATTTTCTAATGGTCCGGTAGGAGTTTTAGCATTTAACATAGATCCAAAGGTTTATGATGATTTGAATATACTTTTTAATAAAGAAGGATTATCCTATCCAGCCCATTTTAAAACTCAAAGGCATTAAAATGAATGCCAATGCTATGATGGCTGAATACGCGTATCCTACAGAAGTTAATAGGGTTGTGTAGCGCTTGTTGTGTACACCTAATGTTCTGAATGCACTCTGGAATCCGTGAGCCAGGTGATAAGCCAGCGATATACATCCTGCAGTATAAACCACAATAACCCACCATTCTGTAAAAGTGGCCTGCATTAAAGCAAACATATTGTGCATTTCAACCCCATTGTAAGTTACAGGGGCTAATCCTTCGTGCGTAAAACGAGCAGAAACCCAGAAGTGGTAAAGGTGTAAAATCAGGAATATCAAAATCAATGTGCCTAATAAGCCCATGCTTCTGCTATACCACTTGCTGCCATCCTTGTAGGTAACGGCATATCCCACCGATCTTTTTTGTTTGTTTTCAAGGGTAAGTAAGTATCCCTGGAAAATATGCAGAATGATTCCCGCAAAAAGTCCGATTTCCATGATTCTGATTAATACGGTTGAGCCCATAAAGTGAGCGGCCTTATTAAACATTTCGCCATTTTCATTTGGATCTGCCAGGTCAGCAAAAACGCAGGCATTGATACCGGCATGTACAATTAAAAACAAAACAAGAGAAATTCCGGTTAATCCCATAACCAGTTTTTTCCCAACTGACGATGTAAAGACTTGTTTCCAGGTCATATAGCAAGATTATTTTGGTTAAATCTCCGCAAATTTAACTCATTTATATATACAATAGGAGAAGACTTTGGTTGCACGCAAATGCAATAATTGGCTCCTGTTGAATTCGTTGTTGTCATTTAATAAGACTGCTTGAACAGGACTATCAACCGTTTACATAAATCCAATCTGTAAAGTGATGATTAAACGTACATTTGAGTATGGTTAAATTACTGAGTATTTTATGGAACAGCTTCCGCATGGCATTGCAGGAGCTTAAAGTAAATAAATTACGCACATTTCTCTCTTTATTCGGAATTACCATTGGGATTTTCTGCATAATAGGAGTTCTGGCAACTGTGGATAGTCTGGAAAGAAAAGTTCAGAATGATTTAAAGACTTTGGGAAGTAATACCATCTATATAGACAAGTGGAATTATGGTGGAGGCCCGGATTATCCTTGGTGGAAATACATGAAACGACCCAATGTTAAGATTGAAGAGCTGGATGCCTTGAAACAAAAAAGTGAACTGGCTGCATTTGCTGCATTCTTTGTAAGCAGAAATGTTAATTTCAGTTACCTGGATAATATTCTCAACAATACCAGTCTTTACGGCGTAACTAATGAATTCAACAATATTCAGACGATTGATATTGAAACAGGTAGGTATTTAATTGAATCGGATTTTCAACGCGGAGCTGCTGTGGGTGTTATTGGATTCAAAGTGGCCGAAGAGCTGTACGGGAAGGCAGATAAGGCAATTGGTAAGGAAATATCCTATGGCGGCCGAAAAGTGTATGTGGTAGGTGTCATTAAAAAACAAGGCCAAAGCTTTATCGGTGGGTTTAATTACGATGACTGTATGATTGTTCCATACCGCTATTTTGCCAGCATATATAGTCCGGAAACCAGCAGCCCTAATATCATTGTGCAAGGCAAACCCAAAATTGCCTCCTCGGCATTGCAGGACGAGCTAAATGGCGTGATGAGGCAGTTACGCAAATTAAGTCCCACGCAGGAAGACAATTTTACCTGTAACGATGTGGCCATGTTTAGTGAGCAAGTGAATGGATTTTTTGGTCAGGTGACCGTAGGGGGCTGGGCTATCGCGGGTTTGAGCTTGATTGTAGGTGCTTTTGGCGTGGCCAATATTATGTTTGTAACGGTAAGAGAAAGGACAAGCCAGATTGGATTAAAAAAGGCAATAGGAGCAAAGCGTAGCACCATCTTGACAGAGTTCCTCTTGGAAAGTGCATTTCTTTGTGTATTGGGCGGATTAATAGGACTTACACTGGTCTGGATATTATCCTTGGTATTGAGTTCTGTACTTCCATTCCCTATTTATATTGCCCCCAATATTGTCATTCTCGGGCTCAGTATTTGTATAGGATTGGGTGTATTGGCAGGTATTATTCCTGCATCCATTGCCGCCAAATTAGATCCGGTAGTTGCCATCAGAACTAAATAGTATTTTTGGCGAATGGGCATCACTATTCTGGCAATTGAATCTTCCTGCGACGAAACAGCAGCATCTGTTTGCAAAGACGGAGAAATTTTGAGTAATATCATTGCTTCCCAGTCTGTGCACGAGCAATATGGTGGGGTAGTGCCTGAGTTAGCCAGTAGGGCACATATGCAGCATATTGTTCCTGTTGTTGACCAGGCTTTATTACAGGCGGGATCAAAATTGTCGGATCTCAGTGCCGTTGCCTTTACGCAGGCCCCGGGTTTGATTGGAAGTTTGCTGGTGGGCACACAGTTTGCCAAATCCCTTTCTCTTGCGCTGCAAATTCCCCTGATTGCCGTGCATCATATGCAGGCTCATGTGCTGGCCAATTTGATTCCGGAGAATAGACCATCTTTTCCTTTTTTATGCTTAACAGTCAGCGGGGGACATACACAGATTGTGTTGGCTAAATCGGCGCATGAACTGGAGGTAATTGGTGAAACCATTGATGATGCAGCCGGAGAAGCTTTTGATAAAACAGCTAAGTTGCTGGGTTTGCCTTATCCCGGCGGTCCTTTAATTGACCGGTATGCAAAATTGGGAGACCCATTAAAGTTCAAGTTTGCCGAACCTCAGATTCCAGAACTTAATTTTTCATTCAGTGGTTTAAAAACTTCTGTGTTGTATTTTTTGCAGAAACAGGAACCCGGTTTTATTGAGGCCAATAAAAATGATTTGTGCGCTTCCGTGCAACATACCATAGTACAAATACTTTTAAAGAAACTGGCTAAAGCTGTTCAGCAAACGAATGTGAAACAAGTATGTATTGCAGGTGGCGTAAGTGCCAATAGCGGTTTAAGAAACGGATTGATGGAAATGGGCCAGAAACGAGGTTGGAAAACCTTTATCCCCGATTTCAGCTATTGTACAGATAATGCGGCCATGATTGCCATTACAGCCTACCATAAATTTCAAAAAGGCGATTTTGCTTCCCTGTCTGTCAATCCTTCTGCAAGAGCGGAATGGTAAAACCTACTGTTTTCTTATTACTTACTAAAATCCGCTCCTAAAAGCGTAATTTTGCAGCCGAAAAAGCTCAGATACAATGTTAAGTGCAAGGAATATTACACTCGCTTACGGAAAGCGGGTACTTTTTGACGAAGTAAATATCAATTTTACCAAAGGAAACTGCTATGGCGTAATTGGTGCCAACGGAGCAGGAAAATCTACTTTCCTGAAGATATTAAGTGGTGAAATTGAACCCAATAAAGGAACAGTCGAAATTACACCGGGTGAAAGAATGGCTGTTTTAAAACAGAACCAGTTTGAATTTGACAATTGTACGGTTTTGAACACCGTATTGATGGGACATAAAAGACTCTGGGAAGTAATGCACGAAAAAGATGCATTGTATGCCAAAGAAGATTTTTCGGAAGAAGATGGAATGCGTGCAGGTGAACTGGAGGCTGAATTCGGAGAAATGGGTGGATATGAAGCAGAGAGTAATGCTGCAAGCTTTTTAAACAGCTTGGGTGTACACGATGAGTTACACAATAGTCTGATGAGCGAGATTCCCAGTAATTTAAAAGTGAGGGTGTTACTTGCCCAGGCATTGTTTGGTAATCCGGATATTCTTTTATTGGATGAACCTACCAATGGTCTGGACATTGAAACGATTGGCTGGTTGGAGAATTTCCTTGCTGATTATGAAAATATCGTTTTGGTGGTAAGTCACGACCGTCACTTCCTGGATACCGTTTGTACGCATGTGGCCGATGTGGACCGTTCAAAGATTAAAGTATTTACGGGTAACTACACATTCTGGTACGAAAGTAGTCAGTTGATGAGTCGCCAGATTAGCGATAAGAATAAGAAGAACGAAGAAAAGCGTCAGGCTTTACTTGATTTCATTGCACGTTTCTCAGCAAATGCATCCAAGAGTAAGCAGGCGACTTCCCGAAAGAAGGCATTGGAGAAATTAACTATTGAAGAAATTGAACCATCTAACCGTAAATATCCGGGTATTATTTTCCAGCCATTGCGTGAAGTCGGGAATCAGATTTTGAATGTTGAAAATCTGAAGAAAACGGTAGACGGAAGGGTTCTTTTTGATAAAGTTACCTTCAGTGTAAACAAGGGCGAGAAAATTGCATTCCTGAGCAGAGACCCATTAGCAGTTACTGCATTCTTTGATACCATTACTGAAAATGCACCATTGGAAGGAGGTAAGTTTGAATGGGGTACCACTATTACCAAAGCCTATCTTCCCCAGGAAAACAGTGAGTTTTTTAAGGAAGGGCTTAGCTTGATGGACTGGCTCCGTCAATATGTGCCTCCGCATATTACAGATGCAGATGAACCCTTTATCAGAGGTTTCCTGGGTAAAATGTTATTCAGTGGAGACGATATTCAAAAGAAGACCAATGTATTGAGTGGAGGAGAAAAAGTGCGTTGTATGGTGAGCCGGATGATGTTACAAAATCCGAATCTGATTATTCTTGATCAACCAACCAACCACCTGGATCTGGAAAGCATTCAGAGCTTTAACGAAGGATGTCAGTCATTCCCTGGAATTGTGTTCATTACTTCTCATGACCATACTTTCATGCAAACAGTTGCCAACAGAATCATAGAATTGACCCCTAAGGGAATCATTGATCGTCTGATGACTTTTGATGAGTATCTGGAAGACCCAAGGGTTAAGGAGTTAAGGGCTGAAATGTATGCTTAGATAATTTTTCTTCAGTAACTTACCGTTTCAAATTGGTAAGGAATGAAAAAAATAACGATTGCATTTCTGTTGTCACTTTTTGTTGTATCCGTTTTTGCACAAGACTTGTCGTATTATTTGCCTAAGAATGTGCAATACAACAAGTTGATACCTACCCCGCTTAGTATAATTGGACATGAAGTAGGAGAATGGCATGTTACACATGACCGTCTGGTTCAGTATGTAAAATCGGTTGACCAGGCTTCCGAAAGAATGATTCTGAAGCCCCTTGGCCTAACCAACGAAGGAAGACAACAGCTAGCGCTCATTATTACCTCTCCTGAAAACCAGCAAAAGCTGGAGCAGATTCGTCAGCAACACCTGGCTTTAACCAATCCTGATCAATCTGCTGGTCTCAATACAAGTGAAATGCCTGTTGTAGTATGGATGGGATACAGCATACATGGAAATGAAAGCAGTGGAGCGAATGCGGCACTTTTAGCAACCTATTACCTGGCAGCCGCACAGGGGCCTGAAATAGATGCTTTATTAAAGAATACAGTGATTATTCTGGACCCTTCATTTAATCCCGATGGATTGAATCGTTTTGCCAATTGGGTAAATATGCACAAGAGTTTTACTCCGGTAAGTGATCCCAATGCCAGAGAATTTAATGAAGTATGGCCGGGAGGAAGATTTAATCATTATTGGTTTGATTTAAACCGCGACTGGTTACCGGCACAACACAAGGAGAGCAGAAACCGTCTGTCTTTATACCATGATTGGAAGCCGAATATTTTGACCGATCACCATGAAATGGGAAGCAATTCAACCTTCTTTTTTCAACCGGGTGTACCATCCAGAGTAAATCCGAATACGCCTGCAAAAAATCAGGAATTAACTGCTGCCATTGGTAATTATCACGCAAAGTTACTAGACAGTATTGGCTCACTCTATTTTACCAAAGAGGGCTATGATGATTTTTATTATGGCAAGGGATCTACCTATCCGGACATCAATGGTGCAGTGGGTATCTTATTTGAGCAGGCGAGTAGCAGAGGCCATCTGCAGGAAACAGAAAATGGTTTATTGAGTTTTCCTTTTACCATCCGGAATCAATTTACTACTACATTGTCTACACTGGCAGCCGCTAATGGCTTAAGGAAACAAATGCTGGACTATCAGCGTTCCTTCTTTAAGGATGTAATGAAGGAAGCTGAGTCTTATCCTGTGAAGGCTTTTGTTTTCGGTGATGACCAGGATAAGGCCAAAACACAGATTTTTGTAGAAATGTTATTAAGGCACCAGGTCGATATTTATCCCGTGAAATCGGAGATCAATGCGGATGGAAAAACCTTTAAACCAGGATCCTCATTCCTGATACCAACTGCTCAAAAACAATTCAAGATTATTAAAACAGTTTTTGAGAAAACCTTCAATTATAAGGACAGTTTGTTTTATGATGTAACGGCATGGACAATGCCGCTTGCTTTTGGCCTGCCTTATGCAGAAATTAAAACCAGCTTTTCGGCTAATGCGCAAAAAATTACTCAGCCGCTTGAACTAAGTGCAGCAGTGATAGGTAATACCAACCCTTATGCTTATGCCATTAAATGGAATGAGTATTACGCTCCCAAAGTACTTTATAAACTACAGGAGAAAGGACTCAAAACCAAAGTAGCTTCCAAGCAATTTAAAATGATGATTGCCGGAAAAGAAGAGTTCTTTGATTATGGTACAATCATTATTCCACTGGGCATACAGCAAATGGATGCACAATCGGTAGGGGCCATCATTAAAGAATCGATTAATCAGAGTGGGGTAGATGCTTATGCCCTTTCCAGTGGGTTTTCAGCTCATGGAATTGATTTGGGCAGTAATAGTTTTATACATCTGAAAAAGCCATCTGTAATGATGTTTGGTGGCAATGGAACCAGCGCTACAGATGTTGGTGAAATCTGGCATATGATGGATACTCGTTTTAATGTTCCCGTAAGTATCGTAGATGTGGAGCGGTTTGGTTCTATTAATGCTGAAAGGTATAATGTCATTATTATGGCTTCTGGTAGTTATAACAACCTGAATAAAAATGCACAGGATAAATTGAGGGAATGGATTGGTGCCGGCGGCACTTTGATTGCCACCGAAGATGCAACCAAGTGGCTCTCGTCCAATGGATTTACCAAAGTTCTTTTTAAATCTGGAGAGGATAAAAAAGATTCAACCCTTCAGTTACCATATTTCCTGCGTTCTGATGAAACCAGAGCAAAAGACATGACAGGCTCATTATTTGAAGCAAAAGTTGATCTGACCCATCCGCTCGGATTTGGATATCATAATCCTTCTGTTACCATTTTTAAATCAAACACTTTGTTCATGGATAAAAACAATGGAGCGTATGATTCTCCCGTTATGTATACAGAGCAGCCATTGCAAAGCGGATATCTTTACAGAGGTTATAAGAATACGGTAAAGAATACGGCAGCTGTAAATGTGGACAATCTGGGTCGGGGCAGGATTATCTCTATGGTTGATAATCTGAATTTCAGGGCCTTTTGGTTAGGGACTTCAAAAATGTTTATGAATGCTGTTTGTTTTGGTCCATTAATTCGTTAATCGTATGAAACAACTTTTTCTTATTGTTTCCTTCTTCTTTTTTGCCGGATATGATATATATGGGCAGGATGCTAGCGTATTGACAAAAAAGGAACAAATTGTCTTTAACAGAAGAGAAAAAGATTTGAAACAGCAGTTTCAGGATGCGAATCTTAGCTGGCCTGCTAAACAGCTGTATATACGCAGTTTTAAACAGGATGGCATATTGGAATTATGGGTTAAAAATAATTTAGGCGAGCCTTTTGTCCTTTTTAAAACCTATAATATTTGCGCTTTATCCGGAAAATTGGGTCCTAAGCGCAGAGAAGGGGATAAACAGGTTCCTGAAGGTATTTACTACATTAACGAGTTCAATCCCAACAGTGATTACCATTTTTCGCTGGGATTGAACTATCCGAATCAAAGTGATTTGGTATTTGCAGACAGTAAAGCACCGGGCGGTGAAATTTATATTCATGGGCAATGTGCAACCGTTGGTTGTATTCCCATATTGAATAACCCTATTGAAGAATTATATGTATTGGCGAGTATCGTAAAGAAACAAGGACAGGATTTTATACCGGTTCATATTTTCCCCATCCGATTCGGTAATCAACATTCGGCCAAAGCCATACAAACGCTGGCAGGTGCCATCCCTGAATATCAACATTTTACCAATCAGCTCAAAGACATTTACGATTACTTTGAGCAATACAAAGAATTGCCAATTATAGGTATTACACAAGAGGGAGCCTATAAAATACTTTCAAGATAAGCAGTGTATTGCATTATTTAGTACTTTTCGATGAATTATTGCAATCCCGATAGCCGCTGAAGACCTTTGGGTTTTAATAGTACAATTGTTGTAAAATAATGAAGAGAGCTTAGCTTTCCTTTTCAAATATCATTTTAGTAACAGCCTGTCTGGTGGTGGTGGTTTCAATTCTTTTCCTGAATGTGATTAACACCAGAAATATCATCACGCTTAAAAATTCAAGATCAATCAAGGGGACGGGGCTTGGGTTGTCCATTTGTAAAATGCTGGTTGAATTACAGGGGGGGGCATTGGAGTTAAAAGTAAATTGAATCAGGGTTCTGTTTTCACATTTACAATACCTTATGAGCTGACTTCAGAAATAATGGACAATGAAAAAGAAGAGAAGACTATTAGTATTTTATCTCCTGTAATTCAAGGCAAATAAGTGCTGGTAATTGAAGACAATGATGTGAATATCATGTTCCTGACTATGCTACTGAAAAAAGTAGGGGTACAATATGAAATTGCCAAAGATGGAGAACTGGGACTTCAATTATTTAAAGATAATTCATATGATATTATTTTGACCGATAGTAATGTGCCTAATGCTACATTGCAAAAATACCTTTCTTGGATATTTAATTTCTGCAAATTGTTTGAATGGTTTCGCTGGTTTTTTGTTGAAGCAAAATATACTTCTCGCTTAAGAGCTCTTTTATAATTTGTTCATCATAGTGCCGGATTGTAATCAAACTCAGAGATTTTTCTATCTGGACATCAAACATTTCACTGCATTTTTCTGCCAATAACCCAATTTTTTCAACATGGTCGTCCAGGCACAATTGAAGACTAATGGCCCCTGTCTGTATCAGGTTGGGTTTGATTTTTATTTCCCCGAAAATCTGATAGAGTGTACTCATGGGCTCCTCACCAATAAATGAAAAATCCCTTGTTTTCAGGTGCATCAGAACCTGATGATTTTTGTTCACAATAATGGGCGGTAGGTTCTTGATATGTTTGTGATGTATGATTGTTCCATCAAGGGAAGGGTCCAGAAAACATTTTACCAATAAAGGAATATTTTTATTCTGAAGTGGTTTAATGGTTTTTGGGTGGATTACCTGAGCTCCATAGTAAGCCATTTCAATCACTTCATTAAAGTTTAATTCTTTTATCAAACGGGCGTCAGAATAAGATTTTGGATCAGCATTCATCACGCCTTCCACGTCTTTCCAGATAGTTAATTCACCAGCATCCAGAATATTGGCAAAAATGGCAGCAGTATAATCGCTTCCCTCTCTTCCCAATGTGGTACTTTCATTATCATCTGTTGCGCCAATAAATCCCTGAGTAATGGTAATATTTCCGCTGTATTCATTAATGGCAGATTTGATTCTGGTTGCTGAAAAATCAAATTGAACACCCGCGTCTCTGAAGTTATTATCTGTTCTGAGCAGGTCTCTTACATCCAGCCATTGGTTGTCTATCTTTTCTTCTTTTAAGTAATGACTAATAATACAGGTGCTAAAAAGTTCGCCGGTGCAGACAATCTGATCATAATAGTAATCGAAATTTCTGACAGGCTTATCATGTATCAACCATTCAACCTCAGTGAAAAAGTCATTCAATTGCTGAACGCATTCGTTGTATTGAAGAACCAGCAAATATTTGGCAGTAGTAAGGTGCTGGTTTTTCACCACATTAAATAATTGCAGGGCTTCTTCTTTATCTCCTCTGAAAAATGCCTCTGCTACTTTTTCAAGTCCGTTGGTTGTTTTGCCCATCGCGGATATGATAATCACCAGCCGATCCTGCTTATGAGCAGCGATGATTGAACTTAAATTTTTTATTCTTTCTACACTGTTAACGCTGGCGCCACCGAATTTAAATATTTTCATAGTTGTCTGCTTGTGATAATATGTTCTCTTAACACAAATATACGTTCCGTACCCGCCCAATTATTATCTTTATATAAACGAAAGTGCTATATGACAGTAAACAGAACCGTACTCACCCTGGATGAGTTCACGCTTCAACAATTAAGACAGTTCCCATCCGCTACCGGAGAATTAAGCCGTTTGCTTAGAGATATGGCTTTGGCTGCAAAACGGGTAAATGTGGAAGTAAATAAAGCTGGGTTGGTTGATATTCTTGGAGATGCAGGAAGTATTAATGTTCAGGGGGAAGATGTGAAGAAACTGGATATTTATGCCAATAACCAATTTATGGGAGTATTGAAGCACGGAATCAGTTGTGCTGGTATTGGAAGTGAGGAAATGGATGATTTTGTTGTATTTGACGATGAGGTAAGCAATAATAGCAAATATGTGGTGCTGTTTGATCCGCTGGATGGCAGTGGAAATATAGATGTGAATGTTTCCATCGGTACTATTTTTGGTGTGTATAAAAGAGTCAGTCCTTTGGGTAAATCCTGTACGAAGGAAGATTTTTTACAACCCGGAAAAAATCAGGTGGCAGCAGGCTATGTGATCTATGGTTCCAGTACCATGTTCGTTTATGCAACACGCAGGGGAGTTAATGGGTTTACGCTGGATCCATCCATCGGAGAATTCACCATGAGTCACCCCAATATTACCTGTCCTCCCAGTGGTAAATTTTATTCGGTAAACCACGGAAACTTTTTTCAGTACGCAGAACCTGTTCGCAAATACATTGATGGTTGTCAGCGCAAAACAAAAGAAAATGGAGGCCCTTATACACAGCGTTATATTGGAAGTATGGTGGCGGATGTGCATCGTAATTTAATTAAGGGAGGGATTTTTATGTATCCAGGAACAACTGATAAACCACAAGGGAAACTGAGACTTTTGTATGAAGCCAATCCATTTGCCTTTATTCTGGAAGTAGCCGGCGGTGTGGCAACAGATGGGGTGGGCAGAATCCTTGATATTGTTCCAACCTCTCTTCACCAGCGTACGCCTTTATTTATCGGAAGTAAATTAATGATGCAGGAATTATCGGATGTCATGTCTTCAAAATAGGTGCTATGAAATGTAGATTATCAATCTTATTCTTTTTACTATTGGGCACATCCTGTATATATGCTCAACAGGCATTGGTGCCGGGTAAAATGAATTATACCATCATGACCAAGCCTAACAATATTATTTTTAATGATACCATTTATAAGGGCAGTACGCAATTCAAGCAACTGTTTTACAGATCTGGTAATGGGGAAATAATTGGTGCTTACCAGCGACATCAATCCAATAAATTTACCGGACAGGTGCTCAATTTTGCCGGGGCCATTACTTTGTTGATAGGCGTGAATCAGTTTTCTTCGAATAGTGGTACAGCCTGGTTGCTGATTGGTGGCGGATTTATCAGTTCTTTGGCAGGAGGGTATTTTAACCTGATGGGACAGCGTCACCTTTTAACAGCAGTAGACTTATTTAATCAGCAGTATAATCAGAAACAAATGGTATCATTGGGAGTGGGTAATCAATCCCTTGGATTAGTGGTAAAATGGTAAACATGGCTAATACAATCATTCGTGTAAAAGAGCTACATAAAAAATATGGTGACTTTCATGCAGTGAAAGGAATCAGTTTTGAAGTGATGGAGGGGGAGATTTTTGGACTGCTTGGTCCAAATGGAGCTGGTAAATCTACCACCCTTGAAATTATTGAAACGCTCCGAACCAAAACAAGCGGTCTGGTAGAAGTAGCTGGATTCAATCTGGATGAATCTCCCAATGAAATTAAAAAAATCATTGGAGTGCAATTGCAAACCGCCGGTTATTATCCTAACCTCAATTTAACTGAATTAATTGCCCTGTTCTCCGGTCTATATAATCAAAAAACCGATCCGGTTGAATTACTCAATCTGGTAAATTTAACGGATAAGGCAACGGCGAAATTCAAGGAACTAAGCGGTGGACAGAAGCAGCGTTTTGCTATAGCAACCACTTTAATTAATCATCCAACAATTATTTTTTTGGATGAACCCACTACCGGACTGGATCCTCAGGCAAGAAGAAACTTATGGGATTTGATTCAGTCTATCAGAGCAAAAGGGACTACGGTTATTATTACTACTCATTATATGGATGAGGCAGAAGTGCTTTGTGATCGGGTAGCAATCATTGATGCTGGTAAAGTAATTGCATTGGATACGCCAGACGCCTTAATTGATCATTTGGTTGCTACTGGTTTTGAAAGACCCAAACAAGTTAAAAACGCCAATCTGGAAGATGTATTTATTCATTTAACCGGTCATCAGTTAAGAGCAGAAAATTAATCCTATGAATGAAGCCCAGTATCCCATTGGCCATTACCAGTTTAAGCCATATAGTCAATCTGTAAAAAACGACTGGCTGGCTGATATTCTTTTCTTACCTCAGGAAGTAGAAAATGCTTTATTGAATTTAGATGAAGCCCAGCTTCATACCCCATACCGACCAGGGGGCTGGACCTTGCATCAGGTAGTACATCATCTGGCCGACAGCCATATGAATGCTTACTGCCGTTTTAAACTGGCATTAACGGAAGATCAGCCGATTATCAAACCTTATGATGAAAATAAATGGAATGAATTGTCTGATATAGATACAGTTCCAGTTAATACATCCATTACATTATTGCATTCTCTTCATGCTAGATGGCATGCAACCATTCAGCATTTATCTGAACAGGATTGGGAACGGACACTGTATCATCCGGGCAGTAAAAAAATCATGACGCTTTGGTATCTGCTGGGAATGTATGCCTGGCATGGCAAACATCATACAGGACATATCTTGTATCTAAGAAATAAAAATAACTGGTAAAAAACAGGAATATGGAAAAGTGGGAACTGCTGCATACAGAGCAATTGATAAAAGACAAATGGGCAGATGTAAGAAAGAACAGTTACAGAAAAAATGATAGCTCCGTAATTGAGCCCTTTTACATTTATGGATTTCCGGATTATGCAACTGCGCTGGCTATAACCAAAAAAGGAACTGTTATTGTTGAAAGAATTTACCGACCTGGTATTGACGAGATTATTCTGGAGTTGCCAGGCGGCTGTGTTGATCCAACGGATACCATGCTGCAAACAGCGATTGAGCGCGAATTGCTGGAGGAAACCGGTTATCGTTTTGAACAAATCGAATACCTGGGAAAAATCTCGCCCAATCCCAATACGAATACCAATGTGATGCATATGTTTCTGGCAACAGGAGGAGAGGAGGCCTCCAGTGCTGTCAGAGATACGGAAGAAGAAGTGGAAGTGCTGGAATTAGAGTGGGATCAATTTATAGAATATTTTAAATCTCAGAAATTTGTTCAATCCATGCAAACCTCCACGATTCTGTATGCCTTGATGAAATTGAATAAGTTAATTATTTATTAGCATGGATTATCATAACCGCAAATGGAAGCTGCTCGATTCAAGGCAGGTTTACAAAAAGAAATGGTTAACGGTATTGGAAGATCGTTGTCAACTGCCGGATGGTTCTATTATAGATCCCTATTTTACCATTCGCGTCCCTGATTTTTGCAATATTATTATGGTAACCCCCAATGAGGAAGTTGTATTAGTAAGACAATACCGGCATGCTGCAGGCATCATATCTCTAGAACTACCGGGGGGGATTATTGAACCTAGTGAAGATCCGGCTGTTGCTGCCAAAAGAGAAATGGAAGAGGAAACAGGTTTTCAGACAAATGATTTTCAATTCCTGTATAAAATTCATCCCAATCCTCCTTTGGAAAGCAATACGGCTTATTTTTATTTAGCTAAAAATGTAGTACCAACTGGAACTGTTGCCCTGGATCCATTTGAAGACATAGAACTGGTATTTCTGCAACGTGATGCGTTTATGCAGAAACTAATTCAGCATGAGTTTCAGCATGGAGTACAGTTGAGTGCCATGTATGCCGCTGCATTACAATTGGGTTGGATTAAGCATTAGTTTTTGCTGAAAAGTTTTCTGTCTACTTCTGCTACCAGAAATACACTGCCACAAACCAGAATCAGATCATTTTGAGCTGCCTGCTCAATGGCTGCATTCAATGCTGCATTCACTTCGGGATAGGCTTCACCGGTAATGCCCAGTTGCGCAGCTTTCTCCTGTAGTTGTTTTTCATCCAATGCTCTGGGAATCTGTGCTTTTGTAAAGTAGTATCGGGCAGTTGATGGTAAGAGCGTGATTACTTCATCAATCTCTTTATCTTTTACCATTCCCATTATCCAGTGCAACTGGTTATAATTACACAAATCCAGCTGGGCCAGTATGGCTTTAACGCCATCTACATTATGCCCTACGTCCAGCACAACAGTTGGATAGCTGTGTATCTGATCCCATCTACCCAATAGTCCGGTTGATTTTTTCACATTGGCCAGGCCTTTCTGTATGTCTTCTTCCTTTATTTTCCATCCAGCATTTGCCAGCACTTCACAGGCTTCCAGCACGGTCAATAGATTTTTGGTCTGATAAAAACCAGGCAAGTCCAGTAAGTATCGGCGGTATTCGTTTTTTTCTTTGTCAACAATGGTTACCTGTAAATGCGAATCCTGAAATAGCCAGTCGTGCAGGTATCTTTTTTCCTGTGCAAAAGAAATGTTGCTGGCATAAGCCGCACCTAAAAAAACAGGTGTTGTTTCCGGATGCGTTTCTCCAATGACCACAGGTATATCCGGTTTGATGATGCCTGCTTTTTCAGCAGCAATAGCAGAGATAGTATTGCCCAGCAAGTTCATATGGTCCATACCAATATTGGAGATGATGCTTAATACAGGCTGAATAATATTGGTGCTGTCTAATCTACCACCCAATCCAGTTTCAATAATGGCAATGTCAACTGTTTCTGAAGCAAAATACTCAAATGCCATGGCAACGGTTATTTCAAAAAAGGAAGGTTCAATCAATTCAATTTGTTCCTTCATTCGCTCTGTAAAATCAATGACAAATTCCTTGCTGCAACAGTTGCCATTGATTTTAATTCGCTCTCTGAAATCGGTGAGATGAGGAGAAGTATATAAACCCGTTTTGTATCCGGCCTCCTGAAAAATAGAAGCAAGCATATGACTGGTAGAGCCCTTGCCATTGGTTCCTGCAATATGGATGCTGGGAAACTTTTTATGGGGGTTATCCAGATAGTTGCAAAGTGCAATGGTGTTGGTTAAATCTTTTTTATAGGCAGCAGCTCCTTCTCTGCTAAACATAGGAAGGCGGCTGAATAAATAGGAAATGGTTTCAGGATAGTTCATGAAAAATTGGATACTTAGTTTCTCAGTTTAAAATCAAAAATCAGCGTACCCGTTTGCTCGGAGGCATCGGCTGCATTTAATTTTAAAGTTTTGGCTTTTTGAATGGCAATATTTCTAATGGAAGTATTGGTTGTTGTAGTTCCTTTGGGATTAATGCTGGCTGCAATAACAGCCCCACTCTGGTTTACTGTAATGTCTACGGCTACTTTTGCGTTTTCATTAAAATCATCTTCAAAAGAAGGCAGTCTGGTAATTCTTCTGCCATCCAGCCCATTTCTGATTTTTACTCCACCCGTACCTCCTGAACCACCATTGCCACTGGCTGCATTGCCATTGTAGCTATCTGATAAAGGGTTGCCTGTTGGCTTACCCTGGTCGCCCTTACCTCCTGCAATACCCTGACTGGAAGCTTTGTTGTAACTATCGTTGAGAGAAGCTCCGCCACTGCTTGTGTTCTTATTTGTATTATTAGAAAATACCGCTTTGGGTTTGGGAGTAGGCGGTATTTTGTTTACAGCAATATCATCTTCGTTGTTTACCTCTTCTGTTGCGTTGTTGTTGTCAGTTGCTGCTTCGGTATTGGTGGATGCAGCTTCAGAAGGATCATTATTGCCTGATACAGGAATATCTCCATAACCTGTTTCCGCATTTCCCAGATTTACTTCAATGCCTTCTCCTTCCTGAATTTCCTGCGGTTGAGGCAATTGGTAACGGACATAAAAAAAGATAGAAAATAAAATAACGGTTATAATGGCCGTGATGGTGGCGGCTTTAACCTGTGTATGCTGCGAAGAGACGTTTGCTGATTTCATCGGCATTAAAAGTACAATAATCCCCTAATTACTTTAGGAATGAAAGGTTAATTTCTTAACGCACTATTTCAGAAAAATATCATAACCAAAGCGAACCAAAGTAGC
>JBDLUU010000054.1:0-24309 GCA_039805185.1 Bacteroidota bacterium
AATGTGTAAACTGCTGATACTGAGTTAAATACACAATAATGGAAATAAGAAACATTGCCATCATCGCGCACGTTGACCATGGCAAAACCACTTTAGTAGACCGAATTTTGGGTGCAACTAAAGTTTTCAGAGACAACCAGGATGCTGGTGAGTTAATCATGGATAGCAACGATTTAGAAAGAGAACGTGGTATCACGATCTTCAGTAAAAACGCTGCCGTTACTTACAAAGACTATAAAATTAATGTGATTGATACACCCGGGCACAGTGATTTTGGCGGGGAAGTAGAACGCGTATTGAAAATGGCCGATGGGGTAATTTTATTGGTGGATGCTTTTGAAGGCCCCATGCCTCAAACGCGTTTCGTATTGCAGAAAGCATTACAGTTGAACCTACATCCCATTGTAGTAATCAACAAAGTAGATAAGCCGAACTGTCGTCCGGACGAAGTTCATGATGCCGTTTTTGAATTGTTCTTTAACCTGGATGCAACGGAAGAGCAATTGAATTTCCCAACTTTCTACGGTAGTGGTAAGAATGGCTGGTTCAATGATAGCTTAACACAAACAGAAGATATTTTGCCATTAATGGATGGCATCATTAAATATGTACCTGCCCCTAAAGTGAGTGAAGGAACCCTTCAGTTACAAATTACTTCATTAGACTATTCTTCTTTCTTAGGTAGAATTGCCATTGGTAAAGTAACCAGAGGTTCTATTAAAGAAGGTCAGCAAATTGCATTGGTGCAGGGAGCAGATGGTACCGTGAAGAAAATGCGTGTAAAGGAATTGTACGTATTTGAAGGAATGGGCAAGCGCAAAGTAGCTGAAGTACGTTCAGGAGATCTTTGTGCGGTTGTAGGATTGGAAGAATTCAATATTGGAGATACCATTGCTGATGTAGAGAATCCGGAAGGATTACCCATTATCAGTGTGGATGAACCTACCATGAGCATGACTTTCAGCATTAACAACTCACCTTTCTTTGGTAGAGATGGTAAGTTTGTTACATCCCGTCACTTACGTGATCGTCTGATGAAGGAAACTGAAAAGAACCTTGCATTAAGAGTAGAAGATACAGACAGCGCCGATAGTTTCCTTGTATACGGAAGAGGCATTCTGCATTTGGGCGTATTGGTAGAAACCATGCGTAGAGAAGGATATGAATTAACTGTAGGTAATCCTCAGGTATTGGTGAAAACCATTGATGGTAAGAAGCATGAGCCTTATGAAAACCTAGTGGTAGATGTACCTTCTGAATTCAGCGGTAAAGTAATTGATTTGGTTACACAGCGCAAGGGTGAAATGCAGGTAATGGAATCCAAAGGAGAAATGCAACATTTAGAGTTTGAAATTCCTTCGAGAGGTTTGATTGGTTTGCGTTCTCAGATGTTAACCGGTACCGCAGGTGAAGCTGTTATGGCGCATCGTTTCATTGATTACAAACCATGGAAAGGACCTATTCCCGGAAGAAACAACGGTGTATTGATTGCGAAGTTTCAAGGAGTAACTACAGCCTATTCAATTGATAAATTACAGGATCGCGGATCATTCTTTGTAGATCCGGGAGATGAAGTGTATGTAGGCCAAATCATTGCTGAACATATTAAGCCAGGTGACTTAAATGTGAATGCAGTGGAAATGAAAAAACTGACCAACCACCGTGCAAGCGGAAGTGATGATGCAGTAAGAATTGTTCCAAAGCTTCAGTTTACACTGGAAGAGTGTATGGAATACATTCAGCAAGATGAGTGTATTGAAGTAACGCCTAAGAATATTCGTATGCGTAAAACCATTTTGGACGAGAACGAACGTTCTAAAGTTTCCAAAAGCATGAAGTCTGAAGCAGTAGGATAATTTCCTAATGCTTTTAAATAAATGAAGAGCCACCCATTGGGAGGCTCTTTTGTTTGCTATATTAAATGAAAAGTAAGAGGTAGAAGTTTTATGATTTCATAAATTCAAACTATTGTGCAATTGCATAAATCCCCCTAATTTTTGTAGTGATTGCATTTTATCGAATTTAGAAGTTAATATTGGAGCTAATAAAAAATTATATTTTAACCTTAGCAAGAAAAAAAATGAAGTCTAAATTTTTATCATTAATCTTTATAGTTATTCCGGTTGTTTTTATTTCATGTAAAAAAGATATAAGTAATCTTCAATTTGAAGAAGTTCCTCAGTCATACTTATTAAAAATTCCGCTTTTCCAAGTGGAATACTTAGCTTTAAAAGCCAACAAGATTTAAACAAATTTTATTCAGAAATACAAGAGGATAAATTGAAGTTGATGAAGATTCCTAGCGAATTTATTAGCCTTTCAAAAAAACATGAAAAACTCTTATCTTCAGAATCAAATAACATAATAAAAAATACTTCAACAAGTAGCAGCTCGGACAATGTTGATGTTCAGGAATTCCTTATTGATATGGAAACCTACTTAACTCAAGATCCGACAGTTGCCAATATAGTAAATTCTAATTTAGAAGTATTAGTAAATGGCGATTTATTTAAACTTACAAGAATTGGTGTAATTCAGGTTGAGTCGGAGTATATTAATAATTTTAGAGAAATTTACCCTGCATTTGAATCAGAGATTTTATATAACCCTAACTTCAACAGTTTTCCTAATGAAACATTTTATGGCAGTAATATTTATCAAGTAAGTGATGGGATCACTAAAATTGAGACAAATATTGATCCATTTGACTTATCAAATCCTATTTTAAATACACCTGGATCTAGTGGCGGAACAATTCCATGTTCTATTATCTTTCCGAGTAACTATCAATATGAAACATATCAAACTGGCAATGATTTCAACTCAGCATATTTCAATAACTTCGATCAAAATCGTAGATTTAAGTTTGAAACATTCAGTACAAATTTCTTAGGTTTGGGAATCTTAAGAACTATTGGAATTAGGGGAAAAGTCCAGAGGGAAAGATCGTTTTTAGGAATACCTTATTGGGCAGAGAGTTATGCTGATGAAATTGTACTTGGAATTGAAAATATGGACTTGCATACTGACTATGTTATACCATCACCTTATAACTTTACAACATTACCTCAGCCCGAATTTAATAATATTATAAATTTAAAGATTGGGAATCACATCCTTGAGGCGATGGATTTAAAGCTCAATTTAAACTTTCCATTTGGGCAAAACATAAATAATTCACAAGCTAGTAGTTTTTTAAATGGCCAGCTAAACTCACTTATTAATAATCAGTTTAATGACTTATTTAAACCATTTCTTAATTCACTTATTGATAGTATAGATCCAACATTTTCATCAAGATATAAGAAATACGCTAAACAGCTATCGTCAATTAAAGATAATAATAAATTACGTGTTACTGTTGCAAATGCATATAAGGAACAAGGGTATAGTAATGTTAATGTTTGGCGTTTTGATTGGAATATAGGTACACCATGGGGCAGTGGCACTACATATAGTTATGAGATGAAGTCAGGCAGTTTTACAGGAAGAGCAAGAATTGGATGCAACTGGTATGGAATTCGGATAATAAAATTATAATTCATGCGTGTTTATATTCTTTCTTTTTTATTTATTTGCTTAAATATAAACGGCGTTAGTCAAGAATTAGATACTACATCTAATAAAATTGGCATATTTCGTGTTGCGGCAAGTATACCGATTCCTATTGTTAATCTTCAATATGAAATTCCATTAAAAAAGACAGTAACCTTGTTAATAAAATCAGGTTTAAATTTCACCTTGGCTTCAAGTGCCGCATTAAATAGGGATAAAATTAGATCACAAGTAAGTTGGATTTCTTCAATAGAATCAAGATATTATTATTCTTTGAATAGACGTATTAGGAATGGCAAATCAATTAAAAATTATTCGGCTGGCTATATAGGTGTAGAACCATACTTTCGCTCTAACAGTATTGCCTCAATTAATGAGCCTAAACAAATTAATAATGGCAGTTATGGGACTTTTATTAATCTAGGATTTCAAAATCAATCTGAAAAGAGTATTTATACAGCTTTTTTTATTGGTGTTGCGCCTTTTGCATTTCGTTTAGGTGAAATGAATACCACTACTGGAAAGTTGGATCGAATTTGGCTTAACTTTTCTATTGGATATGTATTTTAAAGAAATGGTTATGAGTGTTTATTATTTAATAATAATTATAATAGGATCTGGAACTCTGTATTCAAAAGGTAGACAATTACAAAAATCAATTAAAAGTAAAAACACGAATCAAATATCCATTGATTTTTTTTCCTTGTCCTTACATTGGCAATCATTGCTCTTCTAATCTATTTAAAAAAAATTCTTTCCTAGGATAATGATAAATGAAGAGCCACCCATTGGGTGGCTCTTTTGTTTGTTACATTTCAGTTTTTAACTAAGACTTGCTGACTACAGCGTTTTCAATAAAGGTGGTTTCAAAGCTTACGTTGTACTGTTCAGACTTCTTTGCTTTAACATCTTCAATTACAAATGACAATTTGTTAGACTCGTCTTTTGGAAATTTAAATGTCTTGTTGAAATCTTTGTCGGAATAACTTCCTCTGAATACCAATTCATTGTTGGCATCTTTAATAATCAGGGTAAAGTTGGCACTTGTTGGGTTGCTGTATTTTACCTGACTGGTGTGTAGTTGATTCTTATCAATACCACTGTACTTAACTTCTGCAAGGCTTTTAACAGATATATCATAAGCTCTTACAGGAGATACAGATGCATTGGCAGATAAAAACATCAAGGAAGACACCACAGATCCAAAAACGATTCTCTTGACACTGGTAACGATTGTTTGCTTTTTCATACTTTTCAAATTTTACTGTGAGTAATCAATTCTTCTCAAATGGCAACAGCAAACGAAAAAGCTTAGTGTACACTATACACATTAATACCCGATTGGATAAAAGGTAACCCAACTATTTTAAATCGGCTTATTCAAAGCCTCCCAAAGCAGGTCTTTCAGCTCAGTTAGTCCCTTGTTGGTTACTGATGAAATGAAAACATGGGGAATATCGGCCGGTAATTCCTTACTGATGGCTTCTTTTAATTCATCGTCCAGCATATCGCTTTTACTGATCGCAATGATGAAATCTTTCTGCAACATTTCTTCATTGTAGTTCTTTAATTCCTGACGAAGGATTTCAAACTCTTTGCGATGGTCATTGCTGTCGGCAGGAATCAGGAATAATAAAACGGCATTTCGTTCTATATGTCTAAGGAATCGATGCCCCAATCCTTTACCTTCTGCCGCGCCTTCAATAATACCCGGTAAGTCTGCAATACAAAATGACTTTGAATCACGGTAAGCAACCATGCCCAGCTGAGGCGTTAAGGTAGTAAATGCATAATTGGCAATTTTAGGCTTTGCTGCTGTTATAACAGAAAGCAATGTAGATTTTCCTGCATTGGGGAATCCTACCAAACCCACGTCTGCCAATACTTTCAGCTCTATATTCTTCCATCCTTCCACACCCGGTTCTCCGGGTTGGGCATGATCAGGTGCCTGGTTGGTAGGGGTGGCAAAATTGCTATTTCCCAATCCGCCTCTTCCTCCACGCATCCAGATATATTCCTGTCCGTCTTCTAAAATTTCTGCTTCAATCTTGCCGGTTTCTTCATCACGGGCAACCGTACCCAATGGTACTTCTATAATAATATCTTTTCCGTCTCTGCCGGTACAATTGTCTTTGCTACCGTTCTCACCGTTTTCGGCCAATACATTCTTGAAATAACGCAAATGCAAAAGTGTCCAAAGGTTGCGGTTCCCTTTTAAAATAATATGTCCGCCTCTGCCGCCATCGCCACCGTCCGGGCCGCCCATGGCAGTTAGTTTGTTGCGCATAAAATGCCTTACGCCTGCACCACCGTGACCACTGCGCGCAAAAATTCTGATATAGTCTATAAAGTTATTCCGTTCCGACACTTGTATAATTTAAGTGCAAAGATACAACATTGAAATTTGGTCTATTTTTTCATTGCATTCCAGGTGCTGTAAAGGCTTTCCTGTTTAGGTCGGTCTGCAGGAACAGATCTGAGTGGTTCGCAGGCTTGCCAGTATTCCTGCATTTCTTTGGGCAACTGCTGGTAGAGTGCTGTGCCTTTTGTTTTCCAGGCAATCATTTCATCTGAAACGGCTTTGATGATTTTTGCCGGGTTACCGGCAATTAAAGAACGGGCAACAAAATGTTCATCGGCTTTAATAAAACTCATGGCACCAACAATGCATTCATCCTCCAGTACTACATTGTCCATAATAACCGAATTCATGCCCACCAGACAATTGCGGCCAATGGTGGCTCCATGAATAACCGCACCATGCCCAATATGGGCATTCTCTTTTAATAATACGGTGGTGCCCGGAAACATATGCAGGGTACAGTTCTCCTGCACATTGCAGCCGTCTTCAATAATGATGGCACCCCAATCACCCCTGATAGCGGCTCCGGGTCCTATGTACACATTCTTTCCAATAATTACATTGCCTGTAACAGCAGCCTGTGGATGTACAAAGGAACTCTCGTGAACAACCGGTATAAATCCTTTAAAAGAATAAATCATAAAGATGCTTTTACTACAGGTTTTCCTGTTCTGAAACAATTTCCCTTAAAGTAAGACACCAGCTCATGGTGCTGATTGGTAATGGCAATCTGATACAAACCCGTAGACCTTCCATTGTGTAATTCTTTGGCTTCGGCAATCAATATATCGCCTACATGCACGGGTTTCAAAAAATTGATAGAAGTATCCAGTGCCACCGATAAATTATTTCTGTTGTTGCAGGCAAAGGCAAATGCACTGTCTGAAAAAGCAAAAGCAATGCCGCCGTGTACAATACCCAATCCATTCATCATTTCGGGCCTTACCTGCATTTTAATTTTGCTGTATCCTTCCTGTATTTCTAATACTTCTATGCCTAACCATTGTGAAAACAAATCTGCTTTCATCATTTCTTCTACAATATGCTGTGGTGTCATGGCTTTCGTTTTATCAATTTATTGGCCTTTGTATTGGGGTGCTCGCTTGGCTAAAAAAGCATCTACGCCTTCTTTGAAATCCGCTGTGGCAGCCGCTTTTTGTTGTAACTCGTCTTCCAAGGCCAGTTGTGATTGTATATTATTGGTAGCACTTGCATTCAATGCCTGTTTAATATACCCCAAGGCTTTGGTGGGCATACTTGCTAATTGTACCGCTAGCTTTTTACTTTCTGTTTCAAAAACTTCCTCCTCAAATACTTTATACAACATGCCCATTTGTAAAGCTTCTGATGCAGATACTTTATCGCCAAGCATCATCAATGCAGAGGCTCTTTGAAAGCCAATTAATCGGGGCAAAGTGAATGTGCCACCACTATCAGGTATTAATCCGATTTTAGAAAATGCCTGAATAAAGGAAGCACTTGTTTTACTAACGACTATATCGCAGGCAAAAGCAATATTGGCACCGGCTCCGGCTGCAACCCCATTCACTGCAGCCACTACCGGCTTCTGAATTTCTCTTAGTCTTTGTACAATCGGATTATAATGTTCGCTCAGAATTCTTTGCATACCCGGTCCCTGCGGATCAACCACTTCTGCCAAATCCTGTCCTGCACAAAATCCCTTCCCGGCACCGGTTAAATAAATGGCCCTGATATTTTCATCACCCGCACATTGATCCAATACAGACTGCAATTGCAATGCCATGGGTCGGTTGAAGGAATTTAATTTGTCGGGTCGGTTCATCGTAATGAAAGCGACACCCGACTCAACACTGAATAATATTGCATCCATAAAAAAGCTTTAATGGCATTTAAAATAATCAAAAGGTTCCTTACACTCTTCGCATTTAAACAAAGCTTTGCAAGCAGTGCTTCCAAATTGTGAAACCAAAACGGTATGGGTGGATTGACATTGCGGACAAGGCACTACCAAATCTTCCAGATAAGCAGCATCCATACTTTTTCCCACGGGGGGAGCAATGCCGTAGGCTTGTAATTGCTGCTTTCCTTTTTCGGTCATCCAGTCGGTGGTCCAGGCCGGAGATAAAATGGTTTTGATAGTTGGTTCATATCCTGCAGCTATCAATGCCATTCTGATTTGCATGGCAATCATGTCCATGGCCGGACAACCTGTGTAAGTAGGCGTAATGGTAACCTTTACCTGCTTGCCTTCAACATCAACAGCTCTGATCACCCCCAAATCTACTACAGACAATACGGGCACTTCCGGATCCATAACGGTTTCCAGAATCTGCCATATTTCGGCATGATGGGTTGTGGCTGTATTTACCATTCGCTGTTGGGATAAGCTCTTTGTAAATATTGCATTTCTGCCAGAATATATCCTAAGTGTTCTGTATGTATGCCATTGAAGCCGCCTTTCTGTACAAAGGTTTTAGCAGGAATTTCCAGACCTGCTTCTTCAAAAATGGCTGAAACTTTTTGGTTCCAGGCAGTCTGAATAGCAGAATAGTTCAGGCAGGTAGCTTTTGCATAATCAGGTTGAATAAACAATTCACCTGTATATGCCCAGATGCTATTAATGGCCTGCTGCATGCGTCGCTTGCTTTCTTCTGTGCCATCGCCTAAGCGTAATACCCAGTCCTGACTCCACTTTACATGATAGCTGATTTCCTTGATGGATTTTTCTGCAATCGCAGCAACCTGTGCGTCTTCGTGTTGTAATAACTGAGTAAACAATTCCAGTTGAAACTGACTCAGCAAAAACAATCGCAAGGTAGTTTGTGCCCAGTCTCCGTTTGGTATTTCCGTAATCAACAGATTTTTAAATTCAACCACGTCTCTTAGATAAGCAAGGCTATCTTCTGTAACGGGCAAACTGATTTCCTTGCCTGTTTGTGTGAGTTCAATTTTGTCTGCGTGCTGGTTAATCAGTTCAGCTGCATGCTGGTATACATTTCTTGCCTGTCCAATATAGTCCAGTGCAATATTGGTAATGGCAATATCCTGCTCCAGTATCGGTCCATGTCCGCACCATTCACTGTTGCGGTGTCCTATAATCAATGCGTTATCTGCCAGGTGAAGTAGAAAATCAATCTCGTTTTTTGTTGCTGCCATTACATGTATTTTACTTCATCAGGTAAATCATAAAAAGTAGGATGTCTGTAAGCTTTGTCATTGGCAGGATCATACAGCGCTTCCGCTTCATCCGGATTGCTGGCATGAATATGTTTGCTCTCCACAACCCAAATGCTAACGCCTTCCATTCTGCGGGTGTATACATCTCTAGCATTTTCAATAGCCATGGCAGCATCGGCAGCATGCAAGCTTCCTACATGCTTATGATCCAGTCCTTGTTTGCTGCGGATGAATACTTCCCATAAAGGCCATTCTGCCTTATTGGTTTGCTGGGTAGAAATATCAGCGGCTCCGTTTTTGCTTTCGCCGTAGTCGCCATAGTAAAGTTTATGTAATTGAAAGCTCATATTACTTGGTTTGTCTTTGTTAAAACGCTGTACTTTTTATAAAGTATTCGCTGATGAGTTTAAGCTGCAGCCTGTTTTTGTTTGGCTTTTTTATTGGCATAGGCCAATGCCGCATCTCTTACCCATGCGCCTTCTTCCCATGCTTTTTTACGAGCGTCTAATCTTTCCTTATTGCAGGGGCCATTGCCTTGCACTACTTGCCAGAACTCATCCCAGTTGATTTCACCAAAATCATAGTGCCCTCTTTCTTCGTTCCACTTTAAGTCTTTATCTGGTAAAGTGAAGCCCAGCACTTTTACTTGCTCTGCGCAAACATCTACGAATTTTTGTCTGAGTTCATCGTTGCTGAAACGCTTGATTTTCCATTTCATGCTTTGAATGGTATTAGGACTTTCATCGTCCTTGGGTCCAAACATCATCAGGCTTGGCCACCACCAACGGTTTATGGCATCCTGTGCCATTCTGCGTTGCGCTTCTGAGCCCTTGCTTAATACATACAGTATTTCAAAACCCTGACGCTGGTGAAAACTTTCTTCTTTACAAACCCTTACCATGGCTCGTGCATAAGGACCAAAGCTGGTTCTGCAAAGCGGTACCTGATTCATAATGGCTGCGCCGTCTACCAGCCAGCCTATTACGCCCATATCTGCCCAGCTTAAAGTTGGATAGTTGAAGATGGAAGAGTATTTGGCTTTGCCTGTGTGCAATTGCTCGTACATCTGATCACGTGTGATACCCAGGGTTTCAGCAGCACTATATAAGTACAATCCATGACCGGCTTCGTCCTGCACTTTGGCCAACAGAATGGCTTTTCTTCTTAATGATGGGGCACGGGTAATCCAGTTTCCTTCGGGCAACATCCCGATGATTTCGCTATGCGCGTGTTGACTGATTTGTCTGATTAATGTCTGACGATATTTCTCAGGCATCCAGTCTTTAGGTTCAATTCTTATTTCACGATCAATCTTGTCCTGAAAGATTTTTTCAAAGTCTTGTTCCATAATTATTTATTTAACATCAAAGTCAATGAATACATTCTCTGTTCTCGGATGAGACTGACAGGTTAAAATAAATCCGTGTTCAATTTCTTCCTGTTCCAATCCATAATTCAGATCCATGTCTACTTCGCCTTCAATTAGTTTTGCTTTGCAGGTGCAGCAAACCCCGCCTTTGCAGGCATAGGGAAGATCGGCTCCGTTTTTTAAGGCAGCGTCCAATATGCTTTCTCCTTCAAAGCTAAGATCAAAGGCAAAAGTGATACCATCCTGTTTAACGGTGATATGGCTTTTTACCTCTTTGCTTGTAATGGTTGAATTGGTTGTTTTTTTCTTTGCATTCGTTCCGGCAGTAAACAATTCAAAATGAATTTTTTTGGAATCAACGCCACTTTCTTCCAATGCATTCTTCACTCCAAAAATCATTTCTTCGGGTCCGCACAAAAAATAAGCAGCTACTTTTTCTGTCTGTAATATTGTTCTACATAGATGCTGACATTTTTCCTGATCAATTCTTCCGAAATGAATGGGCGCATCCGTTTTTTCACGTGATAAAATATACACGATGCTGAATCGCCCCATAAACTTATTTTTTAAAGCTTCCAGAGATTCTTTAAAAATAATACTGTGGCGATTTCTGTTTCCATAAATCAGCGTAAAGCTGCTATCCGGCTCTGTTTGCAGGGTAGTTTTGATAATCGAAAGAATGGGTGTGATGCCACTGCCAGAAGCAAATGCAACGTATTGATTTTTTGCAGCAGGATTGAGTGGGGTAAAAAACTTTCCCTGTGGCGGCATTACTTCCACCGTCATCCCTTTTTGTAAAGACTCATTAGCCCAGGTTGAAAATAATCCCCCGGTTACTTTTTTAATGGCCACCCTTAATTCATTATCCAAAGGACTGCTACAGATGGAATAGGATCTTCGGACTTCTTCTCCGTTTATTTCTTGCTTTAGGGTAATATACTGTCCCTGTGTAAAACTGAATTTTTCTTTTGCAGATACAGGCACGTCAAATGCTACAGAAACACAGTCTGCTGTTTCTTTCTTTACTTCTTTAACGGTAAGTGTTTCAAACTTAGTCATTCTTTAATCCTCCTACCAAGATGGTAATCATATTACTGGTTAGTGCGGCAGCATCAATTTTTTGTGTAGAACGATGCCAGCTTTCAATTCCACCAATGGCATGCAGAATAATCAATACTGCCGTAGGTGCATCAATCGCTTTTATTTCTTTGTTTCTGATGCCTGTTTCAATGATGGCAGCAAACCGTTTGCGATACATTCTTCGCTGGTTCTGAAAATTGGACAGGTAAGGATCAGACAAATGTTTCCATTCTCTGTCGCTTACATATACTTCCTCATAATGATTAATCATTTCGTTGATATGGAAACGCACCAGCTCTTCCACTTTCGAAATGGAACTGGTTTTTTTTGCTTCTACCTGATCCATATGATGCATGAAACGATTGGCTACGCCAAAGCATAGTTCATGCAATAATTCTGTTTTAGACTTAATATGGTTATATAGGCTGGCGGCTTCTACGCCTACCGCTTCTGCCAGGTCGCGCATACTGGCTGCCTTGAATCCTTTTTCTCTGAATAAAGTAGCCGCTTTACTAACGATTACCTCTTTCCGGCTGGTATTTTTTTCAATTTTTATTCTTGCCATAGTACGAAGATAATATACTAACACATGTTAGCAATGATTTGTCTAAAATTATCTTGATTCGTTAGTTTGTTGGCTCAACTGCTTATTTAAGGGGGATTAGCCGATAAACCATTAATTTCGCAGCCGTATCATAAATTATAATTATGTCTTTAGTTGTTGTAGGATCCATGGCTTTTGATGCCATTGAAACCCCATTTGGTAAAAGTGATAAGATTATTGGTGGTGCCGGTACTTATATTGCCTGGTGTGCGTCCAATTATACACCTGTAAAGCAGATTTCTGTGGTGGGTGGTGATTTTCCTCAGGAAGAACTGGCTAGCCTTACCGAAAGAAATGTAGATCTGGAAGGGGTTCAGATTAAAAAGGATGAAAAGACTTTTTTCTGGAGTGGCCGTTACCATATGGACATGAATACCCGCGACACTTTGGATACCCAGCTGAATGTTTTGGGAGATTTTCAGCCCATAGTGCCCGAAAGCTACCAGGACTGCGAGTTCCTGATGCTCGGCAATTTAGCTCCCTCCGTACAAAGAAGTGTAATTGAGCAGTTGAAGAAAAGACCGAAGCTAATTGTAATGGACACCATGAATTTCTGGATGGAAATTGCCATGGATGATTTAAAACAAACATTGGCAATGGTTGATTTACTAATGGTAAACGATAGTGAAGCCCGTGAGTTAAGTGGTGAATATTCATTGGTAAAAGCGGCTGCCAAAATCATGAAAATGGGCCCTAAATATTTAATTATTAAGAAGGGGGAGCACGGAGCGCTTTTATTCCACGGTAATCAGGTTTTCTTTGCACCAGCCTTACCTTTGGAAGAAGTTTTTGATCCAACAGGCGCAGGAGATACATTCGCAGGTGGATTCATTGGACATATTGCTAAAACCAAGGACATTTCATTTGAGAACATGAAGACTGCTATTATCGTTGGTAGTGCAATGGCTTCATTCTGTGTAGAAAAATTCGGAACTCAGCGTTTAAGAGAAATCAACAAAGCAGATATTGATGCCAGATTGGATGAGTTTGTTCAATTGGTAAATTTTGATATTGAGTTGGGTAATTAATTGAATATATATTAACGGGCCTTCCAGATTTGGAAGGCCTTTTTTATTTAACCAAAACCCCGAGAGGGAAGGAGAATCAACCAATGAAAGTAGCTGTTGTTGGCGCAACGGGTTTAGTAGGAACCAAAATGTTGCAGGTATTAGCAGAAAGAAATTTTCCGGTAACTGACATTGTAACGGTAGCATCTGAAAGATCAGTAGGTAAGGAGGTCAGCTTTAAAGGGAAAAATTATAAAGTGGTAAGTATGGCTGATGGTATAGCGGCAAAACCAGCCGTTGCTATCTTTTCAGCAGGTGGTGGCACTTCTTTGGAATGGGCTCCGCAATATGCAGCTGCAGGCATTAAAGTCATTGATAACTCATCTGCCTGGAGAATGGATCCTACTAAGAAATTAGTAGTGCCTGAAGTAAATGCTTCAGCTTTAACACCGGATGACTTTATTATTGCTAATCCCAATTGTTCTACCATTCAGATGGTGGTAGCTTTACAACCCCTTCATGCAAAATATACTATAAAGCGTGTGGTGGTAAGCACCTATCAGAGTGTAACAGGAACTGGAAAAAAAGCAGTAGATCAGTTGTTTAATGAGCGTAAGGGAGTCGAAGGTGAAATGGCTTATAAATATCCCATTGACTTGAATGTAATTCCGCAGATTGATGTGTTCCTGGATAACGGATACACCAAGGAAGAAATGAAAATGGTTCTGGAAACCAAGAAAATCATGCAGGACGATTCTATTCGCGTAACCGCTACAACCGTTCGTATTCCGGTAATTGGCGGCCATAGTGAATCGGTGAATATTGAATTTGCGAATGAGTTTGATGTTGCTGAGGTAAAAGCATTATTGGCTTCAGCTCCGGGAGTGGTTGTACAGGATGATTTGCCCAATCAGATTTATCCGATGCCATTATGGGCCCATGAAAAAGATGAAGTTTTTGTAGGCAGAATCAGAAGAGATGAAACACAGGAAAAGACCCTGAATATGTGGATTGTAAGCGACAACCTTAGAAAAGGCGCAGCTACCAATGCCGTTCAGATTGCTGAATACATGATAGCCAAAGGTCTTTTGTAATTGTAAAGAATGAATACTTATCGATTATTATTCTTAAGCCTGCTGGTAATATGTGTGGGTTGCGGTCGCCCTTTGTTTACTTATTCATCTAGTAAAACAGTTAATGCCACCGCAAATAAAATTACCGGCGAACAATTCTATCAACAGGCTATGACTATGCAGTGGAAACAAAGAGATTCCTTTGCTCTTGCTGCTGTTATGGCAGGAAATATACCTTCATTTTTAAGAAGAGCAGCTGCCGTTCATGTTGCTGTATTTGATTCTGCTACTGGTAAAACCAATAAGGCAACTTATTTTGTAATGCCGGATTATCTGAGTATTGGATCAGATGAGAACTGGGCGCGGATACCATTAATACCTATTACTGCACAGATTATTGCGGATAGTTTTCATTGTTTTCTTCCAACCCGTAAGATGGTAAATGATATTTATGAAGCTTCTGAAATTAAGTTGGCTCCGGTTCCCATGTATATTTACCGGGATAGTACCGTTACCATGTGGCAGCACCATTTAATTATTGAAGGGCAGCGACAAGGCCGAAAAGGTTTAATCAGTGGAATCAAAAAAGATGTGGTGATATCCGACTTGCTAACGCGTTCTGTAAAACAGCATCGGGTGGCAATTTATGGCTGGCTTCAGTTAAATGGAAAACCCATACAACCCTTGTATACAGGCCATGTAAACTGGTATGCTGATTATAGTCATGGGATTCGATTGGTCGCCAGAAAAATGAAAGTGAATGGAGAGTGGATGGATTATGTAGATGTGATGAAGCATCCTGTATTAAGAAAACTTATCTCTGATGAAGCTTTTTCAGATGTAGTTAGATATTGATTATTTTAGAAAAACATTCTTTTAATATTTATGCGATTATTTTTATTTCTCTGCTGTCTGTTGATTTTTATGAGCTGCGAAAACCCAAAACAGGATACTTTGGTTAAGACAGATTCATTGGTTGTGAAGCTGGATACAATCGCTGAAAACAGAATCAATCCTTCTGCTAAACCAGTAGCTACTTACACTGTTCCTGTAGATGATGGAATGGGAAATATTAACAGCTGGAAATTTGCAGTGAATATGTTTGAGACGACTAAAACTTTTGAATTCAAAGTGAATATTCAGTACAAAGAAATCAGGTCTACAGAAATCATTCAGATTCCCAATTTTAATATCGCACCTGTAGTTGGTATCCAACCGGGTAAAAATCCTTTGTCCTGCTTAATAGGATTTAATGATGCAAAAGGGAATTTTAAAGAGTATATATTGGTTAGCGTTAATAACGACCAGTTGAAATTTAAGAAAATAAACAGTTACAAAGTGCGAAGGTATAGCGCACCGGCAACTAATCTTCCATAGCCCGATTCAAAAATTGAAGTAAGGGGTTCATCGTCGCAAACGCAGCTACTATCTTTTTGACTAAATCTTCCTGAGTTAGTTCGGCATCACTCACCTGTACAGAGACAATAAAATTTTTGAGTTTAATATATTCAATGGCGGGATTGTCTTTTTCATATCCCTTGGGTTCTCTGATTAGCGACATCCCTTCTTCTCTGGAGAGGTCTCCGAATAATTTTTTGAAATTTTTATTTCCAAGAATACCCTTAAACTCTTCCCAGTTATAATCGATTTCCTGTCTTACTTTTTTAATCTGATCAGGCTCTCCTCCATATAATCCACCTCCTATAAAGCTTTTACCTCCAGGTTCGCAGTGAAAATAATATCCTGCCATCCACGACTTTTTTCCACCCTTTACAAAATAGGCCGCCATATTGGTTTTATATGGGTTCTTGTTTTTGCTGAAACGCACGTCACGGTTGATTCTGAAAATGCAATCCTTATAGGTTAATAAAGAAATTTCAGGGTCAAAATCATTGGCTTTTGACAAAATTGCATTGACTAATTCAATGAAATCTGCTTTTGCATTGTCGTATGCAGTTCGGTTTTCATTGAACCATTCGCGGCTGTTATTTTTTCTTAATTGTGTTAAAAACTGAAGTGTTTTTTTGTCCAGCATTATTGTCCGTTAATTAATTCAATAAATTCCTGTTCGGTAAGAATCTTAATACTATTAATTTTTTTGGCTTTTTCCAGTTTACTGCCTGCCTCTGCACCTACAACCAGGTAATTGAGTTTGCTACTGACACCACTGAGTATTATTCCTCCTGCCGCTTCAACCTTAGCTTCCGCCTCTGATCTTTTCAGTTGCTCTAATGTACCGGTAAATAAGAAGCTCTGTCCCTGTAAGGTTCCGTTGGCACTGATTTCTTTTTTAATGTTTGCCAGCTGTAATCCAAGCATTTCCAGTTCCTTTAGCATCTCAAGATTCTGTGGATTGGAGAAAAAGTGCTGAATGCTTTTGGCAACTTTGGTTCCTACATCTTCCAATAACAAAAGCCCTTCTTCTGTTTTATTGGCAAATTCCATCAGATGGTTCACTGCATTGGCTAATGTTTTGGCAGTTGTTTCACCTATAAATCGAATGCCAAGGCCATAAATTAATCGGTATAAAGGCTGTTGCTTGCTGGCCTCAATGGCGGTACGCAGGTTTTCCAGCGATTTTTTGCCAAATCCATCCAGTTGAGCTATTGAAAAATAATCCAGTTTATAAATACCTGGAATATCTTTTAGCAATCCCAGTTCATAGAACTTTCGCACATTGGCTTCGCCCAGGCTTTTGATGTCCATGGCGTCTTTGCTCACAAAGTGTATGATTTTTTCTACTACCTGTGCGGTGCATTCAATATTAATGCAACGCCAAACGGCTTCGCCTTCTTCTTTAAATAGTTCACTGTTGCATACCGGACAATTTTTTGGAAACTGAATCAGGGATTCATTTCCTTTACGCAGTTCAGCAAGACTTTTTACAATTTGTGGAATCACATCTCCGGCCCTTTCAATCAACACCTGATCTCCTATGCGTATATCTTTTTGCTGAATGTATTCTTCATTGTGCACGGAGATACTGGATACAGTTACACCTCCTAAATATACGGGCCTGAGTTTCGCCACAGGAGTAACAGCACCGGTTCTTCCTACCTGAAATTCTATATCTAATAATTCAGTAGTTGCCTGTCTGGCTTTGAATTTGAATGCAATAGCCCATCTGGGATGGTGTGATGTCATTCCCATTTTTTCCTGTAAACTCAGTTCATTCACTTTAATCACCATTCCGTCAATTTCATAGGGCAAATCATCTCTGCCTGCTTCAAAGGAGAGGCAATAATCAATTACCTCTTCTATTCCTTTTACAATTCTTTTCTCTTTCTGGGGTGATCGGAACCCCATATCCCATAAAAGTGTAAGGCTGCCTCCATGTGTTTCCAAAGCCTTATCGTGCTGCTCATTCAGGTGCGTAACATAACTGATATGGTATAAAAAAGCATCTAAGTTTCTTTCTGCTACTTCTCTTGGATCTTTCATGCGCAGGCTTCCGGAGGCAGCATTTCTTGGATTGGCTAATGGGCTCAATCCTTTTGAAACCAATTTTTGATTGTATTGATCAAAAGCATTTTTGCTCATGATTACTTCGCCTCTGATTTCAATTTGCTGAATGCCTCTGGTAGAAAATGGGGCATATATAGGTATGGATTTAATCTGCTTGATATTATTAGTGATATCTTCTCCTGCAACACCATCTCCTCTGGTAACGGCACGAACCAGCAAGTCGTTTTCATAAAAAAGGGAAATACTGGCACCGTCAAATTTAGGTTCAATGCAATATTCAAGATTGCTTTCTCCACTAAGTTCCCGGGCTTTTCTGTCGAAGTCTTTCAGATCATCTGCATTGTAACTGTTATCCAGACTAAGCATGGGAACCAGATGCGGGGTTGTCTCGAAGAAAGGGTTCAGACTACTGCCTACTCTTTGTGTGGGTGAGTCGGGCGTAATTAGTTCTGGATAGGCTGCTTCCTGCTTTGCCAGGCACTGATAGAGTATGTCGTATTCATAGTCTGCAAGCAATGGGTCATTCAGCACATAGTACCGGTATTCATGAAACCGTAGCACTTGTTTTAAACGAATCAAATCATTGTATGGTACTGAATGATTGAGCTTCGATAAAATTTCCTTTGATAGTTCCTGTAAAATTTTCGTCTGTTCTGCCGTGTACATATTGTGTCTTAAGACGTAAAGATAGAAATTACCGAACAACCCTTAACTTTGTGTACTAACTACGCAATTGCCGGAGGCAACTCCAAACGCTTGGCCATATGAAGAAAAATCCCGTAAAAGCGGTGCATAGTTTAGTGGATACCTATCCCAAAGTACCACTAACTGTTGACTGCGTCATTTTTGGTTTTGAAGAAAGTAAGCTGAAAGTTTTACTTATCAAAAGCGATCTATCCATTTTCCAGGGTAAGCTTTCTCTTCTGGGAGATTTCGTTAAGAACAATGAAGACCTGGATGACGCAGCTTACAGAATCTTAAAGGAAAGGACTGGAATGACCAACGTCTTTCTTGATCAGGTAAAAGTGTTTGGTAAGCCTGACAGACATCCGGGAGGCAGAGTAATTACCATTGCCTATTGTTCGCTATTAAACATTCAGCATCATTCATTGAATATTCATGAAAATGAGCTTGATTGGTACGATTATGATTCCCTCGAAGACATGGCTTTTGATCATAAGCAGATTGTTGACGAATGCCATAGCTGGTTGCAAAAGCGAATACAGGAGCATCCATTAGGCTTTAATTTATTGCCGGATAAATTTTCACTTCGCGAACTTCAAAATTTATACGAAGCCATTCTGGGGGTCTCATTAGATAGAAGAAATTTCCGTAAAAAGTTTGCATCCATGGATTTGTTGATTGATACCAATGAAATGGAGCAGGATGTTTCTCACCGTCCAGGAAAATTATACCAGTTCAACTTTACTAAATACGAGAAAAAGAAAAGAAAGTGGATTGGAATTGATTTTTAGCTAATCTGCCAATGTTCCTTTACTTTTACTTAAACAGTTTGGTATGTTATATTCAATGACTGGTTATGGCAGAGCAGAACAAGCCATCGGGGATAAGAACTTTTTAGTTGAACTCAAGTCTTTAAATGGAAAGCAATTCGATCTTCGTCTGAATATTCCTGCTTTGCTGAAGCCCTATGAATTTGATGTAAGGAACTTACTCAATGAAGGGTTACAAAGAGGAAGTGTTGAATGTAATATTACCATTAAACTGAATGGTGCCAACAAACCTGTTACTATCAATACGGATCTCGCTAAAGCTTATTTTCAGCCGGTTGCACAACTGGCTGATGAGCTGGGGCTGGCAACAGGAGATATTCTCAGTACAATTTTGAAATTGCCGGATGTAATTACACCCTCTACTGAAATGTTATCTGAAGCAGAATGGTTGCACTTTGAAACTTTATTGAAAGATGCAATAGCCCAATTAAACAATCACAGAAAGGAAGAGGGTAAATCCATTGAGGCCGATTTATTGACCAGGTTACAAAATATTGAAGAACAACAACAGCTTATCACGCAATTAGAACCACTTCGGAGAACCAAAATCAAAGAAGGTTTAATGAAAGTGCTGGAAGAAAATGTTGGGAAAGAAAACTACGATCCCAACAGACTGGAGCAGGAACTGATTTATTATATTGAAAAAATAGATATCAGTGAAGAACAGGTTCGTTTGAATAATCACTGTGCTTATTTCAGAAATGTATTGAATGAACCTGGTCTTTCAAAAGGCAAAAAGTTGTCATTTATTTTGCAGGAATTTGGAAGGGAAATTAATACAACAGGCTCCAAGGCCTATGATGCCAATATGCAAAAGGCAGTTATATTAATGAAAGACGAACTGGAAAAGGCAAAAGAGCAAATTTTGAATGTTTTATAGAAGCGCCACAGTATTTATCTTTGATAAAATGGATTCAGTAAAAAAATTTCTGGCAGCAGGACTGGTGATGATGCTATTGAGTAGTTGTCAATCAAATGGTGTATTTGAAAAATTGGCTTTTTTTCAGAAACACCAATGGGATGCCAGTAATCAGCCTGCTTTTCAGTTTGCTGTTACCGACACCAATGCGCTGTATCATATTTATGCCGTAATAAGACACGAAGACGCGTATCGTTATAATAATCTCTGGGTTCATTTTTCAACACAATCACCAGGAGATTCCGCTAAAAAACAATTGCTCAATCTGCGATTGGCCGACAACCGAAGAGGCTGGCTTGGAACAGGAATGGATGATGTTTTTGACCACCGAATCCGCCTTACGCAAGCTCCGGTTAAACTGAAATCAGGCATTTACAGCTTCAGACTTAAACAAGCTATGCGCGAAGACCCGCTACCCCATATTTTAAATGCAGGAATCAGAGTAGAAAAAGTTTCCAAATGAAAACGCTAAAGCCACCTAAATTAGCATTTGTCACTTTTGTATATTGGTTTTTGCTGCTGTACATGATTGCCGCTCTCGCCTGGTGGTTTATAGCGCTGGAAAAACAAAATGGCATATTAGCGGAAATCAGAATTTCTGAAATTTATAAGGATGATCCTGAATACCTGAACAAGCTTTCTACAATTGAAGAGCTTCGTAAGAGAAAAACAGCTCAGTATGTTGGGGAAGGACTTACATTTCTTGCGTTAATATTGCTAGGTGCTGTATATGTTTACCGAGCTACCCGTCGCCAGCTAAAGTTTTCAGCGCAACAACAGAATTTCATGATGGCCATTACGCATGAATTAAAAACACCGATTGCAGTTGCTCAGTTAAATTTAGAAACCTTACAGAGAAGAAAACTGGAAGAGGATAAACAGCAGAAGTTGATTTCGAATACCTTACAGGAAGCCAATAGGTTGAATACATTGTGCAATAATATTCTCTTTACTTCACAGTTGGATGCTGGTGGGTATAAAGCTAATTTTCAGCTTGTCAATCTTACCGATATTACAGAGACTTGTGTGGATGACTGTAAAAGCAGATTTGCTGAAAGAGAAATTACCGATGCAATAGAAGAAAATATTTTTATTGAAGGAGATCCTTTTTTACTGCAAATGTTACTCAATAATTTATTGGAAAACGCTGTGAAATATGCTCCCAAGCATCTGCCTATTCATGTTACGTTGGCAAAAAATACCAATAAAGTCTGCCTGACTATAGCAGATTTAGGCCCTGGCATTGCCGACAATGAAAAGAAGAATATTTTTGATAAATTCTATCGAAGTGGTAGCGAAAATACCAGAAAAGCACAGGGAACCGGATTGGGCTTGTATCTATGCAAAAAAATAGTTGAAACCCATAATGGCTACATTTCTGTGACAGATAATCAGCCAAATGGCAGTATTTTTAAGGTCTCATTTAAATTGTAAGGATGGCAACCGAAAAAGCAAATATTCTCATTGTTGAAGATGAATTGAATTTGCATGAAGCCTTAAAGCTTAATCTGGAAATGGAGGGCTATGAAGTCACTTCTGCTTTTGACGGTAACGAAGCACTGAATAAAGTGGAAAATGCCTATTTCGATTTAATCATCATGGATATCATGCTTCCGGAATTAGACGGAATTAGCGTAACAGAGAGCATACGTGTGCATAATAATGAAGTGCCGATACTCATACTGAGTGCCAAAAATGCTCCAGCTGATAAAGTACTGGGTTTAAAAAAAGGAGCAGATGATTATTTAACCAAACCCTTTAATCTGGATGAACTCCTGATAAGAGTTTCCAAACTGATTGAAAAAAACAAGCGCCTGCAGGTTAAAGAATCAATTGGTGATCAATATAAATTCGGCAATAATCTAATCGATTTTAAAGCACAGGATGCAATAACCTGGAATGGTCAGCGTGTAGATTTGAGTAAGAAAGAAGCCATGTTATTGAAACTCCTGATAGAAAACAAAGGAGAAGTAGTTACCCGAGAAAAGATTTTACAGGTAGTCTGGGGATACAATGTATATCCTACCACTCGTACCATTGATAATTTTATTCTCAGCTTCAGAAAGTCTTTTGAAGAAGACAGCCGAAACCCAGTGTATTTCCATTCTGTAAGAGGGGTAGGGTACAAATACACAGATTAAATGTATTGGCAATAATTGGAATAGTTTTTTCGTTAAAGAGGGTACAAAATAGTACCCATGTCATTATCTTCCATAGTAGACTTTCTTGAACCCATTAACCTTGCTGAAATTTCTCTGGATGAAGGTTTTAAAGACACCCAGATCGGGAAACATATTCTGGCTTTTGAAGAAGAATTACCAGATATCACGGAAGCAGATCTGGTAATAGTAGGTTGTGGAGAAATACGCGGTATGGGCATGCAGTATACCAACACCAGCGCGCCCAATAAAATCAGAACACAGTTTTACAAATTATACTACTGGCATTCAGAAGTTTGCATTGCAGATCTGGGAAATATTAAAACCGGAGCCAGCCTTACGGATAGTTATGCTGCTGTAAAAATGGTGGTTGGTGAACTGATTCAGATGGGTAAAAAAGTACTAATACTGGGTGGTTCTCATGATATCACTACTCCACAGTATCAGGCATACGGTTCTTTGAATAAAATTATTGATGCGGTTTCTGTTGATGCAAGGATTAATCTGGACATGGATAGTCTGGAACCGGCCGACCAATTTCTGGTGGACATGTTTACCGGAATTCCCAATCATCTGAAGCATTATACCCATATTGCTTTTCAAAGTTATTATATGCATCCGCATATGCTGGAAACAATCAATAAACTTGGATTTGATTTTTACAGAGTGGGCAGGGTGAAAGAAGCTATTGAAGAAATGGAACCGGCTATTAGGAATAGTGAGTTGTTCAGCTTTGATATAGAAGCCATTCAATATGCACATGCGCCTGCAAACCGGGTAACACCTAATGGCTTAAATGGGGAAGAAGCCTGTACCCTGATGCAGTATGCTGGCATGAGTAATATCTGTAACACAATCGGATTATACGGATATGATGTAGCAAAAGATATGCATGAAATGACTGCTATTCAGCAGGCCCATATGATCTGGTATGTAATTGATGGTATTCACAGAGGCAAGCAGGAAGCCAGTCTGGAAAACAGAAACGATTTCAATGAATTCACGATGGCATTTGCAGAAGCACCTACGGCTTTTTTACAAAGTAAAAGAACAGGAAGATGGTGGATGCAATTGCATGATGGTAAATTTGTAGCTTGCAGCCATAAGGATTATATCGTGGCCTGTAACAACGATATCCCTGAACGATGGCTAAGGGCCGTTGAAAGAAGTTAAAATTTGCCAAATGAAAAAACTGTTTTCCTGTGTTCTATTGATTTCTTTTCTGGCCTCCTGTAAAGTAGCTCAGCCCATTTCAGAATCCGGCAAAAAAAAGCAGGTTGATTTTTATCAGGAAAAAGTAGAACAGTTTTTATTGCAGCATCCGGCATTTCAACCAGCTCACCTGGGAGTCAGCGTGTTTAATCCCGCCAGCGGACAATATCTTTATAACTACCAGTCTGACAAATATTTTATTCCTGCCAGCAATACCAAAATTTTCACTTGCTATGCAGCAATGAAAAATCTGGGAGATAGTTTGATTGCCTTTCAGTATTTAAATGACGAGGAAAATATTACCCTGCGATTTACAGGCGACCCAAGCTTTTTGCATCCCGATTTTGATGAGCACCGGGCATATGATTTTCTTCAGAAAAATGCACCCAAAATCACCATTGTTGCTCCTAAATTCACAGCCGAAGCTTTTGGAAATGGTTGGGCATGGAATGATTTTGATGCAGATTATTCCCCGGAGAGATCGCCTATGCCAATATATGGCAACCTGGTATATTTTGGCAAAAGCGGAAATCGGATCACTGTTACCCCTAAGGCATTTAAAGACTCTTTGGTTATTTTTTCCAGTACAGAGGATGGCAAATTCTCCATTGCGAGAAACAAGTCTGATAATAGTTTTAAAGTTGTTAAAAGCAATCGGAATTTTAATGGAACCGCCATTCCCTTTGTAGTGAAGCAGGATATGGAACAACTCATGATTCCTTTGCTGGAAGATACGCTGAACAGAATCCTGAGCTACGCCAATGATGTTGTGTTGGATAATCCCAAGTGGGAAAACTATTATTCGCAGTCTACAGATAGTCTCTTAAAAAT
>JBDLUU010000055.1:0-83220 GCA_039805185.1 Bacteroidota bacterium
TAAACTAGATCAAAGTAAAAGACCTATTCGACCTTCGCCCAACATTGCATTGATACTATCGGCGAAGCCTACAGTAAACATTTAACTAACTTTAGCCGACAGCATCAATGCTGCAACGTTACCTGCCATTTTTAGACACGAAGTACAATGATTGAAAAAATAGCAAACAATGAAACAAATCAAGAAGAATTAAATCTACATCCGACTAAGGATATCGTAGAAAAACTGAACTATTATCGTTCATTCTTTGGCAAGGTTCAAGACTTGACAGATAACGAATTTGAGAACCTCAAAAAAGACATAGCAAAGTTTTTCAATTTGAAAATCGGCGGAAATACACAACAGCCACCACAAAGACTTGTTAGAATATCAAACAATAACAGAATATTGGCTTCACAAGGAAAGGAACTTAGTTATTTGACCGACATATCACAACTACTTGCACCTCCAATAGAATATTGTGGTTTTCAACGTTGTAACATTCCAAATCAACAAGTTCTATATTGTGCAACGAGTGAAGCAGGTGCATATTGGGAAATAAAACCAAAACACGGAGATGTAATTACGCTTTCACACTATGAGTTAAAGCCAAACGCAAAAGTTAACAGTCTTGTTATTATGAAAGATAAGACTGAAAACCCTAAAATACAACATCAACTACAAGAAGTTTATTATCATTTAGAAGACTTTTTTGTAGACGCTTATAGTTTAGAAGTTGACAGAAGTAGACCAAGAGACTATCTTTTCAGTGCGTTACTATCTTCCGAACAACTTTTCTATCCTGTTGTTTCAGACAAAAATTTTGAAGCAATCATTTATCCAAGTGTTCAGAAAAAGAAGTTTGGAGAAAACTTTGCAATAAGAAATGAGTTAATGCTTGAACGGTATAATTTAATTGGTGTTGAAACACGATTTATTCTTGACGAATACGAAAATCTTGACCCAGCTTCAGATGAAGTTACAACAGACCAAATCATTGGTTCGTTCGGAACAACTGAATTTGATTTTAAAACAGGTAAAATCCTTTATAACGAGAAAGTTGACGAAATTTTCCAACTGTTTAGAATGATGCAAACAGGACCTAATAAACAGGTTCGTTACGAACACGAAGGGGTTCCAAAAAACATTACTTTTAATCTGTCGCCTACAAAAACAAATAAAGTTCAAACAAACAATCCGACACGTAGAAAAATAGGTAGAAACGAAAGAATTAATGTTGTTTATCAAAATGGCACACGTAAAGACAATGTGAAATTTAAAAATGTTCAGAGCGACATCGAAAATGGGAAATGTAAAATCACAAACTATTAAAACGGCAGGTAACATCGGTTTGGCAATATGGCGGCTGAAGTGCTTCTATGAAACATTTGTACAAAATTCAACAGCAGTAATTCTATTGAACTTTTGTGATAAAAATCCGCCACATCGCCAAGCCGAAAACCGTTAGTGGTAATGGTAAGGCGACCCCGAAACCAGCAAGAAACATCAAACGAAAATATAATGACAATGGTATTTTTACAGAATGAGAACAGATACCAAAAATTCATATCTTGAAAGTATAAACAAGGCGATTGCGTTCATTGAAAGCAACTCGACAACTGACATTCAACTAAAAGACATTGCAACTCAAGCAAATCTTTCACAGTACCATTTTCATCGAGTTTTCAAATCTTTAACAGGCGACACCACAAAAGACTTTTTGACACGACTTCGACTTGAAAAAGCGGCTCTAAAACTTAAACATTCTCAAAACGACATTGGACAAATAGCCTTTGACTGTGGCTATCAAAACCACGAAACATTTACAAGAGCATTTAAAGAGTATTTTGGACTGCCACCAATAGAATATCGAAATTCTATAGCAGACCTTACAAAAAACAAACAAAACGAATACGGAAAAGCAAACATTGACTTAAATGCTCTCAATGTTCAAGGACCAATTATCAAGACAATTCCCGACTTGTATCTTGCTTATATTAGGCATACAGGTTCGTATGACAAAGTAGGCGGTTCTTTTCAAAAATTGATGTTTTGGGCTGCAACACATTTGGTTTTAAAATTAAAGCCAGTAACTATTGGCATTGTTCACTACATCCCGACCTAGCAGCAGAACAACACATTCGTTTTGATGCTTGTGTTTTGCTTTCAAAAGAAATAAAACCAAGTGGAGAAATCGGCTACAAAAAAATTGACGGCGGAAAGTTTGCGGTGTTCACCTACAAAGGAGCTTATGAAGGATTTTATCCTGTTTATGACTACATCTATAATGTTTGCTTGTTTGAGAACAAGTTTGATTTAGCCGACAAGCCAGCACTTGAATGGTATATTAAATCACCACCATTTCATAAACCTGAAAATTTTGTAACTGATTTTTATGTTCCGATAAAATAGCAAAAAACGTCAAACAACTCATAAAATGAAACAGAAATTTGCAAAATAAAAATTGTTAAAAATGAAAAAAATGATGACTTATTTGCTAATTTCTATTGTTGCAATCATTGCAATCGTATTGATAATTGGGTTGTTTCTGCCCAAAGAAAGAACATTTACAAAAACGGCTGTTCTTAATTCAGATGTAACTAAAGTATTCAACTTAGTAACTGATTTTAAAAATCAAACCACTTGGAGAAATGATGTAAAAGAAATCATTCTAATTGACGAAAATATCTGGACAGAAGTTCCGAAAAAAGGAACAGCTATAACTTTTAAAGTGAAACAGAAAATAGAAAACGAAATATTTGAAATTGAAATAATTGAACCAAAGAACTTTAACGGATATTGGGTAGGTGCTTTCAAGCAAACCAATGAAAATCTTACAGCTATTGAGTTTAAAGAAGTAGTTACTTTTTCAAATCCATTTTTCAGAATATTATCATACTTATTTGTAGACTTGGATAAGACAATGGACTTATACCTTCAAAACTTAAAACAAAAATTAGGTGAATAAAATGGCATCAAAAAAGACTTGGACTGAAAAATTGCATTGTGACAAAGAGTCAAAAATCAAACGAATAGATTTCGATTTTGCAGATATTCCAGCAAATAGCAATATGTTTATTGCGACACCGCAAATAATTGATGATTACATCAAACAAATTCCAAAAGGTAAAAAAGTTGCAGTTCAAACAATGCGGAAAGACTTGGCTATTGAACACAGAGCTGACTATACGTGCCCAGTTACGACAGGGATATTTTTACGAATAGTGGCTGAAGCAAATTTTGAAAAATATCAACAAACTAACTCACTCAAAGGCATCACACCATTTTGGAGAGTTGTTGAACCCAATTCAACTTTAGCAAAAAAACTTACTTTTGGACAAGACTTCATTACTAACCAAAGAACAGCAGAAAGGATAATTGACTAAATTGGCGGAAGATAGAACCATTGCCACTAACAGCGGTTTGGCGTAATGGCGGGTGCAGTGCTTCGTTTGAACTTTTGTGCTAAAAACCCCCACTACGCCAAGTCACAAGCCGATTATTGGTACGACGTAAAACCCTATGTACAAATAATTCCAAGCGCTAAAAATGAATTTGGAAGATTATGGTATGGTTGGGAAAAATTTGGACAAGGTGGAATTAATGAGAAAGGATTAGTATTAGATGGAGCTATTACGCCGAAACAAAAGATTCCAATAGGCTTTCAGATCTTAGAAAAGGTAATATTACAGATGATATATTAGCCAAATGCACTACTATAGATTAAGCTATACAATACTTAGAAACTAAAAAGATTGCCCTTAAAAATGCACATATTTTTTTTGGAGATAAAAATGGTAAAGCAGTGATTGTTGAATGGGTAAACGGAATCAAGAATATAGTTGAAGTTAATAATAATAGGCTTATAGCAACAAATTTCAACCTTTCTGACACTATTCCCAATGAAATAAGTTGTTGGAGATATTCCGCAATTAATAACGGACTTAATGACTTAGATACCTTTGAAACCATTGATTTAAAAGCGGTTGGCAATGTAATTGCTAAAGCTGTTCAATTGCCGCAGACTGACTCTTCAGGTAAAGTGGGCGGGACTCTCTATACAACCTTCATTGACTTAACCGAAATGAAATTTGTTTTGGTTTATAAGCTTGATAATTCAAAAATTCAGAAATTAGACCTCATAACCGAACTTCAAACAGGAAAAATGAGAAAAATTAAGTTAGAATAAGTTAACTATTCTAGATGAAAGTTGCCGCTCTCGTCAAGCGATAAAGTGGCAGCTGCAATAGCGGACAACTCTAAAAAAAAGAAAATATACAATGACAGAAAGAACGCTTATCAAAAATATAAATATTGTAAACGAAGGACAAATAATCCTTGGGGACCTTCTTATTGACAATGGTGTAATTAAAATGATTGGACAGCTTACAAACATTACTGATTCAATAATTATAGACGGAACAGGTAAATACCTATTGCCAGGTATCATTGACGGTCAGGTTCATTTCCGTGAACCAGGACTAACACATAAAGGTGACCTTTATTCCGAAAGCAGAGCAGCCGTTGCGGGTGGAGTGACTTCCTTTATTGATATGCCGAATACCTTTCCCAATGTATTGACCCTTGATATACTCAATGAAAAATATCAAATCGCATCAGAAAAATCCTTGGCCAATTATGGTTTCTTTCTAGGTGTTAACGGTGACAATCTCAATTACGTAATTAACCTCGACACATCAAAACTTTTAGGCGTTTCCGATGACGGACTTTACTTTACCAAAAAAGGAAATCTACTTGCTGATAATCCGGATACAATGGAAAAACTATTTGCTAACTGTAAATCCATTATTGCTATTCATTCTGAAAAAGAACAAGTAGTTGAAGAGAATGAAAAAATTTATAGAGAAAAATATGGTGATGATATACCTATTGAATTTCATCCAATAATTAGAAGTGAAAATGCGTGTTACGAAGCAACGAAAAGAGCAATAGACTTAGCAAACAAGCACAAGGCACGTCTTCATATTCTTCACTTGACCACTGAAGCAGAAACGCATCTTTTTCGCAATGATATTCCGCTTGAAGACAAAAACATAACAACAGAAGTATCGGTTCATCACTTGTGGTTTTCTGACACAGACTATCGGCGTTTAGAGACTTTAATAAAATGGAATCCAGCTATAAAAACTGAAAAAGATAAAAAAGGACTTTTAAAAGCCTTATTAGACGATAGAATAGATATCGTAACTACAGACCACGCACCGCATACCTTAGAAGAAAAACAGAAACCATATTTTCAAGCAATGTCTGGAGCTCCCATTGTTCAACATTCATTAAACATTATGCTTGAGTTGTACAAACAAGGTCATATTTCTTTAGAAAAAATCGTTGAAAAAATGTGTCATAATCCAGCTAAACTTTACAAAATAGTAAATAGGGGCTTTATACGAGAAGGCTATTTTGCAGACTTAGCCATTGTTGATTTAAATTCTATTTGGACTGTTAGTAAAGATAATATTTTATCTAAATGTGGTTGGTCGCCATTAGACGGGACAACATTTCAAACAAAAGTGACCCATACATTTATAAATGGCAACTTAGTTTACAATAACGGGCAATTTAACGAGGCACAAAGAGGGAAAGCATTACAATCTTCAACTAACAGATAGAAAGCAAAGAACCACTGCAGCGAAACGCTCTCAGTAAGGGTATGACACCAGAAAATTCGAGCTTATATTGACCAAAATGCTAGAAACACAAAGACTTATATTAAGGCCGTTGACTTATGAGCAATTGGTAAAGTATGCTAAATGCGACAACTCCTTGGAAGCTGAACTCAATGTAAATAAATCATCAAGGACAATTTCTGCCGAGCTAAAGGAAGCCCTGGAAAATACAATACTTCCTAACATGGCAGACAAGACAAATAACTATTTATATTCAACTCTTTGGACAGCAATTTCAAAGGCAAATAACGAAATGGTTGGTGACTTATGTATTTTTGGGGAACCAAATGCAGAAGGTGATATTAATATTGGCTATGGAACTTATGATGAATTTCAGGGTAAAGGATTTATGACAGAAATTGTTGGGGGAATCATAACTTGGGCAAGGACACAACCTTTAGTGAAGTCAATCACTGCTTCCACAGATAGAAAAAATACAGCATCGGTTAAAGTTTTACTAAAAAATAATTTTGTCATAACGCAAGAAACAGACACTTCATTTATTTGGAAATTTACAATGAGCAAAAGACGATTAATACTCTACATTGCTATGAGTTTAGACGGTTACATCGCAGAATCCAATGATGACCTAAGTTTTCTTTCAATTGTAGAACAGGAGGGGCAAGATTATGGCTATGCAGACTTCGTTAAAACTGTCGACACAGTAATTCTAGGACGGAAAACTTACGACAAAGTAATTTCTATGGGTTTTGACTTTCCACACGCAGACAAAGATGCTTATATCATTACACGTACATCAAGACCAAATATCGGTTCAGTAAAGTTCTACACAGGCGACCTTACATTACTCGTTAATCAACTTAAATCTCAAAACGGTAAAAATCTATTTTGTGAAGGAGGAGCAGAAATCGTGCATGAACTTCTAAAAGAAGATCTAATTGATGAGTTCATAATTTCAATTATTCCCATTCTTGTTGGCAACGGGACAAAACTTTTCAAGGACGGAAGACCTGAGAAAAAATTGGAATTGGTATCTGTAAAATCATTTGATAGAGGACTAACGCAACTTTATTACAAACGTGCAAACAAATAGAAGAAAAATAAAGGTAAGATAAGCATTCAAAGCCGCAAATATCGGTTTGATTAAATGGGGAATCAGTGCAGCGTTGTGTATTTGGAATTCTAATGTATTTTTGTGCAATATTTAATTTTATTTTGATTTAAGCTGCTTCGCAAAGCGGAAAACCATAAGCAACCTTAAAAAAATACATAGATCCATATGACAAAATTAACATTAGCACTTGATTGGACTCCAAACGTCAATCATATCGGATTTTTAATCGGGAAAGAATTAGGGTTTTATAATAAACAAGACATTGACCTTGAAATTCTAAATCCGAAAGATGATAATTATTCAATGACACCGGGAAAAAAACTAGAACTTAATTTAGCAGATTTCGCTATTGCCCCTTTTGAGACTGTTATTAGTTTGAATAATAAAGCGAATAAAGTTCAAGCAGTCGCTATATACGCAGTTTTACAAAGAGATTTAAGTTGTATTGTTACGCTGAATTCTTCAACTATTACGAAACCAAAATTGCTTGATGGTAAGACATATGCCTCATATAAGGCACGTTATGAAGATCATATAGTTAATGAGATGATAAAAAATGATGGAGGTAAAGGTGATTTAAATATAATTTATCCAGAAAAGCTGGGTATTTGGAATACGCTCTTAAGTGGTAAAGCAGATGCTACTTGGATTTTTGACAATTGGGAGGGGATTGAGGCAAGCGGTAAAAATATCGAACTAAACAAGTTTTATTTAGCTGATTTTCAAATTCCATATGGCTATTCACCTACTGTTTTAACAAAAAAAGAAAATTTAGCAAAGCAAAATAAGCTTTATTCTAAGTTTATAAAGGCCACACAAACTGGTTTTTTATATGCAAAAAACAACCTGACTGAAGCAACAGAGATTTTAAGTCGTTACGTAACAGCGTATGATCATACAAATGTGGATTTAGAAAAAGCAATATCCTTTTCAGTGCCTTATTTTGGTGATGAATCTACTTGTGGTATCATGGAACAAGAGAGAGTCTTAAATTTTACAAAGTGGCTGGTAGACAGAGGCTTAGAGGACAAAGCGATTCTAAATCAACGTTTGTTTACAAATGAATTATTTGAAAACAATTAATGCTAACAATAGCTTGGCAAAATGAGGGAAAGCCATGTAAATTAGCAAAGAAGAGGCGGACATTTTTATCTGTTGCCTGATTAAAGCGGCTAAAAGGGTTTATAAAGCTAATATATGGATGACTAACTTAACACTTCATCCATGACCCATATCCATCACCCAAATACACCTAGCTTAATTCAATATGGTGAATTTGATAAGCGTGTTCCTATTTCCAATGTCTAAGAATTATACCGTGGCTTACAAAATAGGGGCATCTTTTTCAAGTTGATTGTTTATAAAAGTTTTGGCCATGGAATTAATAAACCCAATAGGCGAGTGAAATCATGGGCACATTCACAAAAGGGTAATTGTAAGTGCCCCTAAAATTCGGACAGTTTAAAAATAGAGCTAAAAGCTTAAATGACGTCCTCCCAATAATCGGTCTGGTTTTCGATTTTTATAAGAATAGCTTTAAGTCGCTTTAATTATGAAGTATTCAATGCTGCCCATTACTATCTCTGAACAATCTGACACCCAATAAATGGAAAATGAAACAATTTAAAACCGAAATTGCTAACTTCTAAACTGCTACCGAAATAGGGATACTTACAATTTTCTACATTGATAAAGCCGGGCAGTAAGTGAAGTAAAATAAGGTGCAGCCTAATCATATTCGCTGAATTTGTACTTGCAATTTAAGTGTAACATTTATTACAAATGGACTAATCAATTAAAGCTAATTTTATTAACTAGTATAGTAGTAAAATATAATAATCATGAAGAAGGTAAATGCAATAGGTCTCGATATGCAAAAAGCTGATAAGTTAGCAGTGAAACTGAATGACTTATTAGCCAACTACTCTATTTTTTATCAGAATACGCGCGGATACCATTGGAATATTAAAGGTGAAAAATTTTTTGAACTACACCTGAAATTTGAAGAATTGTACAATGATTTACTTTTAAAAATTGATGAGATAGCGGAGCGGATTTTAACATTAGGCTCTACTCCAAAACACAATTATGCAGACTATCGTGTTGTATCTAAAATAAAGGAGAGTGGTCAATTAAATGATGGTATCAAAGCAGTAGAAGATATTTTATTATCGTTCCAAAAAATCATCATTCTTCAACGTGAGTTGTTAACCATTTCAGCTGACGCAAATGACGAAGGAACCAGCGCTTTGATGAGTGATTACATTCGCTCTCAAGAGAAAATGGTTTGGATGTATTCTTCTTTCTTAAATAAAAAAAGACAATAAAAATAAATAAATCATGGAAAATCAAACTAAAGGCAAGTGCCCTGTTATGCATGGTGGAAATACTGAAATTCACAATTCAGTAATGGATTGGTGGCCCAATGCCTTGAATCTGGATATACTTCATCAACACGATTCCAAAACCAAACCCTATAGCGATTCTTTCAATTATCGGGAAGCATTTCAAAAACTTGATTTGGAAGCGGTGAAAGCAGATTTAAAAAAATTGATGAAAGATAGTCAGGATTGGTGGCCAGCCGACTGGGGACATTATGGTGGTTTGATGATCCGAATGGCCTGGCATGCTGCAGGAACATATAGAGTTGCGGATGGTAGAGGCGGAGCTAACACTGGTAATCAGCGATTTGCACCTATCAATAGTTGGCCTGATAATGCCAATTTGGATAAAGCAAGAAGATTATTGTGGCCTATTAAGAAAGCATATGGCAACAGTCTTTCATGGGCAGACCTATTTATTTTAGCTGGGAATATGGCCTATGAATCTATGGGCTTTAAAACTTTTGGTTTTGCAGGAGGTAGAGAAGATATATGGCACCCGGAAAAAGACATCAATTGGGGCTCGGAGAGAGAATGGCTTGGAAAAATGCGATATGCGGATGCGTCCAGTGAGTCCCTGGATAATCCTTTAGCTGCTGTACAAATGGGTTTGATTTACGTAAATCCAGAAGGTGTAGACGGCAATCCCGATCCTTTAAAAACAGCTCAGGATGTACGCACTACTTTCAAGCGTATGGCTATGAATGATGAAGAAACGGTTGCTTTAACGGCAGGGGGACACACTGTAGGTAAAACACATGGTAATGGAGACGCTTCAGTTTTAGGACCCAACCCAGAAGCGGCTGATGTACATGAACAAGGCTTTGGTTGGACCAATCCAAACGGAAAAGGAAATGCTGAACATACCGTAACAAGTGGTATCGAAGGTGCATGGACAACATACCCTGATAAATGGAATCATACTTATTTTTATCTTCTGCTCAATTATGAATGGGAGCTTAAAAAAAGTCCTGCAGGCGCATGGCAATGGGAGCCCATTGACTGTAAAGAAGAAGATAAACCTTTTGATGCCCATATAAAGGGAGTTCGCCGTAATCCAATCATGACCGATGCCGACATGGCCATGAAAGTGGATCCTGAATACCGAAAGATTTCAGAACGTTTTTATCAGGATCCTGCATATTTTGAAGAAGTTTTTGCAAAAGCATGGTTTAAGTTAACGCACAGAGATCTGGGTCCTAGAAGCAGATATCTGGGTAAAGATGCACCCAAAGAAGATTTAATCTGGCAAGATCCTATTCCTGCTGTTGATTACACTTTGAGTGAAACAGAAATCTCAGAATTAAAGCAAGCACTACTTAATTGTGGATTAACTTCCTATGAACTTATTAGCACAGCTTGGGACAGTGCACGTACTTTCCGTAGTTCAGATTATCGCGGAGGTGCCAACGGTGCAAGAATCAGATTGGCTCCGCAAATTGATTGGGAAGGCAACGAACCCGAAAAGCTGAAAAAGGTTATTGCCAAATTGGAAGAAATTCAACAGGGCTTAACCAAAAAAGTAAGTATTGCAGATTTGATTGTATTAGGAGGATCTGCCGCAATTGAAAAAGCTGCACACGATGCTGGATTTAATATTTCTGTTCCATTCATGCCAGGTAGAGGTGATGCAACTATTGAAATGACAGATGCAGAGTCTTTTCAGTATTTAGAACCCATACACGACGGTTTCAGAAACTGGTTGAAAAAGAGTTTCACAGTTCAACCAGAAGAGCTATTATTAGACAGAGCACAACTGATGGGACTAACTGCTCCGGAAATGACAGTTTTAGTTGGCGGAATGCGTGTATTAGGGGTTAATTATGGAGGGAGTAGTCACGGTGTATTTACAGAAAAAGTTGGGTTGCTTACGAATGATTTCTTTGTGAACCTTACTGATATGAAATACTCCTGGCGTCCTCACGGTGAGAATCTTTATTACATTATTGATAGAAAAACAGGTGATAAAAAGTGGACAGCAACAAGAGTGGATTTGGTTTTTGGATCAAACTCTATTCTCAGAGCTTACTCAGAGTTTTATGCACAGAATGATAATCAGGAGGCTTTTGTTAAAGAGTTTATTAAAGTATGGGTAAAAGTGATGAATTCAGATAGGTTTTAATTCTTTTTGGCAAGAATCATGTTAATGTTGAGTGGACAAAGTAAGATTGCTCAAAGATTGAGTCTTTGTTTGATCGCTGTTACGATGGTGGTTTCCTGTACGCAAAAAAAGCAGGAAAATCAATCGAATGAATCGTTAGATAGAGATGCATTAGCAAAGCTGGTGGAGGGAAATAAGCGATTTGCAAGCAATCACCCAATTCACCCCGACCAAACTCTTGAGAAATTGAGAGAATTAGAAAAGGGACAACATCCATTTGCAGTTGTTGTGAGTTGCTCTGATTCCCGTGTTCCACCTGAATTAATATTTGATCAGGGCTTGGGTGACTTATTTATCATCAGGAATGCTGGAAATATTGTTGGAGATTATGAAATAGGCAGTGTAGAGTATGCCGTAGAACATTTAAAGGTGAATTTGGTAATTGTTCTCGGACATACCAACTGTGGTGCCATTCGCGCTTATTTAGATCATCCAAAAGATACCATACCCAATCATATTCAAAGTATTGTAGATTATATAAAGAAAGAGCCTGAGGAAATTGCAATTAATAAAAAGGGGGCTAATTATTATGAAGAATCTATCAAAGCAAATGTGTTGCATGGCGTTCATATTCTATCGCAATCCAAGCCGGTATTAAAGGAGTTTATAGAAAAAGGTGAGCTTAAAATTGTGGGAGCTAATTACGATATTCATACAGGTAAAGTGAGTTTCATTTCAGAATAATCTCAGTAGTTTGTATACCGTAAAATAAGGTGGTAGTGTTTAATCTGGTTGGAATTATTTTGATATTCCATCCAAGAAAGGATCTGGCAGAAAACACAACCTTGCCCTTCCAATCAAGCTCCTTTTCTTGTCTTAAGTTATATTGGACGAGGTAATTTTTTGATTTATAGTCGAGTAAAAAAGTAAATATTTTTTATATAAAGACAAGTTTTTATTGTTTATCAATAAATATTACTATTTTGCGGCATAATAAAAATATCTAATTATGTCAAAAGCAAACAATTTTGTATACTGGAGCCTATATACCATTGCCTGGCTCATTTTTGTTGGTTTATCCATAGAAACCAGTGGCCTGATCGTTAATTTGTTCTTTAGTTTGTACAAACCGGAAGTGGTAGTGAATCTGTATCAGAAATTAGATCTGATGCCAATCTATAAAGAGAGCAAATGGGCTTTCTTTGGACTTTATGGTTTTTTGTTGGCGATTGGTTTATTAAAAGCCATTTTGTTTTATATAATAATTGTGCTGATGCACAAAATGGATATGAAAAAACCTTTTAGTTCCTTTGTTTCAAAACAGATATCTCGAGTTAGTTATTTTACCCTGTCCATCGGCTTGCTGGGGTATATAGCCAAAAAAATTACAGCAAGTCTTAACCATTATGGATTTGCAACCAGTCACCTAGACCAATTCTGGGTAGATAGTCAGGCATTTATTTTAATGGGGGCTGTGGTTTATATTATTGCAATGATATTTAAAAAGGGAGTAGAAATTCAAACCGAAAACGATTTAACTGTTTAAGCTATGCCCATAATTGTAAACTTAGATGTGATGATGGCAAAGCGTAAAATGTCACTGAATGAGCTTTCAGAAAAAGTAGACCTAACATTATCCAATCTTTCCATTTTAAAAACAGGGAAAGCAAAAGCCATTCGTTTCAGTACTTTGGAATCCATTTGTAAAGCCCTTGATTGTCAGCCAGCCGATATATTGGAATATAGGAGCGCTAATTCAACCAATCATTTATAATATTCTATTTAACTGAAAAGGATTCAACAAGCCTATGCACTAATGCTAAACTCTATTCTGTTTATTTATAACAAACAATTGTCAAAGTCAAGGGCAAGGGAATGTTGCAGGCTTGGCTTTAACTATTCAATTGTGAGATAAACTTACGGCAATTTTTTCCCGATATAAGAAAGCAAAACAATCTGATCAATTCTGAACCATTCAATTTTGTATATGCAAAACTATATGCTCTTTTTACTGCTAATGCTGTCTTTCCAATTGGTGGCACAAGACCCATCTGCCAATTATCCTATTTACAATGGCAACGATTTAGGACTTACCTATACGGCTCAAGCTTCTACTTTTAAGATATGGTCCCCTACAGCCTCAGCCGTTCGAATCCATTTTTACAAAGCCGATCTGGGCGGCGATTCTTATCGCACAGCAACCCTACAAAAAAATTTAAATGGCATTTGGCAAACCACCATTACTGAAAACATAAAAGACCAGTATTATACTTTTCAGGTAAACATAAATGGAATTTGGAGCGCAGAAACATTGGACCCCTATGCTAAAGCCTGCGGTACCAATGGAATGCGGGCGCAGGTGGTAGATCTAAAGGATACCAACCCGGTTGATTGGGCAAAGGATCAATCCCCCCGATTCTCCGATAAAAATTTGCAAACAGATGCCATTATTTACGAACTCCATGTGCGTGATGCAAGTATTCATCCGAATAGTGGTATCAAAAACAAAGGTAAGTTTCTGGGTCTGGCAGAAACAGGAACTAAGAATGCTGCAGGACTATTTACCGGACTTTCTCATATGAAAGAATTAGGTGTAACCCATATTCATCTGTTGCCCTTTTACGATTACAACAGTGTAGACGAAACAAAATCTAATCAATATAATTGGGGCTATGATCCGGTAAACTATAATATTCCCGAAGGTTCATATAGTACCAATCCATCGGATGGGAAACAGCGCATAAAGGAATTAAAGAAAACCATTCAAACCATTCACAAGAATGGGCTGCGGGTAGTCATGGATGTGGTGTACAATCATACAGCTTTAACAGAGCAATCCAATTTCAATGTCTTTGTTCCAGACTATTATTATCGTAAAAGACCCGATGGTACATTTTCCGATGCCAGTGCCTGTGGCAATGAAACAGCCAGCGAAAAAGCCATGTTCCGAAAATTCATGTTGGAAAGTGTGTTGTACTGGGTTAAGGAATACCATGTAGATGGGTTTCGTTTTGACCTGATGGGTATTCATGATATTGAAACCATGAACCTGATTGCCGATACCCTGCGGAAAATAAAACCTTCCATCGTTTTATACGGTGAGGGTTGGACAGCAGGGGGATCTCCACTGCCCGACAGCTTAAAAGCCCTGAAGCAGCATGCTAGAAGGCTTAAGGGGGTGGCGGTATTTAGTGACGATATGCGGGACGGTATCAAGGGGAGTGTTTTTAATATTGATGACCGAGGATTTGCAACGGGAAAAATAGTGAATGCTGAGTCTGTGAAATTTGGTGTGGTAGCTGCGGGTCAACATCCGCAGATTAATTATGGTAAGGTGAATTATTCCAAAGGTGCCTATACTTCCGGTCCAGCAGGATTAATCAATTATGCGGACTGTCACGACAATAATATTTTGTGGGACAAGATTGCCCTTTCTTATAAAGATGCTTCAGAGGAACAAAGGATTAAAATGCATGAACTGGCTTATGCCATTGTACTAACGGCACAGGGTACTCCTTTTTTAACTGCAGGTTCTGAGTTTCTAAGAACAAAATACAGCGTTGAGAATTCCTTTAACAGCGGGGACAGTATCAATGCCATTAACTGGAACCTGAAGACAAAAAATATCGCTACCTATCAATACATTCAGTCTTTGGTTCTATTGCGCAAAGCCCATCCTGCATTCAGAATGACCACTGCTCAGCATATAGCAGAAAATCTGGTATTTCAGGATCATTTACCGGAAGGCCTTATAGGCTATACCATAAATGGAGCAGCAGTAGGAGATACCTGGAAAAAAATCTGGGTGGGGTACAACGGAAATCTTTCTGCTAAAACAATCGAGTTGCCTGCCGGTAACTGGAAAATTGCATCTATCAGAAATGCTTCTGCACTGAAAGGGAACCTGTTAACATTAGATGGTAGTAATGCTGTAATCCTGTTTCAATAAAAAATAAAATAGCAAACACATTTTAAACTCTACTTATGATTTATATCAATAGACTAGTAAAAGTCTGTTTAGTCTTCATTCTTTTTTTGTCAGGCTTTTCTTTTACTTCAAATGCTCAATCCAATAAAAAATTACTCATTGAACACCTGAAAGGTGATTTTTATGTGTACACTACTTACAATACCTATCAGGATAGTAAAGTTCGGGCAAACGGAGTTTATCTTGTCACAAAGAAAGGGGTGGTGATGTTTGATACGCCCTGGGATACCACTCAGTTTCAACCTTTGCTGGATAGTATTTATAAGAGACATCACCAGAAAGTAGTCATGGCTTTTGCTACCCATTGGCATAATGATAAAACAGCCGGATTGGAATATTATCGCAATGCTGGTATTAAGACCTATACTACTGCACTCACTGATTTGCTGAGTAAAAAGAATAATGCCAAAAGAGCAGAGTTTCTAATGCTGAAAGACACGAGTTTTATTTTTGATCAATATCAATTCGAAACCTTTTATCCGGGGGAAGGACATACGCAGGATAATATCGTTATCTGGTTTCCCAAAGAAAAGATATTGCTGGGCGGCTGTTTAATCAAAGGGGCGAAGGATGAAAATCTGGGATTTCTGGGAGATGGAAATACAAAGGAGTATGCAAATACGCTACTTAAAGTGCAAGAGAAATATCCCAATCCCAATTATATCATTACCGCCCATAGCGATTGGCGAGATATTCATTCTTTAAAAAATTCCATCAGGCTGGCGAAGGAATTGAATGCTGAAAAAGAATTGTGACATGTAGTTCTCTTTGGGTGGAAAGCCAATGCCAACAAAGATTCTGTGGCAGCAGCCATCAAGGCTTTTAAAGCATGGCCCAGTCAAATTAATTTGATTGCTAAATTTGAGTGGGCGTAAACAATAGTCCGGAGCATTTGAATCATGGGTTAACGCATCCTGTGCACCAGACTTTTACGAAGTTGTTACCCAATATATTGGATAAAGTAACGGTTGTGGATTATTAGGCCAAGCCTTCTCATTAATTTCAAAAAAGGTGCTACCCAATTTGGGGATCCTAGTTTCTTTACTCAAAACTGGCCCAACAGGACCTGTTAAATAGAAAGTCTCGTCCAATGGCTTGGTACTTTTATTGCTCAAATTCAATCATGTGCTCTGATGCATAAGAATCATCTTCGGGTTTAATTCTTTTCACAAAAAAACGGGCTTTCTTACCTAAACGCGTGGATGTGTATTTTTCTCTGATATCTTCTTCCGAATCCAATGGCTGTAGAGAAGGATACCATAAAATATATCCCGGTTTTTGAAATAACAGTTCGGGCTTAGACCATTGCTGACTATTGTTACCTGCTCCTAGATCTTTATTAGGATTAAAGGAGATATAGATTTTATCGCCGATCCAGGATTTACCTTCTACTCTTCCCATCAACATCACCCAGCACTTCAGACAAGTATTCCAGCTTACTGAAGGTCCCCAGTGAAATCCTCCTGTTGGGGAGGAAGCGGGACCGCCCTTTTCTGAAAGGGGTATTTGCAAAGATTGTACGGGTTTCCCAAAACTGTTATGCGCAATGGTAAAGCCCTTGCCATCCCATCGTTTGGCTTTGCCTACCGGATTGTCTAAATCATTTAAAGCAATTCTTGCTATGCTGATGCATTGCCCTGCTGCTTCAATTGCAGGGTTATAGGTGGCGGGATTATACACGCCGGGATAGCCATACTCTCCATAAAAGACATAGAGGTAATCGCCACTGGCAACAGCGGAAGGGTCGCCAACTCCTCCGGCAAACGTGTTCGATGTGTTGTGCGGTTTTAAAATCATTCTTGGATCCAGATCCTCCAAGATAATGCCTTTGTTCTCCCATGATTTACCTCCGTCTAATGATTTCATAATGCCAATCCGGCAAACAGCGGCCGGACTCTCCGGCCCTGTTAATCCCTGTGGCCATAGTTTACTATTGGTATATCCCTCTTTTGTTTTGGGATCGTAAGGCAATGTGATGGGATAATTTTCATTGTGATACAAAGCGTATAAAGTTTTGCCGCTTGCATCTTTTTTGTCTTGATAAACGGTCTCGAACCAAACAGCTCCGTGCAATCCTTTTTTTCCTGTGGGAACATTGGGTGGCATGACTGGATTGATGAATTTCTCCGCCGGATTTTGGAAAACCACACTGGCATTGGGGCCGTCTGAATATTTTAAATCTTTGGCATAACCCCAGAGCGGGTCTTCTCCGTATTTACCGGGGAAAATTCGGAAAGTATCGCCCACCCATACTTCGGCCATATTGCAATCCACAAAAGAATTGAATACTACTTTGGGGGCGGGAATGAGTTTGAATTTGGGTTTGGGCGTGGTATCTGCGATGCCAGCCCAAAGTGTAGTTAGCAAAAAAAATATTTGCATTTGGGTAAGATTAAATAATTAATAATGATCATGTGAATTTAGGATAATTACTGCTTATGTACCATGGACAGTTGCCTATGTTGGTCTTCCCATTGTGCGTCCATTAACCAATCACAAAAGCTGGATCATATTCTGGAAATTATCAAATTAATTCAAGGCAGCTAACTGGGGACTTGCATAGGAAGATCCATGTTTAGTCTGATACTGCTGAGCAATTGCGGCGTGTTGAATCCCCCCATACACAAACGTAGCAAGAAAGAATAGTAAACCACAAGAAAATGCTTCTTTTCATCATGCGTCATGAACATATAGAGCCTGTAAATATTCCTTTGGGCAGCCCATTAAAAAATTAAACCCCTCGTAGACACGAAGGGTTTTCGATTGCTTGCCAATATAGAGACTCTTTGTATTAATGTTCCGGCTAAGATACGATAACTTGCTTAAAAATCAAATAGTAAAAAAATATATTTATTTAAATTGGCTTTAAGTTTATCAAAAAGCATGAAATGTTTACAATTTATTAATATTGTAAAAAATTTTAATAAATTAAATTGTTCTGCCAGGATATACTTTCAGCGCCGCTTCCAGGCAATCCATGGCTTTATTGATATCTTCCAGTTTTAATACATATGCCAGTCTTACTTCTTTTTTACCAAATCCCGGGGTTCCGTAAAATCCGGTAGCAGGAGCCAGCATCACGGTTTGTTGCTCGTGGCTGAAAGATTCTAGCAACCACTGACAAAACTGGTCAGCATCATCGATCGGCAATTCGGCTATAGCATAAAAAGCACCACCCGGATTAGGACAGTAAACCCCCTCCATTTTATTTAATCGCTCCACAATCAGGTCTCTTCTTTTTTTATACTCCGCTTTGGTGGTATCAAAATAATTGGCTGGCAAATCAACAGCAGCTTCTCCTGCAATTTGTGCAAAACTGGGCGGGCTTAAACGGGCCTGCGCAAATTTCATTACGGCATCCAGTACCTGCTGGTTCTTGGTTACGAATGCGCCAATTCTTCCGCCACAGGCACTGTATCTTTTGCTGATGGTGTCCATAATCATTACATGGTCATCAACGCCAGTTAAATGCATCGCACTGGTTTGTTCTCCTTCATAACAGAATTCTCTGTATGCTTCATCAGAAAACAAATAAAGATTGTGTTTCAGAATCAGTTCTTTCAACTGTTCCATTTCTGCTTTACTGTATAAATAACCCGTAGGATTGTTGGGATTACAGATCACAATGGCTTTGGTGCGCGGTGTAATCTTGCTTTCAAAATCTGCAATCGGAGGCAGGGCAAATCCATTTTTTATGGAAGAAGTTACAGGTACAACTTTTACGCCGGCTGCTACAGCAAAACCATTGTAGTTGGCATAAAAGGGTTCCGGAATAATTACTTCGTCTCCTGCATCCAGGCAAGCCATGAATCCAAACTGAATAGCTTCACTTCCGCCTGTGGTAATAATGATTTGCTGATGATTCACTTGAATACCCACAGAAGCATAGTAATCTACCAGTTTTCTGCGATAACTTTCATTTCCTGCGCTATGACTGTATTCCAATACTTTGAAGTCACTGTTTCTTACTGCATCCAGCACCATTTTAGGTGTTTCAATATCAGGCTGTCCAATATTCAGATGGTATACTTTTGTGCCTCTTTTTTTTGCAGCTTCTGCGTAGGGTACTAATTTTCTGATGGGCGATGCCGGCATGGCATTCCCACGATTACTGATGCTTAACATATTCCTATTTAAGGTTTTCTACTACTTCTCCTTCGATGGTTAAAATATAAGGCTGATTGGAGTGTGCAAATTTTACATCTACTCTTTTCTTGAAAACACCTACGGCTTCAGCATTGTAGGTTACTTTGATGGTGCCGGATTTTCCTTTCACAGTTGGTGCCTGGCTATATACAGGCTTGGTGCAACCGCATTCTGCATTGGCAAATTCAATCACTACAGGTTTGGCTGCATTGTTGGTGTAGGTAAATACATAAGTTGCCGGTACCCCTTTTTTAATTTTACCGAATTGGTGTACGGACTTGCTGAATTTGATTTCGTTTTGTGCAAATACTGCAACAGAACAAAATAAAAATGCAGATAAAAATAAAGACTTCATATACTGGTTAGATTTTTAAATTATTGAATGCCTTCTCCACTGAATTTGGTTTGTTTTACTATACCACCGGAAATAATGATGTCCGTAAACCGGGTGAACTTGCCCATTACTGAACCATTAAATTCAATTTTAATTTTAATGGTTTCCCCTGGTTTGAATACCTGATTGGGGGTAAAGTTGGGAGTAGTGCATCCGCAGCCTGCTCTTACGCCTTCCAGTTTCAGGTCTTCCTTACTGGTATTGGTTACTTCTACCCAATAAGATACCGGCTGTCCGAATTTAACTTTTCCCATGTCGTAGGTTTCATTTTTAATTGACACTTTTGTGTCGGTAGACTGGGCCATGGTACCCAACGAAAATCCCAGAAATCCTAATAATACAATCCAAATTTTCATACTTGTGCAATTAGATGGTAAAAGTACTAAAATTGACCGCTTAATTTTGATTGGTGTCGTTATTAACCCGTTAATTTCCATTTAAACTAATTATTGTTAGTCTATTCCGTTCCTAATCCTATTTTTGTTGTATGGAATCAACCACTTCAATACAATACAAAGATGATATGTTGTCTTTCGAAGGTTTTAGACAAACCGTTCTGGAAGATTATAGAACCGCCGTAATCAGTAGAGAAGTAAGCCTGCTGGGCCGAAGAGAAGTGTTAACTGGCAAAGCAAAGTTTGGCATTTTTGGTGACGGTAAGGAAGTGCCTCAATTAGCCATGGCTAAGTTTTTTCAGCCAGGGGATTTCAGGAGCGGTTATTACCGTGACCAGACATTTATGTTTGCGGCTGGCCTGGCAACTGTTGATCAATATTTTGCACAATTGTATGCCGACCCGGATGTAAAGAATGATCCTTTTAGTGCAGGTCGTCAGATGAATGCCCATTTTGCTACCAAACTGGTAGACGAGAACGGAAACTGGCTAGACCTTGCCAACCGCAAAAACGTGTCAGCAGATATGGCACCTACTGCTTCTCAGATGCCCCGTGGATTAGGATTGGCCTTTGCTTCCAAATGCTTCAGACAGAATGCCCATTTAAGAGAAATGGATCATCTGAGCCATAATGGAAATGAAGTTTGTTTTACTACCATTGGAGATGCCAGTACCAGTGAAGGACATTTCTGGGAAACCATGAATGCGGCTGCTGTATTACAGGTTCCATTAGCGGTTTTTGTTTGGGATGATGGATATGGAATTTCTGTTCCCAAGAATTTCCAAACTACTAAGGGTTCTATATCGGAAGCCCTAAGAGGACTGGAGAAAATGGAAGATACCAATGGTATCCAGATTTATAAATTAAAGGCATGGGATTATGCAGGCCTTTGTCAGGCTTTTGAAGAAGGGATTCAGCGAATCAGAGATACCCATGTGCCTGTTTTGTTTCATGTAGAAGAAGTAACGCAACCACAGGGGCATTCCACCAGCGGAAGCCATGAAAGGTATAAGACCCCCGAAAGACTAGCCTGGGAAAAGGAATGGGATTGTATTAAAAAGATGAAAGAGTGGATGCTGGCCAATAACCTAAGCAATGAATCTGAACTATCGGATATTGAAGCACAGGCCAAGGATCATGTAAGAGAAAGCCGTCAGCGTGCCTGGGATAAATACATTAATCCAATTAGAGAACAGGCAGCCAATGCGGGTACTTTATTAAAGGAAATGATGGTAAGCGATATGGATAAGTACAATCGTTTACAGCAAATGGCCAATGAATTATTGCAGAGCAAAGAGCCACTACGCAGAGATGTGTTGAGATCTTTATCATTGGCAATTGAACTGGCTCCAGAGTCTCCCTCTATTCAGGATGTGCAGTTGTATTATCAGGAACTACTAAACCTGAACAAAGGTTTGTACAATACCCATTTATACAATCAAACCATCAAGAGTGCTTTAAAAGTTCCGGAAATTAAACCTTTGATTTCTTTTGATGCACCATCGGTAAATGGTTTTGAAGTGTTGAATAAATACTTTGATGCGCTCTTTACCCAGAATTCAAAAGTGTATGCTTTTGGAGAAGATGTAGGATACATTGGCGACGTAAATCAGGGCTTTGCCGGTTTACAGGAAAAGCATGGGAAAGACCGCATTTTTGATACAGGTATTCGAGAGCTGACCATCATGGGACAGGCTGTGGGTATGGCTTTGCGCGGATTAAGGCCGATTGCTGAAATTCAATACCTAGATTATTTATTGTACGGCATACAAATTCTGAGCGATGATGTAGCTACTACTCATTTCAGAACCAAGGGTCAGCAATGTTGTCCGGTAATTGTAAGAACCAGAGGGCATCGTTTAGAAGGTATCTGGCATAGTGGTTCTCCAATGGGAATGATCATAAATGCATTGAGAGGTATGTATGTTTGTGTGCCAAGAAATATGGTGCAGGCAGTGGGTATGTACAATACCTTATTGTCTTCGAATGATCCGGCTTTGGTGATTGAGTGTTTGAATGGATATCGCTTGAAAGAAAAATTACCAGCAAATCTGTTAGAATACACGGTACCATTGGGTATCCCTGAAGTGATCAGGACCGGGGATGATATTACCATCGTTTCTTATGGCTCTACTTTGCGGATTATTCAGGATGCTACAGAACGTCTGGCTGCAGAAGGAATCAACTGTGAAGTAATTGATGTGCAGACTTTGCTTCCTTTTGATATCAATCATATGATTCTGGAATCCTTGAAAAGGACCAATCGTATTTTGTTTGTAGACGAAGACGTGCCAGGTGGAGCGGCAGCTTACATGTACAACCAGGTAATTGAAGAACAGAAAGCTTTCAGGTGGTTGGATGTAAGCCCAAGAACCTTAACAGCTCAGGCGCACCGACCCAGTTACGGAAGTGACGGAGATTATTTCAGTAAGCCCAATGCAGAAGATATAATCAGAGTTGTGAAGGAAATGATTAGCGAGTAAATTGTTCGTATGAAATCATATATCAATGCTTTTGTTATTGCCCTGGCAATCATAGTAGGTGCATTCGTAATCGGGAGTGCCTACAAGTATAAATTTATTAGTTCAGAAACCATTGTAGTTACCGGCTTGGCAGAGAAGGATTTTACCAGCGATCAGATTGTATGGAAAGGTCAGTATAGCAGAACCGGTTACGACCTTAAAGAAGCGTATTCGAAAATAAAATCGGATGAGGCAGTTATTAAGTTGTATCTGAAGGAAAAGGGAATACCGGATTCAAATATGGTTTTTTTAGCGGTAGATGTAGTGAAGAATTTTGACTACGAAAACGGGCCGAATGGAACATCCAAATCTGTGTTCAGTGGTTACACCTTAACAGGTGGGGTAAAAGTGGATTCCCGTCAGATTCAGCTGGTAGAAAAAGTATCCAGAGAAGTAACTGAACTATTGCAGAAAGGAATTGAGTTCAACTCTAATAAGCCTAGTTATTATTACAGTAAGCTCAATGAATTGAAAATTGACTTACTGTCTAAAGCAGCGGAAGATGCCAAGCTAAGAGCAGAAACCATTGCAAAGAGTTCTGATGTTAGTCTTGGTTCTCTCAAAAAAGCCAACATGGGTGTTTTCCAGATTACTGGAAAGAATGATAACGAAGATTACAGTTATGGAGGGTCCTTTAATACTAGCTCCAAAGAAAAGACTGCATCCATTACTTTAAAAGTGGAGTACCTGGCAAAATAATATGCTTAGTTATAAAATAATTCTTTCAGTGCCGGAGACGGCATCATGCAGCTTTCTTTTTTGCCGAACCATTTGTATCGGTTGCGTGCTATAATATTATAGACTCCGTCTCTGATGAAGCGAGGTACTATAATGAATGCATAAAGCAGGGGAAATGCACCGGATAATTGACGGGCCACTTTTAATGCTCCTGTACTCTTGGTAAAAATCTGATTGTTTTCCAGTAAAATAAAAGAGCCCAGTTCATTGGGTGGTAAATGAAATTGCTTCAGTACCTGTTGGCCAAATTCTCCCTGGAGTGAAGCAAAACGAAACTGTTTTTTAGGGTCTGCAGCAATAATTTTTTGAACGCTGCCATTGCATAAATTACAAACCCCGTCAAATAAAATAACGGGGTTTGTATATGAGTTGGTTTCCATGATTTATCGCTATCCCATGTTATGGAAAACCTTGTTTACGTCTTCGTCCTGCTCTAATCTTTCAATTAGTTTGGAAACGTCTTCCGCTTGTTCATCGGTTACCGGAACCGTGTTGGTTGGAATCCATTCCAGTTCTGCACTGATGGGCGTAATATTTTTGTCTTCCAGGGCTTTCTGCAATTTGCCAAAATCGGTAAATGCGCAACGTAATACAATAATCGGATTACCGTTGTCGTCATTGCTTTCTCCCAGTTCTTCCAGACCATGATCTATCAGATCCAGTTCCATTTCTTCCAGGTCCTGTCCCTCTGCTTTTAATTTGAATACGCCCATTTTCTTGAACTGGAAACTTACACTTCCGTTTGTTCCCATGGCGCCATTCCCTTTATTGAAATGACTTTTTACATTGGCAACGGTTCTTACATGGTTATCTGTTGCCGTTTCTACCAGCAATGCTACTCCATGAGGACCGTAACCTTCATATAGTATTTCTTCGTAGTTGGTAGTGTCTTTACCCTGTGCTCTCTTAATGGCTGCCTCTACACGATCCTTTGGCATTCCCACACTTCTGGCATTCTGAAAGCATCTGCGCAATGCCGGGTTGGTTGCCGGGTCGGGTCCGCCAGCTTTTACAGCAATAATAATTTCCTTACCAATTCTGGTAAACTGCTTGGCCATTCTGTCCCAGCGGGCAAACATGGTTGCTTTACGTACTTCAAAAATCCGTCCCATAGTGTTTGATTTCGGATGGCAAATTTAACGTTTACCTGCTGAGTTGCCAAAGAAGCAACAAAAAAGCCCGGCTATTTCTGTAAGCCGGGCTTTTGAGGTTTAAATATGATTGAAACTTTAACAGGTTTAACCGTTCAGTTTGCTTCTTTTTTTACTGTAAACAAAGTATACAATCAATCCCAATGCCATCCATCCAAATGCTACTTTAAGCGTGGTGGAATCCAGCACAAAGATCATAGAAGTACAAACAATAACACCCATAGAGGATACAAATGGAACCATTGGTGTTTTGAAAGGACGATCCAGTTCAGGTGACTTTACACGTAAAACCCATACACCAATACTTACCAATACAAAAGCAAATAAGGTTCCAAAGGAAGTTAAGTCACCAGCCACGTGTCCGGGAACAAAAGCAGCGAATAATCCCACGAAAACGAATAAAATGATATTGGCTTTGTAAGGAGTGCGATATTTTGGATGTAGATCACCAAATGCTTTTGGAATCAATCCGTCATTACTCATAGAGTAGAAGATACGGCTTTGACCCATTAACATTACCAGGATTACAGAAGAAAAACCAGCCAGGATAGCAATGGTAACAGCCTGTGCTAACCAGCCATAACCTGTCATGTAAGCAGAGATAGCATACGCTACAGAAGCTTCACGACCTTTTTCAGGATCTACGAACTCTTTCCAGTTGGCAACACCAGTTAACACGTGACCGAATAAAATATAAAGGATGGTACAAATTATCAATGAACCCAGGATGCCGATAGGCATATCTCTCTTTGGATTCTTGGCTTCCTGTGCTGCAGTTGATACAGCGTCAAATCCGATGAAGGCAAAGAATACCACAGCAGCACCGCCTAATACGCCACCCCATCCGTGTTTATTGAAAGCAGAGTAGTCGGCAATCACTTTGCCTGCACTGTCTACAACCGCAGCAGTTCCTTCAGGAATTAAATAAGGTGTATGATTTTCAGGCTTTATAAACTGCCAGCCAATGGCAATGAATAACAATACAATACCCACTTTAATGAATACGATAATGGCATTCACGATAGCAGATTCCTGTGTTCCCTTGATTAATAATAATGTAATTAAGAACAATACCAATAATGCTGGTGCATTAATCATTCCCTGGTGTAATACGCCGGCTGAATCTGTAAAACTTTCAAACGGCGAATGGCACCATTCATAGGGTATGCTTCCTCCCAGCAGCTTGTTTAAATATTCGCTCCAGGCAATAGAAACCGTTGCAGCTCCCAATGCATATTCCATAATCAATGCCCATCCAATAACCCAAGCAACCAATTCTCCTAAAGTAACATAAGAGTACGCATAAGCACTACCTGCAATGGGAATCATAGCAGCAAACTCAGCATAACACAATCCTGCGAATGCACAACCAATGGCTGCAATCACGAAAGAAATAGTAACAGCTGGCCCGGCAGACTGTCCGGCAGCAGCAGCAGTTCTCACAAACAAACCGGCACCAATAATGGCCCCGATACCTAATGCAATCAGATTACCGGCACCTAAGGTTCTTTGCAAACCATTGGTAGAATCCTCCGCATTGGCAAGCATCGCTGAAAGCGATTTCTTTCTAAATAAACTCATAGTTTTATTAATTGGGTTCTGGTTTTAAATTATCTGGCAAAATAGGCATTATATTCAATTTACGGGTATATTGCCAACTCAAATTTTGCCGGATGAAGAATAAACTAACGATTTATATCCTGATAGCGATGGTTCTGGGTATTATTACAGGGTATATTGTACATGAAACTGCTGCGCCAGAAACCATTTCTAGTTTTTCCAAAAACATCAAGTTATTAGGGACAATTTTTATTCGTTTGGTAAAGACCATTATTGCTCCCCTTGTTTTTTCAACACTGGTTGTGGGCATTGCTAAACTGGGAGATTTGAAAACGGTGGGCCGTGTGGGTGGAAAAGCCATGCTATGGTTTATTTCTGCTTCTCTGGTAAGTTTATTGGTAGGTATGGTACTGGTTAATTATTTTCAGCCAGGTTCCTATATCGATTTATCTCAGGCAGACAATGCCGGATTGAAAGACCTGATGGGAAAAACTTCTGAGTTCTCCCTCCAGAAATTCATTGAACACGTAGTGCCAGCCAGTGTTTTTGAAGCCATGGCCACCAATGAAATTCTGCAAATTGTAGTCTTCTCCATTTTCTTTGGGGTGGCTGCTGCCAATCTGGGACCATACTCAAAACCAGTCATCAATGCATTAGATATTGTTGCCCATATCATATTGAAAATAGTGGGTTATGTAATGAATTTTGCACCCTTTGGTGTGTTTGGAACATTAGCTGCGGTTGTGGCTGATAAAGGGCTGGGCATCTTTAGTTTTTACCTGATTTACTTTGGTTATTTCGTTCTGGGAATTGCCGTGCTTTGGGTATTGCTTTGTACGGTTGGCTATATTATTTTAGGCAAGCGTATGCATGGTTTATTAAAAACAATCGCCAGTCCTTTGCTGGTTGCATTCAGTACCACCAGTAGCGAAGCCGTATTCCCTAAATTAACCGAAGAGCTGGAAAAATTCGGCTGCAAAAAAAGTATTGTTTCTTTTATTCTTCCATTGGGTTATTCTTTCAATTTAGATGGAAGTATGATGTATATGACTTTTGCCAGCCTAGCCATTGCACAGGCTTACGGCATTCATATGCCGATTGGAGAGCAGATTACCATGTTGCTGGTTTTAATGTTGACCAGTAAGGGGATTGCCGGGGTGCCGAGGGCATCATTGATCATTGTACTGGCTACCTGTGCTATGTTTAAAATTCCACCAGAAGGGGTTGCGTTGATTTTGCCGATTGACCATTTTTGCGATATGTTCAGAACTGGCACCAATGTATTGGGTAATGCACTGGCCACTACAGTAGTAAGTAAATGGGAAGGAGAATTACAGGAAGAAGGATCAGTTGTAATGGAGTCTTAAACCAAAATGATTTTTATCATGTTAATGCAGATTTTACTGGAGTTTCATTGGACCAATTTATTGCAACCACAGTTTTATATTGAACATGGTGGATTATGGCTGATCTTATTTGTGGTCTTTGCGGAAACAGGATTGTTTGCAGGTTTCTTTTTGCCGGGAGATAGTTTATTATTTGTTGCAGGTATTTACAGTACCAATCTTGCCAATGAATTTATTCCAACTGGCAATGAAGTATTCGATTTGCTTTTAATCATGTTGTTGATTTCTATGGCAGGTATATTGGGAAATTCAGCCGGATACTGGTTCGGGAAAAAAGTGGGCCCTGCCATGTATACCTGGAAAGAGAATATGTTTTTTAAACAACGTTATTTGCAACAGGCACATGAGTTTTATGAAAAGCATGGAGGTGGTGCCATCATTGTTGCACGTTTTATTCCTATTGTAAGAACCTTTGCTCCTATTGTTGCGGGCATTGTTCAAATGGATAAAAAGAAATTCGGCTTCTTTAATATTGTAGGTTGTTTTGCATGGGTAGGTAGTATGTTGTTTGCCGGACATTTTTTACAAAAATGGATATTGGCTCAATTTGGATTCGATTTAAAAGACCACCTGGAAGTAATTGTGCTGGGTATTGTAGCAGTAACTACTGCACCGGTAATTATGAAACTGGTATTCAATAAAAAGAAGTAATTCTATGACGGCTAAAAAATATGGCATCTTCTCTGTACCAGTTATTGTTGCTGCACTAGGATATTTTGTAGACATCTACGATTTATTGTTGTTTACCATTGTAAGAGAACCTAGTCTGGCAGGTATTGGTGTACTATTGTCGGATACACCTCAAGTAATAGCAGCTAGTACCAAAATTATTAACTGGCAAATGGTGGGACTACTCATTGGTGGCGTACTATGGGGAACCATCGGAGATAAAAAAGGAAGGCTTAGCGTTTTGTTTGGTTCCATCGCTTTGTACTCTGTTGCCAATTTTGCTACGGGATTTGTACAAACGGTTGATCAATATGCATGGGCCAGATTTATTGCCGGTATTGGTTTGGCAGGAGAACTGGGGGCAGGTATTACCCTGGTTAGTGAATTGTTGCCAAAGGATAAAAGAGGAGTGGGGACTTCACTCGTGGCTGGGGTAGGGTTATTCGGAGCAGTTTTTGCCTATTTTGTTTACAAGTTCACCAACGACTGGAGATTGTGTTACATGATTGGGGGAGGTTTAGGTATTGGATTGTTATTGCTACGGATTTCGGTTACGGAGAGTGGCATGTTTCATAGTCTGAAAGAGCAGGTAGGTATACAAAAAGGAAATTTTTTCATGTTCTTTACTAACGGCACACGGTTTAAAAAATATTTACTGGCCATATTAATTGGATTGCCTACCTGGTACGTAATTGGTGTTCTGGTAAATCTCAGCAATCGCTTTGCTGGTGCCTTGTACGGAGAGAATGCCATTGAAAGTGGAAGAGCAATTATGTATGCATATGTTGGTATAGCTATCGGAGATATTTTAATTGGTTTGGTGAGTCAGTATTTTAAAAGCCGTAAAAAAGCCTTGCTGAGTTTTTATTTTTTGTGCATGCTGTTTTTGGTTTTGTTTTTCAGCAGCATCAATAACAATGATTCAACTATGTATTTTATATGTGGCATGCTGGGATTCAGTACCGGATTCTGGGCCATTTTCATTACCATGGGCGCAGAACAATTTGGTACAAACCTGAGAGCTACCGCTGCTACTACCATCCCAAATATGGTAAGGGGAGCATTGCCGCTGATTAATCTGATGTTTCTGAATCTGTTCCAGAAATCCTGGGGTTGGTCACTCATTCAAAGTGGAATCATCACCGGTATTGTCATTATGATAATTACTTTCATTGCCTTTTACTTTACTGAAGAAACCTTTCATAAAGACCTGGACTTCGTTGAAAGACATTCCTAACCGATTCCGAATAGCTGCATGGACGAAAGGGTAAAGAAAATATTAGTCATCCGTTTTTCCTCGATAGGTGATATTGTTCTGGCTTCACCCGTGTTCAGGTGCCTGAAGCAGCAGTTACCACATGCAGAAATTCATTTGTTGACCAAACGGTCTATGAAGGCGGTAACAGAAGCCAGTCCTTATATTGATCAGTTTCATTATCTCGATAAAAGTTTGCAGGACCTGATTCCCAAACTCATGAGTCAGCAGTTTGATTGCATTGTGGACCTGCACAAAAATTTCAGATCCTGGTTGGTACAGTACCAGTTAAAAGTGCCGGTATATGCTTTTCAGAAACTGAGCTGGCAAAAATGGTTGCTTACTAAAACTGGCATTAACCGAATGCCGGCCAAACATATTACCCTTCGAAGTTTAGAAGCAGTTGCTCCTTTGGGTGTAGTGAACGACGAGCAGGGCCTGGATTATTTTATCCCTGATGGTAAAGGAATACAACTTGAAGATTTGCCGGTTTCTCATCGCTTTGGATACATAGCAATGGTTATTGGGGCTTCTTATGCAACCAAAAAAATGCCAGTTCAGAAGCTACAGGAACTGTGTAAGTTGATTGATTATCCGATTGTATTGGTTGGAGGAAAAGAAGATCAGCAGGAGGGAGATGCCATTTCAAATGCCGATCCGATTAAAGTATACAATGCCTGCGGAAAATTTAGTTTACATGAATCTGCTGATATAGTAAGGCAGTCGAAGCTGGTAATTTCTCACGATACAGGTATGCAATACATTGCCTGTGCGTTTAACAAAAAAGTGCTGGCGATTTGGGGTGGCACTTCTCCAAAACTGGCCGTAGAGCCTTATTACGGAACCAATCAGTTGCGCCTGCATGTCGAAGGTATTGCCTATCACAATTTTGTTGTTCCCAATTTATCTTGCCAGCCTTGCAGCAATTATGGCACAAAAAAATGCCCCAAAGGGCATTTTAAATGTATGTTATTACAAGATACCCATCGCATAGCGGCTATGGCCATCCAATGGGTTCAGTCTTTATAATGTTTTCAAAACGTCGTTCATGCTTCTTACGGCATCAGCGCTCTTATTGAAAGCTGCCTGCTCTTCTGCATTCAACTTCAGGTCGATGATTTTTTCCCAGCCGTTTCTGCCAATGGTTACAGGAACACCTAAGCAAATATCTTTCTGACCATACTCACCTTCAAGGCTAACGCAGCAGGTAAATAATTTCTTCTCGTCGCGTACAATGCTTTCTACCAACGCAGCACCTGCAGCGCCTGGTGCATACCATGCGGAAGTTCCAATTAGTTTGGTTAAAGTAGCACCACCAACCATAGTGTCATTGATGATTTGCTGTTGTTGTTCTGTACTTAGGAAATCAGTTACTGGCGCACTGTTCCAGGTAGCATAGCGAATCAAAGGAATCATAGTTGTATCACCATGACCACCCACTACCAATGCATTTAAATCGGATGGGCTACAGCCTAAATGCTGGCTCAATTGATATTTGAAACGGCTGCTGTCTAAGGTACCGCCCATACCAATGATTCTGTTCTTTGGCAAACCAGTTGCAGTTAATGCCAGGTAAGTCATGGTATCCATTGGATTGCTGATCACGATGATGATAGCATTAGGAGAATACTTTAAAATATTTTCGCAAACACCTTTTACAATACCAGCGTTGGTGCCAATCAATTCTTCACGGGTCATTCCAGGTTTACGAGGTAAACCTGAAGTGATAACCACTACATCACTACCAGCAGTTTTACTGTAGTCGTTGGTGCTTCCGGTAATTTTGGTATCAAAACCCAGCAATGCTGCGGTTTGCATCATGTCTTGAGCTTTACCTTCCGCAAAGCCTTCCTTGATGTCTAATAATACCAGTTCAGTACATAATTCTTTACGGGCAATATTGTCGGCACAGGTTGCTCCAACGGCACCAGCACCTACTACAGTAACTTTCATAATCGGTATGATTTAAAGTGGTTAAAATGAGTGGTGCAAAGGTACGTGGGTACTGCTTATTTTTTGTGAATAAATTGCAATAATTCAGGTATTTCTACACCCTTTTCCCATACTTTCAGAAATTGCTTCTCCTTGTTGTACAGCGCTACAAATGGGGTGAATTTTACTTGATAAAAGCTGGGTACTGCGTATTCCGGATCTCTTCCGGTTATTATATTAGGATATAAATCAAACTGATACTTTCTGGCAAAGGATTTAATGTCATGAAAGTCTCTGTAACTGATCCAGACAAACTGAATATTTTTCAGGCTATCCATGTTTTGGATCATTTTTTCTGCCTCGTACTGGCAATGACCGCAATCCGGACTGAAATAAACGATGCAGGTATATTCTGCTGCAGGAATCATGGTATGTGTAAATAAACTGCTGTCTGTTAAGACCAGTTTAAAAGCGGGTATGCCAGGACTCTTCACATAATTGGGGCGATTGTCAATGGGGGGTTGTGCATTAACCAAACCAATGGTCAGTAACAAAATGCAAATCAGAAAACCTCTTTTCCAGTTCATGCCTGTAATAAATTGATGGTGAACAATGCTATTGTTGTCCAACTTCCTGCATACGCATTTGTTTTGCGTCCTGAAGGAATTCGGAAGCGAAAATGAAATCGTTGAGTAGTTGGTCCTTGCTGAAAATGATGTCTTTGTTGGAGCCTTCCCATTGTTTTTTCCCATTGTACAGGTACAGTATATGGTCTCCGATTTCCATTACACTATTCATGTCATGCGTTACCACTACAGTAGTCATTTGATACTCTATGGTGATTTCTCGGATTAATTTATCAATCACCAATGAGGTCAGAGGATCCAAACCTGAATTGGGCTCATCACAGAACAGGTATTTAGGATTTAAAACGATGGAGCGGGCAATTCCAACTCTCTTTTTCATTCCACCGCTGATTTCAGCAGGAAATCTTTTTTGTGCGTTGCTCAAATTAACTCTCTCGAGTACTTCATCAACCTTTTTCAGTTTTTCACCGTGGGTTAGTTTGGTGAACATATCTAGTGGAAACTTAATATTTTCCTGAACGGTCATGGAATCAAACAATGCATTCCCCTGAAATAACATGCCAATCTGCTGGCGTACTGCTTTCCGGGCTTTATCATCCATTTGTACAATATCCTGACCGTTATATTCTATTATGCCTCCTTCGTCGGGTTGAATAAGACCTACGATGCATTTGGTGAGTACCGTTTTGCCACTTCCACTGCTTCCAATGATCAGGTTGCACTTGCCACTTTCCATAACAGCATCAATGCCCTGGATAATCACCCTTTCATCAAAACTTTTACTGATATTTTTTAATACAATCATGATGCTGCAACGATGTTTTGGTAAGCTACTAAATTCTTAGAAGATTTGATTTTTTATTACATCATCCAGGGTGTCTCTTCTACGAATCAAATGCATCTGGTTATTTTTAAACAAAACCTGTGCCGGTAAAAATCTGGCGTTGTAATTGCTGCCCATTTCAAAACCATAGGCCCCTGCATTTTCCATTACCAGCACATCATTCTCCCTGATTTCGGCGATGGGTCTGTTCCAGGCAAAATTGTCTGTTTCGCAGATATTTCCAGTAACAGCATATTGCTTAGGCTTTCCTTCAGGATTGCTGAGATTGCGTATATGGTGATAGGCTTCATAGAACATAGGACGAATTAGGTGATTGAATCCACTGTTAACGCCTGCAAAACAAACCGTACCTGTTTCTTTCAATACATTCACTGTAGTTAAAAAATAACCACACTCACTTACGATATATTTTCCTGGCTCAAACCATACCTGAAATTTTTTCTGGTAAACCTTTTCAAAGCGATCCAGCGCTTCACCTACTTTTTGTGCCAATAAAGAAATATCGGTTCCTTTTTCTCCTTCCTGGTAAGGCACTTTGAAGCCTCCTCCCATGTCGAATACCTGTAAATCAGGAAAGGATGGGACCAGTTCAAAAAACAAATCAGCCACCTTAATAAATACCTCAACGTCTTTGATTTCACTACCCGTATGAACATGCAGGCAGTTGATACGCATTTTGTATTGGTCTTTCAAAGCAAGGATTTCCGAAAGTTGTTTCAGCGGAATACCGAATTTGCTGTTATCGTGTCCGGTTGAAATTTTTAAATTTCCTCCGGCCATAATATTGGGTCTGATTCTGATCCCCACCGGATAACGATTTCCATAGGCTTTCCCGAATTTTTCAAGGTTGCTCAAACTGTCAATGTTTACTGAAACACCAGCTTCAACCGCTGCGGCAATTTCATCAAAGGCAATACCATTGCTGGTATATAATATTTGTTCCGGAGCAAAACCAGCTTTTAATGCGATGTAAACTTCGTTGATAGAACTGCAGTCAATATTGCATCCAATACTGTGAATGTGTTTTAAAACCGCAATGTTAGTTAATGCCTTGCATGCATAAAAGAACCGAGCATAAACGCCCTTAAATGCATTTTGCAGGGTTTGGTATTGTTCTGTAATTTTTTCTGCATGGTAAACATACAGTGGGGTGCAAAACTCCTTGGCTGCTGCCAGAAGTTGTTCATTCGAAATGCGTAAAGACATGCATCAAAGATAATCCAAGAAGGCTTTCATCAATCTTACTCGTTTGGATTTTCCTCTTCAGGATTTTCGGTAGAATCGCTTTGTTCAGAATCGTTTTCGGAATCGGCGTCAGCTGAATCTTCCTGATTCATCGCGGTTTCTTCGCCGGCAATCATTAGCGTGCCGTCCTCGTTCACAGTTAAAGAAGAAACATCACCATCAATGATCGATTCATCAGTAGGGTATTCTTCAGAAAGCGATGCGCTTACATTGGCATCTGTAAAGTCTTCAGGCTTAACAATGGTGCCTTCCACAATTTGGTCAGCCAGTACTTCTTTAATTTTGGGAAGATCTGCAGCACTGTTAATGCCAAAATAATCCATGAAAGTCTTCGATGTGGCGTATACCAATGGTTTGCCGGGTAATTGTTCGTTTCTGCCACTAATCAGAATCAATTCTTTTTCCAGCAATTTCTGAATAGAGTAATCACTGTTTACACCACGGATGGCTTCTATTTCACCCTTGGTAATGGGTTGCTTATATGCGATGATGGCTAATGTTTCCAAAGCCGCATTGGATAGGCGCTTAAGGAATTTGTCGCCATTCAGTTGAGCAATGGTCTTATGATAATCTTTTTTGGTCAGGAATTGCCATCCGCCACCACTTTCCCTTACTTCAAAAGGGTAAAATTCAGCAGCATATTTTTCACGGATGCCTTCTACTGCTGTCTCAACCTGGTCCAATGAAATTCTTTCTTCTAGAAACCCAAAACTATTGTTGATGAGTTCCACAATATCCAGTGAAGTCAATGGTTTTTCACTGGCAAAAATAAGCACTTCAATATGCGGTATGATCTCGCTTAATTCCATAATGATTGTGTAGAATTATCCTTGTAATGCAGCGGCTCCGCTCACGATTTCTGTCAACTCTGTAGTAATGGCAGCCTGGCGCGCACGGTTGTAACTGATTTTTAAAGACTTCAGTAATTCGTTTGCGTTCTCGCTTGCCTTATCCATTGCAGTCATACGGGCACCATGTTCACTGGCACTGCCGTCTAATACTGCTTTGAATAATTGTGTATTTAAAATCTTTGGCATCAATTCAGCAATCAGGATATCCTTTGCTGGCTCAAAAATAAAGTCTGCTTTTTTGCTTCCGGCCTTTGGCGCCATCTTAGGAATCGGCAGGAATTGTTCTGCTACGAATACCTGTGTAGCCGCATTTTTAAATTCGCTGTAAATAATTTCAACTGCATCAAATTCTTTCTGTTCAAATCCTTTCATTGCAGCCTGTGCAGCAGCCTGAACAGCTTCAAAATTGAGGTTCAGGTAAATATCTTTGAATTGGTCGTTGGTATTGTATCCCGCTTTGGTTAAACTTTCCCAGCCTTTCTTTCCAATGTTCCAAACGGTTACATTGCCTTTGCTGAACTGACTGGCGTATTTTTCTGCCACAGTGTTTTTAGCCAATTTAACCAGGTTGGCGTTGTAACCACCACACAAGCCTCTGTCGGAAGTAATCACAATCAACAATACTTTTTCAACAGGTCTTTCTTCTGCCAACGCAAGCGTAGCACCCCCTTCAATATTGCTTACAATATTGCTCAGCATTTCCTGCAATTTCTGGGCGTAAGGACGCATTTGAGTAATTGCATCCTGTGCACGGCGTAATTTGGCCGCACTCACCATTTTCATTGCTTTGGTAATCTGCTGCGTACTTTGTACACTCTTGATTCGGTTTCTAACTTCTTTTAATTGACCTGCCATCGTATCGCTTTAATTGTTAAGTCTAACGGGTTGCAAAAGTAGCTGAAATGGCCATATATTCCAATAACTTTCCCGATAATTTACAGCGGTAAACTTAGCCCGATTCCATTGTGGCCGGCCTGTATTTGAAGTTTGGAGAGCTGTGTTTCCAATAATTTCCCATTCCTGCGGTGGTTCCCGTACTGAACCAGGTCAAAAACCAGTAAAAAAGCCCCCTGTAGCAGCAAACTATTGCCAAAACCCGTGTTGCGGGGGTTCCCTGTTCTATTGCCATTTTCCTTTAATAAAAACCCCGTAGCTACATACGCCAGATCCAGTCCCGTATTTAAAAGCAGTATTTTTTCCAATTTTTGCTGGGCAAGATGGTTTTGGGTTAATGTGTAATGGCGGTTTAGTTCTTTTCGAAGCTGAAACAACCCCATAGTGGCAATACCTAGGTTTACCAGGTTCCAATAGGCGTTCATTCGGAAAAAATGAGGCCCTGAGCCTGTAGCATTGGTTGCCGAAATACTACCCTGAATAATATTAACCCCGGCCCAGGCTGCCAGAATGGTCATATTCGTTTTATTTTGATTGTATCTTTCAGTGACAATGGAATCGTTCCATTGTTGCAGTAGTTGTTTGTTTAATACCATACTGCTATCTGTTTGCGGGCCATGGTTTTCAGCTGTTTGTGCTCCCCCTGCAAAGGGTACCATTAACCCCAAAATAATGACTGTTGATAGAATAGTTATCTGCTTCATTTGCTTCTTAAATCAAAACCTTACCTTTGACGGCTCTAAATCAGGGTGCCAAATTGACTAAAAATTAATTCTTGCATGCTGTTTGACTGTTAAAATTTTGTACCAGAGCATTTTAAAAATATGTTGAAGTTTATTTCTAAGTTATTCGGGGGTAGTAAGAGTGAAAAAGATGTGCAGCAGATTATGCCCATCATTCATAAGACCAATCAGTTTTTTCAGCAATATCAGTTATTAACCAATGATGAACTAAGGAATAAAACGGTTGAATTCAAAGCCCGTATTCAGGAACACATTAAGGAAGTGGATGCCGCCATTGCCGCAGAAAAGACAAATGCAGAAGCATTGCCTGAATCGGATATCCATGGCAAAGATGCTTTATATAAGCAAATTGATAAATTAAAAAAAGACCGCGATAATAAAATTGAAGAAGCGCTTGCAATGATTCAGCCTGAGGCTTTTGCAGTGATTAAAGAAGCAGCCAGAAGATTCAAGGAAAACGACGAGTTGGTTTCTACGGCTACTCCGCTCGACAGAGATTTAAGTGTTAAAAAGGAATATGTAACCATTCGTGGCAATGAATCGGTTTTCAAAAACTCCTGGACAGCAGCTGGCGCAAAAGTTACCTGGAACATGGTGCATTATGATGTGCAGCTAATTGGTGGATCTGTATTGCACTCAGGAAAAATTGCTGAAATGGCAACGGGTGAGGGTAAAACATTGGTGTCTACTTTGCCAGCCTATTTGAATGCATTGGCAGGAGAAGGTGTTCACGTAGTAACCGTGAACGATTATCTGGCCAAACGAGACAGCGAGTGGAATGGTACTTTATTTGAATGGTTGGGATTAACCGTTGATTGTATTGATAAGCACGAGCCAAACAGCGAATCCAGAAGAAAAGCTTATTTGGCAGATATTACATATGGTACCAATAACGAATTTGGTTTTGACTACCTGCGTGATAATATGGTGCATAGTCCGGAAGAAATGGTACAGCGAAAACACCATTTTGCAATGGTGGATGAAGTGGATTCCGTTTTAATAGACGATGCCAGAACGCCTTTGATTATTTCTGGTCCTATTGGATACCAGACTGGTGAACAGCAGTTCTTTGCCTTGAAGCCCAGAATTGAGAAACTGGTAGATGCGCAGAAGAAAGCGACTCTTCAGTTTTTAACCGAAGCGAAAAAGAAATTAGCAGAAGGCAACGACGATCCGAAAGACGGAGGACTTGCTTTGTTTAGAGCGCACCGTGGTTTACCTAAGAACAGTGCTTTGATTAAGTTTTTAAGTGAACCAGGTAATCGTGTGAAATTGCAGAAGGCAGAGAATTATTATCTGGCCGACCAACAACGCGAAATGCCAAAGGCTGATGAAGAGCTTTACTTCTATATTGATGAAAAGAACAACTCCGTTGAATTAACCGATAAGGGTATTCAATTGATTACCGGTCAGGGCGAAGATCCACATTTCTTTGTGTTGCCTGATATTAGTTTAGGATTGGCTGCCATTGATAATGATGCTTCCTTACCAGCAGATCAGAAGTTGGCAAGAAAAGAGCAGTTGATTAACGAATACTCTGTAAAAGCAGATCGTATTCATACTGTACAGCAGCTATTGAAAGCTTATACTTTATTTGACAAGGATGTTGAATACGTTGTGCTGGATGGTGCGGTGAAGATTGTTGACGAACAGACTGGGCGTATTCTAGATGGCAGAAGATATTCTGATGGATTGCATCAGGCTATTGAAGCAAAGGAAAATGTAAAGATTGAAGCGGCTACGCAAACATATGCAACGGTTACTTTACAGAACTACTTCAGAATGTACCATAAGCTGGCAGGTATGACTGGTACGGCTGAAACGGAAGCTGCTGAATTGTGGGATATTTATAAGCTGGATGTGGTAAGCATTCCAACCAACGTCCCTGCTATTAGAAAAGACGAAGAAGATAAAATTTATAAGACCAAGCGCGAGAAGTTCGGTGCAGTGATTGATGAAATTGTAACCTTGCGTGAAGCGGGTCGTCCAGTTCTGGTAGGTACTACTTCCGTGGAAGTGAGTGAGTTGCTAAGCAGAATGTTGCGTCAGAAACAAATTCCGCACAATGTGTTGAACGCTAAGCAACACTCCCGTGAAGCACAGATTGTAGCAGAAGCCGGATTGGCCGGAGCGGTAACCATTGCTACGAATATGGCCGGTAGAGGTACCGATATTAAATTAGGACCTGGGGTTAAGGAGGCTGGCGGTTTAGCCATATTAGGTACAGAAAGACACGAGTCGCGAAGAGTAGACCGTCAGTTGAGAGGTCGTGCGGGTCGTCAGGGTGATCCTGGTTCTTCATTGTTCTTTGTTTCTCTAGAAGACGATTTGATGCGCATGTTTGGCAGTGAAAGAATAGCTAAAGTGATGGACTTTGCCGGATACAAGGAAGGCGAAGTAATTCAGGCTAGCATGATTACCAAATCTATTGAGCGCGCCCAAAGAAAAGTAGAAGAAAACAACTTTGGTATTCGTAAACGTTTGCTGGAGTATGATGATGTAATGAATAAGCAGCGTACCGTTATTTATACCAAACGTAACCACGCTTTGTTTGGAGAAAGACTGGCATTGGATTTAGACAATGCCATGTACGCGGTAGCAGAATCATTGGTTGTGAACTTCAGAGACCAGAATGATTTTGAACAATTTAAGTTAGCTGCTATTCTGCATTTTGGAGTTGATACTGCTATTACAGAAGACGAATTCAACAAGAGTAATCAGCAGCAGGTAGCTGAAAAATTGTATACGGAAGCGGTTGCTCAGTACGAGAAGCGCAAACAGGATATGATGGCGCAGGCGGTTCCTGTGTTTAAGAATATTCAATTGGAGCAAGGCGCTCATATTGACAATGTCATTGTTCCTTTCACAGACGGCAAGCGTCAGATTCAGGCATTGGCTAATATGGAAAAAACCTTAAAGACCAATGGTGCCGAATTATTGAGTGCATTGGAAAGAACCGTAACACTTGCTTTTATTGACAATGCATGGAAAGAACATTTACGTGCCATGGACGATTTGAAGCAGAGCGTGCAAACAGCTACTTACGAACAAAAAGATCCTTTGGTAATTTATAAGATGGAAGCCTTTGAATTGTTCCGTAAAATGGACAATGAAGTGAACAGAGAAATAGTACAATTCCTGTGTCATTCCTCCATTCCTTTAGCAAATGGAGATGAATTGCAGGAGGGCCGTCAGGAAAAAACAGATATGAGTAAATTGAGTGCCAACAAAGACCAGGTGGATGCCGCCGGTCAGGAATATGGTGCCAATCAAAACGATTATTATGATCCTACACCGGTAAGGCAAGAGCCTGTTAAAGTAGGACCAAAGATTGGCAGAAATGATCCTTGTCCTTGCGGTAGCGGAAAGAAATTTAAGTCTTGCCATGGTAAGGACGCATAGAAATTTTGAAAGATAACAGCATGTCAAAGCCCCGAAGAAATTTCTCTCTGGGGCTTTGATATTTAACAGGCACTCTTATACCTTAGTGACGTTATTTGTTATCTTTGCCAAAATCATTTTGAATGCATTTAGCTCCGTATATTGATCATACCATATTAAAGCCAACCACTTTAATTGCGGATGTGGAAAAACTTTGTGCCGAAGCCAGGCAGTATGGATTTGCTGCTGTTTGTGTTCCACCGAATTTTGTAAAAACAGCCAAAGGTTTTCTGGAAGGCTCTGCTGTTAAAGTGGCAACAGTCATTGGATTTCCTTTTGGTTATTCCGCGGTGGAAGCCAAGTTGGCTGAAATTGTATTAGCAATGGTGGATGGGGTAGATGAGCTGGATGTAGTAGCCAATATTAGTGCTATTAAAAATGGGGACTGGGTTTATCTGGCCAATGAACTCAATCATATAATTCCAGTGGTAAAATCAAAAAATAAAACCATTAAAATTATTATTGAAAGCGGCATTCTTACCAATGATGAAATCATTAAATGCTGCGAACTATATGGTGTAGCTGGTATTGATTATTTAAAAACATCCACCGGATATGCCGAAAAAGGGGCAACGGTTGAAGCTGTTAAATTATTCCGTATACATTTGCCAGAAGCCGTTCAGATTAAAGCTTCAGGCGGTATCCGGGATTATGCATTTGCGGCAGAACTTGTTGCGGCAGGGGCTACCAGACTAGGATGCAGTGCCAGTGTGGCTATTGTAAATGGAGAGCCTAATCTGCAACCCGCTGGATATTAACCGTATATTTATTACATGAAACCCATTTTTCTCATCATACTTCTCTGTATAGGTTTCCTTATAAAAGGTCTGGCAAATCCTGTTGATACGGTGATTTTTCAGAAAGATGCCCGTCTGGATATACTGGTACAGAAGCAGGCACAGGCAAACAAACGTTCTGCCATGATGACGAGTGCCGGTCTTTACAAGGGTTTTCGTTTACAAATGATTAGCACACCCAGAAGAGACGATGCAACAAAAATGAAGACAGATTTACTAAGCAGGTTTCCTGATCAGAAAACCTATACTCTTTTTCAGTCACCTAATTTTAAAGTAAGATTAGGTAATTTTCTAAAAAGAGAAGATGCAGAAAAATTCAGGGCACAAATCAGTAAGTTTTTTCCGAAGGGAATTTATATAGTAGAAGACACGATTGAATACACACCTGTAGAAGAGGAATTGTTTTAGTTAAGCAGTATACATGCTAAAAGAGAAAATAAAAATATTGGCCAAAGAAATTGCACCTGCGTTAATTGATATACGCAGGCATCTTCACGCCTATCCGGAATTGAGTTACCAAGAATTTGCTACATCTAAATATGTTCAGGAACAACTTCGTTTATTAGGTATCCCTTTTGAAATAAAAGCCACTACCGGAATTCTGGCCACCATAAAGGGCAAAAATCCGGATGCAAAAGTCATTGCCCTTCGGGCAGATATGGACGCACTTCCCATTCTGGAAGAAAACGATGTTCCTTATCGGTCGTTTAATAAAGGTGTGATGCATGCTTGCGGGCATGATGTACATACCACCGTTTTGTTGGGAGCGGCCAGGATTTTAGAAAGTCTAAAAGATGAGTGGGAGGGCACCATTCAACTGATTTTTCAACCCGGTGAAGAGAGAAATCCTGGTGGGGCAAGTTATATGATTAAGGAAGGCGTGTTGGAAAATCCCAGACCCAGTGGAATAGTTGCGCTTCACGTACATCCGGGATTGGATGTTGGAAAGCTGAGTTTTCGTAAGGGTAGGGTAATGGCCAGTGCTGATGAAATTTATATTACCATCAGAAGTAAGGGAGGGCATGCTGCAGCGCCACATTTAACTGCCGATACCGTTTTAATTGCAGCCAACTTAATTGTATCTCTTCAACAGATTATATCAAGAAATAACAGTCCTATTTCTCCTTCTGTTTTATCCATTTGTTCAATACAGGGAGGCAATACCACCAATGTGATTCCCAGCGAAGTGAAGTTGATGGGTACATTCAGAGCCATGGATGAGGAATGGCGTTATAAAGCACATGAACTAATCAGAAAGCAAGCAATAGGGCTGGTGGAAAGTATGGGAGCAGAAATTGATTTGCATATTGACGTTGGATATCCCACCGTTGACAATGATCCCGTTTTTACTACAGTGGCCTGGGAATTGGCGAATGAGTTCATGGGACAAAAAAATGTTGAAGAAACAGAATTGCGCATGGGGGCTGAAGATTTTGGATATTATACACAGGTCATCCCGGGATGTTTTTTCCGTTTGGGTGTTCGCAATGAATCTAAGGGAATCATTCATCAGGTGCATACACCCAAATTTGACATTGACGAATCAGCTATTGAGATTGGAGCTGGTATGATGGCTTATTTAGGAATTGCGCTCAAATAGTTTTGAAAAATATTAATTGAAATTATGTCTACAGATAAACAGTCTAATTTACGAAAAGAACAAGCATTGGAATATCACGCAAGTGGAAGACCAGGAAAGATTGAAGTTGTACCAACCAAAGAAGCAAAGACACAACGTGATCTTTCTTTGGCTTATAGCCCGGGGGTTGCTGAACCTTGTAAGGAGATTAAAGAAAATCCTGAGAATATTTATAAATACACGGCCAAAGGTAACCTGGTGGGTGTAATTACGAATGGCACTGCTGTGCTGGGTTTGGGAGATATTGGCGCAGAAGCCAGTAAGCCGGTAATGGAAGGGAAGGGCGTATTGTTCAAAATTTTTGCAGATATAGATGTGTTTGATATTGAGATCAATGAAAAGGATCCGGAAAAATTTGTACAGATTGTAAAATCCCTGGAACCCACATTTGGTGGAATCAATCTGGAAGATATTAAAGCACCTGAATGCTTTTACATAGAGCAACAGTTAAAGGAACAAATGAATATTCCGGTGATGCATGATGATCAGCACGGAACTGCCATTATCAGTAGTGCTGCCATGCTGAATGCGTTGGAACTGCAAAAGAAAAGAATTGATAAAGTACGTTTTGTTATTAATGGAGCCGGCGCAGCTGCCATGGCCTGCATCAATCTGTATGTTGCATTAGGTGCCAGATACGAAAACTTTATTGTGTTTGACAAGGATGGCGTATTGCATACAGGAAGAACAGATCTGGGACCGGATCGAATGAAATTTGCCGTTAAGAGAGACGACTGGACTTTAGCGAAAGCGATGAAGGATGCTGATGTATTTCTGGGGCTTAGTGTAGGAAATGTAGTAACACAGGATATGGTAAAATCAATGGCCCGGAATCCAATTGTATTTGCCATGGCCAATCCCGATCCGGAAATCACTTATGAAGATGCAGTTGCTGTTAGAAAGGATATCATTATGGCAACAGGGCGATCTGATTACCCCAATCAAGTTAACAATGTATTGGGCTTTCCTTATATTTTCCGCGGAGCATTGGATGTGAGAGCTACGCAGATTAATGAAGCCATGAAACTGGCTGCTGTACGTGCTTTGGCGGAATTGACAAAAACGCCAGTGCCTGATATTGTAAACCTGGCATATAACCAGAACAATATGAGTTTTGGCCCCTTGTATATCATTCCAAAGCCACTTGATCCACGCCTTTTAAGTACCATTGCTCCGGCAGTAGCTAAGGCTGCTATTGAAAGTGGTGTTGCGCAGAAGCAAATTGCCAACTGGGATGGGTATGTGCTGGAGTTAAATAAAAGACTGGGGCTGGATAATCAGTTGTTCAGAGTGGTTAGTAACAAGGCCCGCAGAGATCCTAAACGTCTGGTATTTGCGGAAGCAGATAACCTGAAAATATTAAAAGCAGCTACCATTATTTATGATGAAGGTATTGCTTATCCAATTTTACTGGGCGATCCGGAAAAGATTAATCGAATTGCTGAAACCAATAGCATTGACTTGTCTGATATTCCTATTGTGGATCCCAGAAGTGATGCAATGGAACAGAAAAGAGAATTCTACGGTGAATTGTTCTTTAAGAAGCGTCAGCGTAAAGGATACAATCATCATGAAAGTTTAAAAGTGATGAAAGACCGTAATCACTTTGGCTGTATGATGGTAGAGACTGGTGATGCAGATGCCATGCTTTCAGGGTTAACGAAAAACTATGCTGAAGCCATCAGGCCTGCTTTGCAAATTATTGGAACCGAGCCAGGTGTTAAGAAGATTGCCGGTATGTATTTACTGCTAACCAAAAAAGGGCCTTTGTTTCTGGCAGATACCACGGTGAATTTTCATCCAACGGCAGAAGAACTGGCTGATATTACACAAATGGTGGCCAAGGAAGTAAGAAGTTTCAATCTTACTCCGCGCATTGCTATGTTGAGTTACAGCAATTTCGGAAGCAGTGATTCTCCGGAAGCAAAACTGGTAGCGGAAGCAACCCGGATTTTGAAGCAGCGTGATCCCAACCTGATTGTGGATGGCGAAATGCAGGGTAGTCTGGCTTTTAATAAAGAAATTTTAGGAGATAATTATCCTTTCAGTGACCTGGTAGATCAGGAAGTGAATGTGTTGATGTTCCCCAATTTAACAGCAGGGAATGTGGCGTATAACTTATTGAAAGAGTTGGGAGGTGCAGATGCTATCGGGCCAATTTTATTGGGATTAAAAAAGCCTGTACATGTGTTGCAGCTAGGTAGCAGTGTGCGAAATATTATTAATATGGCGTTGGTTGCAGTGGTGGATGCTCAGATGAAATCCAGATTAGATACCGCAGAGGAAGTAAAAAGAAGTTCCTGGTGGAAGAGCAGAAGAAAAAACAAGGGAGCGAATAACTAAAGTTTAATTATACTTTTGGCGTATGAATTTTTTCACTCATTTAGGAAGATTTCTGTTGATGTTGAAAGGCATGTTTTCTAAACCGGAAAACTTCAGAATGTATTGGAAAGAATTCATGCACCAATGTGTAGAAATTGGCATGGGGGCTTTACCTATTGTCATCATTATTTCTCTGTTCCTCGGAGCAGTTACTACCATTCAGACTGCCTATCAGTTGGTGAGTCCGCTGGTTCCGCAAAGTACCATTGCTCAGATTGTAAGGGATAGTATGATTCTGGAACTATCTCCTACGGTTTTGAGTATTGTATTGGCGGGTGTTATTGGCAGTAAAATTGCCAGTGAGCTGGGTAATATGCGGGTTACAGAACAGATTGATGCCCTGGAAATCATGGGGATCAATACCAAAGCCTACCTGGTTTTGCCCAAAATTCTGGGTGCATTAATTGTGGTCCCTTGTTTGATTGTTATTTCTGCTGTTTTGGGAATTTGGGGAGGAAGAATGGCCGGTTCGCTGGCAGGTATTTTAGCTCCTGATACATTTGATATAGGCTTAAGACAAAATCTGAATTTCTACAATATCAATTTTGCTTTGTATAAAGCGTATACGTTTGCTTTCATTATTAGTAGTATTCCAGCCTATTATGGCTATTATGTAAAAGGAGGTTCTTTGGAAATTGGTAGGGCAAGTACAAGCGCAGTGGTTGTTAGTTGTATACTGATTTTATTGGCGGATTATTTACTGGCCGCTCTCTTGTTATAACACAAATTATGACTAAATTGAGAGATGAATCCTCAGTTTCCTGCTTTCAAAAAAATCATTACTCATCCGGTTCGGTTTGCTTTTTTTAAGCTGATTAAATTGCCTGCTGCATTTATAGCAGGATTGAAAGTTGGCTATATAGACGAGCAAAAAACGGTTATAGTGGTTAAGCATGGATGGCTCAATCAGAATCCATTTAAGTCAATGTATTTTGCCGTACAGGCAATGGCAGCTGAAATGAGTACTGGCTTATTTCCTGTGGGGCAAACCTATAAAAGAAATCCACCAATAAGTATGCTGGTAGTAGGGCTGGAAGCCCGGTTTGTAAAAAAGGCAACAGGGCTTATTTCCTTTACTTGTAACGATGGATTGAAAGTTGCTCAGTTGATTGATGAAGCCATTGCAACTAAAGAGAGCAGAACCATTGTTTGCCAGTCCGTTGGCACCAATGAAAATGGCGAAGTAGTAGCCGAGTTTCATATTACCTGGAGTTTTAAATCAAAATAAGTATGAAGATTTCCTTTCATGGAGCTGCCCGAACGGTAACAGGCTCCAAGCATTTGATTACCCTAAAAAACGGGAAGAAAATTTTACTCGACTGTGGATTGTTTCAGGGAATGGGAAAGCATACGGAAGAGCTAAACGCGCATTTTGGTTTTGATCCGGCGTCTATTGATTACCTTATTTTATCTCATGCGCATATTGATCACTCAGGACTAATTCCCAAACTGGTTAAAGAGGGATTTAAAGGCACTATCTATTCAACAGAAGCAACAGAAGCTCTGGCTGAAATTTTGCTGGAAGATTCTGCCGAAATACAAAGGGACGATACCAAGTTCATCAATAAGCGCAGAGCCAAGAAAGGACTTCCGCCTTATGAACCCTTATACGATCTGGAAGATGCAGCAAAAGCGATTGAGCTCTTTAAATTTATTCCCTACAGGGAATGGGTAAAAATTGATGAAGATATTGCTGTTTGTTTTACAGATGCAGGGCATATCATTGGGTCTGCAGGTGTCCACTTGAGAATCATTGAAGACGGAAAAACAAATAAGATAACTTTTAGCGGAGATGTCGGCAGATATAATGATGCCATTCTTAAATCTCCTGAAACCTATGATCAGGCTGATTATATTATTCTGGAAAGTACATACGGAAACAAGTTGCACGATGAAGTCTTTGGCATTACCGATACCTTATTAAAATGGATTGTAAGCACATGTCTTGAAAAAAATGGAAAACTGATAATTCCGGCCTTCAGTGTAGGCAGAACCCAGGAATTACTATATGCATTGAACCAGCTGGATCTGGAAAAAAGATTACCGCCTGTTCCCGTTTATGTAGATAGCCCGCTTAGCAGAGAAGCAACACAGTTGCTGAAACAGTATCCGGAAAACTTCAACAAAAGGGTGAGGAAGATAATGGAGCAGGATAAGGATCCATTTGATTTTAATCATCTGAAGTTCATTAAAACAGTGGATGAGAGTAAGGCATTGAATGAGGATGGTCGACCCTGTGTAATTATATCTGCAAGCGGCATGGCGGATGCTGGCAGGGTTAAGCATCATATCATGAATAATATTGAAAAAGAACGAAATACTATTTTAATAGTTGGATATTGTGATCCCTATAGTTTGGGTGGACAATTGACTGCTGGTAAAAAAGAAGTAAAAATATTTGGCGAAATATATCCAGTTAAAGCAGAAGTAGGGGTGATGAGGAGTATGAGTGCTCATGGTGACTATGAAGATTTATGCCAGTTTCTTGCCTGTCAGAATCCTGAATTGGTCAGGAAACTGTTTCTGGTGCATGGGGAATACGATGTACAGATTGATTTTGCAGCCCGTTTACGCAGGAAGCATTTCAAGGAAGTAGTGATTCCCGACATGCACGAGACCCATCTGCTGGATTAATCGGTGAAATGAAATTTTAACCCTGATTTATTTTATTAACTTTAAGCTGAAATTATTTGCCATGATAACATTGAATATTAATAACACCAATTATCAGGTGGATGCTAGTGCAGATATGCCCTTACTATGGGCTATCCGGGATATGGTCGGTTTAACCGGAACCAAGTTTGGATGTGGTATAGCACAGTGTGGTGCCTGCACTGTACATGTAGATGGTAAGCCAGTCCGTTCCTGTAGTTTTCCTGTTGCAGCTGCAGTAGGGAAAAAAATAACAACTATAGAAGGAATGAAAGATAAAATTGCTGAAGCTGTTCAGCATGCTTGGGTAGAATTGCAAGTGCCGCAATGTGGTTATTGTCAATCTGGTCAAATCATGAGTGCAACCGCATTGTTGAAAACCAAGCCGAATCCCTCCGATGCAGACATTGATGCTGCCATGCAAGGTAATTTATGCCGGTGTGGAACTTATCAAAGAATTCGCAGTGCTATTCACCGTGCTGCAGAAATGATTAAGTAATTCCAAAAAAAAATTAAAATGAATCAGCAAAAATCTTCCATCGATCGCAGAAATTTTTTACGCCTGACCGGTTTAACGGGGGCGGGTTTAATTATGGGTATGGGCGTGAAAGCCGATGGTTCTGCAATAATCGAAAATATTACAGCTGCCAGCAATGCATTTGAATTGTCGCCTTTGGTGATGATTGATCAGGCGGGTGTGGTAACCATATTTAATACCAAACCTGAAATTGGTCAGGGTACTTATCAGTCTATTCCTGCTTTAATTGCGGAAGAACTGGAAGTGTCAATGGATAAGTTAGTGATTAAGCAAACAGGCGGAGAAAAAAAATACGGACCTGCACAGTTTGTTGGCGGTAGTTCTTCTGTTAGAACCAACTACACAAGCTTAAGAAAGGTAGGAGCTACTGCAAAAGAAATGTTGCTGAACGCTGCAAGTAAACAATGGGGTGTACCGGTAGCAGAATGCTATGCTGAAAACGCAACCGTGATTCATCGCCCCAGTGGTAAAAAATTAGGTTATGGCGAATTGGCTGAGGCTGCGTCTAAACTGGAAGCGCCCAAAAATCCTACTTTAAAAGATCCGAAAGATTTCAAAATATTAGGCAAGTCGGCTCCGCGTCCGGATATTCCAATGAAAGTAAATGGTACGGCCAAATTTGGAATTGATGCTTCCGTTCCGGGCATGGTATATGCTTCTATTGAAAGATGCAAAGTGTTTGGCAGTAAGCTGGTGAGCTTTGATGCAACAGCTGCTAAAAAAGTGAAAGGCGTTATTGCGGTGGAAACCTGTGAACGCATTCACGGTATATATAAATCGGAAGGCGTTGCTGTGATTGCCGAAAACTACTGGGCGGCTGTTCAGGGAAGAAAAGCGTTGGTGCTTAAATGGGATCATCAGGGTAATGATCAGTTCAATTCTAAAGACTACGAACAAAGCATGCGCGAAGCTGCTAAAAAAGAAGGAGCAGTAGAGCACCAGCAGGGAAATTTTGATCAGGCGTTTACCGGGGCTCCGGTTAAACTGGAAGCCTTCTATGAAACACCTGTTGTTTCTCATTCTCCCATTGAACCCATGAACTGTCTGGCTTCCTGGACCGAGGGAAATAAATTGGAAATATGGACTTCTACGCAGGTCCCCGGTAGTGTGGTGAACGAGTTTTCAAAAACCTACGGTGTAAAGCAGGAAGATTTAAAATTACATGTTTTATTTAATGGTGGTGGATTCGGAAGAAGATTGTATCCGGATTATATTCATGAAGCCGTTCAATTAAGTAAAAAAGTAGGGAAGCCAGTAAAATCTATCTGGACCCGTGAAGATGACACACAACAAGGTCCATTCAGACCCATGACTTTTTCTGCCATGAAAGGTGCTTTGGATGCCAGTGGTAAAGCCATTGCCTTCCAGCATAAAGTTATATCCGGTACCCTTGACATGAAAAAGGATTATGATGTTACAAAGGCAGATGGTACCATGACCGAAGGCATTAGTGAGCAGAAATATGAAATTGAACATATGAAGAATCTCTATGTTCATCATTTTTTGCACTTGCCATTGGCTGCCTGGAGAGCGGTAACCAGCACTACACTTGCTTTTGCGCATGAGTGCTTTATAGATGAAATGGCCGTGGCTGCTAAAAAGGATCCAATGGCATTCCGTCTGGGTATGTTAACCAAGGACTCAGATACCAAGACCATTCTGAATAAGCTGAAAGAAGTATCCAATTGGGATAAACCTTTGCCGGCAGGTTGGGGTAGAGGCGTAGCACAATATGAGTTCTTTGCTGGTCAGGCTGGGTTTGTGATTGAAGTGTCTAAGAAAGGTATGGGCGTAAAAATTGAAAAAGTGGTTGCGGTGATTGATCTGGGCACGGTTGTTAATCCGGATAATACTCGTGCACAGGTAGAAGGCGCAGCAGTAATGGCTTTGACAGCGGCGATCAAAGGCGGTATTACTTTTGATAAAGGTGCAACGGTTCAATCTAATTTTCACAATAACCCATTGGTGCGCATTAACGAAATGCCAAAGGTTGAAGTGCATATATTAGCGAATGGCGGTGATAAGATTAAAGGCGTGGGTGAACCCGGATTGCCTCCATTTGCTCCGGCCTTGTGTAATGCAATATTTGCTGCTACTGGTAAGCGTATCCGCAGACTGCCTTTTGACATCAATAAGATTGTATAGATTTGTTATTTGAATTATTTTATAAAACTAAATTGAAACAGATGAAAGCTGGTATAAAAACTTTGTCAATATTGATTGTGAGTACTTTTCTTTCTCTTGCATTTGTGCAGCCTTTTAACTTAAAAAAAAGCATTGAAGCAGGAAAAAAAGTATACGAAACCAGTTGCATGAATTGTCATATGCAGGATGGAAAAGGATTGGAAGGGGTATTTCCACCCATTGCCCAATCTGATTTTTTGAAGAAAAGCAGCAATGAAATTATTGATGTATTAATCAAGGGTCAGTCAGGTGCAATTAAAGTGAACGGGGTAACCTATAATGGGGTAATGCCCAGTGTGGAATATCTATCTGATCAGGAGATGGCAGATGTGTTGAATTATATACAAAACAGCTGGGGCAACAAGAATACCAAGCCCGTATTGCCTGAGCAGGTGAAGAAGCGAAGATCATAAGTCAGAAACTTCATGAAGGAAATAGCGGATATTGTTCATGCATTTGAACATATGGCACAGGAGAAGCAGCGCATGGCACTGGCAACTGTTGTGCATGTAGAAGGTTCTTCTTACAGAAGACCCGGTGCACGTATGCTGGTAAGTGAGGATGGAAAATACATTGGTGCTATCAGCGGAGGTTGTCTGGAGGGAGATGCTTTACGTAAAGCAGTGCTTGCCATTGCACAGGGGAAAAAAAAATTAGTTGTATACGACACAACGGATGAAGACGACGCCAAATTGGGTGTTCAGTTGGGTTGCAATGGCATTGTTCGCATTTTATTTGAGCCGCTGAATTTTGATCATCCTGATTTTATTATGCGGTTGAAGGCAATGTTGCAGTTGAGACATCCTCAGGTATTGATCACTGGTTTTAGCCGTAATAGGGATCAACACTGGGGAACTTTATTGCACAATCAAATAGATGAGGTAGAATCCCCGATGGTAAGAGAAGCAGTGCAAAGGGTGCTGACCGGAAAAAGATCGGAGTATATTATCGTTGATACAGGGGTGGCTCAGCAGGAAGTATTTGTTGAGTATGTGATGCCTGCGGTTTCTTTAATCATAGTAGGTGCAGGAAACGATACCATACCATTGGAAGCGATGGCCAGATTAATTGGATGGAGTACAACAATAGTGGATGGAAGACCTACACATGCGAATGCACATCGTTTTCCTGCAGCCAGCCGTATCCTGGTTGGCAAACCAGAAGTGGTAATTCCTCAGCTAACACTTGATGATCGAACTGCTGTTGTTTTAATGACGCATAATTACAATTACGACCTGGCTTTTTTACAAACCATGCATGCATATAATTTCAACTATATCGGTTTATTGGGGCCTTCAGCAAAACGGGATCGATTGCTGCAAGAGTTGAAAGAGCAGGGAGTTGAATTTTCGGATGAGCAAATCAAACATATCTATGGCCCAACCGGATTGGCGCTAGGAGCAGAAACATCTGCAGAAATAGCCCTTTCTGTTTGTGCAGAAGTCATGGCAGTCATGGAAAGCAGATTACCTATACATTTAAGAGATCAGTTGACGCCCATACATAGCAAACCATGAAATGGGGGGTAATGATATTAGCGGCAGGAGAAGCTTCCCGAATGGGAAAGGCCAAAATGTTATTGCCTTTTAAAGACACAACAATACTTGAAAAAATTCTTGATGAGGTATTGGTCCTCAATCCCGGTATTGTATCTGTTGTAACGGGTCGTTATCACGGGGAAATAAGTTCCATAATAAAAAATCCTGTAGTTGAGCTTGTTTACAATGCTGAATATCAAAAAGGGATGAGTTCTTCCATACAAAAAGGACTAACAGCCATGTTAAAGCAATGTAAGGATATGCAATTTTTGTTTATCCTCCTAGCCGATCAGCCATTTTTAAACCAGGCTCTTTTGCAAAGAATGATACAGCTTCACCAGGAATCAAAAAAGGGGCTGATAGCTGCCAGTTACCAGGGTGTTGCCGGAACCCCTCTTTTATTGACAGCAAAATATTTTGAAGAGTTATATCAATTGAGAGGGGATAAAGGAGCGCGGGTTATATTGCATCAAAATCCCGATGATTTGGAAACAGTGGATTTTGAAATGGGAGTATTGGACATAGATACGGTATCTGATTATGAGCGGTTTAGTGAATTATTAAAGAATGAAAATGCTGATTGACCAACACAATAGAATACACGACTACCTGCGAATTTCTTTGACGGACAATTGCAATTTGCGTTGCTTTTATTGTATGCCTGAAGAAGACTATGCTTTCATGCCGAATCAGCGTTTGATGCAGAAAGATGAAATAGTTCAATTAGCTAAATTGTTTGTGGAAAATGGCGTGAAAAAAATCAGATTGACTGGTGGAGAACCGCTGGTAAGGAAAGATGCTGCTGCCATTATCAAAAAATTAGGCATGTTGGGTGTTAACCTAACCATGACTACCAATGCCACTCGGATTCATTTATTCATTGATACGTTAAAAGAAGCAGGTATTCAATCTCTGAATATCAGTCTAGATACTTTGCAAAAAGAAAAGTTTCAGCTGCTGACCAGAAGAGATCATTTTGATCAGGTGAAAAGCAATATTGGTTTATTGCTGGCACAAGGATTTAAGCTGAAAATAAATGTGGTGGTCGTAAAAGGGTTGAATGATCAGGAAATATTGGATTTTATTGCCTGGACTAAAGACACACCCATTCAAATCAGGTTTATAGAATTCATGCCGTTTGATGGCAATAAATGGAACAGAGATAAATTGGTAACCTTGCAGGAGATGCTGGATCTTATTGGTAAGGAATACAAAATTGCAACAGCTATGAGTGAGCCTAATGATACCAGTAAGCGATATACTATTGAAAATCATGCGGGAAGCTTTGCAGTTATCAGTACCATGAGTGCCCCTTTTTGCAATACCTGTAACCGCATACGCTTAACAGCGGACGGGAAAATAAAGAACTGTCTGTTTTCATCTCAAGAAACAGATTTGTTAACGGCATTGAGGAAAGGAGAGAATGTTCTTCCATTGATTGAAGATTCCATTTATAAAAAACATCGGGAATTGGGTGGACAGTTCTCAAAAGAATTTGAAAAAATTAATGCCGATCTGCTGCATAACAGAAGTATGATTGCAATAGGTGGTTAAATACTATGGTCACAGTAAGCGAAGCTAAACAGGCATTGTACAGCAAAGTCAGGGCTTTGAATCCGGTAATCATTCCATTGTCGGAATCAGCTGGTATGGTGGTTGCAGCGGATATCAAGAGTCCTATTGGTATGCCTGGATTTCTGCAATCTTCCATGGATGGTTATGCTGTTAGTAGTTTTGCAACCAATCAGTTTCTGCCATTGCAGGATGAATTGCCTGCTGGCACAAATCGTATGTTGACTTTGCAGGGGGGGAAGGCCATTAAAGTATTCACCGGCGGACCTGTTCCAGCCGGAGCTGCCTGGGTAGTACAGAAAGAATGGGTGGAAGAAAAAGAAGGGGGCATTATCATACGACAGGTAAAGCAGGAGACAGGTTTGAATATCAGAATGCCTGGATCTTCTGTTCAGAAAGATGCAATAGTGATTACCAAGGGGACCTGTTTGCATGTATACCAAATATCCATGCTGGCCAGTCTGGGAATTACGCATGTTTCCGTTTTTCCTGCACCTAAAATAGCTTTGATAATAACGGGGAATGAATTGGTTATACCTGGCAATATGCTTGCGTATGGTCAGGTATACGAATCCAATTCAATTGGCTTGACGGCTGCTTTGAAGCAGCTGGGAGTTCATCAAATTCAATTGAGCTGGGTAAAAGATATTTTAGCTGATACAAAAGCGGCCATTGCTCAGGCACTTCAATGGGCTGATTTGATTTTGCTGACGGGTGGAGTAAGTGTGGGGGACTATGATTTTGTAGCAGCAGCTGCCAGAGAATTGGGAGTGGAAACTATTTTTCATGGCGTAAAACAGAAACCAGGAAAACCATTGTATGCAGGTCAGTTCAATCAAAAAATGGTCATAGGGTTACCAGGAAATCCCAGCTCGGTATTGCATTGTTTTCAGCAATATGTAAAGCCGGTTATTCAGTTAACAATGGGTTTGCCAACTTCGCCAGCACAACAGGCGAGATTGGCACACGACTATGAAAAAAATACGCCACTGGATTTTTTTGTAAAAGCATCCCTGCTAAATGGAGAAATTACTATTTCGGCTGCACAGGCATCTTATCAGGTTGGGGCTTTTTCTGAAGCCAATTGCTGGGTTGAATTGCCTGCTGACGAATTTCGGTTTTCCAAAGGTCAGTTGGTAACCGTTTATTTATTCTAACATTGCAATATGGAACAAGCATGGATAGAGGGAATGGCATTTTTTATTGTGGCATTCCTATATGCATCTGTTGGTCATGGCGGTGCCAGTGGTTATCTGGCCCTGATGGCGCTTTTGAATATGAGTCCATTGGTAATGAAACCAACTGCTTTGATACTCAACTTAATTGTATCGCTGGTCTCATTTCTTTCATTTTATAAAGCCCGACATTTTAAATCTACTCTGTTATGGCCATTGGTGATTACTTCAATACCAGCTGCCTATCTCGGAAGTATTGTGCCTGTTTCAGAACCTTTGTATAAAAAAATACTGGCCATTGTCTTATTGATAGCGGTTGTCAGAATGGTATTGAAGCCGCCGGCTGTTGAAAATATTTCCAGTCCCAAATGGTATTGGCTGAGTATGGCCGGAGCTGTCATTGGATTGCTTTCAGGTATGATAGGAATGGGCGGGGGTATTTTATTGTCCCCTTTATTATTGATGATGGGTTGGGCAACCATGCAGCAAACAGCAGCCATTAGTGCTATTTTTATATTTTTGAATTCGGCATCCGGAATGTTGGGTCTGTTGAATAAAGGATTTGATCTGGCACCTTCCATATACCTGATTATTGTCTTTGTTTTAACAGGTGGTTGGTTGGGTGCTTATTTAGGCTCATTCAGATTCAAGACCACCCAGTTAAAGTTTATTTTGGCTGTCGTGCTGATTTTAGCTGTTTCTAAATTGTTGTTTGTAAATTGAGTGTATGGGTATTAAAGTTTTGTTTTTTGGTTCGGTAACAGATATTACGATAGTAACAGAGCTTTCCAGGGAAGATTGTGCTGATACGGATAAATTAGAGAGCGAATTGTTGAAACAATTTCCTGCTTTGGCAAATAAAAAATATTTCCTGGCATTGAACCAGCAGGTTATTCATCAAAATACTCCATTGAAGTCGGGAGATACTGTTGCTTTGATGCCCCCTTATTCCGGAGGATAATGGTAGACTATAATCGTTATATCAGACAAATGATACTGCCCGGATTTGGTGCAAATGCCCAGCACAAATTAGCGGAAGCAAAACTGTTGATTGTGGGTATGGGGGGATTGGGATGTCCTGTGTTGCAGTATCTGGCGGGTGCCGGTGTTGGAACCATTGGAATCATGGACGCTGATCGGGTCAGTTTAAGCAATTTGCATCGGCAGGTTTTGTTTGACGAGTCAGATATAGGTCAATTAAAAGTTTGCGTGGCTGCTAAAAAAATAAAGAAACTGGATTCGGGTATTCAGGTTATAGAATATCCTTTTCAGTTGAATAAAGAAAATGCTTTGACCATCATTAAACAATTCGATTGTGTGTTGGATGCTACTGACAATTTTGGCGCCAAATACCTGATTAATGATGTATGTGTACAGCTCGGTAAAGCATGGATATACGGAGCAGTATCCGGATATGAAGGTCAGGTGGCCGTAATGAATAATATCCAAATTCTTGAACCTGTTCACTACCGTCATTTGTTTCCAAAGCAACCTTTGCGCAATGAGTTTGCCAGTTGTGAAGAGACAGGCGTGATTGGCGTTTTGCCTGGGATTATCGGAACCATGCAGGCTGCTGAAGCAATCAAATGGATAACTGGTTTGGGTAAAATGCAAAATAGCAGATTACTCAACTATCATTTTTTAACAGGAAGTTGGTATGAAATTGGATTGACCCCTAATCCGGAAGCTCCTGCTATTGATGAGTCTTTTTTTTATCAAACGAATTACGATATGGAATGTATAAATGAAGAAAACGAGCTGGACGATATTGATATTGCAGAAATAGATGTTAAACAATTACTTGAAGTCCTTAAACAGCCTGGACATTTTGTTTTAGATGTAAGAGAGTTACATGAGTATCCAATAGTTGATTTTGTTCATGCCCGGATACCCATGTCTGTATTGAAGGAATCCCTGGATCAGCTGCCCAATCAACCTGTTTACATTATTTGTCATCAGGGAATAAGAAGTCTTTATGCAGCACAATACATTAAATTGCATAAGGGGGTTGAAACTTATAGTGTAAAGGGGGGATTAACTGCATATTTTAATACAGTAAACAATGAGTAGTAAAAAACAGCATAGTATTTTTTTTCAGGGACCCATTCCTGCACAAAAAATAGCAGATGATATTCAGAAGCATGCTGCAAAAACGAATATTGGGGCACATAGCATTTTCTTAGGTCAGGTAAGAGCGGATGAGTTGAACGGAGAAAAAGTAGTTGCTATTGAGTACACTGCTTATGAATTAATGGTGGAAGAAAAAATAGCCGTGATTCGGGAACAATTTTTTGAAAAATACGCATTGACCTGCTTGCATATATATCATAGCCTTGGAAGGGTAGCTGTTGGTGAAATCTGTTTATTCGTTTTTACTTCTTCGGCTCATCGCAGAGATGCCATTGATGCCTGCAATGAAATGGTAGAAACGATTAAAAAAGAGCTGCCCATTTGGGGTAAGGAAATCTGTAGCAACCAATCAACAGTCTGGAAAAAAAATAATTAAAACAAATGGTTAATATCACCCATAAATCAAATACGTTACGCAAAGCCATTGCCGAAGCTTCTGTATTGGTATCCAGTCAGGATACGATTGATTCGATTGTTCAGCAGAAAGTGCCTAAGGGAGATGTTTTTTCTTTTGCGAAAGTGGCGGCATTGTTTGGGGTAAAAAAGACAAGCGAGCTGATACCAGATTGTCATCCGCTTCCTGTTGAGTATACGGATGTTCGTTTTAGCATCAAGGATTTGAAAGTAGTGATCGAAGTGGAAGTGCACACGGTTTATAAAACGGGTGTAGAAGTAGAAGCCATGCATGGCGCTTCTGTAGCGGCCCTCACTTTATATGACATGCTGAAGCCGATTGATAAGCATGTAAGCATACAGGAAATTAAACTACAGTCAAAAACAGGTGGCAAGTCAGATAAGAAGAAGCATACAGACAAAGGACTGAATGCAGCTGTTATTGTTTGTTCTGACACCATTGCTGCAGGAAAGGGGGAAGACAGTGCAGGTAAAGCAGTGGTGGAAGCCCTGGAAGCATTGGGTATATCTGTGCCTGTATATAGCGTTATACCAGATGAAGCAGATGCAATCAGAAATGCGGTGGAAGTAAATACGAATGCGGAGAATCAGTTGTTGATTTTGGTAGGCGGTACCGGAGTTTCTCCCCGCGATATTACACCGGATATTCTGAAGCCGATGTTGCAGAAGGAACTGCCTGGCATTATGGAAGCTGCCAGAAATTATGGACAAAATCGCATGCCCTATGCAATGTTATCCAGAAGCGTAGCCGGTCTGATTAGTAATACCCTGGTGATGAACTTTCCCGGATCCCTTTCAGGGGCCAGTGAATACATGGTAGCTTTGTTCCCCCAGATACTACATGTTTTTGATGTGATTAAAGGCAGCCGACATTCACTATAGTGGCGGCAGGTTTGTGTACTCCACTTCCTCCAGCGGATTGAAAATCCCTTTATTAAAATCTTTGGAAAGCGAGTAGGCAGTTAAGGTTCCTTCGTCAGCCTGGTAGGCAGCTATTTCCTGCACTTTGTTTTCTCTGATGGGGCTGATCCATTCTTCTGCCAGTGTTGTGGTCAAAATGGTGGGCATCCTTTTTTTTGTGTTGTGAATTTTTTCCATCAATCCATTTGCTTGTGTGGTAACGATGGCAAAACTGTGTACCATTTCACCAGAAAGTTGGTCGGTCCAGGGTTGCCAGATACCTGCCATGAAGAGCAGGTCTTCCTGCTTATTTGCACTATGAATATAGTAGGGAAAAGCAACCGGCTTTTTATCCTCCGGCCTTTGGTAATGTCTCCACTCAAAAAAACCAGTGCTTAATACCAGGCATCTTCTGGCTTTTGCAGCAGCCTTATAAATTTTACTCTCGAATAATTTTTCTGAAGTAGCATTGAGTGTGTTGTATTTTTTTCTGCTTTCCTGTAACTCTCCCAGGTTTTTAATAAACCAGGGAATGAATTCCCAATGAGCCAGTTCCGGTTCCCATTCTCCAGCATTGTTTTCAATAATGATTGGCCAGGATTGATAAGCAAATCCGGACTGTATGGTAATTTCTGTAGCTGGAATTTCTTTTGACTTTCCTTTGAGTTTGATCTCTTTTTTGGCGGGGAGTTTAAGTGAGTTATAGTAGCACATACGTGATAAATCTATTCTGAAATTCGCAAAAAGAACAGAATATAACCATAGGTTGTAAACAAGGCATTCCGTATCACCTAAATTTATGATTTATTTAATAACTTTTGGTTTAGGATTTTTATTCATTAACCAAAAACTAATTCGCATGAAGAAACTTTATCTATTCAAAGTTTTTTTTGTAATGCTGTTTGTGCTGAAGGGATTTTTTGCAGAAGCACAAGGCTTTACGGCATCCGGTACTGTAAAAGAAGCAGTCACGGGTAATCCACTGACAGGCGTGTCTGTTACAGTGAAAGGTACCAGTCTGGTAACTACCACCGATGCCAAGGGAAATTTTTCAATTAAAACCAATGCCAAATCAGTCGTGCTTGTGTTTAAATACGTTGGTTTTAAAACAATGGAAGGTTCAGTGTCCGATAGCAAACCTGTAGCACAGTTTTCTATGGAAGAAGAAGTGAGTGCTCTGAAAGAAGTAGTTATTACAGGTTTGGCTTCTTCAATTAAAAGATCCAATCTGGCTAATGCAATTACAACTGTTTCTGCCAAAGACCTTACAGGTACCACTCAAATTCAAACTGCAGATGGTGCTTTGTATGGTAAAGTTGCCGGCGCCAATATTCGTATGAATTCAGGTGCGCCAGGCGGGGGTATCAATATTCAGTTGCGTGGGTTATCGAGCTTAACACAGGCTTCTGCTCCTTTAATTGTTTTAGATGGTGTTTATATTAGCAATGATTTTCAGCGTACCGGTAGAGCATCTGTTACAGGTGCTGGTGGCGCAAATCAGGATGATGGTGCCAACCGTCTTGCCGATATTAATCCTGCAGATATTGAAAGTATTGAAGTATTAAAAGGGCCTTCTGCAGCTGCTATTTATGGTACCCGTGCAAATGCCGGCGTATTGGTTATAACCACCAAAAAAGGTGCGTCAGGAAAAACCAGTATCAGTTTTGGACAGGATATCGGTATCGCTTCTCCTTTAAAAATGATGGGGGTAGATAACTGGAGTGAAGCCAAGATAAACAGCTTCTTTCCTGCGGCCAGAAGACCTATTGAATTGTCTCGCTTCCAGAATGCAGTTGCCAATAATAATTTCGTGAATTATGAAGACTATTTTTATGGCAACAATGCTACTCTTGTAAATTCCCGCTTAAGTATACGCGGAGGTGATGAAAAAACAAAGTTTTTTGTTTCAGGATCCTTAACTGATGAGGGAGGTATCGTAAGAAGAACCGGATTTGAAAGACAATCTATCAGAGCAAATATAGAGCACAAGTTATCTAAAGATATTGTGCTGACTGTAAACTCAAACTATATCAGAACCAATACAGACAGAGGATTTACCGGAAACCAGAATAACTCAGGTGCAAGTATAGGATACAATATTGCATATGTTCCGAACTATTTTGATTTAAGACCAGTAAACGGTGTTTATCCTGTTAATCCTTATTTCGCAGAGAACCCTGTCGCTGTAACGGATAAGGCTATCAATAACTCTTTGGTAAATCGTTTCATACAGTCTTTCGGATTAGACATTAATCTTTTCAAAAAAGATAATTCTCAATTGAAATTTAGATTGAACGGGGGGCTGGATTATTTGCAGAATTCTACCAAAGTATATCTGCCGGATGATTTGCAGTTCCAGAGAGGACAGGCCAATCCAGGTGATGTGTTGATTGGAAGACAGGAAACGATGAATACCAACATTCAGGCTGCATTGGTTTACGATTGGCAGGTAAAGCGAGTAAACTTTAGTACGCAGGCCGGTATCGTTAGACTAGATTTTAAAAATAGCGGCTTATTCAACAGAGGTCGTGGTTTAGCGCCAGGCCAATCTAATATTAAGCAGGCAACAGTGCAGGAAGTTGAAACTCAATTTGAAAGTACACAAAGTGATGTGGGGGTTTTCTTGCAGCAGCAAATGAATTTTGAAGACAAGATCATTGGAACGGTTGGAATGCGTTGGGACAAATCGAATACCAATGGGAATGTTAACCAATTCTATGCTTTCCCTAAAGCGTCACTGGCGGTGAACCTAACCAATTTTGATTTCTGGAAAATCAATGCGATTTCACAATTCAAACCCAGAATTGCTTACGGTCAAACAGCAGGTCCAGTTCCTTTCGGGGCAACATTCACTTCTTTGGGCGGGGTAAATATTGGAGGTTTATTAGGTTCTACTGTGGCGACCAGTGTAGGCAATACCAATATTCTTCCTGAGCGTGCAGAAGAATTAGAATTTGGTATTGATGCGGGTTTTTTAAATAATAAAATTCTTTTTGAAGCCACATATTATATCAAGACAACCAAAAACAACTTACAACCATTAACTCTGTCTCCTGCAACTGGCGTGGTAAGTACCATCAGTAACGAAGCGGAGATGAGAAACAAGGGTATTGAATTGGGATTGTCTGGTACGGTAATTCAAAAACCTAATTTCAGATGGTTCTCTCGCTTGTTGTGGTGGAAGAATGATGTATTGATTACCAGATTAGGCATCCCATCCTACACTACGGGCGCATTTGGAACCGCATTAGGAACCTTCCTGATTCAGCAGGGTCTTGCGCCAACAACAATTGTAGGTACGCCTGCCATATCTCCTGGCGTATTTACTGTTTGGGGCAATGCACAACCCGATTGGACAACATCCTGGTCTAACAACATCACTTTCCTTAAAAACTTTGATTTAAGTATTTTAACCGAGTATAGAAAAGGAGGGGATAATATCAACCTTACTTCTTTCTTAACAGATGGAGGTGGTACAACAAGAGGTTGGTTTAATGATAGCAATCGGGATGGAATTCCTGATGGTCGTCAGCGTCCGCCGGCTCCATTCAACAATGCAGGCCGTTGGGTGCAGGATGCTACCTTCCTGAAAATACGTGAAGTTGGTTTGTATTATACTTTGCCAAAAGAAACTGTTAGTCGCACATTCGGAAATGTAATTCAGCGTGCAAGAATTGGTATTTCTGGAAACAATGTGTTTTTGGCTACCAAATACGTAGGATATGATCCGGAAACTTCCACTTTTGGCGCTCAGGCTTTAGCCAATAACGTAGATGTGGCACCATATCCTTCTTCCAGAAGATTATTTTTTCACTTACAAATTGACTTCTAATACATAGGCATATGAAAAAGTTTACAATACTATTTACAACCGGTGTGATCGTAGCTATGTTTGGTTGCAATCCACTTAAGGTTAAAGAACTAACAGACCCCAATAATCCAAGTGAAGCAAGTGTTACCAACAATGCATCCAGGAGACAGATTCAATTTCTGGTAACAGGATTGGAGCAACGTCACAAAGGGTATGTAACAAATATTTGTCAGGCCTGGAATACATTCGGCAGGGAGATCTGGTATTTGAATGCTTCTGATCCCCGTTTCCAGACAGACTGGCTGGGGCAGGCAGGTCGATTACCCGATGCTGCATATTTTGGATTTGGTGCTACCGGTGGCGGATCTTATGCTGCACCTTATCAGGCGATTAAGCAAGGATTGGTACTAATTGATGCTGCTAATAATTCAGGTTCGCTTAGTGCACAGGAAAAAAGAGCTGTAGCCGGCTTCGCTAAGACCATTATGGCTTATCAATATCTAATTCCAGCCAACTGGTTGTATGAAAACGGTATCAGAACCGATATCAGTGATCCATTGAAGCCAGGACCTGTTCGGTCTTACACTGCTGCTCTTGGTTTTATTGATTCATTGTTAACAGCCGGATATGAAGATTTAAATAATGCAGGATCAGTGTTCCCTTTTACGCTGACTGCCGGATTTAATGGATTCAATAATATTGATGGATTAAAGCGGTTGAATAAAGCCATTACTGCCCGTGTTGCCATCTACCGCAAAGATTGGCAGGGTGCGTTGACTGCCTTGAATCTTTCCTTTATGAATTTGACTGGTTCATTAACAGCAGGACCTGCTCACACATTTGGTGCACCACCTGATGGATTCAATCCAATGTTTTATGTATTGGATGCAAATATCAATACCATTATTGTTGTGCATCCTTCCGTACTAGCAGATGCTACGCCAGGTGATGCCAGAGTCGCTGCTAAATTTCATCAGCGCGCAGCCCCTGTAACCGTGACTACGGATGCCACTCCTCTTGTGGGTACGCATCAGGATAAAAGATGGGCAACCAATACTGCACCCATGCCATTCATTAAAAACGAAGAGTTGATATTGATTAAGGCAGAGGCACATGCACAATTGAATCAAACCACAGATGCAGTAAATGCCATCAATATCATTCGTACTGCAGCTAATATTGGTAATTACCCAGGCGCAACCACACAGGCGGCTTTGATTAATGAAATATTGTATCAGCGACGTTATTCTTTGTGGGCTGAACCATGGGGTCACAGATGGATTGATGCCCGCAGATACGATAGGTTAAATACCATTCCAACATCTTTTGATTTAGGAACCATTTTCAGACAATTCCCTCGTCCTCAGGCAGAAATTAATTGGGATTTATATGCTGGAGGATAAATTTTTTTAGGATGGATTAATAACAGCAAGGGGTCACCATATGTGGCCCCTTTTTTATAATCCAATCACTTCAATCAAATTGAATTTACCTGGTCTGTTGTTTACTGTAGCCAGGCATCTCCCACAATTTGGATCATCCATGGCAGCGTTCAGCAATTTTACGGTAATCACCAATCCGGATAAATCACTGGTTAGTGTTTGAATTTTGGCTTTGTCTGCGCATCTGAAAGTCGTGAAGAAAACATTGTCGTAGTATTTTCCCTCGAATGAAAAATCATTTTCAGCATATACTGTTGATTGTTTGTCTACTAACTGAACAATGGCATCATTACAAACTTCCTTAATGATTTTAACGCGGAACGCGGTGTTGGTTAAATTATCATTTTTTGTACAGGAGAGTTGAAAAAAGCAAAATGCGATTAGACCGACGATAAAAGTTCTCATGTATATTTTTTAGATAAGACGCTTTTGTCTGTGGGAATGCTGCATAGTTGGATGGCCAGCTTCCTTTCACTCGGCTGTCTTCTTCCCGACTCAACTTTGTTGAGTACGGGATTGTCGGCTTCACTGCGTTACGCCGACTTCCCTTTTGGGACCTCAATAGGAGCTATTTTGGAAGAATTTGCTGCAGATGTTAGGGCGTTTTGGAGCTGACTTTTTTGTATAGTTAATAATGCGTGAATTTTATTGAGTTTTCTGATTTTATCAGGATTCATATTCCTGAGGTTACATTTATTGTTTTGCGTTAGGATGATAAATTTATATTTAATTGAAATATATAACAGGTTCAAGATTTTGTAATTCTTCTTCAGAAAATAAACGAGATTTTACAATAAACCTGAATCCTAAAGGAATTTCAAGTGAGAAACTAGATCCCCGTCCTGGTATTACATCAATAGTTAAATGCGTATGTTTCCAATATTCATATTGATCCTTGCTCATGAAAAATTCACAGTTCTCAATTGTTCCAATTTTGATATCACTACTACCAATTCTAAATTCACCCTTTTCAAAACACATAGGTTGTGAGCCGTCGCAACAGCCTCCGCTTTGGTGAAACATAAGTTCTCCGTACTTTTCTTTTAAAACGAAAATTAAATCAGAAGCTGCCTTAGTAATTTCTACACGTGGGTACATAATTCTAAATTAATAAAAAAGCCTCCTCTAAAATATTCTTTTAAACTTATTTGAGGAGGCTTTAACTTAAGTAACTACTAAAAGAATCCTAATTTATTTTTATCATAAGATATGAGCATATTTTTTGTTTGTCTGTAATGACTCAACATCATTTTATGTGTTTCTCTGCCAAATCCGGATTTTTTATAACCACCAAATGGAGCGTGAGCAGGATAAGCATGGTAGCAGTTAACCCAAACGCGACCTGCTTGAATTCCTCTTGGAACTTGGTATAATTCATGTGCATCTCTTGTCCAAACACCGGCACCTAGACCATATAAAGTATCATTAGCAATCGCCAATGCTTCTTCAGTTGTTTTAAAAGTGGTTACACTTGTCACTGGACCAAAAATTTCTTCTTGGAAAATACGCATTTTGTTATTTCCTTTAAAAATAGTTGGCTGGATATAGTAACCAGTAGAAAGTTCGCCATCTAATTTGTTGGCTTCACCTCCACATAATATTTCAGCACCTTCTTCTTTACCAATTTTTAAATAAGATAAAATCTTTTCATATTGGTCGTTAGAAGCTTGTGCACCCATCATGACAGAGCCATCTAATGGATGCCCCACTTTAATTGCTTTTGTTCTTTCTACTACGCGCTTCATGAATTTTTCATAAATATTTTCGTGTACCAGAATTCTGGAAGGACAAGTACATACCTCTCCTTGGTTTAAAGCAAACATAACTGCGCCTTCTACTGCTTTATCAAAAAATGCATCATCTGCATCTCCTACAGATTCAAAGAAAATATTTGGAGATTTTCCACCTAATTCCATGGTTACAGGAATTAAATTTTCGGATGCGTACTGCATAATTAAACGACCTGTTGTGGTTTCACCAGTAAAAGAAACTTTAGCAATTCTTGAAGAAGTTGCCAATGGTTTCCCTGCTTCAGGTCCAAAACCAGTTACTACGTTTAATACACCTGCAGGTAAAATATCAGCAATTAATTCTAGAAAGCACATGATCGAAGTAGGAGTTTGTTCAGCAGGCTTTACCACTGTGCAACATCCTGATGCCAAAGCTGGTGCAATTTTCCAAGTAGCCATTAATAATGGGAAGTTCCATGGAATGATTTGTCCTACAACACCAATAGGCTCATGTAATACAATACTTACCGTGTGCTCATCATGTTCAGAAATAGTGCCTTCCTCGCCGCGAATAACGCCTGCGAAATAGCGGAAGTGGTCAATACATAATGGCAAATCTGCTGCTCGTGTTTCTCTTAATGCCTTTCCATTGTCAATGGTCTCTACCGTAGCTAGGTACTCTAAGTTGTCCTCCATTACCTGTGCGATTTTTAATAACAAATTACTGCGGTAAGTAGGACTTGTTTTGCTCCAGGTTACAAAGGCTTTTTCGGCTGCATCTAGCGCCAAATCAATGTCTTCCTTGCCTGAACGAGCAGCTTTTGTGAAGACTTTTCCATCAATGGGCGATACGTTATCAAAGTATTCACCTTTTACAGGGGGTACAAATTTACCTCCAATGAAGTTGTCGTACTTAGCTTTAAAAGTAGGACGGGTTACAGTTGTTGACATTGCATTTATCGTTTTAGACTGTAATACTATTATGCTTTGTTTAAATATTATAGTATATTTAAGTCAGATCGTAGCACAAAAAGTTCATAAAAATTGCCCATGGGTACTGCTAGACAACTTAATAAAGTAGGAATCACTCAGGAAAAGTCATTAAAGACTTTGGTTGAAAACAGAACTGCCTACACTTTGGAAAAATGCGAACTCAATGTTTTTGAGACTCATCAAGCTACTACTTTAGTGCCCCTTACTTTTAATGATTTCGTAGTGACGAGTATGTTGCGAGGTAAAAAAGTTATGCATTTATATGACCAAGATGGCTTTGATTATTTGCCCGGTGAAACAGTTCTAGTGCCTGGTGGAGTTACGATGAATATTGATTTTCCAGAAGCATCTAAAAACAATCCTACGCAGTGTATTGCGCTTGCCATTGATCATCAAAAAATTGAAAATACTTTAGCTTTTTTAAATGATAAGTATCCGCGTATGGGGAACGATTATTGGAATTTCAGTAAGAATAATTTTCATTTTCAAAATAGTCTTGAGATAGCCAACCTTCTGAATAAAATCATAAACATTTGTTCTAGTAGCTTGCCATTAAAAGATGTATTAGCAGATTTAAATTTGCAGGAATTAATTGTAACTATTATTCAGTCACAAAATAGATTAGCTTTAGATAAAATTGCCGACTCTTCAGTAAATACGAACTCAAATCCGTTAGCATACATTACAGGATTTATCAAAGCAAATATTAATGAAGATATTAAGTTGGGAGTACTAAGTGAAAAGGCTTGTATGAGTAAAGCTACTTTTTATAGATCCTTTAAAAAAGAATATGGTATTAGTCCATTGGAATATATCATCTCTGAAAAAATTAAATTAGCTAAAACTTTACTGGCAAATCCGAAAACCACACTAAAATCCGTTGCATTTGAATGTGGTTTTCATGATGTAAACTACTTTGTACGGTTGTTTAAAAAAAATGAGTCTATTACTCCAGGACAGTATCAATTACTGATCATGTCAGGTAATAAATCTTAATTTGAGCCTAGTTCGCGAACTTCCTAATTAGGAGCCTAACCCAAAGCCTTCCAAAATCAAACTTCATTTGCTTTTGGCTTTTTTAACGCTCAGCTGCTCCATCAAGCAAGCTTGTTTCACGTTTTCGCATTAAAAAAGCCTGTCACTTTGTGACAGGCTTTGTAGCCGGTACGGGAATCGAACCCGTCTTTGCCCCGTGAAAGGGGGCTGTCCTAGCCGATAGACGAACCGGCCATGGATTTTGTCTTTCGGGTTGCAAAAATAAGAGGCAATTTCTTTTCTGCCAAACTTTTTTATCAAAATACCCAAAATCATTTGATAAACTGTAAATTTGCAACGCTAACGCAATTATTTACACAAAAAAAGTTATCAATGAGTACAGTAAAAGTGGCTATTAACGGTTTCGGTAGAATCGGTCGTCTGGTGTTTCGTCAGATTTACAATATGAAGGGAATTGATGTGGTTGCTATTAATGACCTAACTAGTCCGGCGGTATTAGCTCATTTATTGAAGTACGACAGTGCACAGGGACGTTTTGATGCCACTGTCACTTCTACCGATGATGCTATCATAGTGAACGGTGAGACTGTAAAAATATATGCTCAGAAAGATCCATCTCAAATTCCTTGGGGAACTCATGGAGTGGATGTGGTGATTGAATCAACTGGCTTCTTTACTGATAAGGAAAAAGCGGCTGCGCATTTGGCTGCAGGTGCTAAGCGTGTAGTAATTTCTGCACCTGCAACCGGAGATTTGAAAACTGTTGTTTACAATGTAAACCATAGCATTTTAGATGGTTCTGAAACCATCATTTCCTGCGCTTCTTGTACAACCAACTGTTTGGCTCCAATGGCTAAAGTATTGAATGATCAGTATGGCATACAAACAGGTATCATGACTACCATCCACGCATATACCAACGATCAGAATACTTTAGATGCGCCTCATCCCAAAGGTGACTTAAGAAGAGCAAGAGCAGCTGCTTCTAATATTGTTCCTAACAGTACAGGAGCTGCTAAAGCGATTGGCTTGGTATTACCGGAACTAAAAGGAAAATTAGACGGAAGTGCGCAGCGTGTTCCAACCATTACTGGTTCTTTAACAGAACTGGTTTCTATCTTAGGCAAAAAAGTAACTGCTGAAGAAGTTAATGCTGCAATGAAAGCTGCTGCCAACGAAAGCTTTGGTTACAATGAAGACGAAATTGTAAGTACTGATATTATTGGTACACATTTTGGTTCATTATTCGATGCAACACAAACCAAAGTAATGACTGTTGGTGATGCACAAATTGTGAAAACCGTAAGCTGGTACGATAATGAAATGAGCTATGTAAGTCAGTTGGTAAGAACAGTAAATTATTTTGCGGGTCTGATTAGCAAATAAATTTCAGAAAAAATCTATCGAAAGCCGTTCTGATTATTCAGGACGGCTTTTGTTTTTTGGTTAAATTGCCAATAAATATTTTATATGGCAAGTCCTTTTGAATCGTTTCATTTTGCTGGAAAGAAAGCATTAATCCGCGTAGACTTTAATGTTCCTCTAGATAAACAAACCTATGCAATTGGGGATGACAATCGCATGCGTGCAGCAGTCCCTACAATCATAAAAATATTGAAGGATGGCGGATCTGTTATTTTGATGAGCCACCTGGGCCGTCCCAAAGAAGGGCCTGAAACCAAAAGTTCATTAGTTCATATAACCGGCCACTTGCAATCCCTCCTGACTAAGGCAATGGGTAAGGAAGTATTGGTTCAATTTGCCAACGATTGCATTGGAGTGGAAGCATTTGACAAATCAGCTGCTTTGCAGGCGGGAGAAGTATTGTTGCTTGAAAATCTTCGCTTTTATAAAGAGGAAGAAAAAGGGGATGCTTCATTTGCAGAGAAGCTTAGTAAGTTAGGTGATGTATATGTGAATGATGCTTTTGGAACTGCTCACAGGGCGCATGCTTCCACTGCTGTTATTGCACAGTTTTTTGCTCCGGGAAATAAAATGTTTGGATTACTAATGGAAGGAGAAGTAAAAGCTGCTGAGTTGGTTTTGCACAAAGCTGAAAAACCTTTTACCGCCATTATTGGAGGTGCCAAAGTGAGTGACAAAATTCTGATCATCGAAAACTTATTGGAGAGAGCCACTGATATTATCATTGGCGGAGGTATGGCATACACATTCATGAAGGCTAAGGGGGGTGTTATTGGTAAAAGTTTATGCGAGGACGATCGTTTGAATACAGCACTTGAAATTTTAGAAAAAGCGGCAGCTAAGGGCGTAAATATTCATTTGCCGGTAGATAGTCTGGTAGCTGACAATTTTGCTGCAGATGCCAATACGCAAGTAGCAGATAGTAATCAGGTGCCCGATGGCTGGATGGGACTGGATATAGGTCCGAAAGCAATTGAAGCATTCACTGCTGCCATCACTCGTTCAAAAACCATTTTATGGAATGGACCCATGGGTGTATTTGAGATGGAAAAATTCCAGGCAGGTACCAAAGCCATCGCAATTGCGGTTGCCAAAGCCACTGCAAACGGAGCCTATAGTTTAGTTGGAGGGGGTGATAGTGTTGCGGCGGTTAATCAGTTTGGTTTTGCTGATCAGGTAAGTTATGTAAGTACAGGAGGAGGAGCTATGCTGGAATATTTTGAAGGGAAAATATTGCCAGGCATTGCTGCTATTGCCAATAGCTAATTAAGCAACGTCTTCACCCGTAGCGGCTTTCCTCAACAAGAACCAGTCTTCTCTGCTTAGTTTGATAGAAGCCGCTTTTTTTGCCTGCTCCAGTCTTTCCGCTTTGGTTGTTCCAATAACAGGAAGGATTCCCGCAGGATGTGTATTTAACCAGGCGATCAGCATTTCATTCAAGCCCATGGCATATTTTTCTGAGAGCAACTGTGCCGCATGGGATATGCTTCTGAAATGTGGATGCAGGTCATCTGTTAACAAGCCACCGCCCAATGGTGCCCAGGCCATTGGCACAATTTCATTTTCTATGCAATTGTCTAACATGCCGTTGGTGAAAGGAGCAGTACAGAGAATAGACACTTCAATTTGGTTATAGGCAATGGGAATCCACTTTCTTAGCATATTCACCTGGTGTGGAAGAAAGTTCGATACACCAAAAGCTCTGACCTTCCCTTGCATCTGCAGGGTTTGAATGGTTTCAGCCACTTCCTCCGGATGCAATAAAGGATCAGGTCTATGAATTAGCAAAACATCCAGGTAGTCGGTTCCAAAGTTCTTTAGTGATTGTTCTGCTGATCGGATAATATGTTTTTTGCTGGTATTGTAAGATTTGATGGAATGCTCCGGCCGATTTTCGGTAACCATCTGAATCCCGCATTTGGTAATCAGTTTCATTTGCGGACGGAGGGTCTTGTCTTCTTTTAAAGCTTCCCCAAATTCTTCTTCTGTTGTATAATCTCCGTAAATATCTGCGTGATCAAAACTATTTACCCCAATTGATAAACACTGATCAATCATCTGGCGATAATCGTATGTAGTAAAATTCGCCCCCCATTTTCCCCATCGCATACATCCTGCAACCGGACTGTTTAGCATCATATTCTTTTCCATACTTAAATATAGAAATAAAAAAAACTCGTTCTGAAAACAGAACGAGTTTTATAAATCGGTAGGATTGTTAGATTAATATCTGTTGTATCCGCCACCGCCGTTTCCACGATCGCGATTACCGCCACCGTATCCACCGCCGCCGCGATTGCCACCACCAAAGCCGCCGCGGTTACCGCCGCCGCCACCATAAGGCTTCTTCTTAAATCCGCCTCTTTCGCCTTCTGGGCGTGGTGTTGATTCGTTCACAACAATTTTGCGATCCATTACCTCAGTATCGTGTAATGCTGCGATAGCTGCACGGGCAGCATCATCATCAGCCATTTCAACGAAACCAAAGCCTTTGCTGCGGTCGTTGTTAAATTTGTCGGTAACGATTTTGGCACTGCTTACTTCACCGTAGGGAGCAAACAGATTCTGAAGGTCTTCACTAGACATGTTCCAGTTAAGATTTCCAACGTAAATGTTCATTTTTTAGAAATTAAGTGATCAAAAAACCAAAGCAAAAATAGTAACCAAAAACCCTGAAACATTTACGTGAAAACGTTCTGAGACCTGGAACTTCCGCATTTGGACAGTTAAAGATAGGGTTTTTACTGAATTAGCAGCAATTTTCCAAAAAAATGACAATTCTTTGAATACACCCCTATAATACCACTTAAATGGTATTGGCTGGTAACGGTTGGTCGGATAATTTCATCTTTTGATTTTTGCTTTTATTGGGAGGTAAAAGCAAAACGGCCCGATTCTCATCGGGCCGTTCTATTTTTGGTGTATTAGAAAGATTATCCTTCTACTACTTCAAAGTCAATTTCAGTGTTGTTTCCGTTACCGAAGTCGATAGTAGCTTTGTAGCTTCCCAACTCTTTCACTTCATCAACAATGTTGATACGCTTGCGGTCAATTTCATAACCTTTCTGGTCACGAATAGCACGTGCAATTTGTAAAGAAGTAACAGCACCAAAGATTTTACCGCTTGTACCAGTCTTAGCACCAACTTTAACAGGAGAAGATTTTAATACTTCTACTACTTTGTTGATTTCAGCCAGCATGGCAGCTTCTTTCTTTGCTTTTACTTTCAACTTTTCTTCTAATTGTTTTAAATTAGAAGGGCTTGCTTCAACAGCAAACTTTTGAGGAATTAAGTAGTTACGAGCGTAACCGTTCTTGACGGTAACTAGTTCGTTTTTGCCACCTAAATTGTCTACGTCCTGAATTAAGATTACTTGCATTTTTTTTGATTTAGTCCCAGCGCCCAATCAATGATAGTTGATTTGACTGTCTCGCTTATTGCTAAACGATTAGGGATGGTTAACTAATATTTCTATTTTAATAAGTCAGTAACATAAGGCAATAAAGACATCTGACGAGCTTTCTTAACAGCGTCAGTTACTTTACGCTGATACTTTAAAGAGTTACCTGATAAACGACGAGGTAATAATTTACCTTGTTCATTGATGAATTTCTTTAAAAACTCAATATCCTTATAGTCTACATACTTAATACCGTACTTCTTGAAACGACAGAATTTCTTCTTTGGCTTCTCCTGCTTAATCGCGGTAAGGTATTTGATTTCATTCTTTGCCATGATTATGCTTCGGTTTTTTCAATTTTAGGGAATCCGCCATTTCTCTTGGTATAGTTGTACTCGACGGCGTATTTATCGAGACGGGTGACCATATGACGCATAACTTGCTCGTCACGTAAAAGTTGAATCTTTAACTTCTCTACTCCTTCAGCAGGAAGCGTGAATTCTAAAACCCAGTAGATACCTGTGGTTTTCTTTTGAATTGGGTAAGCCAAAGACTTTAAACCCCAAGGATTGCTGTGAACGGTAGCACCGCCCAGTTCAGTGATAATGTCCTGGAATTTCTTCTGAGCAGACTTAAATTCGTCTTCAGAAAGAACCGGAGTAAAAATCACCATCAATTCGTAATTGTTCATTACTTGAATTTTTTTGGTTAAAAATTGGTTTTTTCCCAGTGGATTCCTGCAAGCAGGAAAATCTGCCAAATACAGATTTGGGGCTGCAAAAGTAGGAATAATAACCTTTTTAACCAAATTAAAGCCGGTTTTATGAGCCTAAATCCATTGTTTTTCTTGAAATTTCACTTTTTTAGAACAATATAAGTGGGGAAGTGATCACTGAATCCGCCTCTGTATTGGTTTCCATCCCAGGTACGCATTGGATAACCTTTGTATTTGCCCGTCTTCTCTATCATAAATGGTTTTTGAAAAATGACTGCTTTTACATACTGCCAGTTGGATTTTAAAAAATTTTTTTCTAACCAGGAACCAGATAGTAAGATCTGGTCGAACAGTCCCCATACATCTCTATTCGCGAGCGTACCAAATCCTTTTTGATAAAATGAAATCCAAGGGTTGTATAAAAGTTCCCTGCTAACCATTTTTTTCTCCCCAGTTGCACCCAGAACCTCTAGGATGCTAGGATCCGAAGGATTATCATTCAAATCGCCCATAACAATGATTCTGGCGTTCGGGTCTTCTAATCGTATTGCATCCATATGTTTTCTGCAGGTGTTTGCCGCAGCTGCTCTTGCCGGTGCACTTCTTTCTTCGCCCCCTCTTCTGCTTGGCCAGTGATTTACATACACATGAATGGTTTCTCCGCTCAATTGTCCTTTTACATACAATATATCACGCGTGTGATAAGCATCCTTGCTACTGCCTGGCAAAGTCACCTGCAAACTTTGAGCGGAATAAGGGTGGAAAAAATCAGGTTGATACAATAAGCCAACATCAATCCCCCTGGCGTCTCTGGAATCAAAATGAATAAAGTGAAATTGTTTATTGCGAAGTATAAAATGATTAACCAGGTGATTGAGTACGGTATCGTTTTCCAGTTCTGCAACACCGACAATGGCAGCTCCGCGGGGATGATCTGCAGTACCCAGTTGATTAAGGATATAAGCAAGTTTGAATAATTTATTCTGGTAGATTGAGCCTGAATAATGCTTGGCGCCTAATGGGGTGAATTCATCGTCATTCACCGCGGGATTGTCAATGGTATCATATAAATTTTCAAGGTTATAAAAACCAATGACTGCTTTCTCTACCGGCTTTTTCTCTTGCCATGCAATTAATAATAGGATAATTAAAATGTTTCTCAAATTCATACAAACAATATGCAGAATAACGGAGTGTTGATAAACCGTATGAATACCCATTTTCAAGGGGGGATTACAGCTGTTGTTTTCAGGTAGTCCACTCAATTTTTTCAGAAGGCTTTTTTATCTGATTCAGTCGCCTTAGTTTTAAGTTGTTTGTAATTCCGCAAGTATTCAGCAATGCGGAAATATTTGTTTTATGCATGGGCTTTTTTAGTAAGTCTGCAGATTTTTGTGCGCGATCAAATCACGGCTCAGGCTCCGCCAGTTGTAAAACCTTTTAGTAAAAAGAATCAATGGGCAGACAGTACAATGGATAAAGAAGGCTGGCAATATTTTAAAGACCAGTATGTACAAGATATTGCTGAAGACGAGGGAGAATCCCTTCCTGCTTCTGTTCCCTCTTTGCTGCAATCTGGTAAAGATTTATTTAACGCATTAACCGGCTTCAGTTTTAGTGTTCGGCGCTTCAGACCCAAAGGACTTTCCAATCGTCATTTTCTTCAGTTTGTGCAGGAAATCAATATGTCTCAATTGTCCGACGGTAGCATTCCCTGGGCAAGTTGGGGAGGACTCAATGAGGTAACGGGAAACCAGCAGCTGGCCGCTGGCCTAAGAAATAACGAGTATCAATTTGGGGCAGCGGGGAATGCTGTTTTTATGCAGTTGAATGCAACCAAATTATTTCCCCAGACAACCCTCACGAACAATTTCTCCAACCGAAATTATCAATATCGGGTTGCGTTTACCAAAGTATGGAATCCAAATAAAAGTGGCTGGACGATTGCCCACTCTTTTGCTTATAAGTTTGGGAAGGGCGGACAGTATCCCGCCAATGCATTTGAAGGGATTTCTTATTTTCTTGCTATAGATAAACAGTTTAAAAACCAAATCTGGTCTTTTATTTTATTGGGTAACCGTCAATTCAATACCAGAACGGCAGCGGTAACAGATGAGCTGATTCATCTTACCAACAATAGATTGTATCAACCGGGCTGGGGTTGGTATCAGGGAAATATAAAACAAGCCAACTGGCAGTTTCAGCATCAACCAGTAGCATTAATATCTCAATCTTATCAGATTAGTCCGATCGTAAAGCGGGTTAGCACCCTCTTGTTTAGTAACGGGGAGAAATTTAACAGGGGATTGGATTGGTACAATGCACCGGACCCCAGACCAGATTATTACCGCTATTTGCCTTCTTTTTACAAGGACAGTGTTATGCAAAATCAGATAACCCATCATTTGCAAGTCAATCCGGATCAATTGCAATTGAATTGGGAGCGTATGTTTCTGGCCAATCAACAAAGTACAGCGGATAAGCGGGCAAGATATTTTATTGATGACAAAGTGGAGCGTTCAGTTAAACTGGCATTGAATATTCGTTATCAGATTGATTATAGTCCTTCCCTAAAGTTGCTTTTGCAATCGCAATACAAATGGGAGCGCTACCATTATTTTAAACGAATCCATGATTTGATGGGAGCTGCTTATTCAGTCAACTGGAATCAGTTTGCAGAAGATGATCCCAATGCTGGTATGGCTATTCAGAATAATCTGAACGAACCTGATCAGGTATTACAAGAAGGAGATCAGTGGGGTTATAATTACAAAATGCATTTGCAACAATGGGTTGGTCTTGCACAACTGGTTTATGTTTTGCCTAAATGGGATCTCTTTACTGCTGTTGAATACAGCAGCACGCAGTATCAGCGGGAGGGGTTATACAGAAGCGGATTTTTTCCAATGCGTTCCTTTGGCCTCTCCGAGAAAGACTGGTTTAAGAACTGGCAAATCAAGTTGGGGATTACTTACAAAATCAATGGAAGAAACTATGCTTATCTGCATACAATATTTTCGTCTAAACCGCCACTTGCCAATGATATCTATCTGTCACCCAGAATTAGTGCAATCAAGCATCCTGCAATTGAAAGTGAATCTTTTCAAATGTTGGAACTGGGATATATTCTCAATGCTCCTTCTCTCAGAATACAGTTCAACGGTTATTTTCATCAAACGGGGAATGCCATGGATGTGATGAGTTTTTATCACGATGGATACAGAAACCTCGTTAACTATGCCTTATCCAATATCAGCACAAAAGCATTGGGTTTGGAGTTGAGTGCATCCCTTGAATTGAGTGGCGGATTTTCACTGAGCTCGGCTATTAGCCTGGGAAAGTTTACCTATAGTCAGCGTCCATTGTATCGAATTCTGCCAGACAATGCCGTATTTGAAACTGAGAAAGGCATGCTTTTTATTAAGGGTTATCCAATGGCAGGAATGCCTTCCATGGCTTTTTATCATGGGTTGTCTTATCGGTTAAATGGTAATTTGTTTATCAATCTCAGTGGTTCTTTTTTAGGGCCTCAGTATTTGTCTTTGAATCCTTTGCGTAGAACTGCGAATGCTATTCAAGTAAGCATGACTCCATCCGAAATAGAAAACTGGATCAATCCATCTTCCCTTCCTTCGGTTTACATAACAGACCTGTCATTGGGGTATAGCTTCAGGCTTTATAAAAACAGCAAAGGCAAATCCTATTTCCTGCAATGTTTTCTGGGAGTGAATAATTGTTTGAATCAATCCTTTGTAACAGGCGGTTTTGAACAATTAAGAATGGATGTAACCGGGCAAGACCTCAATCGGTTTCCCAACAAATATTATTACAGGCAAGGAGCACTTTATTCATTGAGCTTAAAATGGAAATTATGAAACAAGGTTATTTATACAACTTTAATCAACTGATTTTCTTTTTCTTTATCTGCTGCTGGGGATGTGCCAAAAATCCTGAATTGCTTACTGCTCGTGATATGGTGGTGGAGCAGGTGAATACTTCCATCAAAAACGTTTACAAAACCCATATAGCTGGAAATGCAGAGCAGTTTGTTAACAATGAAATCATTACAGGAATTGTTACCGCAAACGATGCAATGGATAATTTTTATAAATCCATTGTTATTCAGGATAGTACCGCTGCGATTACCATTAAACTGGATGGTTTTAGTTTGTCTACGCTTTATCCATTGGGTATGAGAGTTGTGTTAAGGCTGAATGGTATGTGGATGGGAGAGTATGGAGGCATGTTGCAGCTGGGTGGCGGAGTAGACAGGTCAGACCCACAATTCCCTTCCATCATCCCCTTGCCAGCGTCCTTATTTCAGAAACATATTGTTACGTTTTCTTCTGAAAAAATGCCCGAGCCGGTAGCAGTTAGTTATGATCAATTGAACGATTCGTTGCACAGCAGATTGATCAGATTGACGAATATTCAGTTTGCTGAAAATGATACAGCATCTTATTTAGGAGACTGGGTTAACAAAGCAACCAATAGTTTATCGCTAAAATATTGTACCGGCGGTACCGTCTATTTAAGAACCAGCGGTTTTGCCAAATTTGCTAAGATAAAATCCCCAAAGGGTAGTGGTAATATTACGGGAATTTATTCTGAGTTTGGTTCGCAGCGCCAACTGATGATTCGGGATACAAATGATATCATTTTCTCTTCCGCCCGTTGCAACAACAATAGTGCATACAATTTGCTCTTTGAGGATTTTGAGCAATACCCTGTAAATTCTACTCTCCTAATTCCACTGTGGCAAAATATAGCAGAGCAGGCAAAACAGCATTTTCAGATTCAGCAGTTTCAGCAAAATTCATTTGCTTCCATTTCTGCTTTGGGTTCTCAGGAACCAACGATCTCCAGTTGGTTGATTATGCCGCCAATACAATTGGATAATAGCAAGAATGAGCAACTTAGTTTTTTAACCAGAGAATCTTTTGATAATGGCGCAACGCTTGAAGTATTAATATCCTCAAATTACGATGGTAAGGGGCAACCCTGGAAAGCCAAATGGCAACTATTGAAAGCCAATATTGCTAGTGGCGCCAGTTCCGGAATTGGTATTAACTGGGTTAAATCGGGAAATATTTCTTTGAATGGATTACAGGGGCAAGCATATATAGGATTTCGCTATAACGGTTCCGATTTGGGGAGTTCCACGATGAGACGAAATACCAACTTCTGGGTAGATGATGTTAAAATTACTGCTCAATGAGGCCAATATAGGCTGAAACCCTTGTTGTGTATGGATTTTGTTGACTTATTGCTATGTTAACCGCAACCGATTTAACGGGACAGGAAACACCAGACAAAAAAAATCCAAGATTCCTCCTGCTCATGCCTGGTACGAAGAACAGCACCGCTTAATGGAAGCGCAGTTGAATATGGCATCACTTACTAATTCAGCCAATAATAACGACTCCAGTATACTAGCTGCTGCATAACAAAGTGATTCTGTCGCAATTAAACCAGCTGCAGTTGAGCCCGCGGCGAAATGACAAAAAGTAATCAAAGCCGTGGAGCCTAGATTTGCAGAACCAAAGCCTGCCCGTATCAGAGAGTCGTATTCCTGCGAAAATATGGAAAGCGTGGAAGCCCCCCGAATAAAACGAAGAGGAGAGTGAACTGCAGTAAAAGCTGAGCCCAAAACCTCGGCTCCACCCAAAACAGATTTTTCTTCTGTGATGATTACCAGGGAAGAACTGAAAGAGTTTATGCGCCAGTTTCCTTACAAGAAAACCACCATTCAGTTTGTTACTTACAGCAGAACCACAAAAGGTACTGAAGCCATTAAATCCCAGATTATTCAATTCCTGCGCGAACAGGGATACACCGACATTGAAGTCAATTGGAATATCTGGTCTAACCACACTCCCGTTAAGGAAGTGCACTATTGGAAATATGGTCTTACAGGATCCTGTTTTTATTTTCCCGCCTTGAAATAGAAAGAATCTGTCAAAATTTTCCTTTTTAGAAGCAGTAAATGCCATTATTTGACATCCTGTCAGCGGTTCTTTAGTTGGTACTTTCTTTGCTAACTCATGGGAAAAACATTGATATGCAAAAAGGACAGATACGCGTACAGACGGAAAACATCTTCCCGATTATTAAAAAATTTCTTTACAGTGATCACGAAATCTTCCTAAGAGAGCTGGTAAGTAATGCTACTGATGCTACCCAGAAAATCAAAACGCTTTCTTCTATTGGAGAGGCAAAAGGTGAATTAGGGGATTTACGTATTGATGTTATTTTAGACGCGAAAGAAAAAACCATCACCATTGAAGACCGTGGGGTGGGTATGACGAAAGAAGAAGTGGATAAATACCTGAACCAGGTGGCTTTTAGTGGTGCGGAAGAATTTCTGAACAAATACAAGGATGCCAATATTATCGGACATTTTGGTTTGGGATTTTATAGTGCTTTTATGGTGGCTTCCAAAGTGGAAGTAATTACGCAGAGTTATCAGGATGATGCTGCTACTGTTTACTGGAGTTGCGATGGTAGCCCTGAATTTGAATTGTACGAAGTTGAAAAAAAGCAAAGAGGTACCCGCATTATTTTGCACGTAAATGAAGAAAGTGCAGAGTTTCTGGATGCGTATAAATTAAAAGGTATTCTGGAAAAGTTCTGTAAGTTTCTTCCGATTCCTATTTACTTCAAAGATCAAAATGCAGAAGTAAAAAAAGAAGACGAGAAAACTGAAGAAAAATCTATCAACAATACCAATCCAATCTGGGTTAAAAAACCCAATGAATTAACCAAAGAAGATTACGAAAAATTCTATCGTGAATTGTATCCATTTGGTGAAACACCATTGTTCTGGATTCACCTCAATGTGGACTATCCATTTAATCTTACCGGCGTTTTATATTTCCCTAAAATCAAGCAGAGCTATGAGATTCAAAAGGACAAAATCCAGTTGTATTGCAACCAGGTATTTGTTACCGATGAAGTAAAAGACATTGTACCTGAATTCTTAATGTTGTTGCATGGTGTGATTGACAGTCCGGATATTCCGCTGAACGTAAGCAGAAGCTACTTACAGGGGGATCCAAATGTTAGAAAAATTAATGCACATATCACTAAGAAAGTAGCAGACAAACTGGAAGAAATATTCAGAAACGAGCGTACAGAATTTGAACAGAAATGGGAGAGCCTTGGCTTGTTTGTAAAGTATGGTATGATGACCGACGATAAGTTTCTTGAAAAAGCCAACAAGTTCCTGGTGATGGAAAATGCGGATGGTAAGTTTTTCACGTTGGATGAATACAAAGCGGCAACGGAAGCAACTCAGAAAAACAAAGAAGGCAAACATATTGTATTGTACACTACCAATCCGGTTCAGCAGGATGCGTATGTGCAGGCATGTAAAGCAAAAGGGTATGAAGTGGTTAAAATGGAAACCCTGGTAGATGCTGCATTCTTGAATACCATGGAAATGAAGTGGGAAAATGTCGGGTTTGTCCGTGTGGATGCTGATATTGTAGACAACCTAATTAACAAGCAGGAAAGCAATGAATCAGTTTTGTCTAAGGAAGAAACAGAACAATTAAAAAATCTGTTTACCCTTGAGATTCCTGAATTGCACGTAACCACTGAAGTAAAGGGATTAAGTACAGACACACCTCCGGTAATTGCTACTCGCCCTGAATTTATGCGTCGTATGAAAGATATGGGTGCTGCAGGTGGCGGCATGACTGCTTTCTACGCACAAATGCCTGATGAAGTCACTTTAACAGTGAATGGTAATCACCCTGTTTTTCAGACCATTCTGAAAGAATCCAATGAAGCAGTTAAGACCAATCAGGTAAGAAACCTGGCTGATTTGGCTTTGTTGTCTCAGGGATTACTGAAGGGAGCAGAACTGACAAATTTTATTAATCGCTCTGTGCAGATGATGCAGGGAGGAGGTCAATAACTTTTAGTTGCAGACTGGTATTGCCCTGCCATTCATTTTCATCAATGGTAAATACCAGATCAACAGGCTGATTATGCTGAAGGTGTATCATTTTTTCTCCCAGATTAAAACCAATCCCGGATAAAATTTTATCACCTTGTTTCAATACAACACGAAGATGTAGGTCTTTCACCACTTTGGAAAAGCCTGCATCTTTTACATTTCTGGCAATGAATACAGGTTTCATATTATCGGGTCCAAACGGTTCCATCTGTTTAATGATATTGTAAAAGTTATCTGTAATATCAGCAAACTGAATCTCAGCATTAATAAGGATCTCAGGTATCAGTTGTTCCGGCGTAATACTGCTGGCAACTACTTTTTCAAAAGCGTTTTTAAAATTTTCAATCTGATCAATTGCAAGCGTCATTCCTGCTGCTGCAAAATGTCCGCCATATCCCAATAGATATTCTCTGCAGGAATGTATTGCTTCGTATAAATTAAAACCTGCAACACTTCTTGCACTTCCTGCTGCATATTCTCCGCTGCGTGTGAGTATGATGGTTGGCCGATAATAGGTTTCAATCAGTCTACTCGCAACAATTCCTACTACCCCTTTGTGCCAGTTTTCGTTGTATAATACTGTTGTCTTTTTCCGGTCGTTAAAAGGGTCAGCCTTCAACATTTCCAATGCATCAACAGTAATAGATGCATCTGCTTCTCTTCTGTCTGAATTGTCACTATGTAATAATTGTGCTAATACAGTAGCCTGTTCAGTATCTTTTTCTATAAATAGTTGAACTGCTTTTTTAGCATCGTCCATTCTGCCTGCCGCATTTACCCTTGGGGCTATAACAAAAACAAGATTGGTTAGACTCATCGGTGTTTTTGCCTTGGCCAGGTCCATCAATGCTTTAATTCCGATTGAGGGATTGCTGTTTACTTTTTGTAAACCCCAATAGGCCAGTGTTCTGTTTTCGCCGGTTACCGGTACAATATCAGCAGCAATGGCAATCGAAACCAAATCGAGGTATTGCAAGTATTGATCGGATGGAAGGTTCAGTTTTTCGCTTAGTGCAGTCATCAGTTTAAATCCCACCCCACAACCACAAAGTTCTTTGTAAGGATAAGCACAATCTTTTTGTTTGGGATTTAATATGGCAACAGCTTTTGGAACAATTTCATCTGGTAAATGGTGATCACATACAATAAAATCAATGCCAAGAGAAGCAGCATAAGCAATTAAATCAGCAGACTTGATTCCGCAGTCCAGTGAAATAATTAAGCTGTGTCCTTGTTCATTTGCATAGTCTATTCCAATTTTTGAAATACCATATCCCTCTTTATAACGGTGTGGTATATAAAATTCTACCGATTCATGTAGTGATTTCAGAAACTGAAACATGGAGGCAACCGATGTGGTCCCATCCACATCGTAATCTCCGTACACCATTACTTTTTCATTGTCATTAATTGCTTGTATGATTCTGTGTACAGCCTTGTCCATGTCCTTCATCAGCCACGGATTGTGTAAATGTGCCAGATCGGGTCTGAAGAATTCTTTGGCGGAATCGAAATTGGTTATACCTCTCTGTACTAAAATGGAACAAATAGTTGGATTGATTTTAATAGCCGATTGCAGCAAACTTGTTTGTTCTTTGTCTGTTGATAATATGTTCCATCTTTTCTGCATTAATATGACCTGTCTGTAGTGTAACGAACCAATTCCTCCAACGCATCTCTTACTTCAGAAGGTGGGAATTTGTATAAAATTTCCAATGCTTCATCTCTGTATGCAAACATTTTCTGTGTTGCATAAGATATGCCTCCTAAATCTTCTACCTGTTTAATAACAAAAGCCACTTTATCAGATTGGGTGTTCTGATTTTTAATGATATAAATAATTTTTTTTCTGATTTCAGTAGGGCAGTTGTTTAATACATATATCAGTGGCAGGGTTAGTTTCTTTTCTTTAATGTCATTGCCAGTAGGTTTCCCAATATTTTGGCTGCTGTAGTCGAATAAATCGTCTTTAATCTGAAAAGCCATTCCTACTTTCTCTCCAAATAAGCGCATTTGTTCCACTAATTCAACGTTGTCAAAAGTAGTTGACGCGCCTGCAGAACAGGCAGAAGCCAGGAGTGAGGCAGTTTTGCCATTTATGATATCATAATAGACGGATTCACTTAAATTCAAATTCCTCGATTTTTCAATCTGCAGCAGTTCTCCTTCACTCATTAGCCTCACCGCTTCGGAGAGAATGCGTAAAATTTCATGGTCTTTGTTGTTTAGAGAAAGTAATAATCCCTTAGACAACAGATAATCGCCAACCAAAACGGCAATTTTGTTTTTCCAGAGGGCATTGATAGAAAAGAAACCTCTTCTTTCCATCGACTCATCTACCACATCGTCGTGAACCAGTGTAGCGGTATGTAACAGTTCTACAAGAGAAGCCGCACGGTATGTGCTCTCATTGATTTCACCCCCTAATCGCGCACTTAACAATACAAACATTGGCCGAAGTTGCTTTCCTTTTCGCTTAACGATGTACTGCATAATCCGATCCAATAACGCTACTCTGCTCTTAACGGCCTCTCTAAAATGGACTTCAAATTGAGCCAATTCAGCCGAAATCACCTTTTTTGCTAAGTTCATGTTATAATTATGTTGCAATATACCTAGGAAAATGACAAAATAATATGTAAAATGCAGCGTTTATGCTATATTCGCAGTCATAACTATCAATTATCCCCCCAGATAGTCTTTTAAAGTATTTATATAAAAAATTAAGTACTTTTACAGCGATTATAATTTAATTTTAAATCAAATATCGATTATGGCAAGCAAGAAGCTCCTTTTTTTAGTTGCATTATTTGTGTTCGCACAGTTCGCAGCTAGCGCA
>JBDLUU010000056.1:0-7511 GCA_039805185.1 Bacteroidota bacterium
TGTAGTAACGGTCAATACGTAACCAGTGCATTTCATGACCACGTAATACTTCAGGCTTACCTACAACAGATACATTGTTCTCCGCATTACAAGCCACTACGCAGGCACCACAACCGGTACAAGTATTCAGGTCAATACTCATGCCCCACTTTACACCTGGTCTGTCGAACACAGGATATAAGGTACCTTGAGATTCAAACTTCTCTAATCCACCCCAAGGTTGTAATTCCTTGTCACGCTCTTCACGAATTTCAGTTGGATGATGTTTATAGGCAGCTAAGCTTAATTCTTTTACTACTTCAGTACGATTACCTTGTTCTGTATCGTAACGGCTATGGGTTTGAGTAAGCGCAACCGGATAGGTTTCTTCAGTTAGGGCAAGTGTAACTTCACCATTAGAGAAGTTTACAGAAGATCCGCTTAAAGAAGCCAGAGGGAATGCATTCTTACCAACGCCGGCAGCAGATTTACCTACTTTTTCACTGCGGCCGTAACCTACAGCAATACCAACAGTTTCAGGATGTGTACCGGGTATAATTAATGCAGGCAGTTCAATTGTTTTCTGACCTACGGTAACTTTTACCACTTTCTTTGGAGGATTTACTTCATAAGCATCAGCCTGACCACCATTGCTGATATCAATACCCAACAAAGTTTTAGCCATCGCAGGAGAAACTACCAGGTAGTTGTCCCAGGTTGCTCTGGTAACCGGATCTGGTAACTCTTGTAACCATGGGTTGCTTGCACCTTGGCCAGCACCAATACCTACTTTCTCATATAAAACCAATTCAACCTTACCGCCTTTCTTTGCAGAAGAAGCAGCAGCCAATGCACCCGCAACTGCAGCACCGTTGAAGCTTCCAGGCTTAGTAGCAGATTCGCCTAAGCTAACCACACCATCCTGTAAAGCTTTGTCCCAACCATTCACGCCACCCAATTTAGCAGACCAGAAGTTCTTTAGGTAAGCCAAATAATCTTCAGTAGCGCCACTCCATTTTAACAGGCTATCCTGCCACTGGCGTGTTTTGAATAAAGGATAAATAGTAGGTTGTATAAAGGAGAAATGACCGGTTTTAATTTCCGCATCACCCCAGCTTTCCAAGAAATGATTATCAGGTAAAACAAACTTGCACAGTTCAGCAGTTTCATCCGCTTTACCAGCAAAAGAAATGGTTGTTTTAACCTTTGCCAAACCAGCTTTAAACTGATCAGCAGCAAACCAGCTGTAAGCAGGGTTTGCACCATGAATCAACAAGGTTCCAACAGAACCAGCGTTCATGTCCGCAACCAGTTGAGCAAATTCTGCATCTACACCAGCACGGGTATTCAATAGAACGCCCCAGTTGATGGTAGAACCACCAGCACCAATGGCGTTATTGATTGCATTAACAATAATCTGAACATTTACGTCATTGCTACCAGCAACAACCAATGCAGCACCTTTATTGGCAGTTAGTGCTTTAGCAGCTGCTTCAACACCTGCTTTTAGTTTAGCATCCGCAATGCCAGTAACACCTGTACCATTCACTGCACTTAGCAAAGCAGCAGCAATAGCAAGGGTTTCAGAAGGACGGTGTAAATATTTTTCATCAGCGTTAGAACCAGTTAATGAAGCAACAGATTCAAAATGAATATGCTTGCTCATGGTTGGGTTCTTCTCATCTAATTTTTTACCAGTAGCATACTGTCTTGAAAATTCAACAGGATTTAACCAGGTTCCCAAGAAATCAGCACCTAAGCTTACAATTGCCTTAGCATTTTCAAAGTGGTAAGAAGGAATACCTCTTACTCCATAGGTAGCTTCGTTAGCTAAAATCATTCCACTGTAAGAAACTGCATCGTAAGTAACGTGCTTGCTTCCTGGATATTTAGCCAAAAACTGAGCAATAACTGCTTTAGTAGAAGGAGAGTTGATGGTACTGGTTAATAAAACAACATTGCCACCCATCTGAGCAGCGATTGCTTTATCAGCCGCTTCAAATGTTACTTCCTTACCATCAATAGTAGGGAAACGTAAGCGGGAAGTATCGTATAAATCAAGTACAGAAGCCTGAACGCGGGCAGATGTACCTCCTTTTGTAATGGGAGAAAGGTCGTTACCCTCAATCTTAATGGGTCGACCATCACGCACTTTCGCTAAAATACTTACCGCATCACCATCTTGAACGTAGGTGGTAGCGTAGTATTTAGCAATACCGGGAACAACATCCTCGGGCTTATTCGCAAACGGAATGGCCTTTTTTACAGGCATTTCACAGCTTGCAGCAGCTGCGGCAGCAGCCGTACTGAACCCTAAGTATTTCAAGAAGTCTCTACGAGGTGCTTTAGCTTCGAGAAAGCTTTTGCTTTCATCTTCCACCATTGGAAGCTCTTCATTGAATTCGTCTTTTACATCCTTGTTAAACGCTGCAGACTGATTCAGCTCTCCAAAACTTTGCCAGTGCTTTTTTTGCTCCATAATTATTGATTAACAGTTGGAATCCGCGGGCGGAGTCCACGTTCGAATGATATATTTATAAAAACCCTTTAGGGATGAATAAGAACTAGTAGTGACATTTCTGACACTCGGTACCACCAATCATTTCAACGGTTACACCTTTGGTGCTATCAATTTTACCGCTCTTTAAATCTGCATGATACTTTTCGTAAATGCTGTAGAATCCGTTGTCTTTAAACTGCACTTTGGTTTCGCGGTGACAGTTAACACACCAGCCCATACTCAAATCGGTAAACTGCTTTACTTCACCCATTTTCTGGATATCACCGTGACAGGTTTGACAAGCAACCTGACCCGCTTTTACGTGTTGAGCGTGATTGAAGTAAACGTGATCAGGAAGATTGTGGATACGAACCCACTCAATTGGCTTCGCCTTGCTTGGATCCCATGGCTTGCCTTCTTCAAAACCAGCATATTTGTATAATTTCTTGATTTCAGCAGTACCGTCCACTTCTTCACCGGCTTCATTGTAGATTTTTTCTCCTTTGTATTCGTTGATGGCCTGGTGACAGTTCATACAAACGTTAACTGAAGGGATGGTTGCCTGCTTACCCTGAGCAGCACCGGAATGACAATATTGACAGTTAATCTGGTTGGTACCAGCATGCACTGCGTGAGAGTAGTAAATAGGTTGTTCTGGCTGATAGTCCTGACTTCTTCCGTATGCCATTGCACCTTTTGTTGTTAAGTAACCTCCCACAACAAACAACAATACGGTAACCATCGCAATATAGGTCTTGTTTCTCCAGAAAGGAATGGGCTCCAATTCAGGAAGACCAGCTTTGTTATCAGCTAATTTCTTAAGGTTAGCGTTAACCTGCAACATGATTAATGCTACAACAGCAAGAATCAAAGTAAGAATGCCAAACAATAAGGAGTTATCAGCTTCAACATTTGAAGCCGCTGCAGCACCTTCCGCACCTGCAGCAGGCGCTTTTGAAGGATCTGGCACACTGTTTACATAAGCAAGAATCGCATCAATTTCCGCATCTTTCAGATTAGGGAATGCGTTCATCGCAATCTTGTTGTACTCATTGTACAGGTTAACTGCGTAAGGGTCGCCTGTTTTTAAATAGGCGGCACTGTTTCTAATCCATGAATACAAATTTTCCTTACTAGACCAACGGGCTTCAACGCCTGCAAGTGCAGGACCAGTCAGTTTTTTGTGGGGAGCATGACAGGACGCACAATTGGCGCTGAAAAGCGCTTTTCCGTCCTGGGCATTGGCGGCAACACCGAAACTAAGACTCACAATAAATAAAAAAGCGGCAATGCTGGCTTTTGCTATGGATCTTGACAATATCATATGCACAACGATGGTTCTGGTGTGGAAAAATATCCTTAAACGGAGGCAAAAATATGATACGATTGTGACAATTACGCAATAGGGAAAAAATTTTTTTGTCCTTATCCCACTTAATTTTCAATGCGTTCAATAAAATAGCTGTTGTGAATTGTCATCAAATGAACTTTTTAAAGCACTTTTGCACCCATGCTACATCGCTTAAAAAACAAATGGCAGGTAAGCTGGTTTCAGTTCACCCTTATATTCACCACTTTTGCTTTGGGCGGAAGTTTGTGCGGATACTTAGGCAGATTGCTGCTTTCTTATGCAAATCTCGACAAAAACCTGTTTTATTTTATCCTGTACGTGATTGTAGTAACCATCTTGTGGCCATTTTGCGTATTGGCCATTAGTATACCCTTTGGTCAGTTTTCTTTTTTCAAGCGATATCTCGGCAGAATCAAGAATAAAATGGTGAATAAAAGAAAGTCGTCATGATCAAACTGGCCATTTTTGCTTCCGGTGCTGGTTCCAACGCTGCTAAAATTATTGAGCACTTTAAAAACAGTGCAACAGTTGTAATTGACCTGATTGTATGTAATAAAAAAGAAGCAGGGGTTTGGGGGATTGCAGCCGCCAATCAGATTGACACCCTCTACATTAACCGGGAAAGCTTTATTGAATCGGATACATGCGTAAAACAGCTGCAAGCCAGAAGCATTAATTTTATTGTGCTTGCGGGTTTTTTATGGAAGGTTCCCGAATCGTTGATTAACGCATACCCCGGCAAAATCATCAATATTCATCCGGCATTGTTACCCAAATACGGGGGAAAAGGCATGTACGGAATGCATGTTCACGAAGCAGTGATTGCAGCAGGTGAAAAAGAATCGGGTATTACCATTCACTATGTGGATGCCCATTACGATGAAGGGGATATTATTTTTCAGGCAAAGTGCACCATTGAACCAAACGACACGCCGGCAAGTTTAGCTGCTAAAATTCATGTACTGGAACATGCGCATTTTCCGGTGGTTATTGAGAATCTTTTATCTAATTGACTTTTCCATATAAACCACTTCAGGCAAAGGATTGTGGTAATACGCGTTAGTAATTTCAAAGCCATGCTTCAGGTATAACTGTATGGCAGGTTGTAATCTTTCCAGTGTATCCAGTTTCATTTTTGCATAGCCCAGTCGTTCGGCTTCATTCAAAATAGCAGCCACCAATGCATCTCCAATTTTATATTTTCTAAAAGCAGGTTGAACATAGAGTCGCTTCATTTCGCAGACACCCGATTCGGGTAAGGGTTGCAGGGCAACACAACCAACCGGTTTTTCATCATAAAAGGCAATCAGTAATGACCCGGAAGGAGGACCATATTTTGTAAGCGGATCTTTTAGTTCGGCATCAAAACTTTGAAAACAAAGATCCACCGCTAATTCATCGGAATACTCCTTAAACAAATGCCGGGCTGTTTCCAGTCCGGCACTCTCTGCAGTAATATGTTGAATGGTAAGCATGATTAACCAGGAATGCGGGAAATGTATTTTTCCACTTCTTTAATCTGATCCACTACCTGCTTGGTAGTTGGCTTACACGCTTTTGCCTTTCTGAAATAATCTTTGGCGGCCCTGAACTCTCTCTTGTTCATAAAAATCTGACACATGCTAATATAAGCAACCGCTTCGCTTTCCTTATCGGCAATACCTGCTCTGATGGCTGCTCTGATATAGCTTTCGCCTTGTTTTAAATCGCCTCTTTGCATGCACATCATACCCAGTTGAAGCTTATTGGCTCCTTCAGCTTCAGGCATGGGAGCACCCAATTCAGAACTCTTCTTTAAATGCTTTTCAGCACTGTCAAAGTCTTGCTTCATCATGGCCATATTGCCCTTGATGGTATAATATGTAGAACGTACAGGCTTGTAAAGCAAATTGGGATACCACACGGAATCCAGGATTCTTTCCACTTCATCCATGTCTCCTCTTTCCATTGGCTCCTGAATCAAACGCAAAGGGCCGATAAAGAAATGACTGGCCAATCCTATCACAGCTACAAAATATAAAATGAAAGAAGGCCAGAAACCGCTGGAAATATTAACGCCAACCGCCGCTACCAATGCCAGCAAACTCAGCCAAAAACGATACTTGATAATGGTATTATAGAATTTCATGATCTTAACTTGGGAGGCAAAGATAAGCGGAATTCATGAGCAGTCAATAAGCATATAGAATCGCTTGGGAAGTTTCAGTCTGCGGCTTACCTTCAGCAAAACAATTTTATGGTTAAATACATACTTGCCCTTGTTTGTCTGATGACAACCCTTCATTCAGGTGCGCAGATAACACCAGCGCCAGTGGTGAAGGAAGGTCAGGGACCTTATACCCAATTGATACTCCGTTCAGCCATGGTGATTAACGGAACCGGATCTCCCGCTTATGGACCAGTAGACATTATTATTGAAAACAACCGCATTGTACGAATAGCGAATGTGGGCAATCCGGGTATGCCGATTGACCCAAAGTCAAGACCAGCATTAAAAGCAGGTGGCAAGGAAATTGATTGCAATGGCAAATATGTATTACCGGGTTTAATTGATATGCACGGACATATTGGTGGTAAATCACAAGGGACACCAGCAGAATATGTATTCAAGTTATGGATGGCACATGGCATCACCACGATTCGCGATCCATCGGCCGGAAATGGTTTGGAATGGGTATTAGACCATAAAAAGAAAAGTGCAGCCAACAGAATTACAGCACCCAGAATATTTGCCTATACAGCATTTGGACAAGGAAGTAAAACGCCTATTATAAATGCAGAACAAGCACGTGCATGGGTAAATGAAAATGCAGCAAAAGGTGCAGATGGCATTAAATTTTTTGGAGCCTCTCCGGAAGTAATGGATGCGGCCATCAGAGAAAACAAAAGACTGGGATTAAGAAGCACTGCGCATCACGCACAGCTGGATGTAGCCAGATGGAACGTTGTACAATCTGCAAAAGCAGGCATGACCAGTATGGAACATTGGTACGGGTTACCGGAAGCGATGCTGGAAAAAGGAACGCTGCAGGATTATCCGGCCGATTATAATTACAACAATGAACAACATCGTTTTGAAGAAGCCGGTAAACTCTGGAAACAGGCAGCAGCACCCTATTCAGAGAAGTGGAATAAAGTGATGAACGAATTGATTGCAGCTGATTTTACGTTGGACCCCACCATGAATATTTATGAAGCAAACAGAGATTTAATGCGCGCCAGAAGAGCAGAATGGCACGAAGACTATACCCTGCCTTCTTTATGGAAGTTCTACGAACCCAGCAGGGTATCACACGGATCATACTGGCACAACTGGGGAACAGAGCAGGAAATAGAATGGAAAAACAATTACAAACTCTGGATGACTTTTATTAATGAATATAAAAACAGAGGAGGTCGTGTAACGGCAGGATCTGACAATGGATTCATTTATCAGTTATATGGTTTTGGATTTGTTCGAGAATTAGAGTTGTTACGCGAAGCGGGATTTCATCCACTGGAAGTGATACGGGCTGCCACCATGCACGCATCACAGGCATTGGGCATGGAAAAAGAAATCGGAACCATTGAACCAGGCAAGCTGGCAGACCTTTGTGTAGTGGATGGTAATCCATTAAAGAATTTGCAATATTTCTACGGCACAGGAGCAATAGAGTTGAATGAACAAAATGAAATCATTCG